>NZ_KK082674.1:74485-87742 GCF_000599605.1 Prevotella sp. HJM029 | reverse complement strand
TCATACGATAAAGGTACAAAGAATATTTAAGAATGACAAATTGTAGAAGGGGTTTTGCAGAGGTCTCAAACTACCTAAGCCATTGAAAGATTGCGAAAAATTTAATCGACTTGTAGCCGTTTCTTTTGCACCTAGCTCTGTCACATAAGGATTGGCTGAGGTTTCTAAAAACACTAAACCACACCCTATGATAAATAAAGCGATGAGGAATGTGTTGAAAGAATGGAGAGCGGAAAGCGGAATAAACAATAGTGATCCAAAACCAAACAACAGCAAACCCAACACCACTCCCAACCGATAACCATGACGATTGATAAACCATCCTGCAGGTATGGCCGTGATAAAATAACCTAAATACGTCGTCACTTGTATGAAGGATGACTGTGTGATACTAATATCTAACGTGTTTTGGAAATGTTTATTCAGCAAATCTAATATCGCTCGTGCGAAACCCCATAGAAAAAACAATGAAGTGATGAGCACGAAAGGCACAAAATATTGGCGATTGGTTAGTGTTGTTTTCTTCATGTAAAATAACTCATTGCTTAACAAAAACACCCATGTGTTTCATGTATAAAAAGATGTACAGTCCCATTTACGATGCCTAAAGATGGGAATATCTACCGGGTAGGTTATTCATTTCACACACCAACCCGGCAGAATACTGCTATACTATTTCTCGGTTTCGATTACTTTCCATATCCCGGCAGCACAGCACGCACCAATAAATGGCCCAACAATAAAAATCCAAAGATGCTGCAATGCACTGCCACCAGCATAAAATGCAGGCGCAATACTACGTGCAGGATTTACAGATGTACCCGTATAACGAATACAAGCCAGATGGATTAAAATCAAACTTAGACCAATAGCTAAGCCCGCAAAATTATTTGTCGCACCATTAGTCTTTGAAGTTGCGCCTAAAACGACCAATACAAATACGCACGTAAAAATAATCTCTGCCAAAAGACCACCAACAACTGTCACGCCAGCATCTTGCAAATCATTGGCACCAGTACCTATTAGTCCTGCATTTTGCGTGAGCAAATAGAGTAAGGTTGAACCGATAAATGCCCCCACAACCTGTGCTATCATATAGCCAACAGCATCTTTTCCTGACATTTTCCCAGAAAGAAACACACCCAAAGTGATAGCTGGATTGATGTGACAACCAGAAATTCCGCCTATAGTATAGGCCATAGCCACTACTGATAGGCCAAAAGCCATCGCCGTACCAATTACTGTTGCAGGCTCAGCATAATTACAACTGAGGCTTACAGCTACACCACAGCCCATCAAAACAAGCACCATCGTGCCAAACATTTCTGCTAAATACTTTTTCATAAATCTCTAATTTATTTACGCTTAAAAATATACTTCGCTGCAAATTTAAGACAAATACAGAATAAACGCAAATTTAATACAAAGTTTTATGCTCCAATAATCAACCTATTTCTCAAAAAATCTTTTAATTACTTCATTTGATACCCTTTCCATCCCAAAAAGAAAGTTTCTCATTTGTAAATGAAATGCAAAGAAAAAGCTATGCTTTTGCATTATAAAGTGATAGCGATTATCGTGCAATCTGCACCACTTTACCAGGCAAAAGCATAGCTTTTAATGTATCATTTATGGCATTTTAGCAACCAATTAGTTAGGAAGGTTGCCAAACAACATCATTGCAAAGGCTCTACCTCAAACTGGATAGCACTACCCGTAGCCGCATCATAGCGAATATGCATCGTGAATTTCTTGCCAAAGAGTTCGCTACTGATGGCTTCTGTTCGTCCAAACTGTGCCGCAGGAGTTTCAAGTTGCGTCAACAAGACATTTCCATCATAGAGCAAGAGTTTCACTTTTCCAGGTAAATTCACATACACCCCAATATCTTCTTTGCTTTTCTTTGCATCCACAGGTTGCTGAAGTGTTGCTACTTGGTGTAAGTCTTGCACGTGAACCATGAGTGGTTGTCCTTCCACAAGATTAGCATCTAAGATGCCCGCATGGTCGGAAAAACGACACAAGGTGTGGCGCATTACATTGGGTTGTGGCACAAAAGAGAGCACCATTTCAGCAGTATCTCGCACCGTTGTACCTTTAAACTCCTGTAACAAGGCTTGCTCCTGACGATTCAAGTTATCCGTCATCAGTCGTAACTGCTCGCCATCTTTCGGCATAAAATCAGCTTCTCCACGCATGAGCTGATTGCGACTATCTCGAATTTCATAAATGTCAGATGCGATGAGAGCCGCCATTTTTCCTTTTGAGCCAGCTGAAAGAATGTCAGCATTCATAAAATCGCGTGGATTTAAAGGAGATGCTTTCGGAGCCGAAACAAAAGGTGTGGGTAACGCAGGTTCCTTACCTGTAGCATTAATAGCCAACAAAATGCCTGCAGGATTGCGATCAACCCGTATGATACTATGCTTTTTATCCAACAAAACCGTGTGCTGCTTCGTTGTATCGGCAATGCCTACAGGCAACATCTTCGCTTGCACGATGCGATAAGTGGTCGAAGGTTCGAAACCTACCTGCTGTAATTTGAGGTATTTTTCACCATAGGCCACCAAATCACCTGGCGTATAAACCGTTTTTTCTACCAGCAAACGCACCTGTATAGCCGTTTTAGGCAGACAATAAGTAACGCCTTCTGCTACATTTTGTGCATGCCCCACAACCCATAGAAGGCACAGCCATAAACTCCATATTTTTTTCATATTATAATAATTTCTATTCACGAATACGTAGAAAAGCCTTAGGCAAATAGGTTATAATATCCGAAGCCAAAAGACTTTCTTCGCCCAAATCACGCACGGCTAAATCACCCGCCAAACCATGAAGATACATTCCTACAAGGCAAGCATCTTTGGGATTATAACCTTGTGCTAATAAACCTGTTATGATACCTAACAACACATCACCACTACCTGCTGTAGCCATGCCTGCATTTCCTGTAGGATTAAAGAACACTTTTCCTTCGGGTGTGCACAAAGCTGAGTAGTGACCCTTGAGTAGAACATAGCCATGTATACGCTCTGCCAAGCGAGTTGCCTTTAAAAGACGGTCGTAGCAACCATTTGAGGCAATCCCTTCTAAGCGGTCAAACTCTGCCGAATGAGGGGTAAAAATCATCCCTTCGGGTAGCTGTTGCATCCAAGCACGATGATTGCCCAAGATATTTAGGGCATCAGCGTCTAACACCATGGGACATTGTGTGCGCCGAATTTGAGCAATGAGAGCGATAGCTGTTGTCTCATTCTTACCTAATCCAGGTCCCATACCGACAGCCTCAAAGTCATCGGTTTCTACAGGTTCTGAGAAAATCGTTTCTTCTTTATCCATCTGCAACACCGCCTCTGGAATACTGGTTTGCATAATTCCATAATTACGTTTAGGGGTATGCACGATAACTTTTCCTACTCCCGATCGCAAACAAGCTCGCGTTGCCAACACAGCTGCACCTGCCATACCATAACATCCCGCAATCAAAAGGGCTGTGCCCATATCACCTTTATGCGCAAAAGGAGAACGCTGGCGCAAACGACTACGTACATCTTGCTCTTCAAGCAACTGATACTGTGCTATGGTCTCTTGAATATAAGTGGGAGAAAGTCGGATATCCAACACCCGAACCTCGCCTAAATAGGGCTGACTATCAGCCAAGAGCATACTCAGTTTCAATTGTTGCAAGGTAAAAGTATAGTCTGCTTGTATAATATTCTGCCACACATTATAGGTATTATCTTCGGCCATCAAGCCTGAAGGCAAATCAATACTTACTACTTTTGAAGGACTTTGATTGATATATTTTACCAAAGAAGCGAAGCCTCCCGATAAAGGTTTATTTAAACCACTACCAAACAAACCATCAACAACTACCATATCAGCTGTTAACTTGGGTGGTTCGAAATCAACAACTACTTCATGAAAATCTTTTAATCTTTTGCTATCGAGTGCCCGTTGCTTATTCTTTTCGCAATCTTCCGTAAGATGGTTGTGAATATTGAAGACATAAACGCTAACTACATAATCACTCATAGCCAACATTCTTGCCACTGCAAGCGCGTCACCACCATTGTTTCCTGGCCCTGCAAATACAACAAATGGTGTTTTGTTGGTCCATGTTTGCATGATGTTATAAGTAATAGCTTTAGCGGCTCGCTCCATTAATTCAATCGATTCAATAGGCTCATGGGCGATGGTATAGTTGTCGAGCTCACGGATTTGAGCACTGTTGAATATCTTCATACTAATCGTTATAGTTGCTGCAAAAATACAAAATTAATGCTAATTGGTAGAGAGCGTTTCCTATATTTTTAGTAAATTTGCAACAAATTAATTCTATTCTCACCTATGAGTATCATCAAAATCAAGGACTTAACGTTTAAGACGTTTATTCCTGAGAAAGAGATTTTGCAATGTGTAAAAACCGTTGCAGAGAAGATTAATCATGACATGGCTGACAAGAATCCTCTATTCCTGGCTGTGCTCAATGGTTCTTTTGTTTTTGCTGCCGACTTATTACGCAATATAACCATTCCTTGTGAAGTTTCTTTTGTAAAGTTAGCGTCCTACCAAGGCACCATTTCTACAGGAGAAGTGAAAGAAGTGATAGGACTAAATGAAGACATAACTGGGCGTACTGTGGTGATTGTTGAAGATATTGTAGATACAGGATACACGATGAAACGAATGTTAGAAACCTTAGGAACGCGCAATCCCGAATCACTACATATCTGCACATTACTCTTGAAACCCGAAAAGTTACAAGTGCCACTCAACATTGAATATGCCGCAATGGAAATCCCTAATGATTTCATTGTGGGCTATGGTTTAGACTATGACCAGCAAGGTCGTCAGCTCCGCGATATTTATACCGTGGTTGAACCCTAAAGAAGGAAGATTCAGTTAGTATTATTTTATAAAATCATAATGAAGAATATTGTTATTTTTGGCGCTCCAGGTGCAGGAAAAGGCACACAGAGTGACAAGATGATTGAGAAGTATGGCTTTGGCCATATCTCTACAGGTGATGTGCTACGCAACGAGATTAAGAACGGAACAGCACTTGGAAAAACGGCAAAGGGATATATTGACAATGGGCAATTAATTCCAGATGAGCTGATGGTTGATATCTTAGCTCATGTTTATGATAGCTTTGGTAGCGATCATAAGGGTGTTATATTTGATGGTTTCCCACGCACAACACCTCAGGCTGAAGCACTGAAAAAGATGCTTCAAGAGCGAGGTCACAAGATAGCTGCAATGATTGAGCTCTCCGTTCCAGAAGAAGAATTAATGGCACGCTTAATTAGTCGTGGCAAAGAGAGCGGCAGAAGTGACGACAATGAGGAGACAATTAAAAAACGTTTGAATGTGTACCACACCCAAACGGCACCTTTAATTGACTGGTACAAAAAGGATGGTGTGCACCATCATGTAGAGGGTTTAGGAACCGTGGATGATATTTTTGCGCGCATTGCCAACGAGATAGACCAACTTTCTGAATAAAATCTATCTGCAAAGTATAGCATGGCTGACTCCAATTTCGTCGACTACGTTAAAATTTATTGCCGCTCTGGTAAGGGCGGACGAGGTTCTATGCACCTCCGTCACGTGAAATATCAGCCCAATGGTGGGCCAGATGGCGGGGATGGAGGTAATGGAGGCAGCATCTATCTGCGGGGTAATCACAATTATTGGACACTACTTCATCTGAAATACCAGCGCCATATCTATGCAGAACATGGTGGAAATGGTGGACGAGATAAATGCCATGGCACCAATGGGAAAGACGTTTACATAGATGTTCCATGCGGCACGGTGGTCTATAATGCTGAAACTGGCAAATATATTTGTGATGTAACCTACGACAAGCAAGAAGTACTTCTGCTCAAAGGTGGACGCGGAGGCTTGGGAAACTTTCAGTTTCGTACATCAACAAACCAAGCCCCTCGCTACGCACAACCAGGAGAACCCATGGAAGAGTTGACGATTATCATGGAGCTTAAGCTGCTGGCTGACGTCGGATTGGTGGGCTTTCCCAATGCAGGGAAATCAACATTGCTCTCAACTTTGTCGAGCGCTCGTCCCAAAATCGCCAACTATCCCTTCACCACCTTAGAACCTTCATTAGGCATTGTGGCTTATCACGACCACAAATCATTCGTGATGGCCGACATTCCTGGCATCATAGAAGGTGCAAGTTCGGGTAAAGGTTTAGGACTTCGCTTCTTGCGTCACATCGAACGTAATTCGCTTTTGCTGTTCATGGTGCCAGGAGATACCGACGACATCAAGCACGAATATGAGGTACTGCTCAACGAATTGCGGCAATTTAACCCCGAGATGCTTGACAAACATCGTGTGTTGGCTGTCACAAAAAGTGATCTCTTGGACGAGGAACTCATTGAGATGCTTTGCGAAACGCTCCCAGAAGACCTCCCCATAGTATTCATTTCATCGGTAACAGGCTTAGGATTAAGTGAACTAAAAGATGTGTTGTGGCGCGAACTCAATAGCGAAAGTAACAAGTTACAAGAGATTACTGCTGAAGATACTTTGGTGCATCGCGATAAAGACATGCGCATCTTTGCAGAAGAAATTCAAGCCGAAGGCGCAGACTTCGACGACATCGAATTTGTTGACGAAGATGATATTGAGGACTTAGACGACTTTGAATATGAAGTAGAGGAAGGAGAATGAGGCCACAATTACACACATACGACATAGCAAAAGGTGTCTTTGCTTTTAGCTCTTTGCGTAAGGGCGGTGTAAGCAAAGACACCTTTTGTGCGTTCAATATTAATGAACATTGTGGAGATTCGTTAGAACATGTAACACGAAACAAACAGCTTTTGGCGGACATCTTGGGCATTCCCTCGCAAAACATCCTCATTCCACACCAGGTACATGGTACAGAAGTTGCCCATGTTGATTTGGAGATGCTGGCACAACCTGCAGAGAAACGTCAAGAATATTTAGATGGTGTCGATGCGATAATCACGCAAGAACGTGGCATCTGCATTGGTGTTTCTACAGCCGATTGCATTCCTATCCTACTTTATGACGCAAAGAATCAGGCCATTGCGGCCATCCATGCAGGGTGGAGAGGAACTGTTACGCGCATTGTTGAGAAGACAATTCACGCCATGACCCAGGCCTTTGACACCCAGCCTCAACATCTCTATGGTGCCATTGGCCCAGGAATATCGCTCGAAGCGTTTGAAGTGGGCGAAGAAGTGTATGAGGATTTTCAACAAGCCGCATTCGATATGCCGGCCATTGCATGCCAAAAAGCGAAATGGCATATTGACCTTCCGCGATGCAATCAACTGCAACTCATCGAGAAAGGTGTTCCCTCCCAGCACATTATCATGAGCCACATCTGTACCTATCAGCAATCGCAAGACTATTTTTCTGCACGAAAATTGGGAATACATTCGGGGCGCATTTACTCGGGTATCATGCTACAACCCCTTTATTGTTAATCAACTAACCATTCTAAATACTTTAAACTTATGAAGAAAAAAATAAAAGCTCTATTATGCTGTTGTTTGTTTTGCATGCTATGCACAGCCTTTATGCCTGCAAAAGATAAATTTACAGCCGCCGAACAGCAACAAATAAGTATTGCAACTCCAGGTCTCTTCGCTCGTTCAAACACCTTCCAAATCAATTTAGGTAGCATGGGGAAGAACGATTTTTCATTTCCTCTGCCTGTTGGAAAGGCAACGCTTGCCGATGATAACCAAACACTTGAAATCACAACGAAAGAAGGAGACGTTGTGAAAGCCATGTTTAATGGCACAGTACGACTTGCAAAAACAATGGGCAACAATGGCAATACCATCGTCATTCGCCATGACAACGGACTTGAAACCGTGTATGCAAACAATGCACAAAACCTTGTTAAAGTAGGAGACAAGGTGCAGGCTGGGCAAAGTATTGCCATCGTAGGGACAGATAACACATCGTCTAAACAGAAGAATAAAGGCCTATGCCGCTTCTCTATCATGATTAATGGTGGTAAGATTAAACCTGATGTTGTAGTGGAGATTTATGGGCACAAGTTAAGAAAAAAGACACTTGTGTGCACCAAAAACGGGAAATATGTAGATGTAGCGCTTGCAGAGACAAAGAATAAACCCGAGAAAGAGGACAAGATTGATGAGGAAAATCCATTCAGCAACCGAGAGTCTTTCAAATGGAATCTCTCCTATTTAGAAAAAGAAGAGTGGGCTTATCCCCTCCCAGGAAGTCATGTCATCAGCCCTTATGGCGGGGCTCGCCACCATTCAGGTGTTGATATCAAGACCATTCCCAATGATAAAATCTTGGCAGCCTTTGATGGTGTTGTCGTTAGGAGTAGTCCTTTTTCAGGCTATGGCAATTGCATTCGCATCAAACACAAATATGGTTTTGAAACCCTTTATAGCCATCAGTCCAAGAATTTGGTGAAAGTGGGTGACAAAGTAAAGGCAGGACAAGTGATTGGTTTAACAGGAAGAACAGGCAGAGCCACAACAGAACATCTGCACTTTGAACTCTTCTTCCAAGGACGTAGACTCAACCCTGCCGTTATTTTCGACCACACCAACAAGGCCTTACAGCAAGTAACGCTCACATTGAGTAAGAATGGAAATGTGAAATCAACCAAGAATTATTATGCTAATAAATAGGATTTGCAAATAAACAAGTTCACTGTACAATAGCTACCATACTGGATTTCTTTCGTTAGACAAACACTACACAACCTCAAAGAAACCAATAAACAGCATTCTTACCAGCAGTAAGCATTCTAAGAACACGTGCTATCATGATTGATGACACGTGTTCTTATTTTTTTAATGTCATTGTTGATCTATTTTTGAAGCAACACAAGCACACACAACTCCAACTCTCATCTTCATGATGCACACTGTCCCATCGTTAGAAGTGCTGAAAAACACAAAACTTACGCTTTAAAATGGGAAAGGAAAAACCGCAGAGCGTTGCACAAAACAACACTCTTGTGCATGAAACAGACATTTGAATGTTAAGGCTATTTAAATAATATCCTAAAATAGTAGCATTTTAGAGCAATAGAAATACCTTTGCGGAGATTTTTATTAGTAATTTTAAAGATGAATAAATTAAAATTCGTTTTCATAAGTACTGCAATGGTGTTGTCACAACAAACCTTTGCAGGCGGGTTATTAACCAACACCAATCAAAATGCAGCCTTTGACCGCATGCTAAGCAGAGACGCAGCCATTGGCATCGATGGTGTTTATGCTAACCCTGCAGGTGTGGCTTTCTTGTCACCGGGTTGGCACTTGTCGTTCAACTGGCAGCTGGCCTTTCAAAGCCGAACGATTAAGAATTCATATCCTCTTTTCGCACGCAACCAGCAAAATCCTTCTACGGAAAAAACTTTCGAGGGCAAGGCTTTTGCCCCCGTTATTCCTTCGATTCAAGCGGCATACAACTGGAACAAGTTTTCTTTCCAGGCGATGTTTGGCGTAACAGGAGGCGGTGGAAAATGCACTTTCGATAATGGTTTAGGTTCATTCGAGAAGGTTGTTGGCGAAACTGCACAAGGAGTTAATCTGTTGGCACAAGCTTTAGACCATGCGACAGGCAATGCATTGGGACTTTCTTCGGCCAATAAGTTTGGTAATCAAGGGACCTATGCTTTTGAAAGCTACATGCGTGGCCGCCAATATTACTACAGTTTGTCGCTCGGTGCAGCCTATCGCATCACCCCGGAGCTTAGTGCTTTTGCAGGCGTTCGCGGCATTTATGCCATGAGCAACTACTATGGTTACGTGCGAAACATCAAGGTTGGAAAGGTGCCACTTTACACCATGCTCGACAAAACCAAACCTTCTTCGGCCGACATTCAATTGAACTGCGACCAAACGGGAATTGGTTTTACCCCCATCATCGGCATTGATTACAAAGTAGGCAAATGGAATTTTGCTGCGAAATATGAGTTTAAGACGCGCATACGTCTAAAGAACGAGTCGGTAAATCAATTACCCAGCATTGGAAACCTGCCCACCACCTTGGGCGCTATGCTCATTACGGAGGCACATTACACGCCCGCTCAAGCACAAGCGCTTCTCACAAATCCTGCAATTTCAGGCGGTATGCAATTACTCAAACAGCAGTTCGATCACAAAATGGATGAAGCGATCGGCGAGTTTTCCGATGGAAAGACCATTGCAAATGACATTCCTGCCTATTTAGCTTTGGGCGTTGGCTACACGCCTACCGACCGTTTAAAGCTCAATGTGGGTTTCCATTTTTTCGACGATAAGCACGCTACGAGCTACGGACACCGCGAGAAGAAATTGAAACGCGGCACACTTGAATACAATGCGGGTGCGGAATACCAGGTTAATCAGTGCTTAACCGTGAGTGCAGGTTGGCAAAACACAAGCTATGGTCTGACGAAAGAATATATGGACGACAAGTCGTTTGTGGCCAATTCTAACTCGGTTGGTGCGGGCGTTTGCTTGCATTTGAGCGAGAAGATGAACCTCAACTTGGGTTATTTCCACACCTTCTACGGCCATGTGAATGGTGATGCCGGCAACTATAAGGCCGACTTCACGCGCAATAACAACGTGTTTGCGGCGGGATTAGATATTAATTTCTAAGTAATTCGATAGCAATTATCGCATAATTCGATATTGATTACTCTCTAAAATGGCCGCTTTTTACAGCGGATCAACATCATAATAAATGTGCAGGGCAGCGTAATGCTTGTCCTGCATCATTTGTTTTTGCACCCACCGCAGCGCTTCACGCACCTTTTTTTGGTCGAGATTTCGTTCTAATTTAATCACTATTTTGCGGATGTGCATCGTCTTCACGCGCGCCACAGCAGGCTTATCGGGGCCCAAAATGCGCGTGCCGAAGAGCTGTTTCAGTCGGCTTCCCATCTCCACCGCGGCCGTTTCGACCACTTCGTTCTTGTTGTGTTTCAAAAAGACATACACCAACTGGTAGAATGGTGGATAATGAAACAGCGCACGTTCTTCCAACAGGTCTTGGCTAAAATGGTTGAAATCATGGGCCACTACTTGCTGAATCAGCGGCAAATCGGGCATCTTCGTTTGCAAAATCACACGCCCCTGCCGACCCTTCCGCCCCGCGCGTCCGCTCACTTGTGCCATCATCGTGAAGGCATGTTCATAGGCACGGAAGTCAGGATAGTTCAACATCGTGTCGGCATCCAAGATGCCTACCACCTGCACATGGTCGAAATCAAGCCCTTTACTAATCATTTGCGTGCCGATGAGGATATTCGTTTTGCCCTGCGAAAAATCGCTAATCAATCGCTCATAGGCGTTCTTCGTGCGCGTAGTGTCTAAATCCATCCGCGCGATTTTAGCCTGTGGGAACAGCTTTTGAATGGCATCTTCAATCTTTTCGGTGCCATAACCTTGCGTGGTGAGCTGCTCACTGCCACATTCAGGGCAGTGGGTTGGCACCGTATAGGTGAAGCCACAATAATGGCAAGTGAGCTGATTGAGCTGTTTATGATAGGTGAGCGAGACATCGCAGTTGGCACATTTGGGCACCCATCCGCAATCCTTACACGTGAGCATCGGCGCAAATCCGCGGCGATTTTGAAACAAAATCACCTGATTTCCCGCAGCCAACGTCTCATCGATGGCTTGCAACAGTTGCGGCGAGAAGAGCCCCTTCATGATTTTTCGGCGCCGCAAATCCTTCACATCCACCACCTCAATCTGCGGCAGTTGAATGTCTTGGTAACGCGTTGCCAACCTGACGAGCCCATATTTCCCACTGATGGCGTTGTTATAGCTCTCCATCGACGGCGTAGCTGTGCCCAAAAGCGTCTTCGCCCCATACTGATGGGCCAAGATGATGGCCGCACTCCGCGCATGATAGCGTGGCGAAGGCTCTTGCTGTTTAAAACTTGTCTCGTGCTCTTCGTCGACAATCACCAAGCCCAACCGCTGAAAAGGCAGAAACACTGCGCTGCGTGCACCAATCACAATGTCATAGGGCGCAGCGGAAAGCTGTTTGTTCCATATCTCAACCCGTTCGGCATCGCTATATTTCGAATGATAAATGCCGAGACGTTGACCAAAAACAGCTTTCAAACGGTTGGTGATTTGCACGGTCAAGGCGATTTCGGGCAAAAGATAAAGCACCTGCTTTCCCTCCTTAATGGCTTGCTCGATGAGGTGGATATACAGCTCCGTCTTGCCGCTCGAGGTCACACCATGCAGCAGCGTTACGTTCTTCGTTTGAAACGTTTCCTTGATTTCGTCGTAGGCTTTTTGCTGCGCTGCGTTGAGCGAATGCAGCGGATCCGTCGCCGTTGTCGCGCTGTTCAATCGCCCCACCTCCTGCTTATAAAGGGTGAGAAAGCCGCGATCAACCAGCGCTTTGAGCGTGGCCATGCTGCAATGCGTCACGTTCAGCAGCTCATCGCGCGTGATGGCCGTGACGGAAGGCTGCGGCATGGCGGCTGAAAGCCTATCCCAATGCGACAGCGAAAGATAGGCCATCATCACCCTTTGTTGCTGCGTGGCGCGTGCCAACGCATTCAGCGCAAAGTGCAACGCCTGCTCGTTTTGAAACGCAGGAGCCAGCGCAACATAGGTTTCCATCTTGGGTTTGTAGCCCTCTTCCATCTTCATGCCCGAGGGAAGCGCGGCCTTATAGATGTCGCCCAAAGGCGAGAGATAGTAGTCGGCCATCCAATTCCACAAGCGAATCTGCTGGTTCAAGAGCACCGGCTGCGCGTCGAGCACCTCGAGAATGGGCTTCAATTCATAGTCGGGCTTCACATCCGTGAGGTGCCACACGATGCCAATGTGGTGCTTCGTCTTACCGAAAGGCACCAACACGCGCATGCCGCAAGCCACCTGCTGCGCCCATTCTTCGGGCAACGAATAGGTGAAAAGGCCATCTAAAGGCAGGGGGAGAACAACTTCTACATATTTCATTGCCGAGCAAAGGTAGTAAAAAATATAAAAAGGTGGCACTATGCAGCAAACGAAAATTTGGCGATGCCACAACCCTAAAATCGTTGTTCGATGCCGCCGCAACCAAGTTTAGCACACCCTCTATCGCATCGAAAACGTCGCAAAAGGAAATTCTTTTCGAAAATATTTCGCCATTCCGCTAAAAACATTTAACTTTGCGCCCACGAAACAAAAAAAGTGAAGTGATGAGTAGTTTACACCATAAGGCAACTTTCGCAGCGCAAAAGAATTTTTCTTCTGCCTG
>NZ_KK082674.1:72007-74446 GCF_000599605.1 Prevotella sp. HJM029 | reverse complement strand
ACACACACACACACACACACACACACACATATTCTAACGTCCGCTCCTACGCGCGCGTAATATACAACATAATCACTTATAACCAAAGGGTGTGCAAGAAGTTTTTCATAAACTTTTTGCATGCCCTTTTTGCGTGCATAAATGAACGGATTTTGTATGTAAAACAAGGATTAAATAATTCACAACATAAAATGGTTTTAACAAAATGAAGAAACAAACAACAAAGCGGGTATATGTAAAACCCGAAAGCACGGTTATTCCGATGGAATATACGAACGGATTGTGCAACGCTTCTGTGCAACCTAAATTGAAAGAAGAGGACTGGAAAAGTCTAGAAGAGAAGGACGATGAACTTGAAACAGATGTTGAACCCTAAAATGGTGGAAGAATGAAAAGAAGTTTGATAACATTTGGTATATTATTTAGCCTGTGCTTGTCTATGGGTCTCTTCACGGCGTGTAGCACAGAAGAAGAGCAAGCACAGCCCCAGCAAAACTTAGTGAACCTTGCGGCGAAAGGAAAAATAATTCTTTCTATGCAAGATTTTAATGCAGAGAGGGAAATTACTCGTGCTGTGCAAGCCCCCACAGACACACAAGTGGTGGATTTGGATAATGGTATGACGGCTGAGATCAGTGTGGAAAGGGGGCAAAAGAGGAAAACTGCTGTAACGCGCGCACATGATATTTATAGCGGGCATTTTAATCTTTATGCCTTAAACCCCGCAACCAATCTGCGTGTGGGCAACGTGCTGCGTGGTACTATCGGGTGGGTAACGAAGCCGACACCATCAAATCCGTGGGCTGGTGAATACACGTTTATACCCGATGCAGGTTCATTACTCGTGCTGGCACCCGGCACCTATAAGTTTGTGTGCTATAATGATGCCGTTGAAGATGATGGCACGAATCTTACGATTAAGAATTTTAACAATCCTCTTATAGGTTCAACAACAGCCACCATACCTGCAAATAGCATTGAATATAAAGTAGACATAGAAATGAAACACCCTGCAGTGCGATGTCAGGTTAGTATGCAAAATCTGATAGGTTCTGGAGAACCTACAGCGGGCTTTGCCAATATGAAAGGCAGATTAATTGCCACAACAACAAAAGCCATTCGATATTCTGCTGATTTAACCTCAAAAACAGTTATTCCGGGGACAGACATATTAGAGTTTCCTCTTGAGGGTTATGGTACGGGTGTAAGTACTACATCTTATCTATATGTTTTACCGGGGGATGGCACCGATATGAAATTAGAATTTTATAATGGTACATGCTATTATAATAGTGTGGGGACACTAAAAACATCGTTGACTAAATTGGGGACAATGTCTGCTAACGATGATTATAAGTTGAATATTAAGATTACTCCTTCCTACAAATATTTGTTCAATGATGGCACAACAGGATATCTTAGAGATAAAGGCACGCGCACGCCTATAGGCATCGTAGTGAGGCGCAAAACAGCAGGAGAAAAAGGGCTCGCTGTCGCATTGAATCTTGCTTCTACATCGCAAGAACGACCATTTACTGATGGTTATGATCACATTTCTTGGGTGCGCATTGTTTATACCAATAAACGGGTCTTCTCTACCCTAACAGATGCTTTTACAGACATGGATGGTTATGCCTACACTTGGGATGCGAACACAAGTTCGAATAATGAAGTAAAGGCAGGTAGTGACAAATACCCGGCTTTTAAACTTGCAGCGAACTATAATCCCGGCGTTCCAACCAGCGGCATCGGGCGATGGTTTCTTCCAAGCCTTGGACAAATAAAATTAATGATGGCAACCATAGGGTTCTCACGCAAGTCGATGAGTAATGGAACTATGCAAGCATGGGCATCTGCAGCATTGGCTTATGGCTTTAGCAAAGCAGGCGCTTCAAACTCTCCTATAACGGCGGATAAGAGTTTCCTACCTATCTGTTCAAGCACATGTCAACAGGACGCTGATTTTTGGAGCTATGGGGCTAATTATGTAAATGGCTTCTATAATACTTATAATTATTCTGCTTATGTCCTCCCCTTCGTAGAGTTTTAATATAAAATAAACGAGTGCAATCGCCCACCGTGTTCAACCTGCATTTTGTAAAACGGTGAGAACGGTGGGCGGGAAGCACTGAAAACAACAAAAATGGTTGAGAACGGTGACCGTTCTCGGCCAAAAACAATAAAAACAAGCGAGAACGGTGACCGAGTTGCCCCAAAATCATCAAAAACAGGCGAGAACGCCCACCGTTCTCATTGAAAAACAACGAAAACAATGGAGAACAGCCACCGTTCTCACACTACTATAAGAAAACAAAGATAATTTTTTAACCCATAAAAACAAATAAAATGGAAATCAAAAAAATCTTTAAACGTGAGCTCCAGCACTTGGAGCACTATCAGTTTGCTAATCACTTGCTCACCATGGCCAAGGAGGCAAAC
>NZ_KK082674.1:0-71954 GCF_000599605.1 Prevotella sp. HJM029 | reverse complement strand
AGGCCGAGGACGAGGCGATGTTCCCCAAGAAGGGAAACGAGATGAATGCGCAGCTGCGCGAGTTGGACGATCGCCGCGACAAGGCCTACTATTCACTGCAACACGCCGTGGACGCGGGCCTCTACAGCGAGGAGGCGGAAGAGTTGGAGGCTGCGAAACGCATCGACGAAATCATGAAACGCTATGCCGGTGTGGCTACGATGAACTATGACAAGGAGACGGGCGGGCTGAAAAACTTGCTGGCCGATTTGGCTGAAACCGAGGCCGCAAAAGCCGTGAAGGTGCTGCATGCCGAGGGTGCCGTGAAGCGCCTTGGCGACCACAACAAGGCGTTCGATGAGGCGTTCCGCGGTCGATTTGCTGGCGACAAAAAGCTGTTCGACATGAAAGCGCTGCGCCGCGTCACCGACAAAGCCATCGACGCCGTGGTGCGCCGCATCGATTCGTTGGACGACCTCGAGCCGTCGGCGGCCATCACCGCCTTGATTAACCGCTACAACCAGTTGGTGGACAACCGCCACACGCTGCTCAAACAGCGCGAAACGACGAATGCGAAGGCCAATGCGGCGAAGATCGAAGAGCAACGCAAGATGCTCACGCCGCTGTTCGACGCGCTGGCCAAGACGTTGGGTGTAGCTCCCGAAGCGGTGCATTATTCGGGTGAAAACCGCGGCTCGGGCACTGCAAAGTGCTATCGATTGACCATCGACGGCCGCGCAACCAGCGTTTGGACGAAGGTGAACCGCAAGAAATTGGTCGAGGTGGCCGAAAAGGATTTGCCGAAAGCATCGTCAAACAAAAAGCATGGTGCGGCGGATAATTCAGGTGGCAGCCATGCCAACGGCGAAAATCCCAGCGCCGAACATGGTTCGGCCACGGTGACACCAAAACCATAAAATTCCATTCATTTAGAGTTGAGGGGGCGGGAGTGCGCGATGCATTTCCGCCCCCGATTGTTGTGTGGTGGAGATTTGTTTATGTGTTTTCTGCATGGAAACGCCGCTGCGCGGGCATGGTAAGGCACATCATGGGGTTGGATGCAAAGGTATGGCTGCAGCACTTTTTTAACACCACGGGGAATGGTCATAAGAAAAGAGCACAAGCTTGTTAGTCGGCATGCGCTCTTTTCTGTTTTTCTCCGAACCTGTGTTAGGCGGTGAAATAATTCTTAAAGCGTTCAAAAATGGTTCGTTTCGTCTCGCTATCGCCTTTGAAATTGTCGCTGTCCTTTAGTTTCTCGATAGCTTGCTTCTCGGCTTTGTCGAGTGTTTTGGGAACATAGACGCTGAGGTTCACCACCAAATCGCCCATTTCGTCGCCATAACCCTGTACGGCGGGCAGTCCTTTGTGCCGCAGACGCAACGTTTTTCCAGGCTGGGTTCCGGGCTCAATCTTAATTTTCACTTTGCCTCCGTCAATGGTTGGGATTTCGGCTTCTCCGCCTAAGGCAGCCATGGGGAAATCGAGCAGCAGATTATAAATGACGTCTTGCCCATCGCGCACGAAGGTGTCGTTGGCCTGCTCCTCGATGAGCACTTGAATGTTTCCAGGAATACCATTGTGCATGCCTGCATTTCCCTTTCCAGGGACATTGACAATCATGCCCTCGGCAACACCTGCGGGGATTTTAATCTCAACCACTTCTTCGCCTTTGACAACGCCCGTACCGCCACATTCTTTGCATTTATTTTTGATGATAGTGCCTTCGCCATGGCATTCAGGGCATTCGGTCTGCGTTTGCATCATGCCCAACATGGTGCGTACGGTGCGAACTACCGCACCGCGTCCATTACAAGTAGGGCAGGTCTCGCTGCCGCTTCCAGCCTCGGCACCAGAACCATGACAATGGTTGCAAGTGATGTCTTTGCGCACTTTGAATTTTTTTGTGATGCCCGTTAGGACTTCTTGAAGGGAGAGAGTCACCTTGAGGCGGAGGTCGTTGCCACGATATTGTGGGCGTTGATGTTGCCCATTGGCAAAGCCGCCAAATCCTGCGTGCCCTCCAAAGATGTCTCCAAACGCAGAGAAGATGTCGTCCATATCCATTCCGCCAGCTCCGAAGCCACCAGCTTGTGCACCGGCAAAGCCAAATTGGTCATATTGTTGGCGCTTTTGTTGGTCGCGCAGCACATCATAGGCTTCGGCGGCCTCTTTAAATTTTTCTTCTGCGTCCTTGTCGTCAGGGTTTCGGTCGGGATGATATTTAATGGCTATTTTGCGATAAGCCAATTTAATTTCTTCGTCTGTTGCTGTTCTCGAAACGCCTAGCACCTCGTAGTAATCTCGTTTTTCTGCCATAATGTGTCTAACTTTTATTGTCCAACGGCCACTTTAGCATGCCGAATAACCTCGTCGTTCATCGTGTAGCCGGTTTGCACACAATCAATCACTTTACCCTTATTTTCATCGCCCATGCCAGGAACCATAGCAACAGCTTCGTGATAGTCGGTGTTGAAGTCGGCTTTTTGGGTGTCGATTTTCTTCACCCCCATGCTTTCTAAGGTTTTGATAAACTTGTTGAATATCATTTGCATGCCAGCCTTTACTGCTTCAACATCGGTACTACCATCTTCTAAGGCACGTTCGAAATCGTCGAGCACGGGCAGGATAGCCGTGACTGTTTTCTTACCGCCATTTAAGATTAAATCGGACTTCTCTTTTGTTGTTCGTTTGCGGAAATTATCAAATTCGGCAATCGTGCGTAGCAATTGATCTTTGAGCTTTTCGTTCTCTTGTTGCAATTGCTCTAAAGGACTTAATTTATTTTCTTTTTCCTTTTCGTCCTGTTTGTCAGTCGAAGCTGACGACTTGTCAGTCTTCTCTGTCTGTTGCTTATCCTCTGCTTTAGCTTTGTTTGTAGCTTCTTCTGAGAGGTTTTCAAAGTTTGCCATATTGTTTGTCTTATTTATTTGTTATTTTGTGCATCAATGCAAATAGTATGCCAAGATATTGTAGGCAAAATGGATGTACAGAAAGGTACATCCACTTGGTTATCATCGCAAGACTTACACCATCCTTGCGATTTTAGCTTTCTATTGATACATTTTCGCACGTTGTGCTTTGATTCCTTCGTCATGAATGTATTCGTCGTAGGGCATGAGCTTATCGATTGTGCCATTGGGTGTCAATTCGATAATGCGATCAGCCACAGTCTCGATGAATTCATGGTCGTGACTTGAGAAAAGGATATTGCCTTTAAATTGTGTGAGGTTATTGTTGAATGCCTGAATACTTTCCAAATCTAAGTGGTTTGTGGGAGTATCTAAAATGAGGCAATTCGCATTTTGTAGTTGCATGCGCGCAATCATGCAGCGCATCTTTTCGCCACCAGACAGAACGTTAACTTTTTTAAGGATTTCTTCTCCACTAAAGAGCATACGCCCTAAATAACCTTTCATCATCACTTCGTTGCCTACACCATATTGGCTGAGCCAATCGATGAGATTTAAATCGCAGTTGAAAAATGCCGTATTGTCGAGTGGAAGATAGGCAGTGGTGATGGTCACTCCCCATTTGAATGTGCCTGTATCAGGTGTTCGGTTGTTGTTGATGATTTCAAAAAGTGCTGTCATAGCTTTGGGATTGTGGCTTAAAAACACAACCTTTTGGCCTTTTTCAATATTGAAATTTACATGGTCGAAGAGCACGCCTCCATCTGCATCAACAGCTTTCAAATCTTCGACTTCGAGAATTTGATTGCCTGGTTCGCGTTCCATCTGGAAGATGATGCCTGGATATTTTCGACTTGAAGGCTTGATTTCTTCCACATTTAATTTCTCCAACATCTTTTTGCGTGAGGTGGTCTGCTTACTCTTAGCCACATTAGCCGAGAAACGGCGAATAAACTCTTCTAATTGTTTCTTCTTCTCTTCGGCCTTCATCTTTTGGTTTTGTGCTTGACGCAATGCTAATTGCGAACTTTCATACCAGAACGAATAGTTACCTGCGAACACTGTAACTTTTCCAAAGTCGATATCTATGGTTTGCGTGGAAACGGCATCAAGGAAGTGACGGTCGTGGCTCACAACGAGTACAGTCTGATTCTCGTCAATTTCTCCTAAATAATCTTCTAACCATTCTACGGTGTCTAAATCAAGGTCATTAGTAGGCTCATCGAGTAGCAAATTATCGGGCTTTCCAAATAGAGCTTTGGCCAACATGACCCGCACCTTCTCGGTATTGCTTAATTCGCCAACGATTTTTTGATGCAAGTCCTCTCCAATGCCTAAATTCTGCAGTAATTGTGCAGCTTCACTTTCAGCTTCCCAACCATTCATTTCAGCGAATTTTTCTTCTAATTCAGCAGCACGATTACCATCTTCTTCAGTCATTTCTTCTTTGCTGTAGAGACGTTCGCGCTCTTTCATATTTTCCCAAAGCGGTTGGTGACCCATGAGTACAGTGTCAAGCACCTTAAACTCGTCGTATTTAAAGTGATCTTGTTCCAAGACAGAGAGACGTTCTCCTGGTCCTAATTCCACCGTCCCATGATTGGGCTCAAGATCGCCGCTAATAGCTTTAAGTAGCGTTGATTTTCCAGCTCCATTAGCCCCAATGACACCATAGATGTTGCCTCGAGTGAATTTAATATTTACATCTTTGTATAGAACTCTCTTTCCAAATTGGATTGCAAGATTGGTGAGTGTTATCATCTTCTTTATAATCTTAATAATGAATTAATTGGCTGCAAAGGTAAGCAAAATTATTCAGAAAACAAAAACGAGACGTAGCCCTGAAGCTAAGTCTCGTATTCTTTTGTCATTGAAAGAAATTATATACCTAATTTCTTTCTGATGTCTTTGGGTACGGCGTTCACATTAACCATAAAGTCCATGGTGTTATTTGCAATATAGTTTTTGGTCATATACCACATACCCTTATAGTCGCCGACTTCACCCCATGAGTTCTTAACCATATAATATTCTTTTCCATTCTGATCTTTTGCGATACCATAGATGAGCATGCCATGGTCATCAGTCAGTTCCCAATTATCAAAACGTTCTTGGCGTAACTTCTGTGTAGGTGTTACTTCTGGGACGATGCATCCTAACGAATCAAGCACATTTTTCTTTTCAGCGCGTGTTAGCTTCAGCCAATGTGCCATATCGCTACCACTCAAACTTTGTGCTTTCTTTGAGTCGATGGAGTAGGCTAATCCGTCGCGTGTAAATCCTGGTTCTGAAACATCTCCTCCCCATGCAACTGTATAGCCATTCATTACGGCATTATCAATGATGCGCATCATGTCATCGAGAGGAAGGTTCCATGAGAGTGGATTACGCCAGTTATCTTGTACTTCAACGGCGAAAGCAGTCCAAAAAGGATGGTGCGTGTAGCTTGTGAAGCTTACATAATCATCGGGATTAATCTCTAAACTTTGTGCAAATGTTTGTGGAGTATAACTCTTTCCTTGATAGGTAAATCTATCGGGACATTTACCTAAGTATGCGTCTAAAATACCTTGCAAGGCTACTTTCCATTGTGGAGAAAGTTTGTCGCTCTTTGTTTTGGCTATAGCTTGTACATAGGGTGTCATGACAGCGAAGAATTCATTGAAATTGTTCAAAGAATCGCCATAGAGTGTGCCTGGGAGTGGCATGGCTTCTTCTGGACACATGCCATAATGCTTTAAACAATAGATGGGATCGTAAGCGCTTCCACCTTGAGCGAATTGTGCATCGCCATGCATGCGTACCACCTGAATGGCACGATCCAAATATGTCTTATTTGCAACAAAGGCCTCGCAGAGGTCATATGTTTTCCCCGTTTTCTTTAATATCTCAGCTTCTAAGAAACTCAGTGTTGAATAGTCCCAACAGGTACCACTGCGGCTCTGGTTCTTAACACTTGTAATTTTGTTCTCTTTGATGGTAGTAAAGACTGGTTTGTTAGCATTCTTTTTATTGTCTTTCTTTTCTTGAGCCTGTGCACCGAAAGCTACAAGTGCTACAAGCGCCATAACTAAAACTTTTTTCATTTATTCAAAATATAATATTTATGTTAAAATTGCAATTATCTATTGTTTATTCTGAACGATGCGCGGCCATGAACTCTTCAACGTCTTTTGGATGATAGGGTATGCGCTGTGCACCTATAAAGCGGCAACCTTGAGGTGTGATGAGCACATCGTCTTCAATTCGGATGCCACCAAAATCTTTATAGCTCTCAATCTTATCGAAGTTTAGGAAGGCAGCACAATGTTGTTTGGCTTTCCATTCATCTATCAAGGCCGGGATAAAATAGATTCCGGGTTCGTCGGTCACCACGAAACCTTCTTCTAATCGGCGACCCATGCGCAGATTATTTGTACCGAATTGCGTGAGGTTTGGACGAGTTTCCTCGTCAAATCCTACATTGATTTGGTCTAAATTCTCCATATCGTGCACATCCATACCCATCATGTGACCTAAACCATGTGGCATGAATAGCGCGTGCGCACCAGCTTGCACGGCGGCTTCTGTGTCGCCTTTGGTGAGACCTAAATCCTTCAATCGGTCAAACATTAATCGGCAAACGGCAAAGTGGACATCGGCATAGCGAATGCCAGGTTTGGCTACTTCTAAGGTGTAGTCGTGGCAGGCTTCAACAATGGAATAGATTTCGAATTGCCGCTGCGAGAATTTTCCAGAGACAGGCATCGTGCGCGTGTTGTCACTGCAATAATTGTTGATGGTTTCAGCTCCTGCATCACAGAGTGCTAAGCGTCCGGCCTCAAGCTTATTCATTGAAGGGTTGCCGTGTAAAATTTCACCATGTTGTGTGTAGATGGTGGGGAAGCTCACCATTGCTCCGTATGAGTTTGCGATGCCATCAACTTGTCCGCCCACAAATTTCTCGGTTACTCCAGGGCGCGTCAGGCGCATGGCTGTGGTATGCATTTCGTAGCCAATGACGGCAGCACGTTCTAACTCTTCAACTTCTTGTGGTTCTTTCACGGAGCGCATTTTCACCACGGCCCGAATCAAATCCATACTTGCATCCTCTTTCTGCTGTGTAGGATGAATTCCGAGGAGGTCGAAAATTTGAATTTTTATATCGTGACGATAGGGTGGTAGGAAATGAATCTTGCGGTGTGTGCGCAGTGCTTCATTGCAGATGAGCTTCAGATGCTTCATGGGCAATGTTTCATCGGCACCACATTGTTGTGCCATATCGTGCATGCTATGAACAGAGCCATACCAAACGATGTCTTCAATGTCGATATCGTTACCAATCAAGATGTCGCGGTTGTTATCAATGTCGATAACGCCTACCAGTCCATCACGTTGCAAACCGAAATAATAGAGGAATGACGAGTCTTGACGGAAAGGGTAGTAACCGTTATTGGGAAAATTAACTGGCGACTCATTGTTGCCAAAAAGAATGACGACACCTTCGTTAACGAGCTTCTTGAGTTCATTGCGCCGTCTTACGTAAGTAGCAGTATCAAACATTTTTGTTTTCATTGATTTGGCTACAAAGTTATATATTTTTCGCCTAAAAGTTCTATCTTTGCAATAAAATTAAGCTTAAAGCTATAAAATTATTAGTTAGCGATGGAAATAAATCATCAAACAGGGTTAGTTTTGGAAGGTGGCGGCATGCGTGGCGTGTTCACAAGTGGTGTGCTCGATGCCTTGATGAAACATGCCATTTATTTTCGCTATGTAGTTGCTGTTTCGGCGGGAGCGTGTAATGGCATGAGCTATGTGAGTAGGCAGCCCCGGCGCGCGCGCATAGCCAATATTGATTATCTGTCGCGTTATCATTACATTGGTTTGCGTCATTTGGCTCAGCAGGGGTGCATTTTCGACCGCGATTTGCTCTATAATAAGTTTCCCAATCATCTCATCCCCGTAGATTTTGATGAATATTTTCAGCATGCCGACACCTTCGAAGTGGTGACAACGAACTGTCTTACGGGGCGTGCGATGTATCTCACTGAGACGCAATCGCGCCAGCGTGCTATCGACATTCTGCGTGCTTCGAGCAGTCTGCCCTATGTGAGTAGCATTGTGACGGTGGATGGCATTCCCATGCTCGATGGAGGAATTGTCGACAGCATACCCGTGGAGAGGGCTATTGCTCAGGGACACGCTACCAACGTGGTGGTGCTCACGCGCAATAAGGGGTGGCGCGACACGAATCCCGACCTCAAGCAACCGCGCTTTGTTTACAGTCAGTATCCCCGTTTGCGCTTGGCCTTGAGCCGTCGGCATGAGGTTTATAATCGTCAAATCGATTTGGTGGATCGTTTGGAGGCCGAAGGCAAAATTGTTTGCATCCGACCCATTCGTCCATTAGAAGTGGGGCGAATGGAGAGCGATGTAGAGAAGTTGGAACGCCTTTATCAGGAGGGCTTTGATTTGGGCGAAGCCTTCGCACAGCAATATCACATGTAATTTTTAAGCGAAAGGGTGGCATCATTTCTGGCTAATACCTCCTGGTTTGGGTTGCGGCAGTCATAAGGTTATGCCAGCGCTTCCTGGTTTGGGTTGTGGCAGTCATAAGGTTATGCTAATGCTTCCTGGTTTGGGTTGCGGCAGTCATAAGGTTATGCCAGCGCTTCCTGGTTTGGGTTGCGGCAGTCATAAGGTTATGCCAGCGCTTCCTGGTTTGGGTTGCGGCAGTCATAAGGTTATGCCAGCGCTTCCTGGTTTGGGTTGTGGCAGTCATAAGGTTATGCCAATGCTTCCTGGTTTGGGTTGTGGCAGTCATAAGGTTATGCCAATGCTTCCTGGTTTGGGTTGCGGCAGTCATAAGAAGGTTTATGTAGCAACGAAAACGGGAGTATTCCAGTTGGAACACTCCCATTTGTGTGCAGGGTGGCGAACATCGCACCACACTTATTTTTTGATATTGGCCTCTTGCAGTCCGTAGTGTTTTTTCTTGTCGAACGCCAACAAGGCAAAGGCCAGCAGAATGGCCATGATGCCACAGCCCATGAATAGCATCTCCATGCGGCTAAATGTGGGGTCGGCTTCGTTGAGCTTGCCAATGGCTACGGGGAAAAGACTCAAGCCGATGTTTTGAATGAAGAAGATGATGGCATAGGCCGAACCTAAGAGTTTCAGCGGAATGATTTTGGGCACACTGGGCCACATAGCCGAGGGCACCAGCGAAAAGGCTATGCCAAGGACAATCATCATCACTACGGCAAACCAACCGACGGGCAGCAGATGAACCATGAAAATGAAGTGAACCAAAGCCAGCATGGTGCTGCCAATGAGCATGAGGGTTACGCCTTTGCCAATTTTATCGTAGATGATGCCAAAAATGGGCGTGAGGGCAATGGTGCCTAAGGGGAGCAAACCAGGTAATGTGCCTGCAAATTGTGTGGGCACATGATAGTTGGCTACCATGAGCTTTGTTGCAAATTTCAAGAAAGGGAACACGCCTCCATAGAACATCAAGCAGAGCAATGCAATGCACCAGAACCCAGGATTGGTGAAGATAAACTTCAAATCGGCGAAGTGGAATCCTTCGTCGTCAGCGCTGTGCTGTGTCTCGGTGTCTATGGCTGCGGCCGAAGCATCAAGCTTTCTGTCCATCACGGTGTAGACAATAAAGGCTAAAAGTCCCACAATGAGCAGCACAGCACCCAACAAGACGGGGGCGCTCACGCGGTTGCCAAAGGCGCGTGCCACAGGCAAGGAGAAGCTCATGGCTGCAAAAGTGCCCATGCGGGCTAAACCCACTTGCACGCCCATGGCCAATGCCAGCTCGTGACCAGTGAACCATTTGGTGATGACTTTAGAAACGGTGATGCCGCAAATTTCGCATCCCACTCCGAAAATGGCAAAGCCTAAGCAAGCCACAGCGGCCGACATGGGCAAAGAGAATGTGCCAAGAGTGAACTGGCTATCGCCAAAGTCAACAGAAACACCAACATATTTAATCAACACCCCAATAACCATGAGGCTGCAAGCCATGATGCCTGTGAAGCGAATGCCCATCTTGTCGAGGATAATTCCGCCAAAGAAGAGCATTAAAAGGAATACGTTGATGAAACCATAGCTACCGGCAAAAATGCCATAATCGCCGGCCGTCCAGCCTAAGCCGCCTTGGGCTTTTGGCGTCTCGAGCAACACCTCGAGTGGCGACATGACGTCGGTTATAAAGTAACCCATCATCATCGTGAAGGCCACGATGAGCAGTGCTGTCCAACGCGCACCAGTGCTGTCGCTGAGCTTTTTTTGAATTAATTCTGTCATATTTTTGTATTGTTTTGATTTACTTGTTTGTGGTTAGCCATCTGTCCAACCAATCGAAATAGGTGCGTTGCCAAAGAATTCCATTCTGAGGCTTTAACACCCAGTGGTTTTCATCGGGGAAGAGCAACATTTCGGCTGGGATGCCACGCAAACGTGCTGCGTTAAATGCACCCATGCCTTGGTTGGCATTGATGCGATAGTCTTTCTCGCCGTGGATAATCAGGATGGGGGTATCCCACTTGTCAACAAACTTGTGGGGGCTGTTGGCATAGGTCTTCTTTGCCGCTTCTGTGGCATCAGCATTCCAATAGGCATCGTCATACTCCCAGTTGGAGAACCAAACCTCTTCCGTGTCGGTGTACATGCTTTCGAGGTTGAATGCGCCGTCGTGGGCAATGAATGCTTTGAAACGTTTGTTGTGATGCCCCGCAAGATAATAAACCGAGAAACCACCAAAGCTGGCTCCAACGCAGCCTAAACGCTCTTTGTCGACAAAGGGCAGGTTGTTGGCCGCATCGTCGATGGCGCTGAGATAGTCGTCCATACATTGTCCCGTCCAATCGCCGCTCACAGCCTCATTCCATTCATGGCCAAAACCAGGCAAACCGCGCCGATTGGGCGCAACGATTACATAGCCTTTTGAAGCCATGAGGAAGAAATTCCAACGATAGCTCCAAAACTGGCTAACGGGGCTTTGTGGTCCACCTTCACAGAAGAGCAAAGTGGGATATTTCTTCGTTGCATCAAAGTTGGGTGGCAATACAATCCAAACCAACTCTTGTTTGCCATCAGTAGTATTGACCCAGCGCTGTTGTAATTTGGGAGTAGCCAACTGACTTAGTAGGGCTTGATTCTCAAAGGTGATTTGGGTGAGCTTACTTTTCTTTTCAGCCTTGGCAGGAGAGAGCAAATATAAGTCGTCGGGTTGCAGCATCGAATGGCGCGACACCAGCAAATTGTTGCTGTTGGCGATTGTCGATAGGCGGGCAAAGTCATACCAGCCGTCACTCAGTTGGGTCACTTTCCCATTAAGCGAAACTTGATAAGCGTTGACGCAAGCGTGCCAGCAACCCAAGAAATAAAGGCTCTTACTGTCGTTAGCCCAAACATATTCGTCGACATTGCTATCGAAATTTTGCTGATTGACGATATATTGTTTCTTGCCTGTAGCGCGATCCATGATGCACAAACGATTCAAATCGCTTTCATAACCATCATGCGCCATGCTCTGCCAAGCAATGTATTTGCCATCGGGCGAAAACTTGGGATTGGTGTCATAGCCCACTTGCATATCTCCTTGTTGCTGGTTGACTTGTTGATGTTTAAGCGATTTTGTCGCATCAACCTGTGGAGCGACATAACCTTCGGGCTTGCACAAGTTGGTGGTTTTGCCCGAACTTACTTCGTACAAATAAATATCTGTATCGGTGGAGATAGCATATTGCACGCCCTCTTTCTTTCGACTGGTGTAAGCAATAAACTTAGAGTCGGGGCTCCAAGCAATTTGTTCTATACCGCCAAAGGGTGCGACGGGAGCCTCAAAAGGCTCACCAGCCATGATATCTGTAGCTGTTGTAATGCTGTTTCCTGTAACATTTGCAATAAATGGGTGCAGGATTTCAGTAACATAATGATCCCAATGTCGATAGTTCATATCGGTGATGAGCATACCTGTCGCCTTAGGGAGATCTGTTGGTGTTTCTTTGATTGTACCATGATAGGGGAGACTTTGTAGCATGACAACTTTTTTCCCATCGGGCGAGAAAGCAAATCCTTCTACTTTTCCACCAGTGTGAGAAAGTTGCTGACGCTGTTCACCTGTCACATCCATAGACCATATCTCGCCACCGCGTAGGAAAACAATTTTATTTCCCAACCAAGCAGCATCGCTTTCGCGTTGATCATCCTTCGTGAGCAACCGTTTATTCTTTCCATTAAGTTCCTGAATAAACAATTTAGTTTGGCTGTTGTTGTTGGGAACGCTGTAGTAGGACACTTGATAAACAACGTATTTTCCATCGGGTGAAGTCGCCGAAGCACCCATACGTCCCAACTGCCATAAGTCCTCTGCAGTCATATTGCGTTGTTGTGTCTGTGCTGTAGATGTAGTCTGGTTCATCTTTGCGTTCATTGATAGTGGTGCTGCCAGTATGATTGCAGCAAGCACCAAGTTTGAAATTTTATTCATGGGAATATCGGTAAAAAGCAATAGATGCTACAAGAGTTGGGAAGCTAAGACCTTTTTATGCGATAATATGTTGCAATGTGGTGCATATTTCTCCACAATCTCTTATAGAATCTATTGCAATGTATGATGAATTATTTTTCTTTCTTTTTATTCAGTTCATTTTGCTTGCGCCGCGTTTCTTCTAATTGTTTTTGTTGCATTTCTTGAATGGCTTGCAAACGTGCGGCCAAACCTGTCATTTTCTTTGGGTTGCTCTTATTTTCTTCATAACGATTTTCAAGCATTGCAAGCAACTTCTCATCGTTTGTTGTCTTTCGAAGTACCCACATGATGGCTGCACTGAAGAACAAACTAATGAAATAATAGAAGTTTAGCCCAGCACTATAATCGTTAAACATGAAGAAGAACATGATGGGCATAGCAAACATCATATATTGCATCATTTTCATTTGCTCAGCTTGTTGTCCAACCATTTGATCCTTTTGTTGGCGCATGGTCATGATTGTATAGAGCACATTGGCAACGCAGAACAAGATACAAGTCAAACTAATGTGATCGCCAATCAGCCAAATATTATGTCCCCATTCGTAGATTGGGTCATAGGTGCTCAAATCCTTTATCCATAAGAAGTGTTCACCGCGCAATTGAATGGCATTGGGAACAAAATTAAACATTGCAATCCAGATGGGCATTTGAATGAGCATCGGTAGGCATCCCGATAAGGGACTGACTCCATATTTTGAATACTCAGCCATCATGGCTTGCTGTTTTTGCATTTGATCCTCAGGCTTATTAAATTGCTTTGTAGCCTCGTCTAATTTCGGCTTCAACACACGCATCTTTGCGCTACTCATGTAGCTTTTCTTTACCATCGGATAGGTGATGAGCTTTAATAGTAGTGTAATGAGAATTAAAACGATTCCCATGTTGATATTTAAGCCTGTTAAGAAGTCGAAGACATAAAGTGTAAACCAACGGTTGATGATGCGGAATAGGGGCCAACCTAAATAAACCAAACGTTGTAATTGTAAATCCTTGCCAAATGTACTTTCTTTCTCTACGCGTTGTAGGATGCGGAAATCATTTGGACCATAATAGAATTCAAATTCAGAAGGAATACGACCTGATGGGTCAAGTTTTGTTTTTAGCTTTGCGCCGTATTGCTTAAGATAACCTGTTCCTTTTTCTTCAGGGATTGATGTCATGGATGCATTCGATTCGAATCCGTTCTTAGCTATCATTACTGCGCTGAAGAACTGGTTTTTAAAGGCTACCCAGTCAATAGGTTCCTCAATAGCCTTGTCAACTTCTTCTTTACTTTCACTTAGATAATCTGTGCCCCCTTTTGTAGCATGATAGGTAAGTGTAGCATAGCGATTCTCAAAAGAGAAACCTTTCTCTTGCTGGAAAATTCTATCTTTCCAGTCAACATATAGTGCTTGTGAATTGGGTGCGAAACTTCCATCCATACCCTGAACCTTGAGGCTCATGTGTAATAAATAATCACTTCCTAAGCGATATTGCATAACAATGCTTTGCCCCATTTTAGATGTTGCGGTAAAGGTGACTGTAGAATCGGTGTAGGATGAAGGCTCAAAGTAAAGGTCGGCCGTATTTATATTAGCCTCTTTCGTAGCTAAACTATAATTGAGACTTTGACTGGTTGAATCAAATAATGTTACATAATTTTTGTCATCCGCATTGCTTTGATGTTGCAAGTCATGTCCGACATAGCCTTTTATAATGGCTTTTTTTACGATAGCCCCTTTTGAACTCAAAGTGAGTTCAACCTTATTGTTTTTTAATGTGATATCTTGTGCAATACCTTTTAGAGCCTGATGAAAAGACAACGTGGTATCAGCGTTAGCGCGTAGTTTTGCAGAGTCTACTTTGTTGGGATTAGCTGCCTGTTTAGCTACTAATTCTTTTTTAGCTTCTGCTATAGAATCTTGTACGAAAGCAGCGCGCTGTTCTTCTGCAGAAGGTTGGTTATACCAACTAAATCCTATAAGGACTACTGCAATTAGTAAAAATCCAATGATGTTATTTTTATCCATTACTTCTTTTTATTTTCTATTGCTTTCTTAATAAAATCAAGGAACAAGGGGTGGGGTTTCAAAACAGTTGATTGATATTCTGGATGGTATTGTGTGCCTATATACCATTTTAATCCTGGTATTTCAACAATCTCTACCAAATCACTCTCGGGGTTCTTTCCCACACACATCATGCCATGTTTCTCAAATTCGGTTTGAAACTCATTATTAAATTCATAGCGATGTCTATGGCGCTCTTGAATATTTTCTTTCTTATAAATATCAAAAACTCGGCTACCTTGTTTTAAATTGCATTCGTATGCTCCAAGACGCATTGTGCCACCCATATTAGAAATGTTCTTTTGTTCCTCCATAATATCAATAACATTATGTGGTGTCTTTTCATCCATTTCGCGACTATTGGCATCTGCATATCCTAAGACGTTACGTGCAAATTCTATTACCATCATTTGCATTCCCAGGCAAATACCGAAGGTTGGAATATCGTGTGTGCGCGTATAGTGAGCAGCGATAATCTTTCCTTCAATACCGCGCTGGCCAAATCCTGGACAAATTACAATTCCATCTTGGTGTGCCAACTTCTCTGCTACGTTGGCTTCGGTTATCTCTTCTGAATTAAGGAAATTAATATTTACCTTGTAATCGTTGTACGTTCCTGCATGAGAGAGACTTTCGCGTATGCTTTTATAAGCATCTTGTAGGTCGTATTTTCCAACAAGTCCAATGTTGACGCTGTCTTTGGCTCTTTTACGTCGGTTGATAAACTCACGCCATGGACCTAATTCTGGTGTTGCACCAATAGGCTCTCCCGTCTTTCTCAAGATAGCCTCATCCAATCGTTGCTGTTGCATGTCAATGGGTACTTCGTAGATTGAAGGTAAATCTTCGCATTGAACGACGCAGTCTAAATCAACGTTACAAAATGCAGCGACCTTTTTTCTTACATCATTGCTCAAATGCTTCTCGGTTCGTAAAACGAGAATATCGGGCTGAATCCCTATGCTCTGTAATTCTTTTACACTGTGTTGGGTGGGCTTTGTCTTGAGTTCTCCTGCAGCTTTCAGATAGGGAACATAGGTGAGATGGATATTAACGGCACGTTTGCCCAATTCCCATTTAAGCTGACGTATAGCTTCCATGAATGGTGCGCTCTCAATATCTCCAATTGTTCCACCAATCTCTGTAATGACGAAATCATAATGATATTTTTGGCCTAAGAGCTTTATATTGCGTTTAATTTCATCTGTGATATGTGGAACCACTTGTATGGTTTTGCCTAAATAATCACCTCGGCGTTCTTTATCAATGACCGATTTATAGATCCTCCCCGTCGTCATGCTGTTAGCTTTCGTGGTTTGGATACCCGTAAATCGTTCATAGTGCCCCAAGTCTAAATCGGTTTCCATTCCATCAACCGTCACATAACATTCTCCATGTTCATAAGGGTTGAGTGTGCCTGGATCGATATTAATATAGGGGTCAAACTTTTGTATTGTAATATTGTAACCTCTTGATTGTAAAAGTTTACCTATTGAGGCGCTAATAATTCCTTTTCCTAATGAGGAAACAACGCCACCTGTTACGAAAATATATTTTGTTTCAGCCACGTGTAATTACTTTTTATTCATTTATAAAAATTATATTCTTTTCCAAACGTTGCCCTGTTTTCCTAAAAAGAATAGGCTATACCAAAGCTTGCATATTCTTTTATTTGCCAATAGCCAAATTTATGATCGCGTAATCCTGCGTCATCAAAGCGAGGATATATAAAGATGTTACTACTGAGGTAGCGGCTGAATTGCAAAATGAATGTGTTTTCCCACTCTATTTCGCTGCGGCGATAGGTGGTGTAGCCGTATAAGCGTGTCTGCCATTTCACTCTGTCGCTAAAGTTCCATTGCAAGTCAAAAGTGCATTCCGAACCCAAATTATGTAAGGTATGATGGCCTGCATCTAATCCGTTGCGTTCGCTTAGTGACAACCGACTTACATATTTAAAGTTATAGGCGAGCGGTGCCATGTGTATTGAGCCAACCAAACGTTTATTAAACCATTCCACATTATAATCCATACCAAGCGAAAGATTTACGTTGAGCGGATTGGCGAAAGCACTATAAACGAACGGGTCATTATTTTTAACTCCATGAAGGAATTGCGTGTTGCCTATGAGCTGTATGGTGTAATACCATTTCTTTGTGGCTTGGAAACCCAATTTTCCGGTGTAGCGCAGCAGGTCTTCGCTTGTTTTTAATTTGTGCAGATTGTCTGTTTGGGAAGTTTGTATGCCCAATTTCATTTCCAACTTGTTATCCCATTTGACCTTTTGCTTGTTATTATAATTCGCTGCTAATGTAACCGCTCCTACGGCACTATAGTTGCTTTCTCCGCCTTTATACCAGTTGTCGGAGATATAATTTTGAATGAATTGCAGGTAGAAATCACCATGATAAGTCCAGAAATTGGGCTTATAAACCTTGATGTCTGGCGCTTCAGGTTTCGGTTCTTCAATTTTCGAAACTTTTTCTATAGGCAATTGCTTGTTAACAGCAACTAAAGGTTTGTCGATAGCTTTTGATGGCCCTATTTTATTTAGATAGTCATCGGTGGTTTGAACCAAGTCGGGGCGATGTAAATACACATAAAGCAAGGTGCGGGCAAGGGCGTTTGTTGCGATATCTTGTGAAAAGTCTTTTGCCTCGAGCATCCGTTCGCCAATCTTTCCATAGTAGGTTGGTGGCAAAAACAATGGCGCGTATTTACCCTTTGGAACGAATAATTTTGTGGAGTCACCATTGTAACTCGTATTATTCATGTCGAGTGCTTGCTGTGCTATGCGCAAACTATCTGTATAACGCTCTACAAATGTTTTGCTTCTATTATCAGAAGCAACTGTCAGACGCTGTGCGAAAACTCCTCCAGGAAGTGCATGCAGCAGAAAAATCGCGAGTAAATTTTTTAATGAATTCATATTTCGTGGGCAAAGTTACATGAAAAAAAGCTAATAGACAAGAAACCATTTTGCAAAATACATGTTTTAAATCAGAAACGTGCAATTGGTGGGGTTGGGAGACGATGGGATGTTTTAAAAATAACGGGTTCCAAAGTTGGGGGAACATCAATTCGTTGAAGTTTGCGAGAAGCGAAGCGATTGCAAATGGCCAAACACAGCCTTTCCGCCGCGGCAACTATCTGTGATGCTGCCGAACGCGCCATTTTTGGTAACCCACTTTGTTGCCACATCGGCGGCGAGGGCATTTTTCGCGATAACGAGAGTTGGTTATCGCGAGCGAGGGTAATTTTCACGATAACGAGCAGTGGTTATCGCGGGCGAGGGCATTTTTCGCGATAACGAGAGGTAGTTATCGCGGGCGAGGGCAATTTTCACGATAACGAGAGGTAGTTATCGCGAGCGAGGGCAATTTTCGCGATAACGAGCGTTGGTTATAGCGGGCGAGGGCATTTTTCGCGATAACGAGAGGTAGTTATCGCGGGCGAGGGCATTTTTCGCGATAACGAGAGGTGGTTATCGCGAGCGAGGGTAATTTTCACGATAACGAGAGTTGGTTATCGCGAGCGAGGGCATTTTTCGCGATAACAAGAGTTGGTTATCGCGAGCGAGGGTAATTTTCGCGATAACGAGCGTTGGTTATCGGCGGCGGAGCCCTTCGCCTGAATAGATTTCTTTATTGAATGTGGTGGCGAGCGCTTTGCTCAGGTATGTTTTTCATTTGGATGTGTTGGCGAAACCCTTGCCCAAACATTTTTCTTGATGGCATGTGCAGGCAAGGGCTTTGCCATTAAAAGTCTTCGTCATCACTCATCGAGGATTCCTCAACATCTAAATTGTCAGGATCTTCATCATAAGTGGTTCGATAACTTTCTTCGGTCAATGTTTCTTCGTCAAAGGAATCTTCGTCGTCTTCATCGGTTTCATTAAACTCTTCGTCGAGAAGAACTTCATCTTCAGCGTCAGCATCTAAGTTTTCCTCATCGTCAAAGTCCTCATCCTCGTCAGCGATGTTTTTCGTTGTTTTCAACTCGGGTTTTTCTTTCGCAAAGATAGCCTCGACCCAAGTTCCTTTTTCAATTTCTAACACCTCATAGCCATCTTTGAGCTTCTTTTCATACATGCCTCCGGGTTTGTGCAGACGGTCCTTAGGTAGCGTTGTGGTGCTGATGTCAAAGCCCCGTTCGATGATGTCTTGAATGCTTTGCGACAAGCCTTCCCAACCACTTCCAAAATTGCGGTCTAACACCTCTAATAATTTTGTAGCCGAGATGTGGCGGATATTTTCATAAGTGAGGTCGGTTACACGCAAAATGGGTTTCTTCTTGATAGCCCATTTCACTTTGGTGCTGTCATCGATTTTTACAAAGCCCACCTTAAAACCGCGTTCTTCAAACTTGGCAATCACTTCAGGCTTATCAACTTTTACTTCCTCAATATCGAAAGCACTTTTAATCACATCTACATAATGACGCATGTTCTCTCTCAAATCGCTTTCGCGCTCGGCAGTGTCTAAAAGACGAAATACATCATTTTCCTGAATGTCCCAAATATTACTCTTTGTTAGAGTCCGTAAAGTAAGAGATTTTTGTTGCTTCATACATACTATTTTCTTTGCTGCAAAAGTATATACTTTGGGCCACATGCACAAACTTTTAATTGATATTTTTTTTGCGGTATCATGCGATTTCTTTATTTTTGCAGCGAATTATGAGCGAGCCATTAGCAGAAAGAATGCGTCCTCGAACGCTTGATGATTATGTGGGGCAGCAACATTTAATTGGTGAAGGTGCTGTTTTGCGTAGAATGATAGAAGCAAAACATGTTTCTTCTTTTATTTTATGGGGGCCTCCAGGGGTGGGAAAGACAACTTTAGCACAAATTGTTGCTCACAAGTTGGAAACACCTTTCTACACGCTGAGTGCAGTCACGAGCGGCGTAAAGGAGGTTCGTGAAGTGATTGATAAAGCAAAGAATAATCGTTTTTTCAACACGGCCTCCCCGATATTGTTTATAGACGAGATTCATCGTTTCAGTAAATCGCAGCAAGATTCTTTGCTCGGGGCAGTGGAACGTGGCGTTGTTACCTTGATAGGTGCCACGACCGAAAATCCCTCGTTTGAAGTTATTCGTCCATTGTTGTCACGATGCCAACTTTATGTTTTAAAGGCTTTGACCAAGGATGACTTGCTGCAATTGGCGAAACGTGCTATCGATACGGATGTTGAGTTGCAGAAAAAACACATCGTGCTGCAAGAAACTGAAGCGCTGCTGCGGTATAGTGGGGGAGATGCTCGTAAACTTTTAAACATTTTAGAGTTAGTCGTTGAGGTATCGGGAAAGGATGTTGTTGTGACGAATGCGCTGGTTGAAGAGCGTCTCCAGACCAATCCCATGGCCTATGACAAAGAGGGTGAATTGCACTATGACATCATCTCAGCTTTCATCAAGAGCATTCGAGGAAGCGATCCTGATGCTGCGCTTTATTGGCTGGCGCGCATGATTGAAGGAGGCGAGTCGCCACAATTCATCGCACGCCGCTTAATGATTAGCGCCGCAGAAGATATTGGTTTGGCCAATCCCAACGCCTTGTTGTTGGCCAACACAGCTTTTGATGCCGTCATGAAGATTGGGTGGCCCGAAGCGCGCATCATCTTATCTGAGGTGACGACCTATTTGGCTACAAGTGCCAAGAGCAATTCGGCTTATTTGGCTATCGATGCGGCTTTAGCAAAAGTGCGTGAAACAGGAAATCTCCCTGTGCCTTTGCATCTGCGTAATGCACCCACCAAGCTGATGGCCGAGTTGGGCTATCATGATGGTTATGCCTATCCACACGACTATCCAGACAACTTCACGCCGCAACAATATCTGCCCGAGGCACTGCAGGGCACGCGTTTCTGGGTGGGGCAGCACAGCGCGGCTGAAGAAAAATTAAATCAACAAATGGTGAAAAATTGGGGCGACCGATTTAAAACCTGATAAAAAAATATTGAATCATGAAAATTGTAGAATTAGATGGCTATGCCGTCAATCCAGGCGACCTCAGCTTAGAGGCCTTAAAAGCTTATGGTGAACTTGTTGTTTACGAACGCACAGATGCGAACGATGTTGTCTCGCGCGCACAAGATGCCGAGATGTTGCTCATCAACAAAATCAATCTCACAGCTGATATCCTGGCACAGTTGCCTCGACTGCGCTATATTGGTGTGATGGCGACGGGCTACAACACGGTCGACATTGAAGCGGCAAAAGCACAGGGTATTGTCGTAACCAATATTCCTGCCTACAGCACCGACAGCGTGGCGCAGATGACCTTTGCTCACATTCTCAATCTCACCAACCAAGTGGCTCACTATGCGCAACGTAATCGCGAAGGGCGATGGAGCAAAAATGCTGACTTCTGTTATTGGGATACACCCTTGATAGAGCTGCATGGCAAAACGCTTGGCATCGTAGGACTGGGCAACATCGGCTGCAAGGTGGCACAGATAGCTCACCAATTTGGCATGGATGTGTTTGCACTCACCAGTCGCAACGCTGCCGATTTGCCCGAAGGTATTCAAAAAACCACTTGGGAAGGCCTGCTAGCAGCGAGCGACATCCTGACCTTGCATGCTCCTTTGACTGCCGGCACACAAGAGATGGTGAATGTCGAAGCACTAAAGAGAATGAAGCCTGGTGCACTGCTCATCAACACTAGCCGTGGAGGTCTGATTGATGAACAAGCTGTGGCTGAAGCCTTGGCTACAGGACAATTGGGTGGCTATGGTGCCGATGTGATGACACTTGAGCCACCTGCAGCCGACAATCCCTTGCTTCATGCGCCAAATGCCTATATCACACCCCATATTGCCTGGGCCACGAAGGCTGCACGCCAACGGTTGCTTGACATTTGTATTGAGAATGTTAAAGCTTTCCTGGCAGGTACACCGCAGAATGTTGTCAATCCCTAAGCTCACAAAACATGTTGCCTGCAAATTTAGAGTTAGCACATACGGTGCAACAAATCATCGAGTTCATTGGTACATTTGCCTTTGCTATCTCTGGCATCCGCATGGCCGCTGCAAAGCATTTCGATTGGTTCGGAGGCTTCGTTTGTGGTTTTGCAGTGGCCATCGGGGGTGGAACGATTCGCGATGTGATGTTGGGTGCCACCCCCTTTTGGATGACTTCAACTATCTACATCATTTGCACTATTATTGCCATGTTGGTGGTGATTGTTTTTGCCAAATCGCTCATCCGCTGGGAGAATGCCTGGCTCACCTTCGATACCTTTGGCTTAGCCCTCTTTACCATTGCAGGCTTGCAAAAAACCTTGCAATACGACCACCCTTTTTGGGTGGCCATCATCATGGGCTGCATCACGGGAGTTGCTGGCGGCATCATTCGTGATGTATTGCTCAATCAAGAGCCTGTCATCTTTCAAAAAGATATCTACGCCATGGCCAGTGTAGCTGGCGGACTACTCTACTGGCTGCTTTTCAAGATCGAGGTCAATGTGGGGCTTACTTCTATCGCCACCTTCTTTGCTATCTGTTGCATTCGCTTTTTAGCCATCAAATACCACATTTCATTGCCCATTTTGCGCGATGAAATCAAAGACAATTCGTAATTCTTGGCCCATAACAAAAAGTGCAATACGATTTACGATAGCCAATTCCACGGCATGTTGCTGTGAGTAATGGGATTTTTTGAGATTCCTCCAGTATCTCAATCATTTTTATTTCAGTTGTTAGGGCGGCATTGTGAGTCATGCACAATTGACTGCATCAAAAACTTGGTAGAAATAGGTAACGATGGAGGTGATGAACTTATTTTTCGTTGAGCAGGGCTTCGAGCTTGACGATTTCATCACGATATTGAGCAGCTTGTAGGAAATCGAGCTCTTTTGCAGCTTGTTTCATGAGTGCTGTGGTATTGGCAATGCTCTTTTTGAGTGCTTCCTTGCTCATGCTGCGGCTGATGGGGTCGGCCACGAAGGCTTCGCCAGTTGGATTGAGCTGTGCATATTTTGTGTCTGAGGCTTTTCCTCTCTGTTGCGCCGTCTCAGTGCTTCCGGTCTGTATGGTGAGCGACGATCCAATTTTCTTTTCAATGGGTTTGGGCACAATATGATGGGCTTCGTTGTATTGCATTTGTATGCTGCGTCGGCGCGCCGTTTCATCAATGGTTCGTTGCATGCTTTCGGTGATGCTATCGGCATACATAATAACTTTGCCATGCACGTTGCGAGCAGCTCGGCCAGCCGTTTGTGTCAGACTGCGATGGTTGCGCAAGAAACCTTCTTTGTCGGCATCTAAAATGGCCACCAACGACACTTCGGGTAGGTCGAGTCCCTCGCGTAGCAAGTTGACGCCCACTAAAACATCGTAGACGCCAGCACGCAAATCGTTCATGATTTTCACCCGATCTAATGTAGCTACATCGCTGTGGATGTAGTTGGTTTTGATGTCATGATTTAAAAGGAACTCGGTCAGCTCTTCGGCCATTCGCTTTGTAAGTGTGGTCACCAATACACGCTCTTGCTGGTCGATGCGATGGAGTATTTCGGACATAAGGTCGTCGATTTGGTTCTCTGATGGACGCACTTCAATTTCAGGATCTAAGAGCCCAGTAGGTCGGATGATTTGCTCTACTACTACGCCTTCGGCCTCCTCGATTTCATAGTTGGCTGGTGTGGCACTGACGTAGATGATTTGGTGAATGAGGCTGTGAAATTCATCGAACTTTAGCGGACGGTTATCAAATGCGGCAGGCAGTCGGAATCCATATTCTACCAAGTTTTGCTTGCGTGAGCGGTCACCACCATACATAGCGCCGATTTGCGGAATGCTCACATGGCTCTCATCGACGATGATGAGATAGTCTTTGGGGAAGAAGTCGAGCAGACAATAGGGACGATCGCCAGCCTGTCGACCATCAAAATAGCGCGAATAGTTTTCGATGCCGCTACAATGGCCAAGCTCTTTAATCATTTCCATATCGTATTCTACGCGCTCCTTGATGCGTTGTGCCTTGATGTTATCGCCAATCGATTCGAAATAGGCAATACGCTCGACAAGATCATCTTGGATGGCGCGAATGGCATGTGTGGTTTGTTCGGGGGTGGTGACAAATAGGGTAGCGGGATAGATTTCATATTGTTCGAAGCTTTCGAGGCGATGAAACGTGTCAGCTTCAACTTCCTCGATGCTGTCGAGTTCATCATCCCACCATGTGAGGCGCAACACATTGTCACTATAGGTAGTGAAGATGTCTACCGTATCGCCTTTCACGCGAAACATGCCGCGTCCTGGTGCAATGTCATTTCTTACGTATTGCGCATTTACTAGTCGACGCAGGAATTCATTCATGTCTAATTGCTTCCCCTTTTGAATGCGAATGATATTTTCTTCCATCGCAATAGGTGCTCCCATTCCATAGATACAGGACACTGACGAAACAATGACGACATCTTTCCGTCCAGAAAGTAGTGCCGAAACAGCACGCAATCGCAACTTATCGATTTCGTCGTTGATGGCTAAGTCTTTCTCAATATAGACATCGGTCGTGGGAAGATAGGCTTCGGGTTGATAGTAATCATAATACGACACATAATATTCTACGGCATTGTGTGGAAAAAAGCCTTTCATCTCTTCATAGAGCTGTGCAGCTAAAGTTTTGTTGTGGCTCAGGATAAGTGTGGGTTTGTTAGCTTGTGCAATGACATTGGCCATGGTGTAGGTTTTACCCGAACCAGTGACACCAAGCAACACTTGTGAAGTTGTTCCGTCATTAATTCCATCAACTAACTGTTGTATGGCCTGAGGTTGGTCTCCCGTAGGTTTATAGGGTGAAGTAAGTTCAAATTTCATTTATGTATCCTTGTAACGAGATGCAAAGTTACCTCTTTTTTTAAGAAATGGCCTGCAGAGACTGTATAAAAAGCATTGTCGTACGGTGAAAGTACTAAAAAGTGTTTTCGTTGCTTTGTAGATTATGAAAAAGTAGCTACCTTTGCGACAAATTATCCAATATGAAAAAGAACGGAATACTTTTGTGCTTCATGGCGATTCTATTTGCAAGTTGTGCGCAAGAGTTTGCTAAGGTCTATAAAACGGAGAATGCTCAATATAAATATGAGTATGCCAAGGAATGTTATGCAGAAGGAAAATTTGCGCAAGCTATTACTCTGTTGACAGGCCTTATCAATATAGAAAAAGGTACAGATAATGCCCAAGAGAGTCTCTATATGTTGGCCATGGCCGAATATAATAGTATGGATTATGAGGGTGCGGCGCAAGCTTTTAAGCGTTATTATCAGTCGTATCCAAAAGGTTATTTGGCTGAAATGGCACATTATTATGAGGGACAAAGTTTGTACATGGGAACGCCTGAACCACGTTTAGATCAATCGATGACGGTTACTGCAATTGCTGCGTTCCAAACCTATTTGGATCTCTATCCAGATGGGAAATTGAAAGATGAAGCACAGCAGCGGCTTTTCGAGTTGCAAGATAAGTTAGTTTTGAAGGAACTTTATTCCGCAAAATTATATTTTAATCTTGGAACATATTTCGGTAATTGCACTGAAGGGGGAAATAATTATGAAGCTTGTATTGTCACCAGTCAGAATGCATTGAAAGATTATCCGTATTCTAATTTGCGTGAAGATTTCTCGGTACTGATTATGAAGAGCAAGTTTGAATTAGCAGAACAGAGTGTTGAAGCAAAGAAATTAGAACGTTATCAGGATGCAGAAGATGAATGTTACGGCTTTATTAATCAATATCCTGATTCAAAGGAAAAAGCGACGGCAGAAAAATATATCGCACGATGTAAGAGGTTTACAATGCGTCATTCTAACGAAAATCAATTATAAAATATAAATAAATGGACTATAAGAAATCAAAAGCGCCTGTAAATACAGTAACGCGCAACATTATGGACTTAAGTCGAGAAACAGGAAATATCTACGAAAGTGTTGCTATAATTGCAAAGCGAGCGAATCAAATTTCTGTAGAGATTAAACAAGATTTAAATAAGAAGTTATCTGAGTTTGCTTCGTATAACGATACTTTAGAAGAGGTTTTTGAGAATCGTGAACAAATAGAAATCTCTCGCTATTATGAAAAACTTCCTAAGCCAACACTTCTGGCCACAGAAGAGTTTGAAGAGGGGAGTGTTTATTGGCGCGATCCCACACGAGATAACTACAATCAGGAGGGTTAATGATACAGCGCAAGCAAACTTTATTTCTGTTTATCGCATTAGTATTAACATTTGTCTGCCTTTCCTTTCCTTTGGCGACATTTGTCGGCGATGATTTGCATATGGATACGCTGGTAACTAATCTGTGTGAAAGGTTAGGGCGTGGAATTCCAAACTTTAAGACTGCGCCACTATTTGTGTTGCTTTTACTTACACTTCCACTCAACCTGTGGGCGATATTGGCATTTAAAACGCGCAGATTCCAAGCAAAGTTGTGCTTGATAAACGTTATTTTATTGGTATTGTGGCATATTGCTGCTATCTATTTCCTATTCTTCAGCATTGAATCTCGAGATGCAACATTAAAAATTCATGTCACAGCATTCTTCCCATTAATGTCATTGTTGCTTTATATTTTAGCGCGGCATGCTATTTTGGCAGATGAAAAATTAGTGCGGGCAGCAGATAGGATTCGATAAGACATTACATACATAAAGTTAATCCTCTATGGCAGTTAGCCATGGGGGATTTTTGTATTTTGAAGAGTTATCACTGGTAGAATTTAGAATAAACAGAAAATTATAGTACGAAAAGATAAAAAACGTGTAATTGCGGTTGCCTATCTAAATGAAAAATGGTATATTTGTGCACCAATAATAGAGCAATGAACAACATTAACGTAATGAACCACGCAGCAGATAATATTCGTATTCTTGCTGTAGCAATGGTAGAGAAGGCGCATTCAGGGCATCCTGGTGGCGCAATGGGTGGCGCAGATTTTATCAATGTCCTTTTTTCTGAATATTTAGTTTATGATCCTCAAGATCCAGGCTGGGTAGGACGCGACAGATTTTTCTTAGATCCAGGGCATATGAGTCCAATGCTTTATGCAGCATTAGCTTTACGGGGGTATTTTTCTTTAGATGAGCTCCAAGCGTTTCGACAATGGGGTTCTGCTACGCCAGGGCATCCTGAGGTTGATGTATTGCGTGGAATCGAAAACTCTTCCGGTCCCTTAGGACAGGGGCATGCCTTAGCTGCAGGAGCTGCTGTTGCTGAAAAATTCCTTGAAGCGCGGCTGGGCTCTATCATGATGCAGCATAAAATTTATGCTTATATTAGTGATGGTGCCGTCCAGGAAGAAATTTCTCAGGGCGTTGGGCGTATTGCAGGCAGTTTGGGCTTAAATAATTTGATAGTATTCTATGATGCTAACAATGTGCAGCTTTCCACAAAATGTGATGTGGTTACTACTGAAGATACGGCCATGAAATATAGAGCGTGGGGATGGAAGGTGATTACAATTGATGGTCATGATGTAGATGAAATTCGCCATGCATTAGATGAAGCTACTGCTGAGGCTGAACGCCCTACGTTGATAATCGGTAAAACAATCATGGCAAAAGGGGCTTTGAAAGAAGATGGGAGTAGCTATGAGCATAGTGTTAAAACGCATGGAGCACCACTTGGTGGAGCGGCCTATACCAACACTATAAAACATTTAGGTGGAAATATTGAAAATCCTTTTGAAATATTTGAGGATGTAGAGCAGCTTTATGCACAGCGAAAAGAACAATTAAACCAATTAGTTGCAGAGCGTCGGGCTACTGAACGTGCATGGCGTGAAGCTAACCCTAACTTAGCACAGCAGATGGATGAATGGTTTAGTGGGCGTGCTCCAAAGGTTGATTGGAGTGAGCTTACATTGCAAGAAGGTGCTGCCACACGTGTAGCGAGTGCTGCATGTTTAGGGATTTTAGCAGAGCAGGTGCCCAATATGATTTGTGCATCGGCCGATTTGAGTAATTCGGATAAAACAGATGGATTTTTAAAGAAAACAAAAGAATTAGTGCGTGGTGATTTCAGTGGCGCATTTTTCCAAGCGGGCGTAGCGGAGTTGACCATGGCTGATATGTGCATCGGGATGATGCTTCATGGTGGTGTAGTAACAGCAATGGGAACATTCTTTGTTTTTTCTGATTACATGAAGCCAGCTATTCGATTAGCAGCCTTGATGCAAACACCTGTAAAATTTGTTTGGAGCCATGATGCTTTCCGTGTTGGGGAAGATGGACCAACCCATCAGCCAATAGAGCAAGAAGCTCAAATAAGGTTGATGGAGAAGTTAAAAAACCATGCAGGCTATGATAGTGTCCGCGTGTTCCGTCCTGCAGATGTTTATGAGACAGCTGAATGCTGGAAGTTGGCTATGGAGAATGTAGATACACCAACTGCGCTCATTCTCTCGAGGCAAAATGTGGATATGTTGCCAGCAGGTAATCCTTATGGAGATGTTGCGAAAGGCGCTTATATTGTTAGTGAATCGGATGTGCATCCCGATATAATCTTAGTGGCTAATGGTTCTGAGGTATCGACATTAGTGGCAACGAGTAGAATGTTACGCAGCGATGGCGTGCGTGTGAGTGTGGTGAGTGCTCCTTCTGAAGGGTTATTCCGTAGACAGCCACAGGCTTATCAGGAGGCTGTGCTCCCTATTGCGGTGAAGAAGTTTGGTTTGACAGCAGGGCTTCCCGTTACGTTGGAAGGACTCGTTGGAACTGATTCATCAAGTGCCATTTATGGTATGTCATCCTTTGGCTTCTCTGCACCTTATAAAGTTTTGGATGAAAAATTAGGTTATACCGCCGAACACATTTATGAAGAAGTAAAAGTTTTTCTTAATCGATAAGAATTAGTAAGGGATGGCCATTTCAGGCTATCCCTCTCACCTTTAAATATACAGGCTTATGGAAGTTAAAACTGTTGGAATAGCTTGTGATCATGCAGGCTTTCCTTTGAAGCAATTCGTAGTCGAATATCTTAAAAAGAAAGGTTATGCCTTAAAAGATTTTGGTACGTTTAGCGATGAGAGTGTGGATTATCCCGATTTTGCTCATCCCTTAGCTAATGCAATAGAGGATGGTGATGTTTATCCAGGGATTGCAATTTGTGGAAGTGGTGAAGGAATGGCTATCACGCTTAACAAACATCAAGGTGTAAGGGCAGGATTGGCGTGGAACAAAGATATTGCGCAGCTCACTCGCCAGCATAATGATGCTAATGTAATTGTGCTGCCAGGACGTTTTATAGACAACAAGACTGCCGCCGAAATTTTAGATAGTTTCTTTAGTGCTACTTTTGAAGGTGGCAGACATGAACGTAGAGTGAAAAAGATTGTGAAGTAGAATTTTGGTACTTTAAATTGCTCTAAAGTCAAACCCTATGTTCATCTTGTTTTCTACAATCATCATCAAATCATGAATTTGTGTACATGGATGATTGGAAAGAATTTTTAATATGCACCATCTCATTAGACGAAATGGTGCATATTTTCATTTAAAGTATCCCACTTTATTACAAAAAAGCAGCAAAATAGGAATAGAAAGTAGTGGATTCTATAATACCTTTCCATGAACTTAAACTCAGAGAAAATGATGTCTGTCAGGTTGGCACAAAAAAAGAGAATCCATAGAATTCTCTTCTTCTCAATCCTCTGTGTGACATAATTAAGCTTGTTGCATCTCACGTAGAAGTTGCTTCTGACGTTCATTGAGTCCTGTCGGCAATTTCACTTGGTAATTAATAATCAAATCACCAAAAGTACCATCACCTCTATTATATCCCTTCCCGCGTACACGTACCTTCGTGCCATTTTGTGTTTCGGGTTTAACTTTTAATTTTAATTTCTGCCCATTACTGAGTTGGATTGTAATCTCACCACCCAATAAAGCAGTGTAGAGGTCTATATTCACCTTTGCTTCCATCTGTCCACTATCTGGACGTCCCTGTGTGCCATAGCCAAAGCCAGATGTCCGGAAGTGTGCACCTCCTCCAAATAAATCTTGAAAAAAGCTAGAGAAACCTCCGCCGCCTTCTCCATACCCGCTAAAGTCAAATCCCTCAAATGGGTTTCCTCCAGCATTGCCTCCCGCTTGTCCTTGGAAAGTATCAGCTTGTTGCCATTTCTCACCATATTGGTCGTATTTAGCTCTCTTCTCTGGGTCGCTGATTACGTCGTAGGCCTCATTGAGCGCTTGAAACTTTGCCTTTGCTTTCGGGTCGTTGGGGTGCAGGTCTGGATGGAATAGTTTAGCTCTCTTTCGATAGGCTGCCCTCACATCTTTTTGCGGAATATTTTTGTCAACGCCTAATATCTTATAATAATCAATAAATGCCATATTTTAAATCTCCTTTATTTGTTTCTTTTTATACTTTTGCGCTAATAATGCAAAAAGTGTGCCCAATCGGATACTTTTGGCATAGCCTTTGCAAGAATGATAAGAAAGTATTAAGAATAAGAGGAGAAATTAGTAGAAACAATGAGGCTATGTGCCTCAAAGTAGAAAGGAATGACAATATGACAACCCAATTCTCACATAATGTTTCCGTGGTCTTAGCATCTAGTCGTGAAGAAGCCGTTCGTCTCTCCAGTCCATCAGTGGAGCCAGAGCATTTGCTCTTAGGTATGCTTAAAGAAGATGATAACTTGCTTCATACACTTTTTGAACGTATGAATATCAATGAAGATGAGGTGAAACGTGCTCTTGAATCGCAAGTCGATACAAAAGGTACCAGTGTGCTACAAGAAGAAACAGAGATAGTATTAGATCAGCAATCAAGTAACATTTTGCGCCTGTCAGTGTTAGAAGCACGTATTTTGCGTTCGGAGATAGTAGAAGTACAGCATTTAATTTTAGCGATTTTGCACGACCACTCAGACAATGGTGCCAAGGAAATATTAGAAAAAAACAAAATGGAATATATAGACGTACTGGCTTTTATCAGGGCAGAGGATGAAAAGGGCGAGAAGAGTGAAGTTCCTGCTGATAGCCTTGAGATACCCAATGAGGCCGAAGATGAGATGGCCAATGATAAGAGTGAAGACACGCAATCCGAGTCAGCCGATGATGTTGCACAAGATAAGACGACGAGTAAGACCCCTTTCATTGACCACTTCACAACTGATTTAACACGCGCTGCAGCTGATGGAAAATTAGATGCTATGGTGGGACGTGAGCACGAAATCCAGCGGGTGATAGAGATTCTTTGTAGACGAAAGAAGAATAATCCCATTTTAATTGGTGAGCCTGGAGTGGGGAAGAGTGCCATCGTAGAGGGGCTTGCTCAGCGTATTGTGAAGCACGAGACGACACCATTTTTGTTTAGTAAGCGAGTAGTTTGTCTCGACCTCACTTCGATTGTTGCGGGTACGAAATATCGTGGACAGTTTGAAGAACGCATTCAATCTTTGGTGAATGAATTAGAGAAAAATCCCGATATCATAGTGTTTGTTGATGAGATACACACGATTATTGGTGCTGGAAATTCATCGGGAAGTATGGATGCAGCCAACATTTTAAAGCCGGCCTTGGCACGTGGTGCGCTCCAATTTATTGGTGCTACGACGCTGAAAGAATATCGCAATTCTATTGAAAAGGATGGTGCATTGGAGCGCCGTTTTCAAAAGGTACTGGTTGAGCCGACTACGAGTGAGGAAACGCTAGCTATTCTGCGCAACATAAAAGGTCATTACGAGCGACATCACCATGTTTATTTTGACGAGGAAGCATTGTCTGCTTGCGTCAGATTGACACAACGTTACATCACGGATCGATTTTTTCCGGATAAAGCCATTGACGCATTGGATGAAGTTGGTGCACGCGTGCATTTGCAGCATGCCAAAATGCCAACCGAGATTACTGACAAGCAACGTGAGCTGGATGGTGTCATTGCTAAGAAGAAGCGAGCGGTGAAGAGTCAAGATTTTGAATTGGCAGCGCGCTGTCGTGATCAGCAAACGAAACTCGAAGGAGAGTTGAAGGAATTAAATCGGATGTGGGCCGACGAAGATAGCAAAAATTGGCATCGTGTTTCAGAGCGCGATGTAGAAGATGTGGTGTCGATGATGGCGAGTGTTCCTGTACAACGCCTCACTGAGGATGAGCACGTGCGTTTGAAGAAAATGCCCGAGCAGTTGAAACAGTGTGTGGTTGCACAAGATGCAGCTATTGAAAGGATGACAAAGGCTATTCAGCGCAATCGAGTGGGCATAAAAGATGCTAATCGACCCATAGGAACATTCATGTTTTTAGGGCCGACGGGTGTGGGGAAAACTTATTTGGCAAAGCAATTGGCCAAATATATGTTTGGCTCAGACGAAGCACTTATCCGTATCGACATGAGTGAATATGCCGAGAGCTTCAATACATCACGTCTCATCGGTGCTCCTCCTGGTTATGTGGGCTATGAAGAAGGAGGGCAGCTGACCGAGCGTGTTCGCCGTCATCCTTATTCTATCGTGCTTTTGGATGAAATCGAGAAGGCGCATTCCAGCATTTTTAATCTGCTGCTGCAAGTACTCGATGAAGGGAGGCTTACCGATGGAAATGGGCGAATAGTTGATTTTCGTAACACGATTATCATCATGACTTCTAACACGGGAACACGTCAGCTGAAAGATTTTGGTCAGGGAATTGGTTTTACGGCCAATCGTCTCAATGGGGTGAATATGACTGCATCAGATAAGGAATATGCGCGGGGCATTATTCAAAAGAGCTTGAGCAAGCAGTTTGCACCAGAGTTTCTCAATCGTTTAGACGAGATTATTACGTTTGACCAATTAGATTTGGAAGCGATTAAAAAGATAATCGATATCGAGTTGCGAGACTTATTGCAGCGGATGCAAGATTTAGGTCATCCACTACAAATTACTGATACTGCTAAAATTTTTGTGGCAACGAAAGGATATGATGTACAGTATGGTGCTCGTCCTTTGAAGCGTGCCATCCAAACTTATATTGAAGATGGTGTGATCGAGCAGATTCTGACAGGTACATTGAACGATGGCGATACTATCACGATTGATAAAGACCTCGATAAGGATATGCTCATTTTCAGTGTTCAGAAGGCACCACTCGTAGCTACTGATTAACGAGAGAATGAGTCTAAGTTAAGGCATTGGCTTGTAATTTGGCGCACAGCCTCTGCATTTTCTATATTTCTATATGGTGGAGCCACACTTCGGGGGAAAGCATCCTATCAAAAGAGATGCAATCCCCAATGTGAAGTTACGATAAAATGAGAAAAAGGTGGAGTTGTGAGCTCATGGATGCAACACAATGCGAGAAAAGTTATAATCGGGAATGGTGCTGTTGTGCATCACGGGTACAGCGAGGAAGGAGTTATTTCTTCTGTTCCTGCTCGCTGATGATACCATGCCGGTAAGCATAGAGTAGTTCCTCCAAATCGGCAATTTGCTTCTTTAGTTCTACACCTTTATCGGTGTCAGCCACCAACATGCGATGACTGCTCATTTCAACAATTTGAATAGTCGATTTGATGTCGGTTCCGCGCAGCACAGCATCAGTCGCACTGGTGAAGGGCTCGTGCTGAACCAGTTGGAATCCTCGGCTGTGGAATACGAGCGTGTAGCCTGCAATACCTGTTTCTTTGTGATAGGCCTGTGAAAATCCACCATCAATAACCATGAGCTTTCCATTGGCCTTAATGGGATTTTCGCCATTGGCCACATGCACGGGAACATGTCCATTAATGATGTGGCGATTGTCACCTTTTACGTCAAAAGCGTCGAGGATGTAGTCCACGATGGCTTCATCATCACGCAAGAGGAAATAATTTCCCTTCTCTTCTTTATGTGTTGCTTTATCGACAATAAAATAGCGTTCAAATGTTGCCATTTTGCTCTTGTCGAAAAGTGGACTATTGGGGCCGCACCACAGGTAGAGGAAATAGTCAATGGCATATTTCCGTTCTTCGGGCGTGCTGTCGTCTTGGAACGCCGAGCGAATGAGCATGCCTATATTTTGGAATAGCTCCTTGCCTTTGTAGCACTTTCCCAGCGTGACTATCACATCTTTCAGTTTCCCTTTCTCGTCAAGAGGGATTGCGGCATGGAAAAGTAGGTTTCCATTTCTCACGGCATACATGCCACCATGCTGTAGCAATAAGCGGATGTGTTTATTGAGCTTCTCGCTCACGTGGAACGAGTGGTGGAGCTTGCCCATGAGCATTTTCTCTTCGAAGGTGAGCTGGCATGGATGCTTGGAATCGATGGTTGGGAAATGACAGCTTGTTAGGGGATAGTCTTTTCCGTCAATACGAATCGTTTGCTTTTCGTAGTCGATGTGTTTAAACAGCTCACGATCTTGCATGTTCCATTCAGGATGTGCCTCATAGAGTTGCGCCTCTTCCTTGAATTGTATTACGGCGATGGCTTTATGCATTTGTGCAGTCAGCCGCATCGTTTTTTCGTCAACCTTCTTAGCCCCGCCACTGAGCCGGGGCATAAACTCTTCACAGGGGTCATCCTTATAAACTTCCATGGCGAAAGTGGCTAATGGGACAAGGTTGATACCATATCCTTCTTCTAAAGTCGTGAGATTGGCATAGCGTAGGCTTAATCGGATAACATTGCAGATGCACGCGTTATTGCCTGCACAAGCTCCCATCCACAGAATATCGTGATTGCCCCATTGAATGTCCCAACTATGATAGTGGGCCATCGTGTCCATGATGATGTGTGCGCCAGGGCCTCGATCATAGATGTCACCTAAAATGTGAAGCTGATCAATAGCTAATCGTTGGATGACGTTGCAGATGGCAATAATGAAATCATCTGCACGGCCTGTAGAGATGATTGTGTCGATAATAACATTAACGTAGGCCGTTTTGTTAGAATTGTTTTCTGTGTGCTCGTGGAGCAATTCCTGGATAATATATGAAAATTCTGTAGGCAACGATTTACGCACTTTTGAACGTGTGTATTTGCTTGAAACGGTTCGGCAGACAGCTACTAATTGGTGGAGTGTGATGTGATACCAGTCTTTGATGTCAGTCTCGTTTTCTTTAACCAATTCAAGTTTCTGCTCAGGATAATAAATCAGCGAGCAAAGTTCGCGTTTCTCTTGCTCGCGCAAGGTGTTTCCAAAAAGTTCGTTCACTTTGCGCTTGATATTTCCAGAAGCATTCTTGAGCACATGTTGAAAGGCTTCATATTCGCCATGGATGTCGGCTAAAAAATGCTCTGTCCCTTTAGGCAAATTCATAATCGCCTGTAGATTGATAATCTCTGTACTTGCATCGGCAATTGTAGGGAAGGAGTTAGACAGTAATTGCAGATAGCGAATGTCTTTCTCTATATTATATTTCTTCATACGATAGTTTTATTTATATTCTTTGTAAGGCGGTTTTGTAGAGGCGGAATGGGCATAAAGCCTTCGGAAAGCAGTTGTCGTTCCTCCATAACCTGTTCTAAGCTGGCCATAAAACCATGAACTTTTAATAGCTGAAGGTTTTTAGCCAATTCGTCTTCATCATAATTTGTTTCGTGCATCAAATGCCCCAACTCCTCTATATTCGACGAAAGAATTTGTTTGCGTTTGAACTTATATTCTACATAGAGGATTTGCTGTAGCACTTGAAAGATAGCAGGCTGCTCTTCCTTCAAATGTAATAGACCAATACGTTGGCGAATCAAACTCCATATAAAATCTTCGTGATGCTCTAACACCTCTTGATAAAACCTCTGTATAGCAGAAGCAAACTCGGTCACAGTAATGTCAGTAGCCGTCACAGGATTTTTTAACCATGTGATGGTTGTTGGGGTAAATAGTTGTTGTAAATATTCATATTCATGTTTACCACAAGCATGCCAAGCGATATATTTACCCAGCGTTTGGGGAATTGGGATTTTTCTCCATGGGGCGATTGTGCCTAATGGAGAATAAACTATCGGAATAAGCCTCTCTCTCTCTTGCTGTAAATGGCGTATGACAGACGAGGTTGGTAATCCAATAACATGGAGAAAATCATAATATCCATCTGTAACAATTGTAATATCATTATTATCCCATTTTTCTTTCAGAAGCCCTAAGAAGGATATTGCTTGTAAATCAGCGTGAGGTAATGAAGTTAAGACCTTAATTCTCATATTTGTATTAAAGCTTGTGGCTACTGAAACTAACTTTGTCTGCACGCCAATATTGGAATCTGTAGGCAAGACTATGCCAACAATAGCTTATTCCACGGAAGAATAAACTTGCATTTCCAATAGGAGTTTCGAGAAGTCTATTTACACGTTTAATCAATAATGTTTGTAGAAGGATGAGCAGAAGGAGTGCGAAAGCCGAAGCACCTAAAAGAATCCATTGCTTCAAGATAATTCCTCCTGCAATGCCTAAGGATGAAATAATAATACTGATATGTGATAGCAAACTATAAAAAAATATCTTTGTGCGATATTGTACTTGCCCATGAAGCTTGGAGCGAATTGCCAAGAAGTTTGTATGAAGATTTTTCCATTCCGCTTTATTTAGTTTATCTTCATATAGCCATTCGTCTTTATCAATAGCAATATTTGTAGAAGTTTCACGTGCATATTCGTTTACCAGAAAATCATATTCTCCGCGAATGAACTGCAGATTATTTCTAAACCCTTCATTTTTCATGAACATACTTTTCCGTAAGGCTATGTTGGGAGAATTTGTACTCCAAGGGCGTTGATGTGCTGCGGAGGACAAGCGTAGATAAGCTTGCATAGCATGTTCGAACTGCCATGACTTAGGAGAATCGCTCGATAAGGCGGTATACCCCATAACAAAGCCAGCAGAATCTGTCATATGTTTTGCCATGGCTGTCAGCCAGCCCGTGTGACAAGGCCTACATGTTGGTTCTGTTATAAGTATCCATTCTGTTTGTGCAGCTTTCACCCCAAGTGTTATTGCTAATTTCTTGCGGCTCATATAGCGCGAAGAATTTGGTAATGAGGTGACATATAAATGAGAATATTTAGAACAGAGTTGTTTCATTAATTCTTCTGTATCAAGTTGATCTTTGTCAGTAACGACGATGACTTGATAGTAGGAAGAATATGCCTGTTCAAGTAAAGCAGGCAAATTTTGGGCTAAAACTGTAGCCTGCTCATGTGCATATATGACGATGCTAATTTGAGGAAGCACCACATTTTGTTGGCAAGTATCAGCAGTCTTTCGGATTTTTAATTTTTTCAAAAACGGACTTGTTAATACTGCAAGTATTGCTATCAGTAGGATAGTACCACTGATGATAGTAATAGAATTTAAAAATAAATTATCCATACCTATGGTTTTACGTCCGAGAGTTCCTCTGAAGTATAATTTTGAGGTAATGGACGACAATTATATTGGCTGGCCATAATTTCTCCATATGCTCCTGCACTATGAAGTGCTATCAAGTCGCCACGGTTTGTCTTGGGTAATAAAATATCTTTAGCAAAGACATCGCTCGATTCACAAATTGGCCCAACGACATCATATTTTTCCAGGTCTCCATCACTGCTAAGATTCTCTATTAGGTGATGAGCCTGGTAGAGTGCAGGGCGAATTAAGTCGGTCATTCCAGCATCAACTATGATAAATTGTCTTGTGGCACCCTGTTTTACATATAGTGTCCGTGTAATGAGACTACCACATTGACCAACAATTGCTCGCCCTAATTCAAAATGTAACTGTTGTTCATCAGACAAATTTAAATATTTCGCGTAGGTATTGAAATAGGAAGAAAAGTTTGGAATAGGGTGTTTGTCTGGCTGCTCATAATCAATTCCTAAGCCGCCGCCAACATTAATATGCTTAAGTTGATGGTGATTTTGTTTTAGTTGACATATAAGCAGATTAATACGTTGACAAAGCACTATGAAATCATTCATTTCTAAAATTTGACTCCCGATGTGAAAGTGCAATCCTAAAATGTGAACATGGCTAAGCCGCTCTGCTTTTTGAATGATTCTCTCTATATCATCCATAGCGATCCCAAATTTATTTTCAGCTAAGCCAGTTGTAATGTTGGCATGTGTATGTGCACCAATATTAGGATTAATTCTAAAAGCTACGGATGCGATTTTCCCTTTTGCTTTAGCTAATTCATTGATAACTTCTAATTCAGGCTCACTTTCTACATTAAAGCAGAATATGTCATTATCTAAGCCTAAATTTATTTCCCAATCGCTTTTTCCTACACCAGCGAATACAATCTTTGATGGCGAGAATCCAGTCTTTAAAGCTCTTTGTATTTCGCCACCACTTACACAATCCGCACCAAATCCTGCTTGTGCTATGAGTTGAAGCAATTTTGGATTTGCATTTGCTTTAATGGCATAATGAACTAAATAGTTCTTATGGAAAGAAATCTCTCTTTTTATTTCTTGGAGAGTTTCCTTTAGTAGCTCTATATTATAGAAATAAAATGGAGTTTGAATACCTTTAAACCGTAAAATGTATTTTTTATCTATAAGCATTTATTTTTTTCTTTAATAAAGAATATTAATGCTGGAAAAGCACGTCACTAAGTTGCTGAAGTGCACGCTGCTTGTCTTTAGCATTGATAAGAAAGGAAATATTGTAGTTACTTCCACCATAAGAAATCATGCGGACGGGAATTGATTTCATAGCCTCAAGGACTAATGTCTCAAATCCTAAATTCTTCCAGTCCAAATCGCCTACAACACAAACAATACACATATCATGGTCTACTGAGACTGTACCATATTTCTTCAATTCATTTACAATCTCATTTAAGCGAGCTTCAGAATCTATGCTCATAGACACGCCAACTTCACTGGTTGTAATCATGTCTATAGGAGTCTGGTTACTTTCAAAAATCTCAAATACTTTTCTCAAGAAGCCTGTTGCTAAAAGCATTCTACTACTTTTAATTTTAACAGCAGTAATGTTGTCTTTAGCCGCAACAGCTTTTATTTTCCCTTTAACAATGGTATTATCGATAATGGTTCCTTCAGCTTCGGGCTCCATAGTATTTTTTAATCTAACAGGGATTCCAGCATACTTAGCAGGTTGTATGCATGTAGGGTGTAAGATTTTTGCACCAAAGTAGGCTAGTTCGGCAGCTTCCTCGAAGTTGAGTTGGTGTAAGGCTTCTGTTTTCTTTACCACTCTTGGGTCATTATTATGCATGCCATCAATATCAGTCCATATCTGAATTTCACTTGCAGAAAGTGCAACTCCAATAAGTGATGCCGTATAATCACTTCCTCCTCGTAGGAGATTATCAACCTCACCATAGGCATTTCTACAGATAAATCCTTGTGTGATATAAATTTGAAAATCTTTATGTTGTTCCATAGCTTTCCCCAATTCTTTTTTAATAAATTCAGAATCAGGTTCGCCATTTTTGTCAGTACGCATAAAGTCAAGTGCATTAAGCAATATCACCTTAATCCCTTTTTCTCGGAGATAGTTTGTAACCATATTGGTGCTCATGATTTCTCCTTGCGCAACAATATTCTTTTCTTCAAAGCTGGTAAATAGGTCTTTTGTAAATGAACGTAAATATTCAAATTTCTTTATCAGGAACTCCTTAGTCTTTAATTTATATTCCTCTGTAGAATATAAATCTTGCACGTGTTGCAGATATTTATCTTCGAGCTTATTGATAACTTCATTTGCACCTTCAGGATTTTTCTTATAAAGGTAATCAGCAATTTCAATTAATGCATTCGTTGTACCACTCATAGCAGAAAGAACAACAAACGTAGGTTCTGAGGATGCTGTAACTAATGATGCGACTTCCTTCATGCGGCTAACTGTACCAACAGAAGTGCCACCAAATTTCATAACTTTTATACTCATCTTGTATTTATTGTCGCGTTATGCTTCTGTGTTAGGAACTGTCTCTATATCTTCAGTGAGATCTAAATGATTATATTCTTTTGTAACTTCTGCAATGGCGCCATCCTTACAGCAATATACAATTCCTGGAATTTTATTCAGCATTGTTATATTGTGTGTTGTAATCACAACAGCTGTATTGGATTTTGTTAAATTCTTGAGCAAATGAATAATATCATTTGCAGTTTCAGGATCGAGGTTACCTGTCGGCTCATCTGCCAAGATTATTTTGGGCTCATTTAAAATTGCTCGTGCAATAGCAACACGCTGCTGCTCTCCTCCCGATAGTTCATGTGGATATTTATCGATTTTATCCAACAAGCCTACATCAGAAAGTGTTGTTTCAATGCGCTCATTTATTTCTTGCTCATTTTTCCATCCCGTAGACTTTAGGATAAACTCAAGGTTTTTTCGTACACTTTTTTCGTGTAGCAGTTTAAAATCTTGAAAGATAATGCCAAGCTCTCTGCGCAAGGCTGGCACTTCTTTTCGTTTTAAAGTCAGCATGTCGCGCCCCAGAACTTCGGCTTTCTGTTCGTTCTTTTCAGCATCCTTGTATAAATCAAGTTCGCAATATAATGTTTTGAGCAAGCTTGTCTTTCCAGATCCAACTTTGCCGATAATATAAATAAATTCTCCTTCTTCAACTTGAAAAATCACATCTTTCAAGACGAGATTATCCTCTTGATAAATGTCTATGTTGTTGTAGTCAATTAAACTCATGATTTGAAAAACTTAATGCTGTTATGGTTTCATGAAAAATATCTAATGAAAAATGATAGCCACAAAGGTAGATAATATAATTTAGAAAAAAGAATGTATTATTTCTTTTTCAACTTTATACGGCTCTTCGTTACAATTCGCCTGCAAAAGTGTAGCAGTTGGGAAATGAGGAGGAGAAATCTTTGGGATTCTCCTTAAAGAGTCCGTAAAGACTGCTGCCACTGCCACTCATCGAAGCGTAGCATGCACCTTGCCGATAGAGTTCTTCCTTAATTTCTTTCAGCTGTGGATAGTTTTTGAATACCGATGTCTCGAAATCGTTTTTCAACTCATCCTTCCATGTTTCAACAGGTTGTTTCACGATGTCTTTGCAGCATGTTGCGGGTCGTTGTGGTACCACATGGGAGTAGGCTTCTTGCGTAGAAACAGCAACAGGTGGTTTTACAATGCCAATGTAATAGGATTGTAAGAGATTTTGGAGCTCATCCATGGGCGACAAATTACTACCAATTCCCTCTGCAAAAGCTGCTTCATTGCGGATAAAAAAAGCACAATCTGCGCCCAAATTTGCAGCATATCGTTCCATCTCTGCATAGCCTAAGTTGAGGCGGAAGCGCTCATCTAATAATTTTATCATGAATGCGGCATCACTTGATCCGCCGCCTAATCCTGCTTGTGAGGGTATTTGTTTGTAGAGATGAATGTGGATGCGCGGCAATTTGAAATCGCGTTTCAGCAGTTGATAGGCTTTCACCACAAGGTTGTCTTGTTCATTGCCTTCCAGCTGATTTCCCGTTATTTTAAGATCGCAATCGGTTGTCGACGGGAAGTTCTCGTCCATGTTTTTAATTTCGAGTGCATCACATAGTGGAATGGGGTAGAAAATGGTCTCAATATTGTGATAGCCATCGCTTCTTTTTTCAACGATGTTGAGCCCGAGATTGATTTTTGCGGTGGGAAATAAAATCATGTGTTTATGCTTATTTTTATGGGTTACAAAAATACAAAAAATAGATTTACTAAGATGGCCTATACTTAAAAAAATGATTACCTTTGCCGAAAATCAAAAAAATTTATGGTAGAAAGTAGTACTAATGGTGCTCGGCGCCGAAAGGGAACACAACAGATAGACATCACCTATGGGCATTTGCAGCCACAGGCTACCGACATTGAGCGGGCTGTGATAGGTGCGTTGATGATTGATAAAGATGCTTTTTCGGTTGTTTCAGAAGTGATACGTCCAGAGACTTTTTATGAGCCTCGGAATCAAAAGATTTATCAAGCGATTCAGAACCTGAATATGACCGAGCGTCCTGTTGACATCATGACGGTGACGGAGGAGCTGAAACGCAATGGCACTTTTGAAGAGGTGGGTGGTTTGGCTTATTTGATGGAGATTAGTGACCGCGTAGCATCTTCAGCCAATGTAGAGTATCATGCACACGTTCTGGCGCAAAAGTTCTTGGCGCGCCAATTGATACAATTTGCCAGTAGAGTAGAGGAGAAGGCCTTTGACGAAACGGTGGATGTAGATTTGTTAATGCAGGAAGCCGAGGGGTCGCTCTTCGAAATTTCGCAGCGCAACATGAAGCAGGATTACACCCAGATTGATCCTGTCATAAAAGAGGCTATTGATATTTTGCAAAAGGCATCGGCCAACAAAGATGGGCTGACAGGTGTTGCGACGGGGTACACAAAATTAGACGAAATAACGAGCGGCTGGCAAAAAAGTGATTTAGTAATTATTGCAGGCCGTCCAGCCATGGGCAAAACGTCATTTGCATTGAGTTTGGCCAAAAATATAGCGGTCGATTATCAGGTTCCCATTGCTTTTTTCTCGCTTGAAATGAACAATGTGCAGTTGGTGAATCGTTTGATATCAAACACGTGTGAGGTGATGGGTAGCAAAATTTTAAGTGGCCAGCTTACCCCCGATGAATGGGAACGTTTAGACAAAAATTTGGGGAGGCTCACCGGAGCACCCATTTATGTGGATGACACGGCCAATCTCTCGGTGTTTGAATTGCGGACGAAGGCGCGTCGACTGGTGCGTGAAAAAGGAGTTAAACTAATCATGATTGACTATTTGCAGCTCATGAATGCCAACGGAATGAAGTTTGGCAGTCGTCAGGAAGAGGTGTCAACCATTTCGCGTTCACTCAAAGGATTGGCTAAAGAATTGGATATTCCCATTTTGGCCTTGTCGCAATTAAGTCGTAATGTGGAAAATCGTGATGGTGTAGATGGCAAGCGTCCCGTGTTGAGTGATTTGCGTGAGTCGGGCGCTATTGAGCAAGATGCCGATATGGTGCTCTTTGTGCATCGCCCCGAATATTATCATATTTACGAAGACCAAAATAAAAATGACTTGCGCGGCATGGCACAAATCATCATTGCCAAGCACAGAAAGGGTGCGACGGGCGATGTGTTGCTCACATTTAAAGGTGAATTCACCAGTTTTCGCAATCCCGAAGAATCTTATCATTCGATGCACGATGGTGGCGAAATCGTTGGATCGCGCATGAATGGCGGTGAGAGTAATCCGCCGGAGAGCTATCCATTAAGTGACGCTCCATTCAAAGAAACAGGTGGCGATGTGCCCTTCTAACGTTGCGCATGGAATAGTATAAAAAGATTTTGGTGTTTGCCGATGGTTGAGCAAGCACCATTTTTTTTGGAAGCGGCTTGCTAACAACTTAGCAGGACAAAAAAATGATTTTGAGGCTTGCTAACAACTTAGCAGGGCAAAAAAAATGATTTTGAGGCTTGCTAAAAACTTAGCAAACGCCAAAAAAAAATTTTGAACCTTGCTAATAACTTAGCAAACACCAAAAAGAAAAATCGGTGCTTGCTCAAGCTTGAGCAAGCACCGAAAAGTTTTATGATTTAACTTCTTTACTTCATTTCTGTTGCAATGGATTCCATCCTTGTGCCTGCAATTGAAACTCATTGTTATCGCGCGTAACTAACATGCAGCCTAAATTGGGCTTGGTGATGTAGCCTATTTGCCGCACACCTTCCATATTTTTAATCTTCTCGTGATTGCCTATGGGAACAGTGAAGAGCAACTCATAATCCTCGCCACCATTGAGCGCACAGGTTGTGAGGTTGATATTGAATTCCTCTGCTGTGACGGCAGTCTGGTAGTCAATGGGAATTTCTTTTTCGTAGATGCGGCAACCACAATTGCTTTGCTCGCAGATGTGCATCAATTCGCTGCTCAGACCATCTGAAATATCCATCATGGCAGTGGGGTGGATGTTAAGTGCGCGCAATTGCTCAATCATGTCGCCGCGCGCTTCGGGCTTGAGCTGGCGATTTAAAAGATATTCTTTTCCAGCAAAGTCGGGTTGAAAATCTTCGAAAGCTTGGCGCTGCTGTTGCAAGGCCCTCAATTTGGCTTCATCATGTAGCTCCTTCGCTTGGTTCACCTTTTTGTTGTAGTCTTCAATCTGCGAATAATACACCGCCTTTTCGCGTTCTAAGATTTGCAATCCCATATAGGCCGCTCCCAAATCGCCCGTGACGCAGATGAGGTCGGTTTCTTTTGCTCCGTTGCGATAAACGATATCTTCTTTCGCAGCCTCGCCAATGCATGTGATGCTGATGGCCAATCCTGTGCGCGAGGAAGTGGTGTCACCGCCTACAATATCTACCTGCCATTTGTCACAAGCAGCTTGCATGCCTTGATAAAAGCTATCCATATCTTCAATGGTGAAACGTTTGCTTAATGCGATGCTGACAATGATTTGCCGTGGAAAACCATTCATAGCAAAAATATCGCTGAAATTAACCATCGCCGATTTGTAGCCTAAGGTGAAAAAATCCATGTAGGTGAGGTCGAAGTGAACGCCCTCCATAAGCATGTCTGTGGTGACGAGTGTCTCGGTCTTGGGGTAATGAAGCACGGCGCAATCGTCCCCCACACCATATTTTGTGCTGGGATTTTTGATCTGAATATCCTTTGTGAGTCGCTTAATGAGCCCAAACTCACCCAGTGTAGCAATGTCTGTCATAACGTAGGATGATAGGATTTATGCGCGGCGAATCATTTCGCGCATGATGGTTGTCATCTTTGGCTGTGCGCCATTAGCTGCCTTTTGCACTTCTTCGTGACTCACTTCTACCGGTGTGTCGAAGCCGCCTAAATCGGTGATGATGCTCATGCCAAATACTTTGATGCCACAGTGGCGTGCTACGATAACTTCAGGAACTGTGCTCATGCCCACAGCATCAGCACCCATGAGATGATACATGCGATATTCTGCCGGCGTTTCGAATGTTGGGCCTTGCACACCCATATACACACCATGTTGTAGGGTGATATCGAACTCTTTTGCAATATCGTCAGCCAAGGTGATAAGTCGCTTGTCATAGGCCTCATGCATATCAGGAAAACGCGGGCCTGTGGGGAAGTTCTTGCCATGCAAAGGATGTTCGGGGAAAAAGTTGATATGGTCGGTGATGACCATGAGGTCTCCAATTTTGAATAGTGGGTTCATCCCGCCAGAAGCATTGCTGACAAAGAGTGTTTCAATGCCTAATTCATACATGACCCGCTCCGGGAAGGTAACTTCTTTCATGTTGTAGCCTTCATAAAAATGAAATCTTCCCTCCATGGCCATAATATCTTTTCCGCCCAACTTTCCAAAGATGAGCTTTCCCGCATGGCCTTCAACTGTCGACACTGGAAAATGGGGTATTTCGCTATAGGGGAACTCGTAGCTATCGGTTATTTCTGAAGCTAATTGTCCGAGGCCTGTCCCCAGAATGATGGCTGTTTTAGGATTAGTTGTCATCCTTTCTTTTAGCCAAGATGCTGTCTTTTGAATTTCTTCGTACATAATTTATAATTTTTTGATTGAATTCCTCCTCTTGATGGAGCATGAATTTGATGCGAATCGGTAGCACATAAAGATTGCGCTTTACCTCCTCACTGAGTTCGGTACAATGCTCTAAACGCGAAGCATCCTTTTCTGTCGTTATAATAATTTTCTTGCCTTTGATAGCTTGAAACGTGTTGTTAATCCGTTCAATATCCTTCTTTTTAAAAGCATGATGATCAGGGAAAGCGAGCGATTGTATTTGCTTTACTTTCGGGGTGAGATCGAGAATCATTTGTTTGGGTGAGGCTATTCCTGTCAAAAGCAAGACCGATGTATCAGAGAGTTGATGGAGTGATGGCGCAGGTTGTTCGCTATCAAAGAGTGTTGTTAGGTCTTGATAGTCGATGGTAGTGAAGAAAAGATTTTGATAGGGATAGAGATTTATTGCTTTTGTGAGCACACGAAATTCCATTGGTTTTAAATCTTTCGGACATTTCGTGATAATTACAATATCGGCTCTATCTTTACCTGACTGTGGTTCGCGCAATCTTCCAGCAGGCAATAACTTGTCGTAGATAATGAGGCGATGATAATCAATCAAGAGTATGTTAATACCTGGTTTCACATAGCGATGTTGGAAGGCGTCATCTAACAAAATGACATCGGTATCTTGTGTCGCTTCGTCGTTGATGATATGTTTGATACCATTCACGCGTTTTTTATCTACTGCAATGTGAATATGTGGATACTTTTTCTTCATTTGGTAAGGCTCATCTCCAATCTCTCGTGCCGTACTTTCTGATTCTGCCAACTGGTAACCATGACTCTTACGCTTGTATCCACGTGAGAGTACACTCAATTGCAATTTATCTTTTAATAGATTGATGAGATATTCCACATGTGGTGTTTTTCCAGATCCCCCCACAGTGATATTACCTACCGCAATAATGGGCGTGTTGAAACTGTGTTGTTTGAGTAGTCCCAAGTCAAACATTTGGTTGCGTATTCCTACGCCAAGTCCATAAATCCAGCTTAAGGGCAATAGCCATTCATTGATATGTATAAAATCGCCTTCAGTCCTCATACTTATTGAATTTTTATAATATAGGGAATGCGTGCTTGAATCTTATCCATGTGTCGGTAGTCATTTGCCATCTTGAAAGGCTCATAATATTCACCAAGCAAAGTGTGTAATTGACCATTGAGCAAATCAGATGAAGCATTGTAGCCGCTAAAGAGTTGTTCCCATGCGCTAATAGGAGCAGGATAGGAACGTGTAGCCTTTGAATTGGTTTTTGCTAATTCGGCTGCTTTTGTGATAGCTTTGTCTAATCCGCCTAATTCATCCACAAGCCCAATACGGATAGCATCCTCGCCCAACCATACACGGCCTTGAGCCAATTGCTCTACACGTTCCATAGAAAGATGCCTACCTTCGGCCACACGTTTCTTGAATAGTCTATAGCCACGATTAATCTGGCGCTGCAAAAGTCCTAATTGTTCTGTAGTGAAAGGATGCCCATTTGCACCAAAGACGGCATTACGATTGGTTTTAACCTCGTCATAGTGTAGTCCTAACTTTTTTGTCATCAATTCACTAACATCGGGAAATAGACCAAATATGCCGATACTTCCTGTGATTGTAGAAGGGTTGGCAACAATCCAGTTTGCATTGCTACTGAGATAGTAGCCGCCTGAAGCAGCTGCGCCACTCATTGAAATGACGACAGGTTTTATCTTCTTAAGTTCAGAAATTTGGTGCCATATTTGTTCTGAGGCATAAGCTGAGCCACCTCCTGAGTTGATACGAATTACGACGGCTTCAACGTTATCATCGTTGGCTAAGTCCTCTAAATCCTGACACACGTTATCTGCAGCTATCTGGTGATTATCTTGAAATAGTCCTTGTGTTGAGGCTTGGTCTACGATGTCGCCATAAGCATAATATACGGCGATGTGTTGTCCAGTAGAAGTATTATTATCTTCAGCAAGCTTATCTACACTTACTTTATTGATTTCTTCATCGTTATCAATTTGTAGTTTCCATTTGATAATTTTTTTCACTTGATCATTGTAAAGGAGTCCATCTATCATATGGCATTTTACCAATGTTTCTGGTGCATCCATACCAATCACGTTGTCCGCATATCGATTGAGCAAGGACGAATTTATTTTTCGATTGTTGGCTACTGTGTTGAGAATGATTTTCCACCATCCATCAAGATAGCGTTGTGTTTGTTCGCGATCTGCATCACTCATCTTGTCTGCTGTTGTTTGTTCTACGGCACTTTTATATTTACCTTCTTTCGTAGCAATAACCCGGATGCCTAATTTAGCTAATAAGTTTTTATAATAAATACGCTCGCCACCGATTCCAGCCCAATCGAGCATACCTTCTTTGTTCATATAAATCTTGTCGGCAGCAGAAGCTACGTAATAGCCTAATGTGCTATAACTTTCACCATAGGCTATAATCCATTTTCCTGATTTTTTAAAATCCAGCAATGCAGATTCAATCTCTTGTACCTGTGCCAAATCCGCAGAAAAGGCTCCAGCTTCCAGATATATACCAACAATATTGTCGTTGCTTTTTGCGTGCTGAATAGCTTTCATGACATTTTCAAAACTCAAAGTAGACTCGTCGCTCAGGCTGCTAAAGATATCACCTTCTTGTTGTTCTGTCATGAGCCCCTTTAACTGAATAACCAATACTGAATTATTGCTGATGCTGCTCGAAGAAGAATCTCCAGCTGTAATCAATAATCCCATGATGGCTAAGAAACCAAATATAGTTGTAATAGCAGTGAAGATAAGTAGGCCTACAATCGTGGCCAAAACATGCTTAAAGAAATCTTTCATACATTTTACAAATAGGTTGTTTGTTACAAAAGTCTATTGCCAAAACACAATTGTGGTTATACAGTTGACCTTTTCTTTAATTAATATGGTTGCAAAGTTATGAAAAAATATTTGTAATGACTCTTTACGAATTCATTTATTTTGTTAGAAGAGAGTACTATTATAAGACAAGATACTGACAAAAGTTAACAGTCTACTGACAATTTTGTCGGTATAAACTGACAAAATTGTCATATATGAATTCTGGCATAATATTCGCATAAGGCAATGAGTAAAATTGAATATTAAACAATTAAATCATAAAAGAAATGAATATCAAACCATTAGCAGACAGAGTTTTGGTGCTTCCTGCACCAGCAGAAGAGAAAGTTGGCGGAATTATTATTCCTGATACAGCAAAAGAAAAACCACAACGTGGCCGTATAATAGCTGTAGGTCAAGGCACAAAGGATGAAACTATGGTGTTAAAAGAAAATGACATCGTATTATATGGTAAGTATGCAGGAACAGAACTGGAATACGAAGGAGAAAAATATTTGATAATGAGACAGAGTGATGTTTTAGCAGTATTGGGCTAAACATTTAATTTGTTAAAATGAGATTATTAAACGAGTCAATTTAAAACTAAAAGATTATGGCAAAAGATATTAAATATAATGTTGATGCACGCGAATTACTGAAAAGAGGCGTTGATCAATTAGCTAATGCAGTGAAAGTAACATTAGGACCTAAAGGGCGTAATGTAGTTATTGAGAAAAAATTTGGTGCTCCACAGATAACTAAAGATGGTGTAACCGTAGCAAAAGAGATTGAACTTGAAGATCGCTTTGAAAATACAGGGGCACAATTGGTAAAGAGTGTTGCCAGCAAGACCGGTGATGATGCCGGAGATGGTACAACGACAGCAACGATTTTGACACAAGCCATTGTAAATGAAGGCTTGAAAAATGTGACCGCTGGTGCAAATCCAATGGATTTGAAGCGTGGAATTGATAAGGCGGTGAAAGCTGTTGTTGACTATATTCAGGCGCATGCAGAGCAAGTAGGCGATAACTATGATAAAATAGAACAGGTAGCTACAGTTTCTGCCAATAATGATCCTGAGATTGGTAAGCTTTTAGCTGATGCGATGCGGCGCGTTTCTAAAGATGGTGTTATCACCATTGAAGAGAGTAAGACACGTGATACCAGCATTGGCGTAGTTGAAGGGATGCAGTTTGACCGTGGTTATTTGAGCGGTTATTTTGTAACCGATGCTGACAAGATGGAATGTGTGATGGAAAATCCCTATATTCTCATCTACGATAAGAAGATTAGCAATTTGAAAGATTTCTTACCCATTCTTCAACCTGCAGCTGAAAGTGGACGCCCCTTGATGGTGATTGCCGAGGACGTTGATTCTGAAGCTTTGACAACGCTTGTTGTAAATCGCTTGCGTGGTGGTTTAAAGATTTGTGCAGTGAAAGCTCCTGGCTTTGGTGATCGTCGCAAGGCTATGCTCGAGGACATTGCAGTGCTCACGGGTGGTGTTGTTATCAGTGAGGAAAAGGGCTTGAAGTTAGAACAGGCAACACTCGAGATGTGTGGCACAGCTAAAAAGGTGGTTATTTCGAAAGATAACACTACAATTGTTGATGGTGCAGGTAAGAAAGAAAGTATTGCCGACCGAGTTGCACAAATTAAGAATGAGATTGCAAACACTACCAGCTCGTATGACAAGGAAAAGTTACAAGAGCGTTTAGCTAAGTTGGCTGGTGGCGTAGCTGTACTATATGTAGGTGCAAACTCTGAGGTAGAAATGAAAGAGAAGAAGGATAGAGTTGATGATGCACTATGTGCAACACGCGCTGCTATGGAAGAAGGAGTTGTTGCTGGTGGTGGCACAACTTACATTCGGGCTCTCGATGCTTTAAAGACTCTTAAGGGTGATAATGCCGATGAAACGACTGGTATTAAGATTGTGGAGCGTGCTATTGAAGAACCACTTCGACAAATCGTTTCTAATGCAGGTGGCGAAGGTTCTGTAGTTGTGAATAAAGTTGCTGAAGGTAGTGGTGATTTTGGTTACAATGCACGCACAGACGTTTACGAAGACATGCGTAAAGCTGGTATCATTGATCCCGCAAAAGTTGCTCGTGTAGCACTTGAGAATGCCTCTTCTATCGCAGGATTATTCTTGACAACAGAATGTTTGATTACGGATAAGCCTGAAGAAAATGTACCCGCTATGCCTGCTGGACAACCAGGAATGGGTGGTATGATGTAAGCAAGAGTTATTCATAATAATAAAAACAAGGGATATACTCCATAGTGGGTATGTCCCTTTTTCTTGTAATATGGTACAGGAACATGCCCCATTCGTTTGATATCTTCATCTTTTGGAAAATGTATAATACTTGCTTATCTAAAATTATACGTGATTACACAAAAGACATTCGCTTAAAAGTAAAATGGAGAGGAGAATGGATTTGCAAAAGGAGTAAGTCGTATTGTGAGCAATAATATATGAAAGATTATGGCAAGAATTGCTCCTTTCTCTGCAAAATTGAGGTTAATAAATAAAAAAAATGAGGCAATTTCTTTGAGCTTGTCATTTATTTTTCTATCTTTGCACTACAAAATCGAAATTTAAGGAGTATTACTCCAGAAAAGATATTTTTTTTGATTTGTTTTAGTAGATTAGTTTTTAAGTAGTTTGTTTTTGGAAATCGGTTGTCGTGATGACATCCGATTTTTTATTTATTTCTTTTGAATTTCCTCGTATTATCTTTATCTTTGCAGGTATGAAAATAAAATTCAATTGGAAACGTGTCGCATTATTTGCTGTCTTGTCCGTATTATTGCTCATTAACACCCATTCTTTTTTAATGTCATTGGGAATTATGATGATTCTACTATTGGTTGATGCACTTTTAGCACAATGGGAAGATAAACGGCGTAATCACAACAAAATGAATTAACCAATGGAGCAATTAACCTCACTTTATAAGCAGTTTACAGGTCATTCGCCTGCGAAGATTGAGAAAATTGATGGTGCAGGTAGTAACCGGCAATATTATCGTTTTATATCAGACAGCGGCGACAGTATCGTTGGTGTAATAGGGACAAGTCGTGATGAAAATCATGCATTTATTTATTTAGATCGTCATTTTTTGCTTAGAAAATTGCCTGTCCCAGAAGTACTGGCTGTGAGCAATGATGAATTGCGCTATTTGCAGACAGATTTAGGGACACAATCGCTATTCGAGGCTATTCGAGGCGGACGCGAGGCTGGTGGACGTTATAATCAAGACGAGCAAGCACTGTTACTGCATGTGATTTGTGAACTCCCCAATATTCAGATTCGTGGTGCACGCGGTTTAGACTGGAATAACTGCTATCCTCAGCCAGCCTTTGATGTAGAAAGCGTGCTCTTTGATTTGAACTACTTTAAATATTGTTTTCTGAAGGCGACAGGTTTGGATTTTCACGAATTAAAGTTGGAGGCAAACTTCCGCATGCTTGCCAAGGACTTAACCGAAGAGGTAGGCGAGAGTTTTCTTTATCGCGACTTTCAAGCACGCAACATTATGCTCGATGCGCAGGGAAATCCATACTTTATCGACTTTCAAGGTGGTCGGCGCGGACCTTATTACTACGATTTAGCTTCGTTTCTTTGGCAGGCTTCGGCGAAATATCCCGATAAACTGAAGGTGAAGCTCATCAAAGCCTATTATAATTCATTGAGTCAATACATAGAAGTTCCGCCCGTTCATGAATTTACCAATCGCTTGTCGTTGTTTGTGCTGTTTCGCTTGTTGCAGGTGCTTGGTGCCTATGGTTTTCGCGGTTATTTTGAGCGAAAGAAGCATTTCTTAGACTCTATTCAGCCTGCCATAGAGAGTTTGCGCCAGTTACTTGCTGCACAAGCTGCGCTTTTCCCTTATCCTTACTTAGTCGAGATGTTGACACGTCTCGTAGCCTTGCCGCAGTTCCAAGATGCCCCCATACCTGTGCAGGCACGGACAGATGGATACAAAACCACCGATAGTACTGTGTACGAAGCGCATCCAGAAGACGGTCCCGCCACCTTTTCTAAGTACGACGGCAAAGGTCCTTTGGTTGTTCGCGTGTGTAGTTTCTCCTATCGCAAAGGAATTCCCGAAGATCCATCGGGTAATGGTGGGGGCTACGTGTTTGATTGTCGAAGCACACACAATCCTGGCCGCTACGAGCCCTATAAAGCACTTACCGGCTTGGATGAGCCCGTGATTCGATTCTTGGAGGACGATGGCGAGATATTACATTTCTTAGAACACGTCTATCAGCTCGCTGACCACCATGTAGCGCGCTATATGCAGCGTGGTTTCACCCATCTCATGTTCTCATTTGGTTGCACAGGCGGTCAGCATCGCTCTGTCTATAGTGCACAGCATTTGGCACAACACATCCACGAGAAGTTTGGCATTGAAGTGCAAATTTTACATCGAGAACAGCACATTGAACAAGTATTAAAGGCGCGAAATTAGCGTAGCAACACCAGTGCAGCATAGGGGATTGACAAAAATCCACCTTGCAAGCACATTTCCTCATCAACATTATGCAAGCAATGATATTTGCAGCGGGATTGGGTACCCGCTTAAAGCCGCTCACCGACAAATTGCCCAAAGCCCTCATCGAGATTGACGGCGTACCACTGCTCAAGCGCGTCATCGAGAAGTTAAAGGTCTCGGGATGCGACCACATCGTCATCAACGTGCATCACTTAGCCCCGCTCATCATCGATTACCTCAAAACCAACGATAATTTTGGTGTCGACATTCGTGTGAGCGATGAAACCGCCGAGTTATTGGAGACTGGCGGTGGGTTGAAGCATGCCCAACAGCTTTTTCGCCCCGACGAGCCAATTTTAATCCATAACGTAGACATTCTGAGCAACATCGACCTGCGCGCGTTCTACACCACCGATCGCATGATGATGTGCCCCACGTGCGGCGTCCCTCACGAGCAAGCATCGGCCGTGCTCTTGGTGAGTCAGCGCGTCACACAACGCTATCTGCTCTTCAACAACCAAATGCGGCTCGTTGGCTGGGTAAATCTTGCAACGGGCGAGGTGAAAAGCCCCTTTACCGAGGTGCAACAAGCCTCGATCGACACCATTCAGCACAACTACCAGCTGTTTGCGTTCTCGGGCATCCATTTGTTCGCGCCCACGCTCTTTCCTTTGATGGAATCGTTTGCAAATCGCTTTTCCATCATCGATTTTTATCTAAAAAATTGCAGGCAGGTAGCTATCAAGGGTTGTGTTGCGCAAAATTTGCAGCTGCTTGACGTGGGCAAGGTCGAAACACTCGACGCCGCCCACAAATTTGTTGAGTCCCTCAACGGTACAGGTCAAATCACTCTTTAAAATCACAATATACATGCAACAGAAGATCATTATTTTAGATTTTGGCTCGCAAACCACCCAGTTAATCGGCCGGCGCGTGCGCGAATTAGACACCTTCTGCGAAATCTTGCCCTACAACAAGTTTCCCAAGGACGATCCGTCGGTGATCGGTGTAATTCTTAGCGGAAGTCCCTATTCAGTGCACGATGCAGAAGCTTTTCAGGCCGATTTGAGCGCATTAATTGGTAAGTATCCTGTATTAGCCATCTGTTACGGCGCACAATTCATTGCAAACGCCTGTGGCGGGAAGGTGGAACAAGCAGGTACGCGCGAATATGGGCGCGCCCACCTCTCGTCTGTCGATTCCACGTCGAGAATCTTCAAAGGCTTTGCGTGCGGCTCGCAAGTCTGGATGAGTCACGGCGATACCATCACGGGCATACCGAGTGACTACAAGGTAATTGGCTCAACCGACGATGTCGAGTACGCTGCCTTTGCCAACGAGGACAAGCGCGTGTGGTGCGTGCAGTTTCACCCCGAGGTTTACCACTCAATACAAGGCAGCCTGCTCTTGAAGAACTTTGTAATCGACATTTGCGGCAGTCGCCAGTCGTGGAGCGCGGCGTCATACGTCGAAACCACCGTGAGCGAGCTCAAACAACAGTTGGGAAACGACAAAGTCATCCTCGGTCTGTCGGGTGGCGTCGACTCATCGGTCTGCGCCGTGCTGCTCAACCGAGCTATCGGTAAAAACCTCACCTGCATCTTCGTAGACCACGGAATGCTGCGCAAGAACGAGTTCGCACAGGTCATGCAGGACTATGAAGGCTTAGGGTTAAACGTGATTGGCGTCGATGCAAGCGAAAAATTCTTCGGTGATTTAGCGGGCGTGACCGATCCTGAAGAGAAACGCAAGATTATTGGTCGGGATTTCGTCGAAGTGTTCAATGACGAAGCACGTAAAATCGTCGACGCGAAGTGGTTGGCGCAAGGCACCATCTATCCCGACCGAATCGAGAGCCTAAGCATCACTGGTATGACCATAAAAAGCCATCACAACGTGGGCGGTCTGCCAAAAGACATGCAGTTAAAGCTCTGCGAACCGCTGCAATGGCTCTTTAAAGACGAGGTACGCCGCGTGGGCTATGAATTGCAGATGCCTACACGCTTGATAAAGCGCCATCCTTTCCCTGGTCCGGGACTTGCCGTGCGCATACTCGGCGAAATCACGCGCGAAAAGGTAAGTATCTTGCAGGAAGCCGACGACATTTACATCAGCAAGATGCTTAACTACCAAATGCCCGACGGAACAACCCTCTACGACAACATTTGGCAGGCGGGAACGGTCTTGTTATCCACGATTCGGTCGGTAGGCGTCATGGGTGACGAGCGCACCTATGAGCATCCTGTAGCGTTACGGGCAGTGACAAGCATGGATGCCATGACGGCTGACTGGGCACACCTGCCTTATGACTTCATGGCCGATGTTTCTAACGAAATCATTCGCAAGGTGAAGGGCGTCAACCGCGTTTGCTACGACATCTCGTCGAAACCGCCCTCGACCATCGAATGGGAGTAGGGTAGAGGGTCGACAATTTCCTCAAACTCATTGAGCAAGCACAATCTCCATGCGAGGTTGTGCTTGTTTTCATCGTGCGAGCCATGTTGCAACAAGCATTAGCGCAACGCGCCAGCGTGCAGGCATCTTGCATGATGCAGAACCGATAAAGACGAGTTTCGCCAGTCAAGTGACGACTTGTGCACGACGACCAAACCCCAAAAACTGCAGAGTACCGAGGTGGGATTGTGCATTTTTACCCCGAAACTGCATTGTACCGAGGTGGGATTGTGCATTTTTACCCCGAAACTGCATTGTACCGAGGTGGGATTGTGCATTTTCACCACGAAACTGCATTGTACCGAGGTGGGATTGTGCAGTTTCACCCCAAAACTGCATTGTACCGAGGTGGGATTGTACATTTCCACCCCGAAACTGCATTGTACCGAGGTGGGATTGTGCATTTTTACCCCGAAACTGCATTGTACCGAGGTGGGATTGTGCATTTTCACCACGAAACTGCATTGTACCGAGGTGGGATTGTGCAGTTTTGGTTCGTTCAGCCCATGTTTTCAGGGTATCACTGCTTTTTCGCTTGTTTTCAGCCAATCAATTGGTAGGATAGGCATTTTTTAGAGAATATTTTGCTAATTTTGCATGCTGTGAAAAGCAGAACAAGGCCGCGGCTAATCCGTCTGCAGGCTTCATTGCTTTGAATAAAAACATTTTTGACGAATGACAAGAAAACATAAGCCATTGCCACTGTTGCAAGACGTGGTCATCGAGGCTATTGCAGCCGAAGGAAAGAGTTTGTTCCATGTCGACGAGCGCGTAGTGTTCGTTCCGTTCTGTGTGCCAGGTGACGTGGTCGATGTTCAGATTACCCGCAAGAAACATAACTATATGGAGGGCGTTGTTGTGCAATTCAAGGCCTATAGTGACGTGCGCGCAGTGCCTACTTGTCAGCATTTTGGCGTTTGTGGCGGGTGCAAATGGCAGAATCTGCCCTACGAGGCTCAGTTGGCCGCGAAACAACAGCAAGTTGTCGACCAACTCACGCGAATTGGCAAAGTCGCGCTGCCACCCGTCAGCCCCATCCTGGGCAGCGTGAAAGTGCTGGGTTATCGCAACAAATTAGAGTTTGGCTGCGCTAACAAACGTTGGTACACGGCAGAAGAGCTCGCAGCCTTGCCACCACGCACTGAGGATGGTGCAGGACATTTGAACGACAGCGCAATAGGCTTCCACATCACGGGTGCATTCGATAAAATCTACCCAATCGAGAAGTGTTGGTTGATGGACGACCTGCAAAATCGCATTCGCAACGAGATTTATCGCTACGCCGTGGCCGAGCAGCTCAGTTTCTATGACATTAAAGCGCAGCATGGCCTGTTGCGCAGCTTGATGATGCGCAATTCTAACACGGGCGAGTTCATGCTGTTGGTGCAATTCCACTATGATGCGCCCGACGATGCCGAGCGTGCAGAAAAACTATTGGAACACGTCGCGCAGACCTTCCCCGAGATTAGTAGCTTGCTGTATGTCGACAATCAAAAGGGCAACGACACCTTTGCCGACTTGGATTTAATCACATTTCGAGGCACCGACTTCATTTACGAGACGATGGAGGACTTGAAATTCAAGGTCGGGCCAAAAAGTTTCTATCAAACCAACACCGAGCAGGCGTTTCACCTCTATGACGTGGCGCGCCGCTTTGCCGCGCTCACGGGCAGCGAATTAGTCTATGATCTTTACACCGGCACAGGCACGATAGCCAATTTCGTAGCGCGGAAAGCGCAGAAAGTCATCGGAATTGAGTATGTTCCCGAAGCAATTGAAGACGCCAAGGTGAACAGCGCCATTAACCACATTGACAACACGCTGTTTTATGCGGGCGACATGAAAAACATCCTGACAAACGACTTTATTGCCGAGCACGGACGCCCTGACGTCATCATCACCGACCCGCCACGTGCTGGCATGCATGCCGACGTGGTGAAAGTCATCCTGAACGCCGCGCCACAGCGAATAGTCTACGTGAGTTGCAATCCAGCCACGCAGGCACGCGATTTACAACTGTTGGATGCGCAATATCGGGTGGTGCAGGTGCAACCCGTCGACATGTTTCCGCATACACCGCACGTGGAGAACGTGGTACTCTTAGAAAAAAAGTAATTCATAACATATCTTTCACTAATTCATGAACGCATGAAGACAAAAAACATCTTGGCGAGCATGTTACTGCTCGCTACACTGTCGGCACAGGCCGAAACACCCGAGTGGGTGAAGAGTATTAAGCTGTCAGGCTATGGCATGACACAGTACCAGTATTCTAATCAGCAGAACGCGAAGAGCAACACCTTTAACTTGCGGTTACTGCGCTTGTCGTTGGAAGGTCGCGTGAGTAACGACTTTTACTGGAAGGCGCAGATGCAAATCAATGGCAATACCTCGACGTTGGGCAGCAGCCCACGCTTGGTCGACCTCTTTGCCGAGTGGCAAAAGTATGATTTTGCCCGCGTCAAGGTGGGTCAGTTTAAGCGTCCGTTCACTTTCGACAATCCCCTGCATCCTATCGACCAGGGTTTTATGAGCGTTGGTCAGGCGGTGCTGAAACTCGCTGGGTTTAGCGACCGCAGCGGTGAGCAGCCCAGTAACGGCCGCGACATTGGTCTGCAATTGCAAGGCGATGTGCTTCCCAATGCCGAAGGTCGCAAGTTGCTGCACTATCAGGTGGGAATCTTCAACGGACAAGGCATAAACACCAAGGATGTTGACCAGCGCAAGGACGTGATTGGCGGTATTTGGGTGATGCCTGTCAAAGGCATGCGCGTAGGTGTGTTTGGCTGGGAAGGTTCTGTCGCGCGCCGAGGAACATGGAGCGATGCAGCTGGTGTTCTGCACAGTGGCGTGCGGTCATTGCCCAAACATCGCTATGCGCTGAGCGGTGAATACAAGGTAAACGACTGGACGATGCGTTCCGAGTATGTTCACTCCACGGGAAAGGCCTTTTCGACCGCGATTACGAACACTAACGCGCAAGATCCCAACTTTAAGAACTGTAACATCAGTGCACTGGGTGATAAAGCCGATGGATTTTATGGTTTGGTGATTGCACCAGTAGTGAAAAACAAATTTCACCTAAAAGCGCGCTATGATCTCTATCGTGCCAATGCAGAATGGAATCATGCGCGCACACAATATGAGGTGGGTGCCGATTATTTGTTCCATAAGAACGTGCAACTCAATGTGGAATATGCCCGCGTGAACGATCGGAGCTTGTCAAAGCACAATTTTAACCTCGTCGACGTGGAACTTGACTTTCGCTTCTAAGGTTTTCTGCAGAATCTTTGAGCGGGAGCGCATTGCTGCTGGCAATGTGTTCCCGCTCAGTATTTTTTTTGCCTATTCCCAATGCGTGACTCGTCAGGCACCGCTGGGCAGCACAAGTTGAGGGAGAATTTTTGTCAGAAAAATGTTGCGTTGTGTTTTCATTGTGTTAGCATTTGAGCGGAATACGGGAGTCGAACCCGCCTTTCAAGCTTGGGAAGCTCGCGCACTACCGATGTGCTAATTCCGCCTTGAGAGCCGATACTCGGACTCGAACCGAGGACCTATTCATTACGAATGAATTGCTCTACCAACTGAGCCATATCGGCGAACCTAAACATCTGCGCTTGCAAATGCGTTGCAAAGGTATATTTTTTTTTTAGACGTGCCAAATTTATTGGCGCTTTTCTTTTACATAAATGTTTTTGAAGATTTGATGCAGTTTCTCCCGTTGTTCGATGATGTTTTGTATTTTTTTGAGGTTTTCTGCATTTGAACTCCCCGGTATCCAGCTGTGAATGTAGCCGCGAGCAGAATATTTTTCGTTCATGTGCTGAACAAAGCGTTTCCACTGCTGTTCCTCGTCTAACAAAGGATAATTCTCTATGCCGTACTGAATGGCACGGGTGAAAACGACGTCGGGATCAAGATCTTTGTCGGCTTCTGCAACAATTTTGCCGTAAATCGAGCGTGGCGCGCGGCTTGCACTGGCGCGATGGTCCTCGACAGCCTCTTTCATGATTTTTATCTGCTCGGTACTGAACCATTTCTTTAAGCGCGAGTCAGCATTCAGGATGCGCCCGCCTGTAAGATGGTGAACTGCGCGAGGACCGCTCATGCCTAAGTCGTGATAGGCTGCGATAACATAAGCCATGTCGACGTTTGCGCCAATTTGGTTGGCTAAAGTGATGGACGCCTTGATAACACGGCTGACATGCTGCAATCCGTGACTTTTCCCAAAGGAATTGTAGCGGGGAAGAATGTTTGTCTCAATAAACTGAATGAGTTCTAAGTTGGGCTGTTGCATCCTGAGAAGTTCTTTATAGGAGTAGTGCAAAAACGGACAGTGCGCCAAAAATAAAGATGTTGCGCGCGGTTAAATTTAAGATTTTATTCAGTTCCCGACCTTGACGCAGCTGAATCATCTTTTCGTAAGCATAAAAATGTGCGAGTAAATACAGAATGAGGAGCATCGAGCCGATTTTGCTTTCGTTCTGTGCATAAACGACGTAGAACAGCAAAAGTTCGCCGATGATTCCGGCAAGCAGGTATAATCTCGCGCCCCACCGCTCACCAACACGCACAATGAGGGTGATTTTTCCGCTTTTACGGTCGTTATCTCGATCTCTGTAATTGTTCACGATGAGTAACGTGTCGATAACGAGGCCGCACGCGAGTGCCAGCAGAATAACCTCTAAGGGAAAGGCTTGCAACGCTGACGGCACAGCAACATAGTAGGTGAGACAGACTGGCGTGAGGCCAAAGAAGAGAATCACGAGGAGGTCTCCTAAGCCCCAATAAGAAAGCTTCGTTGTATAGAGAAAACAAAACAGGATACAGGCTAATCCGGCAAAAATCAGCTTGTAACCGCCGTAGACAATCAGTGGCAGCCCTGTTATCGCAGCAATAATGGTGCAGATGATAATGGCTCTCCTCATGGCTGCAAGCGTAATCCATCCTTCAGAGCATGCGCGCTTCGGTCCCAACCGCTCTTCGGGCTTGTCGTTTCCTTTTAAGCAGTCGAAGTAGTCATTAATGAAGTTGGCATCAATCTGCATGATGATGGCAAATGCAAAACAGAGCAGAACAGGCAGTTTTTGGAACTGTTCAATGCTGGTTTGACTAAAAGCGTAGGCTGCCCCCAAAGCTACAGGGACGATTGCGCTGACGAGGGTCTTGGGGCGCATGGCCAGACACCAAGCACGGAAGGAATTGGTTGTAACTGCAGAGTTTCGCATCGTTAATTGAAGAAATTCCAACTGAGCCCAATTCTAAAGATGCGTTCATTGAGCGCATAATGTGGTGTGAGGAAATAATCCTTGTTACCCATGCCTGCATTGATGTGACTCATCATGATGAAGAACCGAGTATGTTTGAGAAAGAAGTTGGCATAGACATTCACAATAGGGTAATTGCCTACTTGCACGCGACTCTCGCCACCCACTGTGTTGGTATTGACTTGCACAGCGTATTGCCCAATGTTGGGTGCATAGTCAGGAGCATAATAGCGTGTAAAATAGCGAGCATCGGCTCCGAAATCGCAATGTAGCACTCGTGCAATCTTAAAACGCAAGTAGACATTGCTATAAAAATTGAAATCGGGCAATGGAAGAGCGGTTGCATTGCTTGTTTTTTGATAGGTGAGCCTGTTCTCCCAGTTCAATGGTCCAACCGTGAAGTCTTGTGTCAAAGACGCAGTGAAAACGCTGATGCCTCCGGCGTGCTGAACCACATCATATGCGTGATTAATCCGATTACCGCTGCTCACGGTATATGCTGAGGTGAAATACGTATGATTTTTGATATTATCGAAAGCTACACGTAGTGTCGTGCGTGTCTTTTGATAGGACAGACTACCTTCTAAGCGGCTATGCAGTATTTTCGACAGGTTTGAGTTATCCCACCAGGCGTGTCGCCCATGAAAATGCCGATAGTAGAATGTTGGGGTTAAGCGATGGAAGAAACCTGTCGCAGACAAGCTGAGTGTATCGCCGAAAAGCTTAAAATTCAGGTCGGCAGTAGCATCTACCTTTAGTTGCCCCGCATCAACCCCCGTCAGCCAAGTCTCTGCCAAGGCTTGATAATGAAAAACGCTACCTTGCTGCTTGCTCAACGAGGCACCAATGCTCAGATTATGCTCGTTGTAGGTTTTATAATCCGTTATATCGGGCAGCGTAACATGTCGGAAGTCAGATGTTGCAAAGGCTTTCAGTCCAGATTTTGCCCACTTGTTAAATCCCTCTAAGAGCGAGATTGCAAATGTATTTTTCAGCTCATAAAACCTCGTTTTATCATAAATATCAGCGCCGCCATAAGGCGGAATAATCGTATAAGTGTTCGCGTAGAAGTTAGCAGGCGTTTCGTAGGCTTGGTAAATGCGGCGATAGTTGTCAAAACTTAGGGTGTGAATGAAGCTCGTGACAGGAACAAACACCGTTTTCACCCATGCAGTATCTTGCTGTGCTTTTTTCTCTGCCTGCAGCAAACTGTCTGCAGTAGCTTTATCCATCACCACGCGTTGTGCAGCCTTCTTTCCGTCAACAGGTTCGGTCCCAGCAATCTTTGCATCTTCTGGACGACCAGCAGTTATAATGGTTTTGTCTTGCTTCGATTTTCCTGTTTTATCTTTATCTTTCGCTTCTTCGTTTTCCTTTTTCGATGCCATAGCAAACTTTTTCGCCTTGATTTCCTCCTCGGTCATAGGCTCCTTCTTGTGGAAGCCTACGTTATAGCGCTGTGTGAAAAAGACATGCTGATTATCATTTCTGTTCCAGTTGCGTGTGAGGGCTGTCGGAATCTCGTCTGTGCTATAGCTCTCATTAAAACTCTCGGGATGCTTGATGTAATCGTCGTTTGTAATGCCACCATTCTCGGCCACCTTCTGGTGATAAGTGGAAAGCAGCAGATGAGCTTGATACTGGTCGCCTAAGTAGGAGCCGTACATGGTGTAATTAAAATGTGCCGTGCTTTGGTTTTGATAGTATCCGCGCCCATACAGATAATCAAATATTAACCCCACGCCAATCCGCTTGCCTGCGTTTACTGCAAATTTTGCAGTGAGATGGTCTTCACCATTGTTGCGATTACCTGCATTGTTATAGCTCAGATTGGTAATAGGAGAGAGCGTGTTGGTGAAAAGGAATTGCGAGACGGGCGTGATGACAAAGTCATAGGGCTGTGTGAAAATAAATTGTTGCGCAGGTTGCCTGTCGATGAAAATGCGATTTAAGCGTGGTGCTCCTAAGTTTCCCGTAGTGTTATATTGCCCATAGAGCCCCGTGGTGAAGATAGTGTTCATGTACATATAGGACAAGGTGTCGGGTACAGCGGCCTTCCTATCGCCAAATCGCGAATCAATTGTCCACACTTTGAGTCCCATCGGAATCTCGTGATGTGTGTTGGTTGAATCTTTTTTAGCTAAATTATTACGCTGGGTAACATTTCCCATCTCATCAATTTGATTAAATCCATCATCAAATTGAGCGAACCCCTGTAGAGTAAACAATAAGAGAGCGGTGGCTACGAGAATTTTCTTCATGAACGAAACATTCGAATGGCTACTTCTGCAAACTTAATCACTACAGCAACAATCAAGATAATTGTTGCAATGGTGTGTTGTTCGCTTTGTAAATAAAGCACTACGCCCACCACAGCCAAGGCCATAAACACCAGGTTTAAAATGTTTCTCACCTTCAACATCGAAGGACCACCTTCGCCCAAGCGTTTGAGTCGGTGATGCGGTTTCACTGCATATTCGCGCTTATTTTTTTCCGTGTTGTATTCTTGTTCCATCATTATTTTAAATTTGTTTGAAGTGTTTTGAATATTTCATTTACCCGGTCAATCGTTTTCTTTCTGAATTTCCCGTTTGTTTTAAACAGCTTTGTGCGCTTTTTATTCAGTGCCACGCTATCAGAAATCAGTTCCTCAGCCGAGGCTTTAAATCCCGACGAGCGATTTTCCTCATACGCATAGCTGATGCGGCAAAGCGTCAGTGCTATCGCATTGTCTTCACAGTGCGCAATCAACGTGTAGTCAAATTTAGTACGATCCAACGAGAGCAAGCTATTGTTAAACACGAGCCATTCGCAATATTTTCCTACAATAGTGTGTTCATCCTCGTTCACCAGCACAATGCGGCTTCCCGAAGCTTGATGCTCATCGTGCGTCTGTGCCGTTAATAACGAATAGGTTTTCTGATAGATTTCGGCAGCTGTCATTCCGGGGAGGGCAAAGTGTTCGTTGAAAACCACTTTTCCGTTTACCTCGGGCACCACCCCCGCCAAGTAAGCCTCGTCTTCGTTTACTTTTTGGGTTGATGGTGTTTTGCTTTCTTTCGTCTTAGTTGGTGTCTCTGCAGGAATTGTCCATCCCTTCGCTGCCTTGCCCTGTTCTTGTGCTGCCTGCTCGGCTTTTTTCGCTGCCTCTAAGGCTTCTTCTGCTGCACGTTGCGCTTTTTCAGCAGCAGCTTTCGCTTCTGCCGCTTTTCGTGCAGCCTCGGCTTTTAATACTTCAATATTGTTTTTTTGCATGGTTGTGTCGGTTTGTGCCAGCATAGCCAATGGCATCAAAAAAACTATCGTGAGTAGAAATATTCTCATTTCGCGGGGAATTAAAATTTTATTGTCGCAAAGGTAATAAAAAAGGAGGAGTGCAGGAGGCAAACGGCTATGGCGATAACCCAAACTTAACGATAATTAATAGATAGCATTCCACTTGCTCCCTGTTCCTATGGAAATCACGTGTTACGACGCGTTCGAAGCCTTGTTGCATGGATGTAAGACGTATTTAGACGCGTCTGCGAGGGTTGTTTTCGAAATTAGACGCCCAATCAGAGGGTCTGCGAGGGTTGTTTTTGAAATTAGACACCCAATCGGAGGGTCTGCGAGGGTTGTTTTCGAAATTTGACGCCCAATCAGAGGGTCTGCGAGGGTTGTTTTCGAAATTTGACGCCCAATCGGAGGGTCTGCAAGGGATTTTTTGAGATTTTCTGTTGTTCCGCCATGGCTGAACACTTATTTTTGAGCATTTTGGCCTGCAAGCCCGAGGTTGCGCCATGAAAATAAAAAAAACGAGGATAGCGGCCTGTGGCAAACTATCCTCGTTATACTGATTGGGCGGCAGTGCACTGCTTTCTAAAGCAGCCCGATGCATGCCCCATTCGCTCCGTGCTATTTCTTTTCGGGCGCTTTATCAATCAAGTCCATAAACTGATCGAGTTTTGGCGTGATAATGATTTGCGTGCGGCGGTTGCGCTGTTTGCCCACCTCGGTGGCATTCGTTGCAACGGGATTATACTCGCCACGCCCGCCAACGGTGAGCCGTTTGGGGTCTACACCATAGTGGGTTTGCAGGAATTGCACCACAGAAGAGGCGCGCAAAGCCGAGAGATCCCAGTTGTTGCGGATATTTTTCATTGCGGGAGCGCTTGCGTTTACAGGCACATTGTCCGTGTTACCCTCAATGAGCACGTCGTAATCCTTATAGTCGGTGATGATTTTTGCAATCTTGCTCAGCGTCTCTGCCGCCCGGTCATTCACCTCGTAGCTGGCTGTTTTGTAGAGCATATTGTCGGCCAACGAGATGTAAACCACACCTTTCAGCACCTGCACGTCGACCTCTTTCATCTCCTCACGGCTCAACGAGCGTGTGAGCTTGTTGGTGAGTGCCATGTTGAGCGAGTCGCTTTTGCTTTTCACTTCAACCAAGTGGCGGATATATTGGTTGCTCTCATTAATCTGATCGACCAATTTTGAAATATTGATGTTGTTGGTGTTGGCGCTCGAGAGGCTCTTGTTGAGCGATTGCTGCAAGGCTGCATAGTCGCGTTTTTGCTGGCGCAACTGTTCCTCTAAGCTGGCAACACGTGTTTTGCTGGCGGCTAATTGCTCGCGTGCCTGCTGATAATTAGCCGTGAGTTCGCGATTTTCATTCTGACAATTCTCTAAATCCTTTTTGCTGGCGCAGCTGCTCAACAGCAGTGCTCCGGTAGCAAATGTGAGTAGAAATACACTTTTCTTCATATACTTTTCCTTTCGTTGGTATGCAAAATTTTGATGTTGCAAATATAATAGATAGCCCTCAGATGGCGAAATAAGCCTTTTGGGTTTTGCGATATTTAACGCACTTTACAACCTTTTGAAGCCTTTTTGAGCGTCATAATGGTGCGTCAGTGTCTCAATTTAATCTATGAATCGGCGGACGATGTTTCCATATTCATCAATGCGCCTGTCGCGCAAGAACGGCCACCAGCGCCTGACTTGCTCGCTGTGTTGCAAATCGATGGGCACAATAACGTTCTCTTCATCGCTGTTGCTGGCACGATAGAGGAGCTCGCCTTGCGGACCTGCTACAAAACTGCTGCCCCAAAACCGTATGCCTTGTGTGTTTCCGCTGGGATCGGGCTCTAATCCCACCCGATTAACGGCTACTACAGGCAGTCCATTTGCTACGGCGTGGCCGCGCATGACAGTTGTCCATGCCTCGCGCTGGCGTTCTTGTTCGTCGGGTGTATCACTGCTTTCATAACCAATGGCCGTGGGATAGATGAGCAATTCGGCTCCCTGCAAGGCCATGAGACGGGCGGCTTCAGGGTACCATTGATCCCAACAAACCAGCACGCCCAATTTGCCTACGCTTGTTGTTATGGGATGAAAACCTAAATCTCCGGGAGTGAAATAGAACTTTTCGTAATAGGCAGGGTCGTCGGGAATGTGCATCTTGCGATATTTTCCAGCAATGGTTCCGTCGGATTCTATTACTACTGCGGTGTTATGATAGAGGCCAGGCGCCCGCTTTTCAAACAGTGACGTGACGATGACCACCCCAAACTGTTTAGCCAACTGGCCATAAAACTGTGTTGATGGACCGGGGATAGGCTCTGCCCAGTCGAAGTTGTTCACGTCTTCCACCTGACAAAAATAGAGCGAGTTGTGCAGTTCTTGCAACACGATGAGTTGTGCACCCTGTTTCGCTAAATCGGCAATGCCCTTGGATAGACGTTGCATGTTGTCTTCGGGCACCGCCGTGTTCTGTTGTTGTATAAAACCTATTTTAATTTCTTTCATGTGCTTATTTTGGGAATTGCATTGTTAAACAGTGTAGTGAACCATGTTGGCGGATGACCGTACGGGCATCGATACCGATAATTTCTCTGTCGGGAAAAGCCTCTTGAAGTTGTGCCATTGCTTTTGCATCGTTAGCCGGTTGTGCATAAGTGGGGCAGAGGATAGCGCCATTGAGAATGACAAAATTAGCATACGTGGCAGGCAATCGCTCGCCATCCTCAACGATAGCATTGGGGAAGGGGAGGGGAATGAGCCGATAGGGTGCTCCCTTGCGCGTGCGCAGCAGTTTCAACTCTTCTTCCATAGCTTTGAATTCCCCATATTGTTCGTCTGTTTTATCCTCACAGGCCGCGTACAATAGCGTGTCATTGGGTGCCATCCGAACAATCGTATCGATGTGCCCATCGGTGTCGTCACCAAGGAGACGACCATGATTGAGCCATAGAATTCGGTTAGCATGTAGCATATTTTTGAGCCTCTGTTCAATTTCTTCCTGTGTCAGTGGTTGGTTGCGATGTGGTGCAAGCAGGCAAAAAGAGGTTGTAAGAATAGTTCCTTCACCATCACTCTCAATACTTCCACCTTCCAATACAAAATAGTTATGGTCTTCGACTATGCCCGAAAAGGCTTGCAACTCGGCCATTTTCTTGGTAATGGCATTGTCCTTTTGCCATGCAAACTTTTCTCCCCAGCCATTGAATTTGAAATCTAAATATTTAAATTCTTTACCACATTTCAACGTTAATGCTGCATGGTCGCGTGCCCAAGTGTCGTTCGTCTCTATTTCGAAATAACGCACCCGTAGGCATTGTTCCGCAGTTAAGTGTTGTGTGAGTAACAGGCTGACAACTTGCTTTTGAGGCGTGACAATCCATAGATTTTCATGTTTTGTAATACTATCGGCCATTGCAACATAGACCATTGTTATTTCGTCTAAATAATCTTTCCAATCGGTATTCTGATGGGGCCATGTTAACATCAGAGCTTGCTGTGGTTCACTTTCTGATGGAAGTCTATAATCGTTGTAGCGTAACTTCATATTTTTTATAATTAAAAACGTGCTAAATCGTTGTGCAATATAGTGCAAATTATAGCTCGAAATCGCACATGTCTCATGCGCAAAATTAGCTATTTTTTCTGAATTGTTCCGATTTTAGAGTAAAAATCCCTATCTTTGCCTCGCTAATATAGATGCAGAATGTTAGAAATTAAAGACGGGGAATTAAGTGGAATCTTATCTTCAACCCCTACATCACCAATAAACTTTAAGCTCAATGCGGGTGAATCCTTGTGTATTTATGCATGGGAGCAACCCATCAGGCAAGTGCTTGTAGACACGATTGTTGGACTACGCCCACTGAAAAAGGGATATTTCACGATGGATGGAGATATAATAGATTCACAATCTGTAGCTTATTTCCATCAGTTTTTTGCCTTTGTGCCTCGTCAACTTGATTTCCTATTAGAAACAGTCGATGAATTGTTAGATTATATATCGTTAATAGATCGGCAGATAATATGTGAGCAAATTAAAGCAGAATGGCTAAAATTTGGCTTTGGAGATAATCTTTTTGAACAATCTTTAAATAAATTGGGACATAATGCTTTACAGACATTGCTCATCATATATGCTGTATTGTTGAAGCGTGCTTATATAGTGTTGGACTTAGACGATGAAGTTATGCTGTCTGAGCAGGTGTTAAATTATTTACAAGACTATCTGCATTCTGGTGGTGCTATCATCATGGCATCAAACCATGAAAGCATGAAAAATTTCTGTATGGGCACGTTATCAAGCCTCACACTTCACATAACTCCTCAATCTTTTTGAATAGAATATGTTTTTATCTTGGTTTCTCTTGCTCTTGTTATTCTGTATTCCTGTTGCAATTGTAGCTTTGTTTCATCTGCGCTTACAACGAAAATATTTTTGGGCTGCAGGGAAAATGGCAGTCAACATGTTTGTGGCTTGGCTACTGCTTAGTTTCCTTGTTCAACAAGACTCAGTTGTTTTGAACCTCATTTGCTTACTGATAGTTGTTGCATTTGCATCGTTCACCATTGTTCATCAGGTTAGGTGGAAAGTTAAATACCATTTTATTCCTGTGTTTGTCGCTACGCTATGTGCGTCGATTTTAGTCACTATAGTGGCGGTATTTGCCGTTTCGTTAAAAGGAAATTTGCTTAATGCACGCTATTTGCTGCCTATACTCGCATTTTGTGTGGTAGGTGTTTTGGAGAGCAACAGCAAAGCTTTGGATACTTATTATATGGGGCTTTACCATCATCATGCACTTTATAACTATTTATTGGGCAATGGTGTCTCTCACCAACGAGCAGTCTATTTTTTTATGAAGCGTGCCATAACCCGCTCGCTCTTACCATCAATTAGGCACATGTCTTACATTGCTGTGAGCACGACTTCCATGGTATTGTGGGCAATGTTATTGGCTGGCGCAAGCGTCTATGATGCTATATTTTTACAACTCATTGCTATTGCGACGATGGTTGCAGCAGCTCCTTTAGCACTTATTTTTAGCTTATTATGGGCTCGGCGTTATGCTTTTGATGCGTATGGACATCTACTTTCAAAAGAAAAATTCTCAAAAGGAGAAGAAGGGTAGATAAATGATTAATAAAAAAAGTTAAACCATGGTAGGATTGTGGTTAGAAGCGTAGTAAAATAACTATCTTTGTAACATAATTTTATGCATAGCATGACAATTAAGGAAGTGATTTGTGCCCTTGAGCGATTTGCACCTCTGCCTTTGCAAGCCGACTATGATAATGCAGGCTTGCAAGTTGGATTAACAGATGTGGAAGTTTCAGGGGCTTTATTGTGTCTTGATGTGACTCCTGCAATTATTGACGAGGCCATTGAGAAGGGGTGTAATCTTGTGGTTGCACATCACCCTTTGATATTTCATAAGCTAAATCGAATTGCTGATGAGAATGAAGTGCAGAGTGTTGTACGTAAAGCTATCGAACGGCATGTGGTGGTTTACGCAATGCACACCAATATTGATAGTGCATGTGGTGGCGTGAATTTTAAAATAGCCGAGAAGTTAGGATTAGCGCAAATGCAATTCTTTGGACAGCAACAAATCGTAGATGGCGTTAGGGGGGGCGATGGTGTTATTGCAGAGTACCCTACACCCTTAGCCGCAGACGATTTCGTTTTGCAACTTAAAAGGCAATTCGATGTAGAATGTGTGCAATGCAATGCGCTTTTGCGTCGTCCCATTCGGCGTGTTGCTGTTTGCGGTGGTGCTGGCTCCTTTTTGTTAGAACAAGCGTGGAAATGTGGTGCCGATGCCTTTATTACGGGCGAGATGCACTATCATGAATATTTTGGTTACGACCAGAAACTGCAAATCGCCGTCATCGGTCATTATCAAAGCGAGCAATATACGACAGAAATATTTCAAACAATCATAACGGAGCAGTGTTGTGGCGTGCGATGTGTTCAAAGCGCTATTAACACTAATCCCATTATTTATTTATAAAAGATATGGCAAAGAAAGAAGCAGCTGACTTGTCAGTAGAAGAGAAATTGAAGACGCTCTATCAATTGCAAACAACATTGAGTGGCATTGATGAAAAGAAGGCTTTACGCGGAGAGTTGCCCTTGGAGGTTCAAGATTTGGAAGATGAACTCGAGGGTTTGAATATTCGTGTGGATAAAATCAAGCACGATATTGCCGATGCAGAAGATGCCATTCATGGCAATCAGCAGCTCATTCAAGAGGCGCAAAAGAGCGTAGAGCGCTATCAACATCAGCTCGACGAGGTGAAGAATAACCGGGAATATGACACGCTGACGAAAGAAATCGAGTATCAATCGTTGGAGATTGAGCTGGCCAATAAGAAAATTAGAGAGGCAGCTATGGCGATTGAAGAGCGACAAAGAGATTTAGAAATAGCCCAAAAGACAATTTCTGAACGTCAAATAGATTTAGATGAGAAGCGTGATGAGTTAGACGAAATCATGCAAGAAACACGTGAAGAAGAGGAAAAGCTTAAAGCACATGCAAAAGAACTAGAGTTGAAAATTGAACCGCGTTTATTGACAAGCTTTAAGCGTATTCGGAAGAATGCACGTAATGGATTAGGCATTGTATATGTGCAGCGTGATGCATGTGGTGGTTGCTTCAATAAGATACCGCCCCAGCGTCAGTTAGATATTCGTATGCATAAAAAGATTATTGTTTGTGAATATTGTGGGCGTATTTTAGTTGATCCAGAATTGGCAGGTGTAACAGTTGACAATGCAGCAACTGAAGTAAAACCAAAGCGTGCAAAGCGTACTACCCGAAAGAAAAAAGAAGTTGATACAGAAGAATAACCTTGCTTTTTGAGAGTTATCTTTAAAATGAGAATAGGCTATTTCAACTTGTGGCAGTAGCATCTTATATATTGGTCACAAAGAAGTGCGGTTTATAAGCTTTGTTGCTTACTTTTGCAAGTTGGTATAACCTATTCATATTTACTTAAACCTTATCCATTAGATAGTATTATTAAAAATATGTCGAAATATAATATTACAGAAAAAAAAAACAAAGTTCAGGCTAACCCAGTGTTAATGCGTGCTACAGTGAGAGATGAGCTACAAAAGGGTATCTATCAGTGCATTGTAGTTGAAAAGAAATATAAAGAACCAGGTTACAACCTGAAGCGTTTAGCAATAGATTTAGGAACGAATACACGCTATATCTCTGCTGTTTGCTCAGAGAGATTTCATACCAATTACTGCGGTTTAATTAATGCTGAACGCATTCGTGAGGCAAAGCTGTTGCTAACGACAAAGCGCTGTTCAAATCTCAGCACAGAAGAAATTGGTGAAATGGTGGGATTTAATAATCGACAAAGCTTCTATGGAGCCTTCTATAGACATGAGAATACGACCCCTGCACAATATAGGAAAGCTAATATGGCTGTGCAAGTCCCTGAAGCAAAATGATGAAAAATCTCCCTACGCTATGGTAGATATAAAAAGGCACATATTTATTTCCTTCATAAATGAATAAGATTAAGAAAATTGTACTCACAGGTGGTCCTTGTGCAGGAAAGACCACTGCTTTAGTAAAAGTAATAGAGCATTTTTCAAGCTTGGGTTATAAGGTATTTACTATCCCAGAGGTGCCCACGATGTTTAGCCAATCTGGTATGGACTATCTAACTCAAAATCGTGCATTGTTTTACGAAGGAGAGAAGGCCACACTTGAAATCCAGTTGGCTTTGGAAGATAAGTTTCAGCACATGGCTGAACAATGCGATGAACCAACAATGATTATTTGCGATCGTGGAGCGATGGATATATCAGCCTACATGGAGCCACAGCTTTGGAAAGATATCACAGCTGCTGTAGGAATCTCAACCACAGACTTGCGTGATCATCGTTATGATGCCGTTCTCCATTTGGTTTCGGCTGCAGATGGTGCTGAGAAATATTATACTACGGCTAATAACAAACAGCGGACAGAGGGCTTGGAGATGGCTCGTGAGGTCGATAAGAGGGTGATTAATGCATGGACAGGCCATCCCCATCTTCGTGTAATCAATAACCATGAAGACTTTAATAATAAATTGCATCGTGTATTAAAAGAAATTTCAAGTGTCTTAGGCATTCCGCAACCCATTGTTGAAGAAAGGAAATACGTGGTTGAATTAATTGGTGAAATACCCAATTGCATTGAAAGCGATATTACTCAAACCTATCTTGTGGCCGAACCTGGTTGCGAAATACGTTTGCGTAGGCGGGCATGGCAGGGAAAAAATGTTTATGTGCATACCACGAAGAAAAATTTACCCAATGGTGATCAGTTGGTAACTGAGCGACAAATTCGTAGTAACCTCTATCAATCATTGTTACAGCAGGCAGATCCCTATCGTCAAGAAATCCAAAAGACACGCAAGAGCTTTATTTGGAAAGGGCAATATTTCGAATTGGATAATTTTCAACGCCCTATTAATGAACTAATGATCTTAGAAACAAAGGGTATTACAGAGCAAGAAGCTGTGAATTTTCCTCCATTTATAAAGGTGCTGAAAGATGTGACGGGTGATTCACATTATTACAATTATAACATTGCATTAAAAGGATAAAATATACCGAGAGTGTAAAGTAAACAGTGTCATGCTACAATAAAATTAGTTTTACACAGTTTATTTATTATGGACAAC
>NZ_AZHT01000143.1 GCF_000599605.1 Prevotella sp. HJM029 | reverse complement strand
GGAGACAAATGTTTTATTGCTTGACATTCCCAAGAGTATCATTGCCAAGTACAGTCATAAGACCTATCGGGACGGCAAACTATTTCCCATCCTAACGAATCAGAAAACCAACGCATATTTAAAAGAAATTGCCGACCTTTGCGGTGTCAAGAAGAATCTGACCTTCCATCTTGCCCGGCATACATTTGCGACCATGTCGCTCAGCAAGGGCG
>NZ_AZHT01000142.1 GCF_000599605.1 Prevotella sp. HJM029 | reverse complement strand
GCGTATTCGTAATGCTGGCATCAACAATGGCGCCACGCTTTACAATGATTCCTTTAGCTTCCAATTGCCTATTAAACTCCTCAAGAAGCGTATCATACAAATCCGCTTCAACAAGAATGTTGCGAAAACGGCACACTGTAGTACTATCAGGAACAATATCTTCCATGCCAAGACCTGCAAAACGACTGAAAGACAGGCGGTCGTTAACCTGATCTTCAACTTCTCCGTCACTCAGACCATACCAGGTGCGGAG
>NZ_AZHT01000141.1 GCF_000599605.1 Prevotella sp. HJM029 | reverse complement strand
TCCAAACAGCAGCGGATGGACAGATGTATATACGCAAGGAGCGTCAGAAGACAAAGGTTGAGTTTGTCGTACCGTTACACCCCATAGCTGAAAACATCATCAGCCATTGCAGGAATGCGCAGTCAGGAAACGAAGAACAGCAGACGGTGAAAGAAAAAGGCGTCAGCCTTGTCTTTCAACCTCATTGCAGCCGTAGCGTGATGGGCAAGAACCTGAGCATCGTGGGTAAGGCTTGCGGTATCAGACAGAGATTGTCGTACCATGTTGCAAGGCATACCTTCGGTACGATGAGCCTAAGCGCAGGAATACCTATTGAGAGCATAGCCAAGATGATGGGACACGCTTCCATATCAAGCACACAGATTTATGCTCAGGTAACGGACAAGAAAATTTCGGAGGATATGGATAGGCTCATCGCCAAACAATCGGAAATGAAGAGAGAACCAACGGAGAAAGGGGCTTGTGAACCTTCGGATATATCAATCTATAAAATGGAGGAAACGGCATGAAGACAAACAACAATCCAAACATAAGAACAAACACTGCCAATCATCGTAGTTATTTTGATTGGGGCGGCAATATGCAAGTTGTCCTTAAGGGGAATGGCGAAATCGCTATGATGGAGAGTGAACTTGTGAGGTTCTTCGGTGTAACGTGGAGTAAACTTAACCATAGACTGCAAGCGTTGATGAGATTTTCTAACCTGCATCCCGATGAAAGGGTTGCAGGTGAGGAAGATATTTATGCAAACGAACAACTAAAAGGTTATGCTCCGCTCTATCCGCTTCCTGTCATCATCGTCCTGTCGTTTCTGTTGGACAGCATAGAAGCACATTTGTTCAGGAAGTATCTCTGTGAGAGGTTGCAGAAATCTGCATCCGTGATAACACCGATATTTCTGCTCGGTAACACGA
>NZ_KK082673.1:20774-21242 GCF_000599605.1 Prevotella sp. HJM029 | reverse complement strand
GGTATCAAGTTCGATGGTCATTTTAGACTTGGCATCCACAAAAGAATCCGATTTTCCATCAATGATGGAACGACCTCTTCCGTTCGCTCTTGAAACCATAGTTGCTTTTCTTTCGCAACCAGCCGACATCAGTAGGATTACAATAATAGTGCTAAAGAATAGTAGATGGATATAGTTTAACTTTCTTCCCATAATTCACCTGTTTTAGTTTTACCTTAATTCCGCAGCATAAATTCTTGTGAGAACTCCAAGTGCCTGAGAAACAAAGTCCTCAAAACACTTGGATATGTCAGAATTTTCACCTATCTTAGTGCTACCAACAAAAAAAACAAATAAAATATCTGACATGACAAAGGTAGCAATTAAAAACGAGAATATCACATCTTTCGGTGGAATTTACATCATTTCTTGGTGGCTTTTCATACTTCCCCATTGGTTTGGGTGGGGGATTTCATGATTATGCAAGAA
>NZ_KK082673.1:0-20764 GCF_000599605.1 Prevotella sp. HJM029 | reverse complement strand
CAATGGATAAATCCCAAAAATGTCACTTCAATATATAAAAGTACCTCACAAGGAATAATGCTGCGGAATTGAGGTCTTATTCTGAATTAAAAAGATATGAATGGACAAAAAGTTTTATCGGACAACAATATACACAAATATTTACTTGATTATCAGTCCAATATCTTTAATTGTTTGATTTTGCCACTTTATAATCTGTAACAGACCTTCATTGTATTTACAATTATTTATGGCATTTTTAATAAAGCGAGCATTTTTCACTTCTTGAGAACAAGATTTTAAGTCTACATCCTTTTCCATAAGTATTATCTTATTCAAATACAACAAGGACTTATCGTACTGCTCTAGGATGAAGTAGGTTAATGCCATATAATTGTCATGGGCAAGTCTATCTCCATAGAAAGGATGACTATTTAAGAAATATACAAAATCATCAAACGTGTTCAATTTGTTAAACAAATCAATTTTTTTTATTTTTTCTTGTAAATCTGGAATACTATCTATATCCCAGTAGGAACCGATTCTATCCCCTAAACTAAAATTTAATGCACAGAATGGTTCATAAAGACATTGGGCGAAATAATAAACAATGAACGATGTAGAATCAATAGACTTATCTAAATATAGCCCAACTAAAACCATCGCCCCCGTTCTATGAGTCACAATATAGTACGCTAACCGTCCTTTTTTGGTAAATTTATCAGAGAGGGTTAAATCTCTCAGTATTTTATTTAATGTTAATGCTTTCATTCAGTTCGTAACTATTCAGCGGTATTAACCAGTCAGTATTCTTTCCTCTAAAATCTTCGTATAAAGACTATAAAGACCTTAATTCCGCAGCATAAATTCTTGTGAGAACTCCAAGTGCCTGGGAAACAATATCCTCAAAACACTTGGATATGTCAGAAATTTCACCTATCTTGGTGCTACAAACATAACACATACGTTGTGCATTTAATAGCAATTCTCTATAATATAATCAATGAGAAAGAAACTTCTCCAAAACTCACACAACTGACTATAAGTTAGATTTTCCTTTCTGTTTTTTATCTTACCGTCCAAATCATATTCTGTCATTTTCTTGTAATTGTTTGCCCCAGCTTCTTTTATTATTGTGGAGATAAGTAGAAACCGGTTGTTCTCGAACTTATACAGATTATATTCAATGTTGTTGTCGTCAAGAAACTGATTGCCAACTATGCATTGATTATCTTTGTCGAGAGAGGGATTTTTAATCTTCTCGAATGACGGCTGTTCCACATATTTACCTTGTGTTGGAGACCAAAGGTACAAGTGTAAGGAGTCAGAATCGCCGTGACTTATGGCAATATCCCTGTAACCATCAAAATTATAATCTTCCAGTGAAACCAAGTAGTTTTGATTCGGACTATTTAATTTTATGGTTTGCAGATATTTAGAATTCCTAAGTATATCGACAAGAACAGAGTTGCCTTTTGTTTTAGATGTCCACGTAACGACTGTTTCATGATTCGTTTTCCACCATTCACGTTGTTCTTCTGCTGAGGCTGCTTGGTATTCGTCTCCTTTTGCATTTTGGTACAAGTAAAAGGTTCTCCACCCAAGAGTAATTTTACTTCTATTTACTCTAAATTCATCAGCCCCTATATCCAGATTTTGGGAATCCGGGATTCTGCCTATCCCGAAGTTAGCTTTCTTCTTCACGTTTACACGATAAGAACGCCATACCCCCTCAAATTGGTTGTTATGATGGCCATCCATTCCGCCCTCTAAATCATCAAAATAAACAGAGTCATTATAAACAAAGAAACAGGAAGATAATTGTCCCTTAAAAATTCCTGTACCGCGTTGTATGCTGTCTTCTCTCAGCAAATATTTGGCTGAAAGGGTATATCTTTCAACCAAATGACAATCGTCTGGTCTACGAATGATGGAGTCAATCTCAATTTTTCCCTTAAAGTTGCAAATATTCTGTTTAACACGACTTTTGCCCTCTATATTGTAGAATAAAGGATTAACTTGATCTTTATAGATCCTGTCAAAATGCATATATAATCTCTGACCATCACCGATATATCCAATTAAGTCTCCATTCATAAAAATTCGGCTATAATCGAAGCTTATCAAATCCTCTCTTGTTTTGCAAAAGCAGACCTGCGTAAAGAGGGCAAGCAGAAGTGTAACTTGCAATAATCTATTCATACTGATACTTTTTGTTTATTAATAAAGAGCCCGTAATCGGATGCTAATCGCTCAAATAAGGTCTTTACTACTAGGAAAAATGTATGCTTATGATGCTCTGATTGAAAGCACAGTGAAACAACAAACTTTACAGCCTCAGAGCGAAAGGCGTAAGTAAAATCCAAGGAAAAAGCTTACACCGCCCGAACGGTATCTGCTATGGGCTAACCCCTTTCTATGTTTTTACCCATTACTCGAACAGGATACCACACCGAGAGCCAGCCAACGGCGAGCACAGTGACGAAAATAAGCAGCACATCGTCATAGTGTACGCTCACAGGATAGGCATTCACCACAAAGCTCCCAGCGCTGTTGCCCAACGACACCAAACCATATTGTTGCTGAAGCCAGCACAGAAGCAGTCCTAAGCCAATACCTAAGATAGCTCCAAAAGCAGAGATAAGTCGACCTTCAAACAAGAAGATGCGTGCAATTTGCCTGTCATCTGCGCCCAAATGGCGCAGTGTTTCAACATCGTTTTTCTTGTCAATGATGAGCATGGACAGCGACCCGATGATGTTAAAACAAGCTACTACCAAGATGAAGGTGAGAAAGATATAGGCCATCACCTTTTCTATTTGCATAATCTTAAAGGTGTCTTCTTGCTGTTCAAAACGATCTAACACCTTATATTTCGTCCCTACAAGAGTTTGGATTTCACGTTTTACAGCCTCCAAATCACTTCCATCTTTCAAGCGCAACTCCAAGGCCGAGAGGCGTCCTTGCTGCCCAAACAGATGGCGAGCAAAGGCAATGGGCGCGATGATGTAGTTCTTATCATATTTGCTTTGGTTCACGGCAAACACCACACCCGGCGATAACAGCGAGTCGACCACAAAGGCATCGCCCGGATTGGTGGCATCAAATTGCCCGTTCTTCTGCGGTGCATAGATGCGAAGATAGTCGCCAAAGCGTGCACCCGTGCCCAAACTATTAGCCAAACGGATACCCATGATACCATATTGTAGGTTGCCTGCGTGCAGACTATAGTTGCCATCGCCAAACAAAATGTCGCGAATGTGGGTCAATTGGTCGAAGTTGTCGTCCACACCCTTCACCTTTACCATGGCCTGTCGTCCCTGATAGATGGCCAAAGCCTGATCTTCCACCGTTTCGGTAGCCACATCAATCGCCTTCAACGCCTTCACTTTGGCCAACAATGGGTCGTTGGCCGCAGCCGTTTTCCCCTTAGCAGGCACCACTTCTAATTGAGGATCGAAGTTGGTAAAGAAGGTAGCTACCAAGTCATGAAAGCCATTAAACACGCTCAACACAATCACTAAGGCCATGGTGGCAACAGCAACTCCGATGACCGAAATCAGCGAAATGACATTAATCACGTTGGTGCTCTTCTTTGAAAAGAGATAACGTTTGGCAATATAAAAAGGAAAATTCATGTTGACGCGATGCCTAACGCGGGCCTTTATTTTTTCAACAATTCGTCGATGTGTTCTATATAGTCGAGGCTGTCGTCGATAAAGAAGCGCAATTCGGGAATGATACGCACCTGATTGTGAATGCGGGTGCCCAACTCATAGCGTATGGCTTTCACATTCTTGCGCACATTTTCGAGCAGTTCGTCACCCTTCTCACTCGGGAAAACACTCAGATAGGCCGTGCAAATACCCAAATCGGGACTTACTTTCGTCCGCGTAACGCTCACCATCAGGCCATGCATCGCTCGGGTCTGTTCTTGAAAAATGGTTGCCAACTCCTTTTGAAACAACCTTGAAATCTTATTTTGTCTTGTCTCTTGCATATCGTTTTATCGTTTAAATGAACTACTCCTTCTACAAATTTACTATACAAACAATGATTGTTCGCTTATCTATATGCTTGCAAAGGTACGCAATTTTTAGCTGTTAGAAGCCTTTTCGGTGTCACTTCTATTCTGCTTGGATTTGAGATAATACACTTTTCCCATTGGTCGTGAGCACATATTTTTGCTTACGCGACGTTGGAACATTAGGCATTGTCATCTCAATAAGCTCCAAATCTAAAAGAGGCTGAAGATATTTCCGCTTTCTTTGTTTCAATGAAATATCTTCTATCCCATCTAATAACTCGACAGCCGAAATGGCTACTCCACAACGTTGTAAGCATAAAAGCCAACCCTTTTCCACTTCAACACCTACATCTTGGACACATCTTGGACACATCTTGGACAAGACATGGTGAAGTTTAGAATATTGTAACGCTAATTTTCCATTCCTATTATGATTTTGTTTGAAGTTTGGATGGCAAGGGATATCTATTAAAAAATAGCTCCTTGCTTCGTCGGTCTCTATCGTAGCTTTATTCGAACCATTTTCTTTTAATGTCTTTTGAATCGTAGGAATGCCCGTCGCGCGTCCCTCTGTTAAGCCTAATTCTTTTAGGAACTCACCCAACCTTCTGTTTTTATATCTCCTTGTTCTTAGCAACTTAGCTTCTTTTATTGCTTCATTGCTAATTGATCTGTCTGGGCCGGAATAACTCAAAATACTTATCTGGTGGGGTTCTATTGTTATCTCAACAGGTTCTCGTTCACGATAATCTCTATGATAAAGCGCATTCACAACGGCTTCTTCCAAAGCTTGATAGGGGTAATTGTAATATGTTATTGACTGCTCATGGTCTTTAGGCTTGATAATCTGCTCTTTAATAACATTCACTTTAAGATAATCTAACGTCTTCTTTATCATCGTTGGAACTGAACCTGTTATTGAAGGAACTTCAATTATATGATTAGGATTTGCTTCTCGCCCTTCAGGAAAGATAACAATATCAACTTGTGTCACAGGAAAGAATTTATTTGGTGTGTTGCAAAACATCATTGCAGCAACATTCTTAACGACTCTTTTTTCCGAAGGACCTTCTAACAATCCCATGTCATCTAATACCTGTTCAAAACGATTTGTCAAGTCACTATGAGCCAGTTTACTACCTACTGTTTGCAGATACTCCATTAAAAGTACTGGAGAAAGATCTTTTTGAAAAATATTCTCATTCCCTCTATCGTCAAAAGGTACATGATTAGCCATATCGCGCAGTTGTTCTAAGAACTCACCTTTGGCTTCAATGGAAGACGTTCCATAACGGATATAATAGGTAGGTTTCTTGTTTTTCGCATGAACTTCTGCAGGAACAGCATAAGGACGTTCTGCTCCCGAAGGAGCCCAAATAACTAAAACACTCTTTTCATCAACGTCTTCCACAGATATACGGGGAGCATAAAAGGGTTCAAAAAGTTGATTATACTGATGAATCTCGCGCTGAATCTTATCCAATTGTTCATTTGGGATACCCCATACAGGACGTTTCGCCAAACCATTCTCTTCTTCTACACCTATTAGAATATATCCTCCACCTAAATTATCAAAATCATTTGCAAAGGCACAGATTGTACGATAAATGGACGAAGGATTCCATCCCCTTTTAAATTCAATACGATTTGACTCGACCCTTTGTTTATGCAGCAAGTCTTCTATGTTGATTGGTAGTGCCATAAAGGATAGGTTTAAGAGACCACTTTCATTCTTCTTACCATTTACTTCTAACGACCTATACTTCTGTTCCTTGCTCTCTATCCTTACGAATCAACGCTAACAGGTGGTCGACGGCCACTTCCTGAGGAATATTTTTCTCCACACAAACCTGCTTTCTATACAAACTTACGCGGTTAACACCTGCGCCAACATAGCCATAATCGGCATCGGCCATCTCACCAGGACCATTCACAATGCAACCCATGATGCCTATTTTCAGCCCCTTCATGTCTTTCGTTGCTTCACGAATGCGGGCGATGGTCTCGCGCAGATCATAGAGGGTGCGTCCGCATCCGGGACAACTGATGTACTCGGTTTTACTTGTTCTGAGACGAGCCGCCTGCAAAATGCCAAAGGCGGTGTCGGTAATCACCTGCTGAGACAGGTCACCATCGTTCATCAACCAAATGCCATCGGTGAGCCCATCAATCATCAAAGCCCCTAAATCGGCTGCTGCTTCCAACTGAAACTCGCTTTTTTCACTGGCCGAATGCTGATACATCTCTGCAAATACCACGGGGTTATAGGCTCCGGCAGCCCACATCTCGTGCACTAACGCACGCTGGTCGGCCAAACGATTTTGATGATGGCTCATGCAAACCACCACTACTTCGGGATGGAGTTTCAAACAAGCTAAATACTCTTCAGCAGGCGCACCAAACTGCAATACAAGGAACTTGAGGTCGGCTTTCGTCATACCGATGAATGGAACGGCTGACACAGGAAAGATAGGATAAACGCCCATCGCGTTGTCAAGCTGGGCATATTGGTCATAATCGATGAGGTATTTCTGCCCTTCTTTCCGATCCTTGGGTAATTGTTGTCCCGCATAAATATAATCGGCCTCCTGCGCATTGCCGCTCCATGCAGAAGCAATAACCACAGGATGGTTGCTGCCTCCAATACCTTTCACGGCGCGGGTGAAGCGCCGTTCGGGGCGAATCCAGTTGAAAGCCTTGGCCATTGTTCCCGGAACGAGCAAATGTCCTTCCTTCTTCCCGATGTAATCAACTAAATGACGTGCCACGGGAATCTCGGCTGCCGGCTCTTCACTGAGGCTCACTCTGATGGTATCGCCAATGCCATCGGCCAGCAAAGCACCAATACCTACGGCGCTTTTGATGCGCCCATCCTCACCTTCGCCGGCCTCGGTCACACCCAAATGCAACGGATAGTGCATATTTTCTTTCTCCATTTCGGCCACCAACAGGCGCACCGACCGCACCATGACCACGGTGTTGGAGGCTTTAATCGAAATCACTACATCGTGGAAAGCCTCACGCTGACAAATGCGTAAGAACTCCATGCAGCTTTCAACAATACCTTCGGGCGTATCACCATAACGGTTTCTGATGCGATCTGACAGGCTACCATGGTTCACACCAATGCGTATGGCCGTGTGATTTTCCTTGCAGAGGTTGAGAAAAGGCACAAAGCGGGATTCGATTTTTTTTAGTTCTTCAGCATATTCTTCGTCGGAATATTCTTGCAAAATAAACTTCCTTGCAGGGTCAACATAGTTGCCGGGATTGATTCTTACCTTCTCGGTAAAACGAGATGCCACATCGGCCACGTTGGGATTGAAATGCACATCGGCCACCAACGGCGTGTGATAGCCTAATGCATGCAGCCCGTCATGAATGTTTTTAAGGTTCTCAGCCTCGCGTATTCCTTGCGTTGTGAGACGCACTAACTCGCCTCCCGCATCAATAATCTCACGGGCTTGACGCACACATGCCTCGGTATCGTTGGTGTTTGTGGTGGTCATGCTTTGCACCCGAATGGGAAATGCACTTCCCATCTCTATGTCACCAATATGCACTGTACTCGTTTCCCTACGTTTATATTGAAAGATATCAACCATCCGTTTCTCTTTTTTAACCATTCACTGCCTGCCAATGGCCTGCACCTTGCAAGCCCCCTGATGAAGGAGTTGCCCGCGAAAGGGGACTTAATTACATTTATATTCGTAATTCACTTGTGCCAAATCAGCATTGGCCTTCTCTATTTTCTGTCCTAAACCAGCTTTCCATTCAGCTACTTTCATAGCGACCTCCTGATTGGAAAGGGCAATGATTTGTGCCGCTAAGATGGCCGCATTTTGCGCTGCATTCACGCCAACGGTGGCAACAGGAATGCCAGGAGGCATCTGAATAATCGACAACATCGCGTCTAATCCATCTAACATGCCTTTAATGGGCACACCAATAACAGGCAAAGCGGTCGAAGCTGCAATCACACCCGGCAAAGCTGCCGACATGCCTGCTGCGGCAATAATCACTTGAATGCCACGTGCCTGTGCACCTTTGGCAAAACGTTCAACGGCATCAGGCGTACGATGTGCCGACAAAGCGTTCACTTCGAAAGGAATTTTATGGTCGTTCAACCATTGACAAGCTTTCTCCATCACGGGCAAATCGCTCGTGCTACCCATAATAATGCTAACGATTGGAGTCATAAGAAATATTATTATAATTTGATGTTGATGAAAATACTATTTTAAAATCGTGCAATGACGATAAATGCCATGAAGAAGCCTATGAGCCAGGCTACCACCACTTGCGACAGTGAATGTTGGCGCAACAGCATGCGACTGCTACCCACAACGCCAGAGATAAAGAGGGTGAGACAAAGCCACCATAGTGGATCAAAACCGAAAATGAGTGAGAAAGCTAGCAAAGCTCCCACAACACCCCCAATGGCTGCGGAATGAACCGACACCTTCCAACCCACATTAATGAAGGCACAAAACACCTGAATGAGTAGTGCAGCGATAAGAATGCTGCCCATGAAATGGGGTATGTGTAAGGCATTCATGGTGTAATAAGCAGCCGAATAGCACACAATAGAGATGACATAGGGCACCATGCGTCGCTCTTTTACAATGAAATCGAAAGGCTTCCAGCCCTGATAGCGCCGATAGAAACGAATAAGAAAGGTGGGTAACAAAATGGTGAAGGAGTAGACCAAGGCAAGCACATAGAGCTTATAGGCTGTGGGAAGTTGGTTCAGATAACTGAACACAAACAGCGCAATCAACCCGACAAGGGGCAGATAGAATGGAGTAAAAACCATACTCACTACCCGTGCAGCCAAGATAAAATCTTTCTCTTTCATTTACGTTTATTGCGCTCCTCCTATTGCGCTTTGATATAACCTTTTTATCCTTATGTTGTGTGTATACAGCTATCCTTTTGCAAACAATGCCATTTTAATGACTAAACAAGATGTTTTTACATCCTTATTTGCACTATTTTGTGCACCAATCTGCATGCTTTTGTGATTGCATTCATCATCTACCACCATCACATACTATGTTTCTTTGCGCAGTTTAGCTGTGGGAATATTCAGCTGCTCGCGATATTTGGATGCTGTACGGCGCGCAATAGGAAATCCTTTTGCAGCCATAGCCTTAGCCAAAGCATCATCGCTTAGCGGATGTTGCTTATCCTCGTTGTCCACAATTGTTTTGAAAGCCAAGCGCATTTGCCGTATCGACAAGGCCTCACCCGTGCTCGATGTGAAGGTATCGGTGAAGAAAAAGCGCAACGGAAAGGTGCCCCATCGTGTCTGTGCATACTTCACATTACTCACGCGACTTATAGTAGATATGTCCAAACCCGTGCGGTCAGCGATGTCTTTTAAAATCATTGGCCGCAGTTCTGTCTCATCTCCTTCCTGAAAAAAGCGTTTCTGCCACTCGATGATGGCACCCATCGTGAGCATCATCGTATGCTGCCTTTGCTTGATGGCTGTAATATAACCTTGTGCGCGCGCTACCTTTTCTTTGGCATAAAGCAAGGCCTCTTTGGTCTGACGGCTCATGCCCTCCTTATTTTGTTTATAGGCATCGGCCATCTCTTTGAATGAAGACGACACCTTTAATTCGGGTAACTGACCACAATTGAGACTGAAAGTCACAGTGCCATCGTCAGCAGTATCAACAATAAAATCAGGGGTAATCTGTTGCAAGCTACGCCCTTCAGTCTCGCCCAATGCGGCTCCTGGCTTAGGATTGAGCTTGCGAATTTCGCGTTGCAGTGCTTCTACTTGCACATCCGTAAGATGTAATTGCGTTTTAATCTTGCCCCAATTGTTTTTGGTAAACGCATCGAAGTATTGCCTAAAAATTGCTTCTAACAGATCTAATACATGTGGCGTGCTTTCCTTTTCCTCACGCCATCGCGCCACTTGCAGCAACAAGCACTCCTGCAACGAGCGCGCACCAATACCTGCAGGATCCATACTTTGCAATTTCTTCAATACAGCTTCAATCTGTGCAGGCGTCACATCGATGTTGTGATAGATAGCCAACTCGTCGCTCAGGGTACTCAGGTCTTTACGCAAGAGGCCATCATCATCCAAACTGCCAATGAGATATTCCATCACGGCATATTCCTCATCGCTCAGTGTGAGCATGCCCATCTGTGCTTTCAGACGGTCATAGAACGACAATGTATCGCCATAAACCATCTCCTCATAATCGGCATTGTCATGATTGTTAGCATAATTGGGCGTAGGAAGTACATCGTCACTATCAATACTTTCGAGTGCGGCGTCGAGTGCATCCTGCCGCTCTTCTTTCTCGGTTTGCGCTTCAAAATCCGCCGGTTCGTTATCCTCTTCGTGTCGTTCTTCATCTAAAGATAAAGAATCGTTGTCGACTTTCTCCAACGCTGGATTGTCGTCTAATTCCGCATAGATGTTTTCTTCTAACTCGGTGAGTGGCATTTCAAGCAAACGAATCTGCAACAATTGCTGCTGCGATAGCCGCATATTCTGCGTTAACTTTTGCTCCTGCGTTTGTATTAACTTCTGTGCCATGTACGAATGCTCAAAAAAACTATTGCAAAGGTAACGATAATCAGAAACAAAACAAAGAGAAACGCTGCTTTAAACACATTTCACTGCAAAAATTCACACTTCGCGTTTTTTTGATGTAAAACGTTGGGAGCATCCAATATTTTCTACTAACTTTGCATGACATGTAGACCTACGTATAATGAAATGAAACATTATTTATTAGGATTGGCCATGCTAAGCATTTGCTTTAGCAGCCAAGCACAATCAACAAGAAGTATTTTTAAAGCCGACAGACGTGTGTCGGCAGCCAACTATTTGGCTTATCCTGGACCACAAAAGCAACCATTCACGCCTGCACCCAAAGGCTATGTGCCATTTTACTTAAGCCATTATGGCCGACATGGTAGCCGTTGGCTCATCGGCGAACGCGACTATCAGCGCCCCGTTGTGTGGCTCATGCAGGCCGACTCGCTCGGCAAACTCACGCCGAAAGGAAAGGAAGTGTTGCGGAAGCTGCGCATCATTCGCGATGCAGCTGCCGGACGCGACGGCGAACTCACATTGCTCGGCGCACAGCAACACCAACAGATTGCCGCACGCATGATGAAGAATTTCCCAGAAATCTTCGCTGGCAAAACGCATATCGACGCCAAAAGCACCACCATCATACGCTGCATTCTCAGCATGGAGAACGCTTTGCAGCAGCTGGTGCGCCGCAATCCGCAGCTCGTTATCAGCCACGATGCCAGCAACCACGATATGTATTACATGAACCACGACGACACTACGCTCTTCAAAAATCGTTTCACCGTGGCTGCCAAGCAGGCATATCTCAACTTCAAAAAGCAGCACGAGCAGCCTGCACGCGTGATGAATGAGCTGTTTAACGACACGCAGTATTGGAAAAACCATGTCGACACGCTCGCCCTCTACGAAACCCTTTTCCGTCAAGCGGGCAACTTGCAGAGCACAGAGCTGCGCCACACGATGAGCCTCTACGACCTCTTCACCGACGATGAGCTCTACAATCTCTGGCAAGTGCAAAACGCCTATTGGTACATTGCCTATGGACCTTCGCCCCTTAACGGCGGCCATCAGCCCTCGTCGCAGCGGTTCTTGTTGCGCAAAATCATTGCCGAAGCCGACAGTTGCTTGCAACTTCAACACCCAGGAGCAACGCTACGCTATGGCCACGACACAATGGTTATGCCACTTTCCTGCCTCATGAACCTCGACAACTTGGGCATGCGCATTGACGATCTCGGCCAACTTGATGAGCGCGGATGGCAAGATTATCGCATCTTCCCCATGGCCTGCAACATCCAACTCGTGTTCTATCGCCACCCAACGAAGAAAGACATCTTGGTGAAAATTCTGCGCAACGAGCACGAAGCACGGCTGCCCATCAACTGCGCAACCACACCTTATTATAAATGGAATGACGTAAAAGCCTATTTTTTGGCACGCATCCACGAACTTGAAGTAAACTAACTCCGCATAACAATGAAAAAATGCTTTTTTATAGGCTTGCTCTTAGCATGCTGCACTGTGCTGAATGCACAAGTAAGACGACCGAAATTGGTCGTTGGAATCGTAGTCGACCAAATGCGTTGGGACTACCTTTATTATTACAATAACGAGTTTGGAGAGGGGGGATTTAAACGGCTGTTGAGCGAAGGTCGCAGCTGTCAAAATACCATGATACCCTATATTCCCACCGTTACCGCCATTGGTCACTCGTCAATCTACACGGGAAGCGTACCAGCTTTGACTGGAATTCTCGGCAATGACTTCTTCATCAACGGCCGACCCACCTATTGTTGTCAAGACGATAGCGTGCAAAGTGTGGGTTCAAACACCATCGAAGGCAAGATGTCGCCACGCAACCTGCTTGCTTCAACCATCGGCGATGAGCTCAAACTCGCTACCAATTTCCGTTCAAAAGTTATTGGTGTAGCCCTCAAAGACCGTGCCTCCATCTTGCCAGCTGGCCACAGTGCCGACGCAGCTTATTGGTGGGACACACGCGCTGGGAACTTCGTTTCGAGCACATACTACATGCAACAGCTGCCCACCTGGGTGGAACAATTCAACAAGACTCACAAGACGGCACCAGGATTCGACCTCAAAACCAACGTCAAGGGCATCACAATGACTTTCGATATGGCTGAGGCTGCCCTTAAGAATGAGCGGCTTGGACAGGGGAACGAGACCGATATGCTCGCCATCAGCGTCTCGTCGACCGATGCTATCGGCCACAAATTCAGCACACGCGGACAGGAAATCCACGACGCTTATTTGCAACTCGACCGCGACTTAGCGCGCTTTCTCAACACCTTAGATGCCACTGTAGGCCGCGGCAACTACCTGCTTTTTCTCTCAGCTGACCATGGTGGCTCTCACAATCCCAACTTTATGCGCAGCCACAAACTACCTGCTGGAGGATTTGAAGCATGGACACTTGCTGCAAAGCTCAACGAAGCTTTGCAAAAGCAATTTGCAACCAACGCCAAACTGCTCTTAGGAGAAAATGGATTGCGCATTTACTTCGACCACAAAGCTATCCAAAGCGCTGGTTTAGACCTCAATAAAGTGAAGGCCGCTGCTAAAGAATGGCTCGAACAACAGCCTCATATCACCTATGTTGTTGACTACAACAATGTGGAAAGTCAAACTATTCCGCAGCCTATTCGCGAACGTATCATCAACGGATATAGCCGCGAGCGGGGAGGAGATTTGCTCATTGTTACCAACCCTGGATGGATTAATGTGAAAGCATCGCCCACCTATAAAGGCACCACCCATGGCCTGTGGAGCCCCGATGATGCTCATATACCACTCATTTTCATGGGTTGGGGTGTTGACAAAGGCGAGACTTTCGCCCCCACACGCATGACCGACATTGCCCCAACCATTTGTGCATTGCTCCATATTCAGATGCCCAATGCCTGCGTGGGCAATCCCATTACGTCGGTGATTGACGATTAAAAAGATTGCATGATACAAAAAGTGTATTTATCACGGAGGACGAGTGTGTTGCGAAGCACACTCGTTTTTTCATGCTATCCACTTTTCGCTATGGAATTTTTAAGCTCGAAGTCAGTTGGCAAGAAATCGAAATGGGGCTTTCACTAACCAAGGTTATAGGTAAGAAATCAAAGTGGGTTTGTTACCAACCAAGGTTATTCGTAAGAAATCAAGGTAGAACTTTTATCAACCAAAGTTATTGGTAAGAAATCAATATGGAATTTTTATCAACTAAAGCTTGTTGACAATAGCTCTTGAGATTTCCGGCAAACGAAGGTAGATTGGTAGTAGTGCCCTGGCATCTTCTGCAAACTGAGGGCTATTCATCCTAAACAAAGCAGGCTTCTTGCTTCCACAAGAATGCATTTATACAATGCCATTGACAGGCAAAGAAAATGACAATCGGGGCGAAGATGTTGTATTGCATCTTCGCCCCGATGAGCTTTTGTGCCCTTTCGGCACGCAAGGTTTACCAGAACTTATTGTTTTTTACATTGTATTCGAAACCAGCATCGGCCAATTTCGTTTCAATGTCTTGACGTTTCACGTGCATATCGTCGCACAATTCGTCTAACGATTGATAGTTGTCGCGCAGCAACATGTTGACTGTGCTAAACAAAATCATTGGGTCGTTGGGTAATCTTTCCATATTCAAAAATTTAAAAATGTTCGTTGTTTTATATTGTTTTATCGTGTTGTTTCGTTTCCGAGAAACGCTTTTATTTGCGATAAGAGTGCCAATGCTTGCTGACGTCCCATATCATAGGTGCGCTGCATACGCTTCGGATCGTGGGTGATGTGCTGAATAGGCAGTTTTGCTTCGGGGGCGATGACGAAAGCCTTGCCCATCTTTTCTTGCTCAGCAACATAGCGCAACTGCTCATTATACATATCATGTCGGCGCGCAATGGTCTCAACAAAGCGTGGCTGTCGATGATAAATCATGCGCATGAGGGGCATCAGCCTATTGGGCTGCTTGGTGTAACTACGCGGTTGGGTGAGGATAACGATATTGCGTTCGTAACCTTGCTCGTTAAAAAATTTCAGCGGAATGGAATCGGCCAACCCACCATCGAGCAGCTTTTGTCCATAGATTTCAACATATTGCGACACCAGCGGCATCGAGGACGAAGCGCGAATCCATTCGCACACCTCATCCATATGCATGCGCTTTGTTATTTGTTTGTAGACGGCTTTGCCCGTTTCCACATCGGTAGCCACAAGCCAAAACGCTGTTGGATGGGCATTAAAGGCCTTAAAATCAAACGGATCGAGCTCTTCTGGCACCTGGTGGTAACCAAAATCGGCACCAAACAGGTCGCCCGTGCAGAGCCATGAACGCACACTACAGAAACGCCAATCGTGGGCAAAGCGCTGATTATAGCGCAACACACGCCCTGACTGCTGACTCTTGTAGTTGCAACCAAAGGCCGCACCCGCCGAGACACCAATCATACCATCGAAGAAAATATGTTTTTCGATGAGCACATCAACGATGCCCATGGTGTAAAGGCCACGCAATGCGCCACCCTCGAGCACTAATCCTGTTTTCATTCCTACAATCTTTTTACCTGTACAACAGCACCCATTTGTGTGGGTATGTCGTTGGTTTCTGGCGCAAAGTTACGTTTTAATTCAGAAATAATTATTACTTTTGTGCGTTAAAAATTGCATGATGGGACATTCAATGATTAAAATCAAGCGAGTTGAAAGTCGAGCAGACTTGCGACAGTTCATCCAGTTTTATTACGATTTATACCGTGGCAACGACTATGCCGTTCCCTTTTTGTTTCAAGATGAAATGAAAACACTACGCAGCGACCGCAATGCGTCGTTCGAGTGTTGTGAGGCTTGCTACTTCATGGCATTCAAAGGCGAGCAAATGGTGGGCCGCGTGGCAGCCATAATCAATCATCGTGCCAATGAAAAGTGGCAACAACGGGTGGTGCGTTTCGGCTGGTTCGACTTCATCGACGACGAGGAAGTGTCACGCAAACTGATTGAAACAGTAGAGACATGGGGGCGCGAACGTGGCATGAATGCCATCGCTGGCCCATTAGGCTTCACCGATATGGATCGCGAAGGCATGATGGTTGAAGGCTTCGACCGCCTTTCAACGATGTATGTGAATTACAATTTCCCCTATTACATGCGCCACATGGAGCACATGGAAGGCTTTGAAAAGGACAACGATTATGTGGAATTTCGCATCAAAGTGCCCGAGGTCATTCCACCAAAGTTTGCAAAAATTGGCGAAATGATTGAGAAACGCTATGATATTCACGTGCACAAGTTCACTCGCCATGAGCTATTGCATGAGGGCAAGGGGCGCCGTGTATTCGAGATTATCAACGCCACGTTTAAGGAGTTGTATGGCTATTCGGAGCTGTCTGACGCGCAAATCACACAGTTGGTGAACGAATATATTAAGGTGGCCGATTTGGATTTGGTGTCGTCGGTGGTTGATGCCACCCGCAACAATGAGATGGTTGGTGTGGGCATTTGTTTCCCCTCGTTTTCCAAAGCATTGCAAAAGACACGCGATGGTAGATTGTTCCCTTTCGGTTGGTGGCAGCTACTGAAGGTGCTAAAGTGGCACAAAACCGACACCGTCGACCTGCTGATGATTGCTGTGTTGCCCGAATATCGCAAGAAAGGTGCCAATGCTTTAATCTTTAATGATCTCATTTCGCGCTTCCGCAAGTGCGGTTTCCAGTGGGCCGAAGCTATGCACCAGATGGAAAGCAATCATGCGGTGCAAAACGAATGGACGTATTTCGACTCCGAGTTGCATCGCCGTCATCGTTGCTATCGCAAGTCATTATAGTCGGCTCGTGCTGTGCTTGTTGTCGTCAGCGCAGCATGATGCCAAGAAAAAGCTATCACTTTGCAGGGTAAAGTCATCGATATTACCCTGCAAAGTGATAGCTTTTGCGTTGAAAAGTGGCTGCATTTCTTTTCGCTTACGCCACTCGTCGGCGATGAACGGCGTGCGCTTAATACTTAAACGAGCTTCCACCCAAGAACTCGCGCAGCAGCGATGTGGGCGGAATATCGTGGTTGCCAATGGGGCGCAGATAGTGCAAAAACTTCTTTAGTCGGTAGGCTTCGCTGTATTCATCACACCATTCGGGCACCTGTTCCAACAAGGGTTCGACTTGCGTTTTCAGCACTGCCAACTCGAAAAGCATAGCGGTATTGAACACGGCATCGGCATTTTCCTGATACGGAAAAATCCATTTATTCTCGCCTGCCCGCACCGAAGGCCAACGTTTAATCGTTTCTTGCGCACTCACGCCGCGATACTTATTGTCGCGAACAATGCGGCGCAACAACCGATTGTCGGTGGTGGGGATATAGTTATGGTCGTCAAGTAGAATGGTTGTCAGCGCCGATGCATACACCTTATATTTCTGTTCGCTCGGAATTTGTGCGGTGAGCTCTGGATTGAGTGCGTGGATACCTTCAACCACAAGCACATTGTGGGGCTGCATCTTCAAGCGTTTTCCACTCTTTTCGCGCATGCCCGTTTGGAAATTATATTTGGGCAGTTCCACCTCTTCACCTCGAAACAGCGCATTGAATTGCTGGTTGAGCAGCGGCAAATCGAGTGCATAAAGACTCTCGTAATCATAATTTCCTTGTGCATCTTTCGGCGTATCGGCGCGGTTGACGAAATAATCGTCCAAACTAATCTGTAGCGGTTTGATGCCATTGGCCAAAAGTTGAATCGACAGGCGCTTGCAAGTGGTGGTCTTTCCCGATGACGATGGCCCTGCCAACAACACTAACTTCACTCCACTGCGTGCAGCAATCTCGTCGGCAATCTGCGCAATTTTCTTCTCTTGCAAAGCCTCACTCACATGAATTAAATCCGTGGCATAGCCCTGTTCTACAGCCTCATTGAAGTCGCCCACAGTGCGAATGCCCAATATTTTCTGCCAAGCGTGGTGCTCTTTAAATAGTTCGAAAATCTTGTTTTGTTGGGTCACTTCGGGCAGTTGTGCAGGATTATCCAAAGAAGGAATGCGCAGCAACAGGCCATCAAAATAAGGCTCCAATCCAAAAAGATAGAGCTGACTCGTGTTGGTGAGCAGCGACCCATAATAAAAGTCTACATAGTCGTCAATCTGATAATACGTGGTGTAGAGCTTTCCCGAACTTTCCAACAACTTAGCCTTGGCCTCGTCGCCACGCGTTCTAAACATCTCCACAGCCGCTTCTGTGGTCACTTCGAACCGTCTCACGGGCATGCGCGCATCAATAATGGCCTGCATGCGCTCACGAATGCGTGTGATATCGGCTGCTTCGAGCGGTCTACCAAGGTCTACATTCACAAAATAACCATTGGAAACAGGTATGTCAATCACCACATAACTCTTGGGATAGCAGTCGTGCACGGCTTTGCACAGCACAAAAAACAATGTGCGCGTGTAGTTCCTTGAGGCCGAAGCGCTGTGCATATCCAAAAACTCCACATCTTTATTATGGTACACGCGAAAGTGCATTCCTTCAACCTTGTTATTCACTTTGGCGCAAATAGGGCCAAAAGTCATTGGCAACTGAAATGCAGAAAAAACTTCAGAAAGTGTGCTTCCGATAGCCACTTTCATTGTTTTTTTATTATTTTTGCAACGAATTTGAACTTGATGTTCCATGTTTATAATGTTTATATCTCTGCAATGTGATTTCTGGCCAAGCGTGCAAAGTGCGCTTCGCCCTATTCAAAGGTATAAAAAAGATTGTATTCCCACACGATTTAGATGATATAAAATCAAATAATATGTCGATTTGGATAATTTTTAAGCTCATCGGTGCATTGGCTTTGCTGATGTATGGCATGAAAGTGATGAGCGATAGCTTGCAGAAAATGGCTGGGCCACAGCTCAGACACGTGTTAGGAGCCATGACAACCAACCGTTTCACAGGCATTCTTACAGGTGCATTTGTCACAGCTGCTGTGCAAAGTTCCACGGCAACCACAGTGATGACGGTGTCGTTTGTAAATGCAGGATTACTCACCTTGGCACAAGCCATCTCGGTGATTATGGGTGCAAATATTGGTACCACGCTTACAGCCTGGATCATGAGTGCAGGCTTTTCGTTTCATTTCACCGATTTTGTATGGCCAGCTTTCACCATAGCCCTCATCCTAATTTATTCAAAGAAGCGTAAGATTATTGGCGATTTCATCTTTGGTATCTCCTTTATGTTTCTTGGTTTAGGCACGTTAAGTGCTACGGGTAAGGAGATGGATTTGGCACATAATCAAGCAGTCATTGACTTTTTTGCCAACTTCGACCCTCAAAGTTTCTCGACAACCATTCTCTTCTTGCTCATTGGTAGCGTGTTAACGATGCTCGTTCATAGCTCGGCTGCCATCATGGCCATCACCATGATCCTTTGTTCTACAGGTGTTTTACCTATCTATCAAGGTATAGCTTTAGTGATGGGCGAGAATGTTGGCACCACAGTTACTTCAATATTAGCCTCGCTCACAGCCAACACCCAGGCACGAAGAGCAGCCTTTGCACACATGTTTTTCAACCTCTTCGGAGTGCTTTGGATGCTCATCGTGTTCCGTCCTTTCGTACATACGGTATGCGGGTTGGTAGGTTATAACGACCAACTCATGGCACACGACGCAGGATTTGCCGCCAATGCTGCGAAGCTGAGCTTTGCTTTGGCTGCCTTCCACACGGCATTCAATGTAATTAACACCTGTGTATTAATGGGCTTCATCAAACAAATTGAACAGATTGTTTGCTTCGTTATTAAGCCAAAGAAGCAGGCCGACGAGGACGATTTCCGCTTGCGTTTCATCCAAACGGGTATCATGAAGACGCCAGAACTCTCCGTGCTCGAAGCGCAGAAAGAGATTTCAAGTTTTGCAGAACGCATTCAACGCATGTTTGGCATGGTGCGTAACCTTTTGGAAGAGCACAACGAAGAGAAGTTTTTGGAGATTTACAACCGCATTGAAAAATATGAGGGTATCAGCGATAGCATGGAGATAGAGATTGCCAACTACCTCAACGAGGTGAGCGATTTGCATCTAAGTGATGAAACAAAGGCTAAAATTCGTGCTATGCTTCGTGAGATTAGTGAGATAGAAAGTATCGGCGATAGCTGTTTCAATATGGCACGATCCATCCACAGACGCATGAATGGTAAAGAGGATTTCACACCGCAACAATACAGCCATCTCCACCAGATGTTCTTGCTCACCAACAATGCTTTGGAGCAAATGAACTATATGTTCTCACACACTCGTGAGGCTATTGATGTAAATAAGTCATTCAACATCGAGAACGAAATCAACAACTATCGTAATCAGTTGCGCACACAAAACATCAATGATGTGAATTCACATGCTTACACTTATACCATAGGAACAATATATATGGACATTGTTCAAGAGTGTGAAAAGTTGGGCGATTACGTTGTAAATGTAGTGGAAGCGCGCACCAACACGCGTCAACACGAGAGTTAGCCCTGAATTCTATCATTAGATGACATTTATCCTCACCCGATTAAATGCATAGTTCATTGTAGAGTATCTCCAAGGGTTCTACCAAGAGACAAAGGTTCTGACGAAGATTGGTAGTATATAAAGAAGCATTCAGCAAGCCTCACACAGACAACTTACAGATGAACAACTCTGTGAAGCGGGTATTGCACCCGACCTCATTCGTCTCTCTATGGGTATTGAAAATGTGGCGTAATGGACATTTGGTAGGCTGAAATCTCTCGGAATTCTTTTATTTACCTTTGCAGCATTTGAAAACCTATGAATAAAAAAACTGTATCTTCTGTAATAGCTCAAATGTTAAAAAGAATGGGCATCTACGTTCTGTTCAGATGTATTCCTGCAAGGATTGTGGCAGACAATTTCAAGGTGGTCTGCGTATAAATAATATTTCTCTATGGAATGACTATCTGACAGCAATTCGAACGATTTCTGCTCTATCCACTCTTTATAAATGTTCAGAGCGAACCATACGACATAGGTTGAGCTTAGTAGTAGATAGCTTTACTGCTACTTACCCCAAATCTGCAGTAATAATATTGGATACAACACACTTTTCCAGGACATTTGGTGTGATGCTGTTTCAGAATGCTTCATCAGGCAAAATACTCTATCGCAAGTTTGTCAAAAACGAAACTAACAGAGATTATCTTGATGG
>NZ_AZHT01000138.1 GCF_000599605.1 Prevotella sp. HJM029 | reverse complement strand
AAGCACTCTCCGAATGCTTGGAACTTTCCAGTTCTCTTCATAACTTCACTCTCGGAAACCAAACCAAGCAGATAATGAAATCAAACGCAGATAAATGCAATTCAGTGGGCGAAAACAATACGCCCAAGCAAAGGAAGACTTCCTCCAAAAATGGTGAGATAGAAACCTATCTCTCCTCCTATTATGAGTTCAGATACAACACGGTGTTGGGGCGAACCGAATACCGAAGCAAGGAGGATGCTCACTTCTCAAAAGTGGGGCGCTATGAAATCAACACGCT
>NZ_AZHT01000137.1 GCF_000599605.1 Prevotella sp. HJM029 | reverse complement strand
GGAGACAAATGTTTTATTGCTTGACATTCCCAAGAGTATCATTGCCAAGTACAGTCATAAGACCTATCGGAACGGCAAACTATTTCCCATCCTAACGAATCAGAAAACCAACGCATATTTAAAAGAAATTGCCGACCTTTGTGGTGTCAAGAAGAATCTGACCTTCCATCTTGCCCGGCATACATTTGCGACCATGTCGCTCAGCAAGGGCG
>NZ_KK082672.1:191140-228058 GCF_000599605.1 Prevotella sp. HJM029 | reverse complement strand
ACGGGATGCGTCTGGGTCTTTCTCTTATGTTCACCGATATATACTGCTTTTTTGATTTTACTTCAAATTCTATCATAACTTCTTATTGTTTATGGTTATCACTTATGTAACGTCGTTCTTTCCTGTTTATTGCTCACGGCTTTTAATACCCATATAAGGGTAATGATGAACATCCTTAGGTAGTGTCTAAAAAAGTGTGTAAGTTCTCTCTTTCTTCTCTTTTTATTTTATTCATTTTTCTTTGTTTTGGAGTTACAAATATAGCAAAAGGCAGAGAATCTATCCCTGCCTTTATATCTAATGTTTGAAGAATTTATTAATAATTAGGCAATTATTTCAACATTCCCTAATCTGAAGTATTACCTAACTCCCGTTTTGGAGTACTATCTGATATATCTGTCTGGCGAAATTTTGTAAAAACAGATCGCAACCACCCCAAAAAAGCCAAGGGTGACTGTTCATCACATCTCAACAATTCTGGGAAGACAAACTCCATAACTTCTGCATTACTTTTTATCCTTATCACATATTCGTTTTTTGTTATACCAGAACATTTACAGTCCTCTATTTTACTTAAACTCTCTAAATCTTTATTCATTAAAGACTTAAGGAGATCAGCTAACTTAGAATCATCTATTTTAATCCGAGTCTTGTCAGATATTATTTTATAATCCATTAGCAAACTATCGTTTGGATAATAATATACTTCCCCATGCTCTAATGTGATTGCACTGACTGTATCATAAACATATTCACCATATGTAATTCGAAAAACATAAATCATATCTTCCTTATGTACAGCTTCTTCTTTATTACTAAAATGTGTACATGATACCAATAAAATACATAATATCAATGTTATATATGTGCGCATATTTATTTCTTTCTTTTACCTTTTTCTATACGAGTCCTTTGATTGACAGGAACTGTCATTCTACTTGAAGAACTTCTTCTTGGATCACCAGGAGGATAATACCATTTTTCATATGGTCTACTACGACCTATCCCTTTCTCCCCCCATATCACTGTAACACGATATCCTACAACAGTTCCTCCTACTATTCTATTAACGAAGTCATCCATAACATCAAAACCACTTCCACATGCATTTAGGTATACATTACAATTGACACTAAAAGCAGAGGTTTGTAATTTTCTCGTATACAAAGCATCAAAGTCTGAACCTTCTTCTATTGCATTGTATCCAGTAAGTAAGGCTCCTGTCCACCCATGCCCAATATAAGAGAAATCTGTTATTTTTTCTTTTTCGGAGATTCTCTTACCGCTTGAAATAAAATTTCTCATATCACCATTGTTGATATAGTTTATTATTTCATCGGCATTATTTGCTATTAAGAATCGAATTCCTTCTTTTTTTGCCCTTGATTCATAATACTTCAATTCTTCGTTAGAATAATTTCCATGATAAACAATCATAGTTGTAGGTTCGTTCAAATTTAAAGGCTGCGATTTTAATTTTATAGCCTCATTTAATCCAGCTTCCAAAAAATGTCGTTTATCAATTCTTAAAATACAAGTTCTGTCACTTTTAGGAGAGTTTCCTTGATTCCCAACGACGACAACGTTCTCAAGCCCTTGTGGATCAATATACTTGATGGGATTGTCAAAGGTGTAACAATAAGAAGTTATATTCGGATACTTTTCCTGCATTGGATCCGTACTCATCCACAAACTCAGCCTCGGCTCATAGTACCTTGCACCATAGTAGTACCTACCTGTTTCCTCATCAAATTCCTTCGCATTAAAGAGATAAGGCGTATTCCAAGTGTTGTTGCGTTCTTCTATGAACACCTCACCGAACGGTACATACTCGATGTGCTGTGATACTTCGCCGTCCAAGTTGGTGATGTAACTACTGCTACCCAAATGGTCAGGATGGTAGTAGAACTGCATCTTCTCGTAGTCGTCATTATCCTTACCATTATAAGGCAAGTCAAACGCCTTGTAGTTGTCCTTAATGGATTGCAGTTCTTGACTATATTTTGCCTTATAGTCTATGGTTACACCATCAGCCTCATTGCCTGCATACGGGATGCGCCTGGGGCTGTCTCTTATGTTCAACGATATATACTTCTTTTTTGATTTGACTTCAAATTCAATCATAACTTCTTATTGTTTATGGTTATCACTTATGTAACGTCGTTCTTTCCTGTTTATTGCTTACGGCTTTTAATACCCTTATATGGGTAATGAGGAACACCCTTATAAGGGTATTGCCCGTTACCCTTATATGGGTGCTGGAGCATACCCTTGTATGGGTAAGTTCAAATCGATTATATATAGGCTACCCAACGAAACTATCTTTCGTTTCAAATTTATAATTGTCAAAATATTACTGATATACCACATTAGCACATTTTACTATTTTTGAAATATGATAATCAGAATCATAACTATATGAAATCAAGAAAAAGAGACATCCGGTATTACTTACTAAATAATTAGAAGTCGTAAATTGCCCATTCCCTTCTTTCTTTATTATTGTTTTATAGTCTATTCCACTACTTGTTGCATTTAATATAGTATCTCTAACTACCGATAAAAATAATATGGAATCAGACGAGCTAAAGTATTCACCATCTTTTTTAAAAAAATGGTCCTTCCCTGTCTTTGTTGATGATTCTATTACTATTTCCTTTTTTGAATATGTTATATCGAAAGATTGACGTGTATTAGAGGATAAACTTTCCCTCCTCTCACTACATGAAGATAGTGGCATCAATAAAGATGACACTATAATCGATAGAAACCACTTGCTATTTACCAAATTCCCTTTCATATTTTCTTTGCTCTTTATCAAATTCTTTCTTTGTGGACGGATATCTCTTTATTAATTCTCTTTTTACTTGATTATAATTAGAGACACCCACATGTTTTTTATCTTGTTTTGCTAAAGATCTATGATCCATATCTCCATTATTAATCCGGCAAAACGAAATGTATCGCTTTTGCAAAACGAAATGTGATTTTTTTGTGCAAAACGAAATGTGCTAAAATAGAGGCGCACACACAACAATTATAAAGCCGATCTGTACATCGTACCGGGTCGGCTTTGTCTATACACCGAGCTCAAATCTTATATTCTCATTCAGTTTCTTTCGGGCTGTACCTTTCCTTGCCCAATAATCTTGCTTATTATGGTATTTGTTCGTTGTTCAAATGCTATTTAAACATCATTCTTGCAGAGCATCATATCGGTATAGGTGGCGTTGAAGTTGGCGTGGGCATTGAATGTGGCTTTGGTGCAGCCTTCGAACGGGTTGCCGAGGTTGCGGTTCTTGCCCATCCAGTCGCATAGTTCAAGGATGGAGGACTTGTTGAAGGTGAAGTAGATGAAGCGGTGGCCATGGAGGACGTGCAGCACATCGAGGTAGTCGGCGAGGTTCCAAGACATTTTATAGGTCTTGCAGTCGGTACTCAGATAGGGCGGATCGACGAGGAAGACTACACCAGGCACATCTTTATATTGATGGAAGATTTGTTTGTAATCGGCCGACACAATGGTTAGTCCTTCGAGATAGTCATTGCAGAGCGGATAATCAGTTTGCCGGATGCGGTTGTAGAGCGTTTCTCGACGCATTTCATTGAGACTTTGCTTGTAGTGCATGGCGAACATAATGGAGGAGGAAAGCGTGACGTAATCAACGTAGCCATAGCGCACCTGGTGCTCTTCGATGCATTGCAACACGCGCTGTCGATGCTCTCCAATAATGGCTTTGCCACGTGAATAGTCGTTAAGAATGAGGCGCAGCTGGGCGAGCAGCTTGTTGGTTTGCGGGATATGCGCAAGTCGGTCGCGATAGCCATCGAAATCATTGTAAACCACAGTAGCATTAGGTTTTTCATGCTTGGCGATATGCGACAATAACCCGCTGCCACCGAAGAGATCTACAAAGGTGGCAGTGTCGGGAAATTGCTTTAACACGTTTTTAAATTCACGCGCGAACATGCGCTTTTGTCCCTGAAAAGGGAGGGGTGCCGAAAGATAGCATTTGCTCATACGTTTTATTTTAGTGGTTGATTGTGGCAGCAAAGGTAAGCTGTTTGCTGCGTACAGCCGCGGGCAGAGTAGGCTTTCACACTGCACACGGGTTGCAGTCAGCTCGGAACCTTTTGATGAGACTATAGACCTTCCGTTCGCTGACGGCATATTCTTCGGCAAGGTGGGCCACGGCATAGGACACTTTCTCGCCCCGTGCCGTCAGCTGCTTGTATTCTGTGTATAAATCAATATAGTCGGCATCTTCCAATCGAATGCTTGCTTTGCGGAGCTTTTTTATCAACTCCCGGTTAAATTCCAATACTTCTATTACTTTCATTATCCTAATTTTTAGTACTTTTGCATCATCTCACTTACATAAAATAAATACGAAGTGCCGTGATTAAAGGCTTTTGCCCCCAGTCGTGCGGTACTTCGTATTGCGTTAATATGTAGGTGAGATGACTATTAACCGGCTGGGGGCTTTTTGATTTTTTATTGTCATTTTTGCCCCCTTTGCAATCCCTTTGTACAAAGGGGTTTGAGAAGGTGCTACGCTTAGGCACCAAAAGTAGCCCACTTACGCTTCAAAAGTGGGCCACTTACGATGCCTAAGTGGCAAGGTTTTTCTTCGCATCTTTATAGTTTGCGTTTTAAATGCTATATCCCTTGGCTAAGAATTCGGCAGACAATGCTGTGAATTCAGCGGGCATTTGAGATGGGGCAGCACTCGTTCCGTTATCCTTCTGAATAGGAATTTGTGCATCTCCAATTAAGTTTTTGCCCTCTTCTGTTTTTGGTTTCAATGCTTCTAACAGCCATTGAGGAAAATCGGGAGGCAAGTTGTCGGGTAACTGAAGTGCTATCCCCATAACCATCGACCACGGAATGCCGGCCAATAGCGTCAGTGCTTCTTCGTTTACCTCGCTATCCCAGCTAAGATGGAGCATTTCGATTTTCGCCTCATAACCGAGCGAACCGAAAATCCAATCGGCTGGCGAGCCTATTGCGTTGCGTGCTTGCACCCACTCCTCGTGGCTCTGATAGTGGAAGTATGACGGCAACTGAAAATAGCGGGTAAGATGAATATGCAACTGACCGATATTTGCAGCCATCAGGAAGTTAGACATACTGCATTCGCCCGACAAAGTGAGGACTAATTGAGCGCCTCGGAAATAGCTAAACATGGAGTGAATATCTTTCATGGGCCAGTTGCTGTTGGCACAATAAGCCTTTCCAAGTTCCACATAACCGAGCTGCTCAACGTCCGACTGCGGCGGATTGGCGATGGCCATGCATACCTTGTCGTCCAACGATTGCATTAGTGTGGTTGGGTCGGCGGTGTTCGTACCCTCCTCTTTTATCTTTGCAAGGGCATAGAGTGCCAACATTCCTTCCATGGTGCTTCCGTCTACAAGTGAAATCGAAGCGACGTCAGGTGACACGTCGATAGCTTTCTTCAATATGAGATTGGCTTCACCTTGATAACCACTTTCATGCACTATCTTCTCCACCACTTTTTCCACTACCTTTGGCTCGGGTAGTTTCAGCGATAAGGCGTCGCCCGTGTCTTTGACCAAGCGAATATTGGATGTGGTCGAAAAGGTTTCCTGCCGCAGGCCATCGGTGGTGTAATCGCTATCGGGATAGCTAAAGGTGATTTCTATTTTCAGGAATCCATCGTGCAGCCCGTGATTGTCGAAGAAGACTAACAGGCGACCCTCGTCGACGCGGCAGTGGGTAAACACGTTGCCCACGCGCTGTGCCCGATACACATTGAGGCAGCCCTCAACGGTGGCTTTGAGTTTGAAATCGACCTGCGGCCATGGCTGTTCCTGCCCATCGTGCATCAGGCGCACGGCAAGGGGGAAATCGCTTTTCTCATTAATTCTCACTTCGCCCAGCACTGTTTGCTCGGGCGTTCCAATTTTTAATTCTTCCATAATTGTTATTTTGAATGGTTGTTAATTCTCATTTTAATGCTGTTATCAATGCCATACGCAAGCCATAGCCCAACGCCACGCCTATAATGGTCATTGCCAAATCTACAATGTCAGGTTTGCCGCCCCATAGCTTGTCTTTTAGTTCTAAGGCACAGGCCACACCAACCCCTGCATAGGCTGCGCAATAGGGTGTGTTGGCGAGCACACCAATCACCACGCCGCCGAGCAAGTGCTTATGGCGATTTGACGTTTTGAGAAAGTTGAAAAATCTGTTCATAATCTTATTTGTTAAATTGAAGTTAGTGATTGTTTACACAAATACCATTTTTATATAGTGTTAGGGGTTTGTTCTCCCCCTTTATAGTCCATATTGTAAATTTTCTCTCGGGATCTCCACGCCCAACACCAATCATTTCACACCAAACGCCTGATGGTTTAAATTCATCACCACGCGGGGCTATTATCCCGTCCGACTCATAGCGTATATAATCTGACGCACCACTTACTTTTATAGATATATACGTAACGACTCGTGTTTCTATAATATTAAAAATCGTGATGTGCATAAATTGTCGAGGTTCCAATGATGGCAATATAAAATCCCCAAATCCAGTAATGAACGAACCACACGGCGTTGCTATATTAGGGCTTGAGGCTTGCAGGTAAAACCGCTTTACATTCATATCTCCACTTACATTCATATTCTCAAACGTGGCATTCTTTGCATCAATAGTTTGTGCCTGAATACCGCGCGTGACGATTTCTTTTGCATCAAGCATCTCGACATTAACAGTTCCATCGGCATTGAACACGGCCACGTCCTGCTTCTTGTTGTTTTGAAAACGCGTTTTATCGGCACGAACGACGAACTCGCCCTGCTGCATCTTCAGTTCAACCTCGCCTGCTCGCTTGGCAGCATCATTGGCTTTTGTCGCAGCATTGGTGGCTGCGCTATTGGCCGTTTCGGCCGCCTTGATGGCCTCTTGCGCTTTCTTTGCAGCCTCTTCGTCGGTGAGTTTGCTCCATTGATAGGCTTCGGGACGAAGTGGTGGATAGGGCTTATCCCATGAAGCTATGCCGAGGTATTGACCTGATGTAAGGCCAAATTGCTGGTCTTCGGGTGCTGGCGCGTAGTCGTAAGCTTCGCTGCCCTGTGTGATGATCAGGTCGGCGACGTAGAGATTGAGCGGTGCGGCGGCAGACTGCGACATGCCATATCGGAAGTCCACAAAGCAATAATTGGGGGCATCGCTGTAGCCTGGATTATTGACAAGCAAGCTAAACGGCTGCCAGTTGGGGGTGGCCGTCACATCGCCCGCATTAACACCACCCATATTCACATTCACACTGAATGTGGTGCCATCCGTTTTCATGCGCCCACTGATGCGGAATTGACCGCGTGGTAGGTTGCTTGCAAACCGCTTGAACAGCTGCCCCACGCGGTTAAGGCTCTTTGTTTTTGTGCACCTCACGCCAAGAATGCTGCTATCGAGCACTGCACCAGCCTCGGCTGTCAAGCCTGCATTGAGGGCAAAGATGTTACGGCCTGCAAAGAGTTCGCCCGTGGCTTTCAGCGGAATGGCCTTGGTGAAAGTCTTTCCACCATCGTTTGAATAGCGTACGAATGTGTAACTGCTCTTGCCATCATGCCCTTTCAGGTCGATAACCTCGCCCGAAGTGGCCAGCAGGCGGAAGATATTGGCCGAGATTTCTACCTTTGAAGGCGAAAGCAGGGCCACGGCTTTGCCCTCGAGGGTGTAGCCGTTGATGCCGCTGTAGATGATAAAGGCCTGCTCGCCCGTGGTGCGCAGCATAATGAGCCCCTGCCGTTCGGGCTTTGTCTTATTACCCATCTACACCAGCGCGTCATCAACCTGCGGCGCATCGCTGCCCTGCTCGCAGTCGGTTTTGCTTAGTTCTATCCAGTCTTGGCCCACGCTGGTTACCCTGCGCCAGTAGTGACGGTTGGCCTTCCCTTTCAGATTAAAGGTTTCAGCGCGTGCTAAGTCGTCCGTCTGCCACAGGTTTTGCGTTTGCGTGGTGCCGTCGTCTTGGCGGAAATAGCATCGCCATGTGCTGCCCTTATCCTCGACTTTTGTAACCTTCGACCCACAGGCCGAGAACACCATGTTGCCGCCCACGTAAGAGAGACGGCGCAGTTCCAACTCGTTGAAAATGGCTTTGCCCCAAACGATAATGTCGGTGAGCGAGAGTTGATACTTGCCATCTGCTCGTCGATGGATAGCAAAGCCCCGCTGTTCGGCTTCGTTGAAGTTGGCACTGACCGCCTCCAGCAGTGTGGCCATGCCTTCGGCTGTGATGCCGTGGCCGTCTTTCAGACCGATGCCTTCAAGGAAAGTAATGAGCTTTTGTGCCGTGTCGGCCTTATCCTTACGCAGAAACTGGCTGAAGGTGGTGCTATCTTCGGCTAACTCCTGCGCCTTGTTGGCATAGTTGGCACGTGCCGCCACGTTGGCTTCCAAGGCTTTGTTGGCTTGTTCGGCGAAAGTAGCCTTGTCGGCCTGCTGTACATGCCGGGCTTCATCCACGTTCTGTGGGTAGGTAACACTTGCGCCTGTTGTTGCTATTGCTGCGCCAGTCCCATTCGCGACCCTTTTGCGGGCCATCATTTTAATGTCAATCATTGTTTATCTCCTTTAATGTTAGTTCTGCACTTCCCTCCGTCAGGTTTCTGTTGATGGCCTGCACAAAGAATGTTTTGTCCATGAATGCCTGGCGATAGTGGGTGAAAAGGTCAACGATACCGTTTGCCCTGTCGGCAAAAGTCTGCTTCAACACCACACGTGGCGCATGGTATTCTCGGTAATAGGCATCGACATAGAGCTGCTCTGCCTTGGCCTGTTGGCCTGTCAGCGTGTTGCAGACCTGCAGCACACCATCACCCGAGGCCATATTGACAGGTGTTGAGAGGCAAGGCGTATTGACAATGCCCAACAGCACGCTCTCGTCATAGGTCAGTGCCGAAGTGATTTTAAACTCCAAATCATCCTTCTTGTTGCAGAATGAGGTCTTTGCATCGCTCATATAAATAATGTCGTGTTCGTCACCCAAATGCTCTATGAGGCCGTTGTCGCTGTGGAGCTTCACTTCGAATTGTTTGATTTGAATGCTGCTCACGTGTGCCAACAGGGGTACGGTATGCTCGGTCCATTTCGTATGCCGGAAGAAGGTGGGATGGCGGCGCGTAATGTCGCCCCACAACACATTGACCGGTCCAAGGATAACGAACCTTACGGCACCGCTCACATGGTCGCGCTTGCGAATGGGGATAGCCATACCCTCAGTATCAATGCCGCGCTTCCAGCTGATGTTGTTCTGCAGGCTGTATTCGCGGCCGATGAGCTTATCGCCAATCTTTGGGTCGAAACCGATGGTGAACGACTGCTGATAGTATTCATCATCGCTGCTGCATGCAGAGCGTTCCTTGTATTTACGCCACTCAAAATCTTCAATCTGCGAGCCGCTGCCTTTCTCCACGACACATTTATCGCCGATGATGAGCATGCAGGCCACAAGGCCTACCTTGCTGATTTTGTCGGTCCCGTCACCCACAGCACTGTAATTGTATTCATAACTCTCGGGGGCGGTGCTGGTAAAAGGATACCAGCCACCGTCGCCATCTTCGTCCCACTGTGGTTCCTCGTTCTGTTTGGGGTTGGAGTCGGTCTGCTTCCAATACTTACACGTGTAGTATTTTTCGCTGCCGTTCTTATCTTTCACCACATTACCGTACACACAGGCTTTTCCCTCTTCAATGGGCTTTCCGGAAAAAATATTCTTGGCAGTCCACTCTTTCGTCCTTAAATCGCGAAAAGCAGCGGTCTGTGCTATGATGGGGTTTAAAATCATTTTCCCCGACAGCACAATATAGTTGGTCGTCTGCTCATCGACTGGTGAGAACACTCCACCAGCTTTCTTGCCCTCGTATATAGCATAGGGGATAGCTGCCCGCAAGTCAGTATCTTGGGGATAGGTGGCTTGTGCATCATCCTTCCCGTTGCCATTGACCGACAAGACTAAATAGTTATCCATGTCAATCTTCGCTATGGGACTGTTATCGCCTCGCGCCATCTCCGTCGTAACCTTACCATAAGCCACCAACGCTGCCCCAAGATGACCACCAAGCCACTGCAGGTAAGCCTGCTGGTTACGTCCCGTCTGCCCGAAATAGTCCGAAAGGCTCATGCCGGCATGCGGACTATTGTCGTGCATCAGGAACGTCCAATTAGGATGTCGCTTCACCCACACATACCAGTCGACGATGCTGGCAGCATCATAGGCCGTAGTGCTGTTAAATACCAAATCGCGGAAGCCCTCTATAGCTCGCTTGCCTGTGCCCCAGCTGATAAACTCATTCATGTATTTTTGTTTGGCTGGAAAATCGCTCCGCAATGCGCTGTCCTCCAAAGGGCTCTCAATGAGCTGCTCCATTTTCTCGACCTTGCAGGTGAGCAGCAGCTGGTTGTACACCTCGCCAATGCTCATCGTCGTATCGTCTCCGATGACATCGCCGGTCCGAATATCCATCTTTCGATAGGGCGTTTCGCTATTTTGCCCCGTTAAAAGATTCTGCCAGGTGATAGATGCTGCACGTTTTACACTCTCCCATGAAAAGATATAGAAGGTAAAGCCCACCTGCACCACATGCACATCAAGATATTTTAAGAGTTCGGTGAGCACTTCTTCCTGCGTCCACACATTGTCTTCTTCGTCGCTTAGGAACAGCAGTTCGTTGATAGATAGCTGCGAAAAGATACGATAGCGGCTGTCTGTTTGGTTGTCAATGGCCTTGCTACCATCATAGTAAAGGCTCATGCTGTGCCCGCCAAGAATATCGATATGGCTTGTGAGACTTGTCAGCATCTCCGTGATTATCTCTTGAAAACTGCGTTGCCGAGCATTGGCCTTCACCTCATGATATAGTCGACCTATGCTACCCACATCGCCGTATTTGAAGCTCTTCAATGCCGTCAGTACATCGATGCAGCTCAGTTCAATCTCGTCGAACTCCTCGCTGTAACCTTGTGAATAGCTCTGCGGTTCCAAGAACCCGGCGAAGAGACATTCGCCCTCGCGATAGATATTCACTACCGCCTCGCGTAGGTCGGCGCAGAAGAGGTCTGCGACAAAGTTGCGCACCTGCAGGCGGATGGTAGCCTGCTGGGGCAGCAGCACATCAAAGGTGTCGCTCACTTGGCTTTCAATCTCCACGGGATCATCCGTCCATTGAATGTCGCCCGTGTCCGCACTGATTTCTTGATTGTCGGTCTTGTCGCCATGCGTCACGATGTGCACCTCAATGCGCTCGTTCTGCTCGTTGTAATAATGTCCGTGTAAATACATAGGCTTTTACGTTATAATTTGATGTTGGTTTTGCGCCGATTGATACGTGTTTCGTTTGCTATTGCCATGATAATATCTCGGCCTCTGATGCGCCCTACCAAATGGCCGCCACCATTACCACCTTCACCGATAATCGATTTTAGTTTATTGAGCGGTGCAATCACTTCGGGGTTTGACCGTGCCCCGGCATATTCGCCCATGATCGAGAGCGTTGGCCCGTAAACAATGCCGCCGTCGGCAAAGGGCGTGACGCCGTTGATGAAGTTGAAAAGGCGGCTCTGCTGCGCCCCGTTGAGTATCATTTCACCTGAGTTCACGCGAGCCAATAATTTGTCGCCGCTTGGCGATGAGCCGCCCACAATGCCACCATTGGCAAATGCACCACTGATAGAGGCCAATGCGGCCACCACAGCAGCCACACCCGCGGCAATGGCAACGATGTTATAGGGGAACGGCATGCTGGCACCGCTGGCCGTGGCACTGGCAATGGCCATACCGCCCTTTGCTGCCGTATTCGTGATGGTTGCAGCCGTGTCGGCAGCTGTTGCAGCAGTGTGTGTCGCCGTAGCCGCCGTTTCAGTTGCTGTAGCTGAAGCCTTCACGCCACTTGCTGCGGCACTGGCCTGTGTGGATATCGTCAAGGCCTTGACGATATCCACGATGCCTGCAATGCTCTGAAAGATTTGTATGGCACCATCTACCACGCCCGTGAGGGTCTCCCACGCATTGCGGCCACCTTCAAGAGCGTTGGTCATCGACGTAATGCCACCGGCTACACCTTTCGCATCGCCCCACAGGTCAGTCAGATGCACATCGCTCTTGCGCAGCACCTTTTCGTACTGCCCATACGAGCCGATGAGCTTTTCAACCTCCTCGCGCTGACTTTTATCAAGCGGATGCTTCGTATCGCGGAGCATGTCCTGCAATTCCTTGATGCGCTTTTTCACATTGTCAAGGCCCATCACCTTGAGTTCCATCTTCAGCTCTTTTGCGTCCATGCCGTCCAGCTTTGCGGTCTCGGCATTCATTTCGGGCAGGCGTGTCATGCGGTTCAAGGCTTCACGTTTCTGCTCCAACGCCACAATGGTTGCCCCGATGCTGCTGATCTCCTCGCCCGAGGCCTTCTTCTGTTTTGCCTGATAGTAGGTAATGGCTTCGTCGAGCTTCTCCATTGTGTCCAAGCGGTTGATATCCTCCGGAGCCTTCAGACCGGCAAGGGTTTCGTCCCACTTTTTCTTCAGGTCGCCAAGCGCATTTATCTGCTGCTGTATTTGCACGCGCTCGGTATCGGTGGCCGTCTTGAGCTTTTTCGTATAAAAGGCAATTTCGTTATCCAGCTGCTCATAGGTCTTTATCTCATCAAGACGCAATGCCACGTGCGAACTGTCCTCGAACGCCGTTCGAAGCGTGTTCAAACGCTTGATTTCGCTGTCGATACCCGCCAACTTCTCATTGCTGGCTTTCTTGCGCAACTGCTGTTGATATTGCAGCTCTGCATCTATCTTCTCTAACGTGTTCAGTTCCTTGGGCCGCTTCGCATGGTCGATTTCGGCTTGTATGACCGCGCCTAATTCCTTGTATTTCGCAATAAGTCGGGTGAGCTTTTGTATTTTTGCCGTGTCGGCCTTATCGGTCTTCTTCAGCTGTGCCTCGTAGTAGGAGATATTCTTATTTACGTCATCAAGACTCTTTACCACACGGACAGGCTTCTCCGTTTTGGAAGTAGTCTTTGTGCTGCTTGTTTTTACCCCCTGTTCACGCTTGTTAATCGCCTCACGCCTATTGACTTCCTTTTGCATCCGGCCAATCTCTTTGTTGAGACGTTGGCGCTCAGCCGTGGCATCTCCACGTAACCGGGCAACATCTTGCTGCTTCTCCTCTATCTCCTGCTTGAGTTCCTCGGTCGTGGATGCTTTTAAATTTCCGTTCACCAACTTCGTGGACTTGCGCGACTGGTCTAACTGCTTCTGCGCATCCACCATGTGGCGAATAGCCGAGTCGTATTGCTTTTGCAAGCTGTTGACCTTCGAGGTAATCTCGTTGATATCACTACCTAACTGCGTATAGTAATCCTTGCCACCTTGGGCATTCTCCCAGTTGTAATGCACCTCGCCCTTGGTGTCCATATATTGCTGCCCTAACTGCCGGCGTTCAGCCTCCTTACTTTCCTTCTCTAACTGCGCTGCAGCTATCTGTGAGGACAACACTTTGGCCTGCGCCTCATAGCCCATCTGTGCACAGTAGACCTTGCTCTTCTCTATCAGCGTGTCATACCATTCGGCTGCCGTGCGGTGATAACCGAAGCTCTCACCATACTTCTTGTTCAACTCCGATACTTTCTTAGAGGCGTTCTCGTGGTTGTGGATGAGCGAGGCCAAACGGCTAATCTCTACATCCAGTTCGGCCTTCATATTAGATGAAGCCTGCGAAAAGGCATCTTCGCTCTCCTTGAGCTGATCTACGCTCTCAGCCGTATCCTCGGCTTCATCCCCCATATTGGTGAAAAGGCCGATGATGCCCGTAATAACAACCGACAGCCCCATGGTGAGTGCACCATAGAGAACCGTGACGGCGGCGCTTAGAGCCAGTGTTCCGCCAGCCGCCGTGTAGCCACTTATAGACAATATCCGTTGCGCGCCAGCTACTATTCCTTCATGCACGGCCAACAAGGCACCCTTGATGGCAGTCAGACTGAATGCAGCCCCGAGTGCTTGTATGGATGTGATGAGTTTGATGCAGCCGGCCACGCAGATCATGGCTTGCGCGGTGATGGTTACAAAGGGCATCGCGCCCTGAACCATGCTCCCCAACTTCTCCTTGATGTCACCCAACGTATTCTCCAGCTGCTTTTGCTTTCCGGCATCGGTCTTGGCCAGTTCTGCATTCATGTTGCCGACATTGGCGGTAATCACCTCTGCCAGCATGGCGGCACGTTCGCTTTCCGTGCCATATTGAAGTACATGTGCCTGTGCTTCGTCAAACGTGATGCCCACACGTTGCAGCACAGCCGTCTGCCCCTGCATGGCCTTACCCATCATGTTACCGATACCCACGGCATCTTGGTTGGTAGCATTGAGGCCGTTCTGCTGGGCAATGAGGTTATTCATGGCCGGTATCAGCACATCGAGGCTTTCCTTCTGCTTCAGGAATGTGGCCATCTGCTGGGCACCGCTGAGCTGCACTTCGTCACCGATGACACCCAATTCCTGTTGGGCCGAACAAAGGTTTTTGATATGCTGTATCTCCTCATCGGTGCTATTCATGCGCTGCCGCATGATGGTCTCTAATTGTGTTTCAGCGACCAACTGCACCTGATAGGCCTCTGTCAAATCCCTAAAAACGCCCTGCAGCTCACCGATGGCATTCTGCAATACGCCCACAGCCTGTGCAGCTTCACTCCATGTGAGCACGTCGCGCTTCAACCTTTCAGCTTCGTTCTGCACACTACGAATGACACGCCCCATCTCTTCGGCATTGGCTGTCACGCGCTTTGCGCCGCCGTCATCGTGTATTTTGATTAAAAAACTAACCTCTTTTGCCATTGTTTCTTGCTTTTTTATTATCTTTGCCCCACCAACTATAAACAGTACTTATGTCAGCAATCCATTGGACACCTGTTTTTAGGCTCATCAGTGAGCATCCCATTGCTTCGGTCTTCACCGTAGCCGTTTGTCTTGTGGTGATTACCTTTGGCCTGCTCTTTTGCATCGGTGTGATGAAACACAAATAACATTTTCTTTATTTCAATCCTGCGGCCCGCTTGGCTTCCCTATAGCGCCGCTTCAATTCCTCGTTGCTGATTTCTTCTTGTGGCTTTTTCGCTTCTTCCTCCCACGGGAACTGCATCACGTCGCGCGGTGAGAGCGTGTTCTTGCTGTAGGGTTGCAGCATGCAGAGACAAGCCATGCGCAAGCGTTCCCATTCGCCGCGCTGCTCGTTCTCATGCCATTCGTGCCATGCCTGCCATGCCGCTTGAAACTCGGAAGGGGTGCACCGGCAGAAGTCATTCAAACTCATTCCCATGCACCCCAACGCGATACCTTGCAACTCTTCGATGCCTACGTCCGGGCCTTCACCGTCGTTTTTTTTTCGGCATCGCCCATCTGTGCATAGAAGCTATTGAGGCTGTCGGGCTCGAGCAAATCGGCAAACGTTTCGAAGTCCACGTCGAACGCCACATCGTCGGCCTTGCACGCACTCTGCACACAGCAATAGATGAACTGCACAAGCTCACTGATGTCGCTCTGATTGAGCTGGCTCACATCTTTGCCTGTGGCGCGCTTAAAGCGTACCATCGCGCCCATGGTCACGCGGCAGGGATATTCCTTGCCGCCGACCGTCAGTTTCAAAATTTGCTTTTTCATAACGTAACCTTGTGAATGTTATGAATGACCGCCACCGCCGCCACCCTGCTTGGGTGTCGTTGCGTCTGTCAAACCTGTTCCCTGTTTCTCTATCTTTCCGCAGTTCTCGAGGTTGATGCTGTACTTACCGTCATCGCCGGCCTGCCCATCAAGCTCTAATGAGGTAATGATATACTTGCCCTTGTAGCCGCCGGCTGCCTTACCCGTGCGCTTGTCGCCATCGCGCAGGCCATAGGCGGCATCAATGGGTTCGCCCTTCAACATCTTGTCCTTGAGCTGATCGTAGGTGGGCATGTCGTCGTCGCCGTCCGTGAGCACGCAGCCATCGGCCGAGATGCTCTCCGAAAAGCTCTTCACATACTTTTCCTTCCACTTGCCGCTTGCGGCTTCCTTGGTCACACGCTCGCCTGTATCGGTCGATGTGCTTACCTTGCATCCTGTTGAAAAACCGAGGGCCTTACCGTCAACACTCAGAATGAGGTTGGTTCCGTCTAAAACACTTTTTGCCATATCTTTTTCCTTATTAAAATTGTTGATACTATGCCGGCCGCCAACCCGACGATAAAGGCGTAGAGCAATGCCGTGAAGCCCACGGGCTGTTGCTCCTTTGTTTTCTGCTGCTGCGTGTGCAGTGTACGTTCGGCTGCTGACAGTTGCGTTTGCATCTCTTCGATGCGCTGCTCATAGCGTGCGCACTGCACCTCCAAACTATCACATCCCGCCTCGATGATGATTTGCGCAGGGCTTTCCTTGTCTGCTGAGGGCCGACGGCTCACTTTCACGTGCGCCTGTCCTTTGCGAACGGTGTAGCCTGCGCCTGCGGGCAGAAGGGAAAGACTGTCTTCAGCCACGCTTAGCGTCACCCGTGACTCGGGCACCATTACCTGCTGCTGCCACCGTGCGATGCTGGCCATCTGCCGTGTCGTTTCCTTCTGTGCGTGACTTTCCGCGGTGAGGCTTTCCCTTGTCGCCGTCTTCACTGAGCGACAGCTCACTGCTGACAGGACAGTTAACGCGATGAGGGCACAGCTGAATGGCCTCGATAGCCCGCGAGAGGCGGTTGAGGGCGCGGCGTGTCTTGTCGTTCTCACCACGCAGTTCTTCCATCTTTTCATAATTGATGCGGTTTTGTTTATGAAGACCTACAAGTTCAGCACTCACCATGTCGTACATCTGCTTGTAGGTGTCTTCCACCTTCTTCTTCTCTTCCACCGTCCTTAAACGGCGGTTCGCAATCCAGGCAATGGCAACACCGATACCGCCCGAAGGGATAGCCCATTGCAGGATTTGGAAGATTGTCTCTGCCATTGTCGTTGGTTTTTATCGTTAAACTTGTCGAATGCCTATCGAGCGCAACCAAGTTGGAACATCGAAACTCGGACACGCTTTGCCTGGGTTCAGCTCATGATGTCCCACTATCTTCACCTGCGGGAACCGCGCGTGGAAGTCCTCCACATAGCGTTTCAATGCCTCGCGCTGCGCTTCGGTCCGGGTGTCTTTCGGTGCCAAGTGGTTGTCGCAGCCGCCCACATAGACGATGTGCCGCGATACCGAATTGTAGCCCGCGGCCCCGTTCGTCACTTCCCAGGGGTCGACGTTGGCGTCCTCGTTATTGTCTGCCAGCCGCTCGATGCGGCCGTCGAGGTGCACCATGTCCGTGTAGCCCACCTGCTTCCAGCCACGGCCACCCTGACTGACGGGTGCAGTGTGCCATCGGCGTATCTCCGCCGCGCTCACCTCACGCCCCTCCGGGGTGGCCGTGCAGTGGATAACAAGATATTGCATTGGCTTGCTCATTGAAATCCGATTAAGAAGCCTTGTATCCGCTCATCATCACTACGCCAGCATCAGCCTTCTTGGGCATGCAAAGGAAGTAATGGCGGAAGTTGATTTTGTTGCGCTGATACTCAGGATCGGTTGCGGCCTCACTGTAGTACATTTTTGTTGAACCAGTCGCCTTGAATACACGCGGAGTGAAGAATGCAAATGAGCAGTTGAACTCTCCAGCCTCGGCAGCCACGCCCAAGGCTTTCTTCTTGCCAGCCTGTGTGTAGAGCGGCGTATTGGCATACTCATAGACATCGAAGCCGTAGAGCTTACCTACCTTACCTGTAGCGCGGTCGATATTGTACTGCTCGCGGAACGTCTGACTAACAAGTAGCAGGTCATTTACGTGTTCTGAGCAGAGTACCAAACGACGATTCTCTGTTGGCACGTGCAACTTGTCCATTGCGGCTTTCAGTGCTACCAAGTCGGCCATCGTCAACCGAAGGCGACCCGTTTCAGCATCGCGTTCGCCCGTGGTTTTTAGCACGGGGGTCTTAGCGGTGTTCTCCTGCGCACAGAGGGCATGAGCTGCCTTGGTGAACTTCGAGTCGTTAATAGCATTGCTATGTGATTCCTTCACACGAGCCATCTTATCATAGCTGGCCGCATAGAGCTCGTCGTCGGTGATAGGCGTCACCTTGGTTTGGAACTTATCCAACTTCACGGCAATATCCTTGTCATCCAAAGCCTGCGAAGGTATCGGATAGGTTGTATTGTTGATTAACACATCAGGGTCTACGCCAACCTCTACAAGGTGTATCACATCATTGTTGACGATTGTACTCTGGTCGGGTACGCCGTCCAGCCACGAGCCTTCCAATCCACCGCGCAGCGATTTTACCAACTCGCCCGTCCATACTTCTGTAAATACACCTACATGTAGAGCACCCTTTGGTAAAGCTCCACCAACAGCAATGGCCAGCACATTCAATGCTACAGCACCCATCCATGGGGTAACACCTAACATAATAGCTAATACAGCACCCATCACGCAGTTAAATAACAAGTTGGCGAGCATGCTCATTTTTGTCATTTTCTCCATTTCCTTATTCTGTTTAAATATTATCAGCTTAATCTTTGTCTATAACTCACAAGCTATGCCATATTCAGCTTCGTAGAGTCGCTTATACTCCTCCACGTTATCAGCACGCAGCTTCACAAGTTCCTCAGCCGGCACCTCGCTGAGTTTCGTGTAGGTCTTCTCGCTGGCCGATCCAGGAGCGCTCCCTTGATGTCCCAGTATTGCCGACAGCTTCACCTGTGGCTTCATGGCCTGAAGGGTCTTTTCCAACTCTTCGGCACCAATTTGTCCGCCGAGCTTCACGAACTGCTCCTTGTGTTGCGCATCAAGGCGCTTTTCTGCAATAGCGGTATCAACCAATTGTGCAATACGAGCTTCGGCGAGGGTCTGTTTCTCAGCCTTCAAGGTCTCATTCTCTTGCTGAAGTGCTTTCAGCTGCGCCAGCTTCGCATTGATCTCATTCTCTGTCGCCGTTTCCGGCAGCCCTAACTGCAGGGCGATAACTTTTTGTTCCATGTCTTTATTACTTTGATTGTTATTATGAGTGATAAGGGGAAGCCCGCAGGCTCCGTCCTTGCTTAACATTATTCGCTTTCCGTCTTTTTCCAGCACGATGGCATCATCGTTTGCGCCAACATCTGCCACGCTCACCTCGAAGAGGCGACTCTTCGTTATCGTCGGACGAGTTTGTCCTGGTACAAGCATTGTTGGGTCTTCGCTGGTCTCAATAATCTCAAGTCCTGCACTGACCATGCGCAGGCTTCCGAACTCGAACTGCTTCTGACAGCGCTCACTCTGTTCCGAAGCGCAGTCGAACATCAATTCTCCCGTTATCTCATCGTTCTCAACCTTTAGGTCATTCACGTAGCCAACGACATTGCCGCGCTCGTGCATATATAACAGGACGGGGTTTCGCTTATACTGCTCCACATCAATGCCTGCTGTCAGTACACGGAATCCGTAACAATTCACACTTTCATTCGAAATACGTACTCTTTTACCCATTATTCTTAATGATTTTTGATGCAATATTAGCGCATAAATCCTATCCTCCAAAATAATGGAGAACGCAGTTCCGTATATACTGAACGCAGTTCACACTTCCTTTTCTGTGTCAATATTTTGCGCCAATTTTGCACTATAAATAATTTACATTACAAAAAAAATGACGAAGGAAACGGAAAAGAAAAAATCGCTCGCCCGCTCACTCTACCTCTCGGGCATGGAGCAGAATGAGATTGCCGACAAGGTAGAGGTCTCGCGCATCACAATCTCGAGGTGGGCCAATACGGAGGGGTGGAAAGAAGCACGGGCGGCAAAAAACATCTCGCGCCCCGAACTGGTCAACAAGTTACTCGTGACAATAGATGGGCTCATCGAAAATGTCAACAAATCAGATGATCCAACGCTCATCGGCTCGCTGGCCGATAAATTATCCAAGTTGTCGGCAACCATCGAAAAGCTCGATAAGAAGGCCAATGTGATTGACGCTATCGAAGTCTTCATGGCTTTTAATCGATGGATACAAGACCAGGCCTCTTATGACCCAGAAATTACCCCCGAGCTCATCAAGGCGATTAATAAGTATCAGAACAAGTTCCTCATGGAGCGTATGCAGAACCCGTCTACATTATAATACACAACGAGTATGGCTACGATTGCAGAACTCAAACAGATGCAGCTGGAGTGGCAGGAACACTGCCGGCAGATACAGAGCATTACCGACACGAAGAGTCTCATTCGTGAGACGGCCGTGCAGAAAGAGCAGCGTATCCGTAGACTGCAGAAGGACTATGCCGCGTTCTGTGAGTATTATTTTCCACATTTCCTGCAGCTGCGCGACAAGGTCACGGGCGAGGTCATCCGTATTGTGCACAACGCGCCGTTCCACAATGCTGCGGCCCTGAAGGTCAAGAATACCCCTAATTTAAAAGCAGTATTCAAGTGGCCACGCGGACATGCCAAGTCCACACACATGGACATCTTCACTCCGCTGTGGCTCATGTTCCAGCTCAAGCGGCTCATCAACTTCATGGTCGTTGTCGGCAAATCGGAGGACAGTGCTAATCGACTGTTAGGCGACATTCAGGCGGAGCTCCAGTACAACAAACGCATCATCACCGATTATGGAAAACAGATGTCTATGGGCGACTGGACAGAAGGGGAGTTCACCACTAAGGATGGAGTGCACTTCCTGGCATGCGGACGTGGACAGTCGCCGCGTGGTCTCCGCAAACGTGAGGCTCGACCCGATTACATCGTTATCGACGACCTCGATGATGATGAGCTTTGCCGCAACCCACGCCGCGTGCGCGAGATAACAGATTGGGTGAAGGAAGCGCTCTTCGGTGCACTCGATGTCGGCCGTGGACGTTTTATCATGGTGGGGAACCTTATCTCAAAGACCTCGGTACTGGCTGATATCTGCAAAACCAAAGGCGTGCATGTGTCGGAGGTGAAGGCCGTCGATGGTGAGGGCAACCCTATGTGGCGCGAAAAGTGGACGAAAGAGGAAGCACGGACTTATGCCGAGTTCGTAGGCTACCGCGCCTGGGAAAAGGAAATGATGCACAACCCCATCATCGAGGGAACGGTCTTCAAGCAAGAGTGGATAAAATATGCCAAGCACCCGGCATGGCGGGAGTTCGACGAACTGGTACTTTACATCGACCCGTCGTGGAAAAGTAAGAAGGCGAACGACACCAAGGCGGCAAAGCTATGGGGTAAGTATAAGTCACAGCTGTGGCATCTGCGGGCTTTTGTCAGGAAGGCTTCCGTGGCCGAACTCGTTCGCTGGTGTTACGACCTCTACGAGTGGAGCCTTGAAAAGAATATCTCTATCCGCTTCATGATGGAAGCCAGCTTCATGCAGGACATTATCCTGGACGACTTCACGATAGAGGGCAAACAGCGCGGCTATCAGCTGCCCATCACGGGCGACAAGCGCAAGAAACCGGACAAGTTCCAACGTGTAGAGGCCATCAGCCCGCTATGGGAGCGTGGTTTTGTCTTTTATGACGTTTCGCAAAAAGAAGACCCCGACATGCAGGCAGGCATCGCGCAGACCCTTGCATTTGAAAAAGGCATGAGCGGCAACGATGATGCGCCTGATGCAGACGAAGGTGCAATATGGCAGTTACAGCGCACCACACGGCAGGAAAGTTTTCAGCCACAATTCAGTAAAAGGAAAACCTCAAAAAATAGTTGGTAAATGAAAAAATTAATCAAAGACATCATTTTCGCGTGGAAATACAAGCGTGCAGTGAGGAAGGCAGACTATCTGCGCCACATTACGCACCGCAAGCATATGGTCATTGTAGTTCGGGGTCGACTTGAAGTCATTTCCAAACAAGATATAAGGAAGTTCGTTGCAGGTGGAGTATTCCGTAAGGGAATGACCGCCCGCGACATCGAGCACAAGGCATTGTATATAACCTTATAAAACAAGTTGTATGTTTATCACAGAAGAAGATTATCGTGTAGTAATAGGTGAATCCGCCTTGAAAGTTGTTTCGCAGACCTCACCTGATAAACGCATGAATGCTGAGCGTGAGGCCATGGAGGAGATAGCAGGGTATCTGCGCCCCATGTACGACACCGAGGAAACGTTCAAAGCTGAAGGTGATAACCGCAACCAGCTCATCGTGATGTATGCCTGCGACATCGCGCTCTACCACATGACGGCAGCCATGCCCCAAAAGATGGGCAGTGAGATAAGAAAAGAACGCTACGAGCGGGCCATCAAATGGCTGGAGGGCGTACAGGCCGGCAAGATTATCCCTGCCCTGCCGGTGGCCACAGATGCCGCCACGGGTGAACCCTCCGGGACTGGCGTGGTGTGGCATTCGCAGAAACCCCTCAGACATAACTGGTAACAACCCATTAAAGCAATTCCTATGAATATCAAAGATATTTTTTCTTCACTTCGCGGCCGTAATGACAACGACCACATACTCCGCACCCCTTATGGCACATTCAACCTTGCCAAGGATGATGACAAAGCGCGCGTGAAACATGTCATCATGCAGCTGCAACAGACCACCGACGCGCTCACGCGTAAGGACATCGCCGACTGGCGGCGGGCATGGCAGGCAGCTATCAATATCGACAACCCCAACCGCAGCCCGCTCTACGACATCTACCGCGACACCGATGCCGACGGTCATCTGTCAGGGTGTATTCGCCAGCGCGAGGGCTTCGTCATGGCCAAGTCGTTCAAGATTGTAGATGACAAAGGAGAGGACAAGCCCGAACTGCTCGACTACTTCGACCACGCGTGGTTCAAGGATTTTTGTCAGTATGTACTTGATTCTCGCTATTGGGGGCATTCGCTCATTGAGCTGGGCGATGTTGTGGGGATAGGTACTACAGGCATAGCCTACGACTGCGTGAGACTCATTCCCCGCAAGCATGTCATTCCTGAATACGGGCGCGTCATCCTACAGCAGGGACAGGACTGGCATGCAGGTATTGACTACCACGACCCAGCCATAGCTGCTTCGCTCATTGAGGCAGGTAAGCCTAACGACCTCGGCTTGCTTCTGAAGGCCACGCTGCACACCATACCGAAGAAAAACATGCTCTCGTTTTGGGACACATTCGGTGAAATCTTCGGCATGCCGATGCGCATCGCAAAGACTTCTTCGCGCGATAAAAAGGAGATCGACCGCATACACCGCTTGCTCGTTGAATCGGGGGCCTCACAGACGGCCGTCATGCCAGCTGATACAGAGATAGAATTTGTCGAGTCGACTAAGGCCGATGCCTATCATGTGTATAATGAGCGTGTCAATCGGGCCAACTCTGAAATCTCAAAACTCATCATCGGGCAAACGATGACCATTGAGGACGGCTCGTCGCTTTCGCAAAGTCAAACCCACCTGCAGGTGCTTCAGAACCTCGTCGAGGGCGATGCCGACATGCTACGTGACGTCATCAACAACCAGTTGCTGCCGCGTATGGTGGCACATAAGTTCCCACTCGCAGGTTGCCGCTTCGACTGGAACGACACCATCGATTATACCCCCGAACAGCAGGTGGCCTATGAGTCAATGATTGCCGACCGCTATGAGGTCGACCCCGAATACTTTGCCAAGAAATATGCCATGCCCGTAGGGGAGAGAAGAGAGGCTGCACTGCCAGCTTCTTTGGTTCACGATGGGAAAGGAAGACAAGGTAAGACCTTGGAAAAAGATTTTTTCGACTAAGCCCCGCTGCCTATGTGGGGCTGCACAGTCGTTATGAAGCATTGCTCGCTGGGGATCATTGCTGTGCTTTATCAGCAAAAAAGATAGACCCGAAGCAGCAAGAACAGTTGAAGGCGGCATTCAAATCGATGATGAAAGGCCTTTTTAAGCAGCAGGGCGCATCACTCGATATAAACATCATCACCTCCAAGGAGGCGCAAGCGTTTATTGAAACGCATGCCGACGTGTTGAACAGTGCTTTTGAGCAAATGAAGATGTCGGCCACCATGCGCGATAGCTTGGAGCATTCCACCTATGTTTTCTCGGGGCTCAAAACTTTTCACGAACTCAATGAAGCCTTTCCTTCTTTGGTCGATGAGCAGGGTAATAAAAAGCCGTTCGAACGCTTTTTGAATGACGTTCAAAAGGTGGATAAAACCTATAATGAGCACTATCTGCGGGCGGAATATAACTTTGCGCATGCTTCGGCCATGATGGCGGCGAAGTGGGAGGCGTTTGCCGAGGACGGCGACCGTTACAACTTGCAATACCGCACGGTGGGCGACGATCATGTGCGCCCCGAGCATGCTGCCCTCAACGGCACGACGTTGCCTTTCAGCGATGCGTTTTGGGACAGCTACTATCCGCCCAACGGGTGGAACTGCCGTTGCACGGTGGTACAGGTGCGCAAGACAAAATATCCCGAAACACCGCGCGAGGAAGCCTATAGGCGTGGGGCCGAGGCTTTGGCTAACGACACGCGCGGCATGTTCCGCTTCAATCCCGGCAAGCAGGGCAAGGCCATGCCTGACTACAATCCCTACAGCATACGCCGTTGCAACGACTGCGACCTTGCCAAGGGGAAGACAAACCTTGCCTTTGTGCCCGAGAATGAACTCTGTGCTGCGTGCAGGTTGGTAAGACAATGCGAAGCAAACCGCTATGAGGTGAAGAAGGAATATGCGAATGGCGGAAAGGTGCAGGTGCATCAATTGGTCAATCCTCATGACAGCGACTATGGAAAGCTCATGAGTGTTGCTGACTTCTTTGCTCAGCATGGTGCAGAAGTGAAACTCACGCCGAAGATGTCGCGCCCGCAAAAGTTTGTCTATCAAAACATCTATCACTCGCTCATGGGTACGAAATTCGAGGGCAAGTGTCCCGACCTGCTCATCGATGGGAAGTGGTACGAGCACGAAGGGTTTACATCAGACAATCCCAAGCGAGCGTTTAGAAACATGTTAACGCATGGATTGAAACAATCCAATAGAATTATCATAGATCGACCCGATTTAACGGACAGATATATGATAAGGAGTATCTATGGTCACATCAAAACAGGCAAGGATATAGAAGAAATTTGGGTAAGAGATACAAACGGAAACATCACTTCACTGTATAAAAAAAACGGACGGCCGACCAATGGCCAGCCCCCGCAAGTAACGAATCGGTAGTCATTAGCTACGGAATCGTTGCTGCAAATATACGTAATAAAAATAAGAATCCAAATAAATAATGAAGAAAAATCGCAAAAATGGACTCAACGAGATGCTAACGTGCACAATACGATTGCCGAAAGCAACAATATGCCCAGTAGCAGCACCCAAGGGAATAGGGCAGAGACTATCTGAATGGTTCGGCCTGAGGAACTGTAGTCGACACCACCACCTGCTCGATAGAGCACTACACTCTTCTGCAGTGATGCGATGCCTGAACGAATATACAGAAAGCTATATAGCACGCCAAGCACCACCGATAAGGATAGAAAGGCGACACTCGTCATTTTCATTATCCGAAGAGTACTATACGGTTGTGCTGCATCGTCGAACACGGCAATCAACCCTATTAGCGTTGCACTTGTCATGGTGCAATGGCGAATTATCTGTTCGCGTGTCCGCTCCAAGGCATCTTTGGCTTTCAGTAGCTCTGCGCGAAAGTGGGCATCATCCCCTTTTCTATACTCTATTACTGTCATAGTCTTTTTGGGCAAAGATACAACGAATTTACCAAAATAAAAGCAAAAGCCGTACACTGAAAAAGCAAAAGGTTCTGACCGAGCACGTAGCCCGTCAGAACCTTTTCACGTTTCTTTTCGTACGTATTGGCTATAACACACCTTTCACGCCATACACCTCGATACTCTCAAGAATATCCTCGTGGTTGTGGTTGGTGATGGTTTCTGTGAGACGCAGGCCGTGGAAGCTGTTGCCTTCCACGCCGTCCATGGCCGCGCGAATTTGGGCAATCAAGGCCCAAGCGGCTTCCTGTCCGCCTTCTAACCAGTCGGTTACGACGTGCAACCTGACGCTACCTTCACCACGATAGCCACCACCCACGTAGGGTTGCCACGCTATCGGGCCAAACTCGACGAACACGGCGGGACGTGCCCAACTGTCTTCCTGCTCAATGAACTCCACGTTGTGGTTCCAAAGGTCGACGTGCTTCACTGCTTCAATCTTTTCCATCGCTGCCTTGAGAGCTGCATACAATTCTTTTCTCATTTTCCGTTCAGTTTGAATTCGTTGTTAAAATATTCCTCTAAGTTTTGCTCAATGATTTCCGTCACAGCCTTTTCCACTTCTGCCGACGCGCCCAGGAACTGCCGCCGAGGTATTTTGATGCTGCTGCCCACCTTCATCAAGGCCATGAATTTCCAAAAGGCGGCCTCACTGCTGAGCTGCTGTGTGCGGTGGTCGTTGCGCTTTTCGCCATTCTTCTTGCGGCCGAAACCGCCTACACACGCGTAATAACGATGCCAAAAATAGCCTTTCATGCGCTGCGTCACCTTGATTTCGCCACCCTCGTTGTGGAGGTCGGCCGCAGGGTGTGTGGAATAGAACGTTACGCCGTCATGGGTGATTTTACTCATAATGCTGCGGCGCAAACCGCCGGTGTCGACCAATGTGGCGCGTCCGGGGCGCAAGGGGCTGCGGCGACGTGCCCACTTCTCGGTGAAGAAAGCCTGGTGCGCGAAGTTTTGGTCGAATTCATCTTTCAGCTCCACCTGCACGTCTCTCAGCATGCGGGCAAGCACTTGTGTTAAATCATTTTCCATCGTCGTCGAAATCGAAGAGCAAAAGTGGACGAGGCGAGTCGTTGTTGTCGCGGCGCACTTTCACGTCAATCTTAAGCATCTTATACATGGCGCGCTCGCTGATGCCATAGACGGGATAGATGTAACGGCGCCAGATCTCTCGGTTGGAAAGACCCGACCTCGCCCATTGCTGATATATCGCGTTCACGTCGGCCACGCGCTTGAGATAGCTCACGCCACGACGGCGCTCATTGTCCACTTTCATGTTGTTCTCGAAATTTGTTTTGTTGTCTGTTTCTTTTAACCGCAAAAGCATGGCAACCCATTTGCTGCCATGCCGTAAAGTCTGTATATGCCTTAGGCCTACATCCTGCAAAAGCTCGGTTCAATGCGCTGCCACACATTCGTTTCGGGGTTACGCTTTGAGAAGTAGTAGTTGATGGCGTTCTTCTGCACGACGTTGGCTTCTTTGAAAAGGCGCATGATTTCGGCGTACTCGCTGTCGAATTTATCCTCTAATTCATACAACTTCGAAATGCTCTTGTAGTCAAGATCGCCGGCTTTGTTACGTTCCAGCAGCGTCATAGCCATTTGATACATCGGGTCGTCGGCACCTTTTTCACTTTGTTGCATGTAGCGTTTGAGGTAGTCGATGAGTCGTTCGGCAGCAAGGTCGGCGCGCTCGTCAAAGCCTTTCACCTTGTTGCTGGCCACCTCTAAGCGGAAGTTGCCGTCGGTGATGGTGTAGCTGCGCTGGTCGCTCTTGCGCAGCTGACCATAATCGCGCATCACACCCACAAAGCCTTCGACCTCACCCTGCAGCCACTGGTGAAAACTTTGCACGTCAGCGGCCACGCGTTGCAGACGTTCCTCCACGCTGTGCATCAGTTCGGCACGCAGACTCTCGTAGGTCTCGCGACGCTGGATGCGACTTTGTTTTTCCTCGTTTTGTAACTCAGCGAGTAGCTTTGCCCGCTCCTCCTTACTTAAATTCTTAATGTTCACTGTTGTTTCCATATCTTGATGTTGAATAAAATGTTTAATTTTCGATTGCTTTCTCCGCCGCAACCACCACAATGGTTTGTTGCAGGCGGACTGCTGTTGTGGGTTGTTCGGGCTGCTGTGGATGGGCTTTCAATCCCCCTTTGCGCTCGATGATGCGCAGTTTCACGGCAAGGGCCTCCAATTCGTCGATGCTGATGTGGCGGAAGGCTTTGCCGGCAATGCGCACATCTTTGCAAAAGGCATCTACGCGGTTCCAATCGGTGGTGTCGATGCCGAGCTGCTGCATGAGCTTGAGCACCTCACTACGCCTGCACCGGAGTTGTCGGCGCAAGGCTTCGCGCTGCGCATCGTGGTCCGTGAGACGTTCCATGTCGCGGCACATCAGATCGTATTCCTGCGGTGTAGTCTCACGCAGCGAGGTGGTGCGGCCGTCGGTGTATTGCGCTACGAGCGACTCCTTATCTGCACTGGGCAGCAGCTTCAGCAGCGTGTAAAAGCGGGCATAGTTGCGTTCGTGGGTCATTGCGGTTCGTTTGAGGGTTGCATGTAATACACCAGCAAAGGCTTCCCATTGCGTTTAATGAGCAATTGTGTCTTGCCATCCTCGGTCATCAGGTCGGTTGTTACCTCACTTCTCACGTTGATGTCGCGGCGCGTGTAGAGACTATGAATGAAGGCGTCGATGAAATCGAGCAAATCCATCCACTCCTCGGGCGTGTTGTCAATGCCACGCATGGCGTAGTGTAGACTTACCTCCATTTGCAACCGCAGCAGCCACTCGGGCTTGTCGTGCGGTATCATTGAATAATACTTTAATTTTTCCATTTCCGTTTAACTTTTATCTTTAAAACAAACTCAGTTGGTCACCTTTTTGCCGAACGATTTCAATCCAGCTCTCATCAGGGGCATCGATGTCGCGCAGTGTTTCGACATCAAAAGGCCCGAATACGAAACCGTTTTCACCTACCATATACTTTGCCGGAGCTTCTATCAGTTTGGCCCGTACATGCAAATGGGGACGTCGGGGGCTTTCCTGCTTGCCAGTAAGAAACGTAGGCTTTCCGCAAGTGCAACCTTCAAGGAAACCCGTCACCTGATAAATCCGTCCCTCATAGCATTCTTCATGTCCGACCCAATGATTTCTGAATTTATCACCTACCTGTATCATTGCTTGCCCTCCATTGAATGCTTATCACTGCATCAAGCCTTCCGCTGCCTTTACACACGGGGCATCCTTGCTTGTAGCGTTCACGATAGCAGTTTTCCTGCCAGTGGTAGCCGTTGCCTTGGCAATAGCTGCACACGTGGCTACGGCTCAAAAAGCGCTCTCCCATGCGCCCTCCTGGACTCATCAGCCCTGGGGCAATTTCTATTGTTCGTTTTTCCTTGCTCATATCCAATCTACTATTTTATTTCCAAGCATTGTAATCTGTTTTATTTTCTTACCTATTGCCATAGCGAAGTAATACTCTGCCAAGGCACCTGGGCTTTCGTGCCAGTCAGGAAGCAGACAGATGATATCACACCGTTTCAGTTGCATAATGTCAAGAAGAAGTATCTCTTCATAGAAGTTCGTGCCACATGCCTTTGCGTAGTTCTCTGCCATGATGCCAAGCCCGCTCTGAGTCGGATTAAACACTTTATATCCTTTTGCTTTCAACCACGCTTCTGCCTCTGCAAATTTCTTGCGAGTTGTATCGCTAAGAATATCTTCACCTATCTTTCCTGCGATATATACTTTCTTTATCCGTCTTTCCTTACTCATACTCTTTTTACTCAATTACTAATTGCACATTGAAATGAAACTCACGACACAGCCGCCTTATCTGCCTTATCTTGAACGGCTCGCCACCCACGCCGAAGAAAATAATGTGTTCGCGCGTGTTCGCCCTCACGCCCTTCTTCCGTAATCTGTAGAGTAGGTTGTCTCGCTTGTTTGCCATACTATTTTTCTTTTTGCTCTTCTCCCCAATACATCTTTGCGCGCTCTTCCCAAATGGTGTAGTACCCCTTACTTCCGAAATACCGCCCTTTGCTGATGGCGCGAAACCCACTGACGAATATCTTTAGGCTCGCATCATACATCACGCTCACGGCCGTGCGCCCAGCGGGCTTGTTGCCATCGGCCTGACTGACGAAGATGAGCAGTTTGTTGGCATGCCGTTCTTTGAAAGCCTCGTAGTCTTTGAAGCTCATTTTGGTGTACTGAAAGCTGTCGATAACCACGATGTCGGGACTTTTATGCTTGCCGAGGCGTGCCGACAGCAGCTGCATATTCTCGCGGTCGAGCAACACGAAGCGGCGTGCCACATCCTGCATGCCAGCCGTCATCAGGGCATTCTTCATCGTCAGCGATGCGCCCTCCTCCAAGCTGTCGTAGGCCACGCGGCCGAAGTGCGACAGTGCTTTGCAAAGCTGCAACATGAAACTCGTCTTGCCGTTGCCGCTGTTGCCCCACACAAACCACACGCCATTTTTCTCGGGACAACCGAAGGCTTCTTCCCATGCCCCTTCAAAGGGGTAGGTTTCTTTCTTCATGCGCATAACGTCGCTGACGCTCAGTGCACGACGCAGCACGGGATGGTCTCTTTTCCACAAGGTTTTTTCAAGACTTTTTATTTGTTCGCGCAGATTAGCATTCGTCGCCGTGAGCTCGGCAATCACCTGTGCTGCATCTTTTGTTCCACTTGCCATTTGATTACTATTTTAGGATTGTTTTAACGCTACTTGACTGCTGTTTGCGCTTGCATCACTTTTACGCGATGGATATTTTTCTTCACGCGGCGCAGGTCGAAATCATACGCCTCGGCATCTTTTACAACCTCTGAGATGCGACTTTTGTCGGTCACACCGTTAGCCATGCATACGGCATAGACATCGTGGGGAGCGGTGGGTTCCAATTCGTAGAACTTGCGGCCGATGCGAGAGTGAATCTCGTTGTATCCACACTTGTTGTAGCGCAGCCCCATGGTCATGCGCCGCTTGATGTAGCTGGTGGACAGGAAGACGATGCCACATTTGTCCTCCAAGCGGTTGTAAAGGTCAATGAAATAATGAAAGACGCGCTCGGGCAGTTTGTCGGCTTCGTCGAAAAGCAGCAGTGGTGCTTGCATCTGAATGAGGTCGTCGATGATGCGGTCGAGCAACTCTCTGATGCTGTAGCCCTCGGTGCGCTGACCGATGCGGCGTGCAATCTCGCGAATGAAGTCGCTCTTCTTCATGTCTTCAGAGCACAAGATGTAGAACACCTCGCTGTTTTCAGTAGCATAGAGGCGCGCTGTGGTGGTTTTGCCGCAGCCAGCCTCGCCCACGATCCACGTAACATTTCTCACGGCTTGGGCATCTTTCATGACGAGGGTCATCTCCTGAAAGGCTTTTGTCTCGACCACCTGCCAGTCGGTGGTGGTCGTGGTGCCGAGTTGTGATGCGAGGTTGCGCCACATCTCGTCGCTGATGTTTTCCCACTTACCTTGCAGAATGCTGCTCACCGTTGCGCTGCTCGTGCCCGTGAGGCTCTGTGCTGCCTTGTTCTGACTGGGATATTTGCTGACGTATAGCCGCAAACACTCTTGGATTTGTCCCTTCTCGTTTGTTGTTAACTTGCTCATCATATTGTTTTTTTAATTCGTTGAATTGCTAATACTTTCCTGCTACCGCAGCCATGTCGACCACTGCTGTCTCAACCTTTGACCAGTCTTCAAGGCTCACTTGCTTCGTCTTTCGTCCTATTTTATACTCTTCAGGCGCTTGGCTGTAAATGCCTGTGCGCCGTTCTATCTGCCGGCGTTCGGCTGCCGTCATACCTTTAGGCTTCGGGCTATGTAGTCCGTGCTGCTCGGGCATCATGCCGTGAGCCTTTTCTATCTCACGTCCTGCAATGGTGCGCTCAATGCGGTCTGTGGTGTTGGCTGTCTGTTCTTGACGGATAAAGGCAGCTTCGCCTGTGGTCTGCTCCTGTATGGCGCGATGTATCACAACATAAGGTTCGGCTACGCGTTCAAACCTCAGGCTGCCGTCAGCTTCTTTCTTATAGAGTCGGACGCTTCCGAAGTCGTAAGGATCATACTTAACAACAAACCGCTCGTAGGTGTGCTGGCGGCGCCATTCGTGGTCTGGCACGCCTGGCTGGCTCATCACTTCGTATTGCCGTTTCTGCTTTTTGATGGTGACGCTGATGCCTTGGTCGGTGAAGGTGCTCATGCGCTTAGCTGTCACCCAAAACATATCCACCATATCGTGTGCCGTGACCGGCTGCGTTTCCTCATTCACGCTGTTGTCGTAGGTTTCCTGTCGGCTCTTGCCGTATGCAGGATGCGCCATCTCGTTCCACTCCTTCGTAGCCTTTGCATAAGCATCTTGCAGCTCCTCTAATGTATAGAGGGCATCCTTGTTTGCCTCGATGAATTCAAGATTAGGGCGAGAGGCCATCTTTTTGGCCGTGATGTTTTGTCCTGTGAAGCGCCAATCCTTGTGCAGCACTTGTTGTTGGAACCGGCCGAACACCGCCTCAATGGTCTTTGACTCGCCGTTATAAGGCTGCGTGGTCCTATGCACGTGGCAAAGCTTCTTAAACAGTCCGTCAGCGTCAAGTTTTTTGTGTCCGCCCTGGTTGTCGTGCACAATCTCATAAGGCTTGTGCTTGCTGGTTTGAATGGCCATGCGGTAAGCATGATATTGCGCTTCGTAGTCCTCCGTGTCGCTGATATGCCAGCCAAGCATCACCTCGCTCATCGCATCAATGACCACATAGACCTGCGTGGTCCGCACCTTACCGTCCTCGTCCCTGTAATACAGGTTGAGCTTCGTGCCGTCGCCATACCACAAGGCATCGCGCTTCACGGGCAAGGCCGTGCGGTGCTTACGTCCGAACTTCTGTCGTGCAGCCTGCTCACCATATACAGCATCATACCATAGTGGCTCAATCGCAGCACTGTTCAGCCATCGTTTCATGCCGCTAAGGCTTTTCAGCGGCTTCCAGCCGTTTGCTTCTGCCTGGCGGTTTGCCTCTTCAAAGAGTTGCGTATCCGTATATACAGGAACCCGACAACGTTTCAAGGCTATAAGCAGCTGTCCGAATTCGGGTGTAATCTTAATTGTATTCTGATTACCCACCTTACCGCTAATCAAGCTACTATACCCGCCAGCTTTGAAAGCCTTGAGCTTTGCTTTCAGTCGTGCTTCATTCTGTGGAAGGGTGTGCTGATATTCTTCACGCATAGCTTCAGAACTCTGATAGATTACCTCCCATGCTCCGCCTGTGCTGGCATTCAGGCTCTGACGGATGGCCTGACGCTGTGCCATCATCTTCAATAGCTCTTTCAGTACGCTGGCATTGATGGTGTACTCTTCAATGAGCTTCTCTGTAAGATGTTCCTGCTTGCCGTTCTTCTCGTAGGTGAAGTTCTCAAAGAACTCACGTGCCTCTCCGTCAAGCTTGATGCGGTCGCGCATCATGGCTTCCTTCATGCGCTGCTCGGGGTCGCCGTAACGTTCCATATAGCGCTCCTTATATTTTTGAGGAATGGAACTCCATGCGTAGAGTGCCTGACCGCCTTCGCCACCTCCACGGTGAACGCTGACGATGTTGCCACGGCTCACATTCTTCAGTAGCGTACCACCTGTAACAACAGGCTCGCTACCTCCAGTTAGTTCCGCGTAGGTTACGCACAATATCTTATTGAAATATTCCATCCCGATGAATAAAAGGTTACAGGCTCATCGCCATCAGTTCAACCTCACGCTGTAGACCCATGAAAGCCGGAATGTTCAGGTTCTGTTCCTTGCGGGTTTCAACACCGTCTACAAACACACTCGTCGTACCATCCTCGCGGTCGAACACTAACTTCACACGCTCGCCAAAGGTTTGTGTTGTTGTGCGCTCGGCCTCCTCGTGGGTTGTTTCCATCCCCTCCTGTTTCCAGTTGGGGATGCCGTTCAGCTGCATGAGGGCTGTGTAGCGTATCTTCTGTGCAAGGTCGCTGTCGCTTTTGAAGTTCAGTGCCTTCCACACCATCACTTTCGAGCAGCCGAAAACTTTACGTAGGTGGGCCGCATCCCTCTTACTCACATAAATTTTCTTATCCATATCTGTCGATTTTAATAATTTGCTTTGGGCGAGCACAGGGAGTCGAACCCTGCGGGAGCGACCCGGCAGTCCGTGCTACTCGCTTTGTCATCCTACAATCTATTCACCTTGAATACCATTCACACGCCGTTTGAGCGCTGTTAAAATCATGTCGGTAAGCGAGAGGCAGGTGTAATAGGCATTGTCTCGGAACCGCACAAGCTGACTATCTTCAACACTGCGCATGTCACCAATCACAGCATCTAAAGCATTAACCAACGCTTCTATTTTTTCAGTGCTGACCTTGTCTAAAAGATTCTCGTTCATATTCTTTAATCTTAAATGTTTGTTTCTCTCGCCCCTTTTTCGTATTTTTGGGCGCTGTTAATAAACTTAACACGCTGCAAAGATAGCGATAATTTTCAACCATCCAAACTTTTTGGATGATAATTTTCATTTTATGTGTAAAATTTTATCACGCATACAGGAATTATCCAAGCACGAAGGGATAACTATCGGCGCGCTGGAGAAAAAAATAGGTGCAAGCAAGGGGGTTCTATCACGAGCTATAGCAAAAGGTACAGACATACAAGCCAAATGGATAGAATCGCTCGTTGAAAATTATCCCGAATATTCTGCAGAATGGCTTCTTACAGGCAATGGTGATATGCTCAAAGCCACAGATGAGAGTGAGCCTACGATTGCCGAGCAAAGGCCTGCAGTGGCCATCTATCCTACAAAGCATGTAGATGATGGGCAACAAGGCATCCCCCTCATTCCTTTCAGTGCCATGGCTGGGGCACTGCGCGGAGAGATACAAGCTTTTGATTATGAATGCGAGCACTATATCGTTCCTGAATTCAAAACAGCAAACTTCCTGATAACTATCAATGGCGACTCGATGCTCCCCACCTATAAATCAGGAGACATCGTGGCATGCCAGCGTGAAGCGATGACATCGGTCTTCTTCCAATGGAATCGCCCCTATGTTCTCGACACGGCACAAGGGGCAATCCTTAAACGCATCAAACCTGGTTCAGACAAAGAACACATCCTTATTGTATCAGATAACCCTGCTTACGACCCTTTTGAACTCCCCCTGTCCGAAATCTATTCCGTCGCACTCGTCATCGGCTTTATCCGGCTCGAATGATGCTACATGTATAATAGTAAAGCTGCGAAGATCACAGCAAAAGCTCTTCAGCCTCTGCAATGATAGCTTCAATCAAACACATATTATCATCAAGCACATCCACACACATTTCATGCAAATGTGCTTTCAAGCATTGCCTTGCATAATCGCGCGCACACTTTTTAATGGTTTTACGCCCTAAATATAGCTAAAAATACCGATAAATACAGCGTTCTGTAAAAAATCACCTTATAAAAAAGTGGTAATATACCCTATAATCTTGGAATAAGGGAGGGGGTAAAAACAGCAAAAACGCGCATAATCGATAATTTTCGGTCATTGTGAGGGGGGCTAATTCCATGAGTTTTATGTTAAAAGTGTCCACCCTAATGTCCACCCAATCGATACATTTCGTTTTGCACTGTCCACCCAATCGTCCACCCAAGTGTCCACCCAAACCCATTTTTCACCCAAAAATCACCCTCATTTTACCCCCAAAAACACGAAAAACGGCCTCCAACCGTTCAAAAACGTATTGAAAGCCGTTCAACTATCGTTCAATCAGTGTTTTAGCTATTCAAATAATCCCTCATTTCTTAGCTTTTGAGCGGATCAACTCTCCCGTCCTGATACATGCCTTTTTGTTCAATACTACGCCTCCTTTACTCAGCCCTACACGCTCCAGCGAGCATTGCTTTATACCTATCTCCTCGGCCGTCAAAACGCTATAAATCGCAGGTATCGAACCAAAGTAGTAGTTCCTCCTTCCTTCCATCAACTGTACATGTATAACCTTTGTCATATCTACTCCATTTTCTGTTGCAAATATACAAAATAGTTATTATATACGATATTTTGATATATTATATTTTTATCATTAGGAACAAAAAAAGAGTAAACATTATCAAGTCTACTCCCTTTTTATCGTGCTTTTTAGTCGTCTGTACAAGCTGTTCTTTTCACCCCAGCCGTCTCCCCTTACATGTATGCAATAACCACCTGTCAAGGCCTAAATAACGCCCCGTGTAACCCTTAATTAACACCCATGTAACATTCATGCTTCAAACACTGTTCAAAAACCCCTTCAAATGTAACACAAATGTAACACAAATGTAACACGATGTAACATTTCGTTTTTCCATCCCTCAACTCTATATTTCTGCGTAACTCTCTATCTATCAACAATTATAACGATTTTCTTCCTCTCTCCTATTTTATACATTTCGTTTTATGCCCCTTAATTAGGATCCTTTGTGAATAATTTCTGTACGGCTTCTATTCCACCCTTTTCATAGGCACTAATTATTTTATCTATATCACTTCCATGTAAAGCTAGTTCATGACTTATTGTTTCTACCAATTCACTAGCTGTTTTACCCTTAACATCCAGCCGTAGAATTATGTTAAGTTTTCCATCTATTTCCTTTGCAGAAAATGAACCTTCTAAATTTGACATGAAGACAAAATGGTCATGAGCATCTTTCATATCATATTCTTCTATTCGGAATCTATATTTAGAATATTTTCCATTACCATTTACACCATATTGGCTTTGATTTTTCTTTAAAAAGCTCCTATAAACTGCCTTCCATAATTTGTTTGTCCAAACATACGCATTGCTTCCATATATTTCTTATTACTTCTATATGGAGTTCCATTAGCCCAACCTCTATTATCTGTCGTTTGAAAAAGAATAGGATATATATCTTTTCCATCTGAATCTATTAAAATTATAGGGTTGTTTATACAATAAACATAAGATGATACATTCGGATATTTTTCTTGCATAATATCTACACTCATCCACAGACTCAACCTCGGTTCATAGTACCTTGCACCATAGTAGTACATACCCGTTTCCTCGTCCAGCTCCTTTGCGTTGAAGAGGTAAGACGTGTTCCAAGTGTTGTTGCGTTCTTCTATGAACACCTCACCGAACGGCACATACTCGATGTGCTGTGATACTTCGCCGTCCAAA
>NZ_KK082672.1:138241-191066 GCF_000599605.1 Prevotella sp. HJM029 | reverse complement strand
TGTCCTTAATGGATTGCAGTTGTTGACTATATTTTGCCTTATAGTCTATGGTTACACCATCAGCCTCATTACCTGCATACGGGATGCGCCTGAGGCTGTCTCTTATGTTCAACGATATATACTGCTTTTTTGATTTTACTTCAAATTCTATCATAACTTCTTATTGTTTATGGTTATCACTTATGTAACGTTGTTCTTTCCTGTTTATTGCTTACGGCTTTTAATACCCATATAAGGGTAATGACGAACAATCTATATATGGTTTACCATAGACTTGTTGTTTTAATTGTAATGCGACATAAAAATCGACTCCCAATTTGAAGCATTACTATGTGACGGTTTCTAGGTCGTTAAGGTGTAGACCTTGATTTCTTAAGATTATGTTGCTCCCCAGATTTATAAAGCTCGTATATGGTATATTTGCTATTGTTTTTTGCAATTTTTAAGACAAAGGAAGGGGTTTTGAATTCTTTTGTATTTTTGAAATATCCTAATTGTATATCTTCTATATCCTGCCTGAAGTTATCAGTTACTTCATTTCTAATTAGGTATATTTTTTTTGTAAAAAACTGATATGTATATTGCAAGCTATCTTTACAACTCCAAATATATTCGCTATACTCTGAATTGTCGTAATCCAAATAACCTGTTATATATACAGTATCGGCCTCAAAGATTCTTTCTATCTTTTTTCTGAAAGAAGTTCTAATCCGTCTTGACAGTTTTATATCTATCAAGGAATAATCCTTAGTTGCTTTGGAAAACATTTTAATCACATTGTGCCTTTCCAATAATGTACTCGCAACAGTTATATTAAAAAAGAAAAAAGCTCCGATTAAAAATCTTATTTTCATTTGTTTTATGGTTTGGGGATGATGTGAATCTATCTTAGATTCCTTATTTAATCTGTTTGAGACAATAATAATGCTGTCCCACCACTTTCATTAGTTACAATTAGTAACTAATATGGGTGTTAAGAGGTATTTAAATACTAAAGAATCTGAGTCTCTCATTTCACTAACACTCTACTATGAACATTTCCAATATAGAATTATCTACCACCAAGGAGAATGACCAAACCTTAGGCATGAGGGGATTTATAAGTTCTTCAAAATTATTCTTAAGTACTTCCTTTATTGTTTCCCGTTCTATGCTATTATAAAAGTGCCAAGATAGGTATTTTCCCCAAAGACGAGTCGCTTCACGGTAACCATCTGCTTGCATTTGTCTTACATATGTTCCGCCCTTAAATAAAACTATAATATTAAAAGTTTGCAATGCTGAAGGAAGATAACAATGCTGAACAATATATGCTTCAATTATTTTTCCATTGACTTTTTCATATAAGCAACTAATATGATGTAACTTCTTCAAGGGTATTTCCTCTATATCTCCACTATATATATGTTGCTTCGCTTTAGACTTGCTAATATTACCAATATGTGGAAATTTCAACGCGTCAACCCATTGGCTCATAGCAACTTTCATAGAAACTGCATCTATTTGTAAAACGTCTGTTTTTTCCCCATATTGATAATTGGTTATAAAAGTATATTTGTCCATCATCTATTACCTTTATGGTTTCTACTATGATTTTCACCACTGAAAATTTCTACGTTCATTGGCCCGATTCATTTGTCTCTGTACGTTGTCAAACGAAAGTGCACAACTGCAAATATAGTTATTTATGCTGTAATTTCATTCTTTTATGCTCAGAAATTCTTTTGTTGATTGAATTTTGCTTTATTGTTTCTCTTATCCTTTTAATTTTCTCCCCTTGGCCTAAATATACATCTCTTGGTGTAAGATTATCCAACGATTTATGAAATATCCTCTCATTATAGCCCCCATTGGGTGATAGCCTTTTCTAATTCAGCGGGACAGAAAATATCTTGAATATGTGGAAAGCAGGGTATAACGAAAACAGGGAATGTAGAAAAGAACTACACTCCCTGTTTTGAGGTTGCGGAGGCAAGACTCGAACATGCGACCTCCAGGTTATGAGCCTGGCGAGCTACCAACTGCTCCACTCCGCGATTTGTATTATTTTTAAAGAAAATCAACATGCCTTTGCAAGGCAATCTCATTGATTTCGTTTGCAAAGGTAGCATGTTTTTCTTTAACACGCAAATATCTACGTTATTTTTTTTTGTAAGGTCTAAAAAAAAGGAGGTTTGTTGTCTATCTGAAATAAAACTTATACTTTTGCGCACAAGAGTCGAGATGTGCAATTAATCGTTAAGGGAGAATTACGATGTCAATATCAAAAACGAGACAGAAGTTGGTGGATGTTGCACGGCTTTTATTTGCAAAGAATGGCATTGCCAATACAACAATGAACGACATTGCTTTGGCATCGGGTAAAGGCCGGCGCACGCTCTACACCTATTTTAACCGAAAGGAAGATGTTTATTCGGCTGTTATCGAGTCGGAGTTAGAGCGTTTATCAGACAAATTAGACGAGGTGGCGAGCATGAAGATGCGTCCACAGGAGAAAATTATTGAGCTGATTTACACGCATCTGAGCATGATTCGCGAGACCGTTGTGCGCAACGGCAACCTGCGTGCTGAGTTTTTTCGCAACATTTGGATGGTGGAAAAGGTGCGAAAGAATTTCGATGAAGACGAGATTGAGCTCTTCAGAAAGGTTTATGCCGAAGGGAAGAGCGAGGGCGAATTTGACATTGACGACATCGACTTGGTGGCCGACATCACACATTATTGCATTAAAGGACTTGAAGTGCCGTTCATTTACGGGCGTTTGGGCCATGGTTTGACCGAAGCTTCGAGCAAACCTTTAGTGGCAAAAGTAGTGTATGGTGCTTTAGGGAAATCAATCAACCGATAATTATTTGAATTAAATTTAAGTATAAAAAATGGGAATTTTAAGTGGAAAGACAGCCCTGATTACAGGCGCTGCACGCGGCATTGGTAAAGCCATTGCCCTGAAGTTTGCTGCAGAAGGTGCAAACATTGCATTTACCGATTTGTTTATCGACGAAGAACATGGCGGCTTAGCCACCGAACGTGAGATTGCTGCATTGGGCGTAAAGGCAAAAGGTTATGCCAGCAACGCCGCAGACTTTGCACAGAGCGAAGAGGTGGTGAAGCAAGTGAAGGACGAATTTGGCAGCATCGATATCTTGGTCAACAACGCCGGTATCACGAAAGACGGTTTGATGTTGCGCATGACCGAGCAGCAATGGGATGCCGTTATCGCTGTGAACTTGAAGAGCGCCTTCAACTTTATCCACGCCTGCGTGCCTGTCATGATGCGTCAGCGTGGCGGTTCAATCATCAACATGGCCTCGGTTGTCGGCGTGCATGGCAACGCAGGCCAAAGCAACTACGCTGCTTCGAAGGCCGGATTGATTGCTTTAGCGAAGAGTGTGGCACAAGAGATGGGTCCCAAAGGCATTCGTGCAAACGCCATTGCACCAGGATTTATCGACACGGCTATGACGCAAGCCCTCTCTGACGAAGTGCGCAAGGAATGGACCAGCAAGATACCTTTGCGCCGTGGTGGAACGGTTGACGACATTGCCAACACGGCTATCTATTTGGCATCCGACCTCTCGAGCTACGTTTCGGGGCAAGTCATCCAGGTAGATGGTGGTATGAACATGTAGGATGCCCTTAACATCATCGTGTTTTGATACCCGTTTACGAAGATAATCACATTATTATTGTCTACAAGCAGAGTGGCGAAATCGTTCAAAGCGACAAGACGGGCGATGTGCCACTCTCTGACATTGTGCGGCAATATATTCGCGAAGAGCACCACAAACCGGGGAATGTTTACCTCGGTGTGGTACATCGTCTCGATCGCCCTGTGTCGGGCTTGGTGATGTTTGCCAAAACATCGAAAGCACTGACGCGACTGAACAACATGTTTCGGGCGGGCGAGGTGCACAAGACCTATTGGGCCATCACGAAGAATTGTCCGCCGCAACCCGAGGCAACGCTCACGAACTGGCTGCTCAAAAACGAGCAACAGAACAAGAGTTATGCCTATGACCACGAAGTGCCGCGGTCGAAGAAGGCCATCTTGCACTACAAGCTCATTGCGGCTTCGGAGAATTATCATTTGTTGGAGATCAACTTGCTCACAGGCCGACACCACCAAATTCGGTGTCAGTTGGCCGAGATGGGCTGCCCCATCAAAGGCGATTTGAAGTATGGTGCGGCACGCAGCAACCCCGGTGGCAACATTGATTTGCTGTCACATCATGTGTCGTTTGTGCATCCTGTCTCTAAGGAACTCATTGAACTCACATCGCCTTTGCCCGACGATTTGTTGTGGCATCGCTTGGCAGCGAGCGTGAAACCTTAGTGCGTGCAAACGACATGCAGCGCCTCAACCCCATGAAAAAAGTGCTGACAAGCAAATTGTCAGCACTTTGTGTATAGCCGTGGTGGCATCGGATATGTCCTTTCTGCAACCGATGCACAAGCTACTGTTTTCTATCGTGTAATTTCGTTATAGTCTATTGCTACTTCTTTTTTGAAGATTTTGGAGCGATTTAGAGCTTGCCCACCAAGTCAACACCTGGTTTGAGCGTTTCTTTTCCGCGTGTCCAACGTGCTGGGCACACCTCACCTTGATGCGTAGCAACAAACTGTGCTGCCTCGATTTTGCGCACCAACTCGTCGGCGTTGCGGCCGATGTTGTTATCCTGTATCTCGGCAATTTTAATCAGTCCCTCGGGATTTACGACAAATGTGCCACGATAGGCGATGCCCTCATCCTCTTTGTAGACGCCAAAGGCCTTTGCCAACACAGCCAAAGGGTCGGCCAGCATGGTGTATTCAATGTTTTTGATGCGAGGCGAAGCGTCATGCCATGCCTTGTGCACAAAATGCGTGTCACAGCTCACCGAGAATACCTCGACGCCCATTTCCTTGAGCTGTGCATATTTGTCCTGCAAATCCTCCAACTCGGTGGGGCAAACAAAGGTGAAATCGGCGGGATAGAAGAAAAACACGGCCCATTTGCCTTCGATGTCCTTGTTGGAAACTTCGATGAAGTCGTTCCCCTTGAACGCGTTCACCTTGAATTCAGTTACGTGTGAATTGATAATTGAAGCCATAATCATTTTTATTTTAAAGCGTGAATGAAATCATTTTCTTGCGTTTTAACCTTTCAACCTGTCGGCCACAACCTGCCAGTTGATGATTTGCCAAACGGCCTGCACATGATCGGCGCGACGATTGAAATAGTCGATGTAGTAGGCATGTTCCCACACGTCGATGCCCAACAGCGGTGTCTCATTGTTGCGCAGCGGATTGCCTGCATTGCTCTCTTTGCGAATGACCAAACGGCCATCTTGCTGCTGAGCCAACCATGCCCATCCTGAGCCAAAGAGCGTGAGAGCGGCCTGTGTGAACTGCTCTTTGAAGGTGTCGAAGCTGCCAAAATCGCGATTAATCAGTTCGAGCAGCGTGCCCGTGGGCTGATTGTCGGCCTTGGCTGGCATGAACTGCGTGAAATAAAGGGCGTGGTTGAGTGTCTGGCCGGCATTGTTGAACAACGGACCTTCGGGCACCTCGGCCACCAACTCCTCAACGCTCTTCGTGCTCCAAGGCGTGTCCTTCACGAGCGAAGCCAGCGTGTTGACGTAGTTTTGCAAATGCTTGCCATAGTGATAAGCTATGGTTTCGCGGCTGATAACGGGTTCTAAAGCATTGTCTGCATAGGGCAGAACGGGCATTTCTATTTTCATATTTGTTTTATTTTAATCGTGAAACTTTGTTTTTATTTTTTTCGTTTGCAAAGTTAACCGATTTGCGTTTTGCCTCCAACTCAAAAAATCTATGCGCAAATAGAATTTTTCAATCTTGCTGGAGTTCCAGCAGCCCCATTTTTTTCATTTTCAGCCTTGCTAATTTGTTAGCAGCCCCGTTTTTTTCATTTTTAGCCTTGCTAATTTGTTAGCAGCCCCGTTTTTTTCATTTTCAGCCTTGCTAATTTGTTAGCAGCCCCGTTTTTTTCATTTTCAGCCTTGCTGGAACTCCAGCAGCCCCACTCTCCCCTCCCCCTCCAACATAAAACACAAAAAAGCAGGCAAGAGAAAATCTCCTGCCTGCCCAAAATAATATTTTAATATAAAAACCTTTTCGTTTGAAAAGCGGGGGTTCGTTGTTAACGAAGTTTTCCGCTTAAGTTAATTGCCTGTGCAACCATTACTGCAACAATAGCAAATGTCATTAATGTTACCATAACTTTTTTCCTTTCTTTTAAATTGTTATCCTTAAAATCACGATGCAAAGGTAACATGAAAACAGGCGCAACGCAAGTTTTTCGGCCAAAAGGGGCTACAAACAGGCGTTTTGTTGACTTAGGTCAAACTTTTGGCCTTGCGGATGGCGCGGCGAAAGCTCCACCAATAGAGCAGCCCAGCCGTGGTGAGCCCCACGGGGAAAGAGCTCCAGATGCCCACTAATCCGCCGCGAAGCCAAATGCCCATGACATAGCTCAGCGGCAACGAGATGACAAAGAATGCCACAAAGGCCACCACCATCAGCGGACGCACGTGGGAGAGGCCGCGCAGGGCGTTGGCATAGTTGGACTGCATGCCGTCGCCAAATTGATAGATGATGAAGGGGATGATGGTCAATGAAACGATATTCACCACTTCAGCAGACGAGGTGAAGAGGGCGCCGATGCTGTTGCGGAACAAGAAAATGGGGATGCTGATAGCCACGGCCATGCAGAGAATGAGTTGAAATCCGGCATGCGCCACCGTCTCGGCCTGCTGGTAGTTGTGTTGCCCATGAAAATTGCTTACGCGGATGGCTACGGCGGCCGACATGCCATAGTAGAGCATATAGCCCAACTGGCTAATGGTGAGCATCACTTGGTGGGCGGCCAAAGCTGTGGTGCCAATCCATCCCACCATAACGCTCGACAGGCTGAAGGCGGCCGTCTCCATGCCCATCTGCAAGGCCAAAGGCCAGCCTTGCTTGTTTTGATAAAGAAAATCGTGGCTGTTGACGCTTTGGCTGAAAAAGCCGTGCCGATAGCGTTGGTTGCGCGGATGCACAAAAAACAACGTGGCCAACGCCAAACACATGAACACGCGCGAGAGCATGGTGGACAAACCCGCCCCAAAAAGTCCCATTTCGGGGCAACCCAAATGGCCATAAATAAAGATGTAGTTACCTGCGATGTTGAGCAAATTACCCACTATCATCACCACCATCGACGTGACGGTGTTCGACGTTCCATCGAAGAACTGCTTGAAGGTGTTAAAGCCGATGACGAAGGGTATCGACACCAAATTGATGAGGAAATAGGGGCGCATGAACCGCAAGAGCTCGGCTGGCTGCCCCAAACGATTTAAATTAAGGTAGAGCGTGGTCATGACAGCCAGCAGGATGAGCGTGAGCACACCTCCGGCCGCCAAACCATTTTTCAACGCTCCGCCGATGGCTTCGGGATTCGATTGGCCATAAAATCGGCCAATGATGGGCGTTAATCCGTAAGAAAATCCTAAACCAAAAAGCAATGCCAAAGTAAACATGTTGGTGACAAAGCTGGCGGCGGCTAACTCGGGCAGCGAGTGGTGGCCTATCATCAGCGTGTCGGCAAAACCCAACACAATCGTGCCCAACTGCCCTATCGTGATGGGCACGCCCAAGCGAATGAGGGCGGGATACTGCGCCGTGTACTTCTGAAAAGAATGTTGCATCGTTGTTGTTGTTTCTACAATTAAAAAAGAACTATCATAGACTGCTGTTTGCGGCAGCAGGTAGAAACGTCTGACCCATTACAAACCTATACGATAGTGGTTGCAAAAGTAGGCCTTTTTTCGTTCCCCAACAAATAATCTACGGGGTTTTATTTGGGTATTCCGCGTGATTTTCCTAAATTTGTCTCGTCAAAACAAGCAAGTGAAAAGAAATATTTCCAACATATTCAAAATCATTCTACCGTTGCTTTTGGGCGGCGCCATCCTTTACTGGATGTATCGCGGATTTGATTTCCACAAGGTGAACGACGTGCTGTTTCACCAAATGAACTGGACGTGGATGATTTTGTCGTTTCCCTTTGGCATTTTAGCACAGGCTTTTCGTGGGTGGCGCTGGCAACAGACCTTAGCACCGATGCACGAGTATCCGCGCCGCAAAACCACGGTCTATGCCGTGTTCCTCTCCTATGCCGTGAGCCTCATTGTGCCGCGCATGGGCGAATTCACGCGATGCGGCGTGCTGAAACACTACGACGGCGTGTCGTTTCCCAAAGCCATCGGAACCGTTGTCACGGAGCGCATCATTGACTCGCTGTTGGTGCTGCTCATCGCGGGTATCACGTTCCTCTCGCAAATTCCCGTCTTCATGCGCTTCTTCGCCAAGACGGGCACGCGCATCGACACGTTTCTCACCAACTTTTCGGCCGCAGGCTGGGCTGTGACCTTTACCTGTGGCGCAGCTGTTTTCCTACTGGTTTATTACCTCTATCGGCGGTTGGCAGTGACCAGCAAAATCAAATCGACGATCAATAGCGTGTGGCAAGGCATCGTTTCTTTAAGGAACGTGCGCAATGTGCCCTTATTCCTTTGCTACACCCTCGGCATTTGGGCCAGCTATTTCCTGCACTATTACCTCACATTTTTCTGCTTCACCGCCACATCTTCACTCTCGTTTTCGTGCGCCATGGTGACGTTCATCGTGGGCAGTATTGCCGTCATCGTGCCCACGCCCAACGGTGCTGGCCCGTGGCACTTCGCCGTAAAGACGATGCTGATGCTCTATGGCGTGGCCGAATTTGCCGCCCTCAACTTCGTGCTCATCGTGCACAGCATTCAAACACTCTTAGTCGTTGCGATGGGCATATATGCTTGGATTGCACTGCTCTTCATGAAGCGGCGGCAAAGTAAATAGAACATATCAACCATAAAAAAATATAAGTATGCGTGAAATTGCAAAATTAGAACCCACATGCGTCTGGCGACACTTTGACGCCCTAACGCAAGTTCCCCGTCCATCGGGACATTTAAAACCCGTACAACAATTCTTGCTCGATTTTGCCAAGCAAGCAGGTGTCGAAGCTTTTGTCGATGCAGGAAACAACGTGGTAATGCGTAAGCCAGCCACACCCGGCATGGAAAATCGAAAGACCGTGCTCATGCAAGCTCACATGGACATGGTACCACAGAAGAGTCCCGAGAGCCAACACAATTTCGAAACCGATCCTTTAGAGACTTATGTTGATGAAGAAGGATGGGTGCGTGCGCGCAACACTACCTTGGGTGCCGACGATGGCATTGGCGTTGCCGCTATCATGGCGGTGATGGAAGCAAAGGACTTGCAGCATGGCCCCATCGAAGCGCTCATCACCGCAGACGAAGAGACGGGCATGTTTGGCGCAAATGATTTACCCACAGGCGAGTTACACAGCGACATTTTGATGAATCTTGACTCCGAAACGTGGGGGAAATTCGTCATTGGCAGTGCGGGCGGCATCGACATCACCGCGACATTGGGCTATCAGCCTGTACCTGCAGACACAACCCACACCGCACTTCGCGTGACACTGAAGGGATTGCGCGGAGGTCACTCGGGATTGGAAATTCACGAAGGGCGCGCCAACGCAAACAAGTTGATGGTGCGTTTCGTGCGCAAGGCGATTGCCGAATGTGGCGCGCAGCTCGTCAGCTGGGAAGGGGGAAACATGCGCAACGCCATTCCGTTCAAGGCCGAGGTTGTGCTCACCATGCCACAGGATAAAGCCGAAGCGGTTAAAGCTTTAGTTGTAGCATACAAAGCTTGTTTCTGCGACGAATATAAGACTATCGAGCCAGGCTTGGAGTTCTTTACCGAAGTAACGGCGCTTCCGAGCGAGGTCGTTCCCACCGAGATACAAGACAACCTCGTCAATGCCATCTACGCATGCCACGATGGCGTGGTACGCATGATTCCGGCTTATCCCGACGTCGTAGAGACATCGAGCAACTTAGCCATTATCAACATCGCAAACGGCAAGGCAGCCATCAAGATTCTTGCGCGCTCTTCCCGAGAAGACATGAAGGAGTATATTGCCACCACGCTCGAGAGCTGTTTCAACATGGCGGGCATGAAAGTGGAAATGAGCGGCAGCTATGGCGGCTGGGACCCCAATCCTGAGAGTGAGGTGCTCCACTTGCTCAAGAAAATCTATCGCGAGCAAAATGCGAAAGAAGCCATCGTCCAGGTTGACCACGCCGGCTTAGAATGTTCCGTCATCTTAGGCAAGTATCCAGGCATGGACGTCGTCAGTCTCGGTCCCACAATCCGAAGCCCACACACAACCAACGAACGGTGCGAGATCGCATCCATCCTGCCATTCTGGAACTTATTGAAGCAAGCACTCCTTGAAGTGCCGCAGAAATAAAACTTCATCTCTACAACATTAATTTGCTGCTTGCTGTGCTGTTTTTTACAACAACCTGCAAGCAGCAACTATTTTCATATAAGCGATTTACAACATATCGCAAGCCTTCTTTCCTCCCCAAACAGAAACATTCTACAGCGACACAACACAAGCATGCTGCCCACTGGAAAATTCGTTTTTCCCTCGCGCGCAACCCACGCATTTAGCAGCTTATTATTTTGTCATGTCCTCGCTTTGCAGTAATTTTGTGGGAAAATAAAAAATAATAATCGCACGATGACTTATTCAATTGAAAAAGTAACCACGCTTATTGGCGCACGTCGTTTTGGCGAGCGCGACACCCAAATAAGCTTCATCCTTTCCGACAGTCGTTCGCTCTGCTTCCCTGAGGAAACCTTATTTTTCGCCTTGCGCAGCGGCCGCAACGATGGGCATCGCTACATTAACGAGCTTTATGCACGCGGCGTCCAAAATTTTGTTGTCGCAACGCTCCCGCAAGACTTCGCGCAACGTTATCCCGACGCCAATTTCTTGTTAGTGACCGACACTTTGGAAGCGCTGCAACGCTTAGCCGAAAGGCACCGTGACGAGTTCAATGTGCCAATCATCGGAATCACCGGCAGCAATGGAAAGACGATGGTGAAAGAATGGTTAAACCAGCTTCTCAGCGGCGACTTCATGGTGACACGTTCCCCACGCAGCTATAACTCGCAAGTGGGCGTTCCGCTGAGCGTCTGGCTCTTAGATCGACACTCCGAGCTGGGTATTTTCGAAGCCGGAATCAGCAAACCAGGCGAAATGCGAGCATTGCGTAACATCATACAGCCCACGATAGCTGTGCTTACTAACATCGGAGACGCTCACCAAGAGAATTTCGATAGTCGCGAAGCTAAATGCATGGAGAAGTTGCAACTTTTTCACGATGCACAAGTTGTCGTCTACAATGGCGACGATGTTCTCGTGAAGCATTGCATTAGCGAGCAACATGATTTGCATGCCGAACAGCTGTTTTGGTCGTGCGCGGATGCCGCAGCCCCCTTCTATATAGAAAAGGTGGAAAAGAGCGACTCCGCAACCCTCGTGACCTATCGCTACGCAGGCGAGACGAACAGCTATCGGCTGCCGTTCATCGACGAGGCCTCCATTAGCAACTCCTTTGCTTGTGCGCTCGTTGCCCTTAAATTGGGTATCAGTCCCGAAACCTTAGCGCAACGCATGGCGCAGTTAGAGCCTATCGCCATGCGCTTGGAGGTGAAAGAGGGACAGCATGGGTGCACACTCATTAACGACAGCTACAACTCCGACATCAATGCGTTAGACATCGCATTAGACTTTATGAATCGCCGCCCCGACCATCAAGGCCGCCGACACACGTTGATTCTGAGCGACATCTTCCAGAGCGGCCTCACACCCGATGCGCTCTATCGCGAGGTGGGCACGCTTTGCCGCCAACGCGGCATCGAAAAGTTCATTGGCATTGGGAGCGAGCTCTGTGCCCATGCCCTATCCATCGAGGTGCCCGAGAAACACTTCTTTCCCACCGTTGAAGACTTCATCTCCAGTGCGGCCTTTAGCCAACTCCACGATGAAGTCATCTTGTTGAAAGGGGCACGCAGCTTTAACTTCGAGCAAATCACCGACCTCCTTGTGAAACGCGTACACGAGACCACGCTCGAAGTAAACCTCAATGCGGTGGTGAAAAATCTTAATTATTATCGCAGTTTCTTGCATGCGAGCACAAAATTGGTTTGCATGATCAAGGCCGACGCCTATGGGGCGGGCAGCGTAGAGATTGCGAAGACCCTGCAAGAGCATAGGGTGGACTACTTAGCCGTGGCCGTGGCCGACGAGGGCGTTACGTTGCGCCGCAATGGCATCACGAGCAACATCATGATCATGAATCCCGAAATGACAGCCTTCAAGACGATATTCGACTACGATTTGGAGCCCGAAGTTTACTCCTTCCGCCTGCTCGACGCCCTTGTGAAGTCTGCCGAAAAGGAAGGAATCACTGGATACCCCGTACATATTAAGCTCGACACTGGCATGCACCGCTTAGGCTTCAATCCGCGAGAAGACATGAACGAGTTGATTGCCCGATTGAAACGTCAGAATGCCATCATTCCTCGCTCGGTGTTCAGCCACTTCGTTGGGTCGGACAGCGACGACTTCGATCACTTCAGCGACGAGCAATATCAACTCTTCCTACTCGGTAGTGAACAACTGCAAGCTGCTTTCGACCACAAGATTTTACGCCATATGGACAATAGCGCTGGCATCGAGCACTTCCCCGAGCGACAAATGGACATGTGCCGCCTTGGGCTGGGCCTCTATGGCATCAATCCACGCAATAACAAGACACTGAACAACGTCAGCACCTTGCAGACCACCATCTTGCAGCTACATCGCGTGCCGCAAGGAGAAAGCATCGGATATAGTCGCAAAACATTCCTCACACGAGATAGTATCATCGGTGCAATACCCATAGGATATGCCGATGGACTCGACCGCCGACTCAGTAATCGCAAAGGTTACTGCCTCGTGAACGGCAAACGGGCCGACTACGTGGGAAATATTTGCATGGATGTGGCGATGATTGATGTCACCGACATTGCGTGTCAGGAAGGCGACCGCGTGGAGGTATTCGGCGACCATCTTCCCGTCACCGCATTGAGCGATATCATGGGAACAATCCCCTATGAGGTGCTCACAGGCATCAGCAACCGCGTAAAGCGCGTTTATTTCCAAGACTAAAGCATGCCGATTTGCTGAAATAAACTTGTATAAAAGAGATTAACGTTATTACATAATAGAAACACACTCGAGAAATAACGCTCAAGTGTGTTTCTATTTTTTGCCTTTTTTGCATATTTCTCCGCAAGTCTGTTCCCGAGTGGAAATGTATTTGCGGAACTCTCCGCAAGTCTGTTTCCGAGTGGAAATATGTTTGCGGAACTCTCCGCAAGTCTGTTCCCGAGTGGAAATGCGTTTGCGGAACTCTCCGCAAGTCTATTCCCAAGTGGAAATGTGTTTGCGGAACTCTCCGCAAGTCGTTCCAGAGCGGAATCACATTTGCGGAACATTCCGCAAACATGTCGTTTTTTGAATTTTGGCTTGCGCATGATTATTTCATGAATGCACAAAGATATATTTTCTATGCGAGTAGCATTCTTGTATAATTACTCATTCATATTACACATGCGAGTAATTTCGCGAGGATATAAAAAGAAAGCACCATCTTTGCGAGCCATGTCGCAAAGATGGTGCTATTTTGGAATAGATTTTCGGGAAGTGTAAAAATCAATAAACTACATCATTTAATGGGGTTGCCCTTCTTATCGCGTCGCGATAGCGATGCCACCTTCACTTCGAAGTCGCTCTTTGAGTTGTCGTCGTCGACAAACTTGCGTCCGTCCCACTTCCTGGTGAGCGCTAAGCCCGAATATATGGGCAAGTCGCTCGACTTTAACGACGAGAAGCCAACATCGGTCACTGCGTTGTATCCCTTATCCAATTTGCTTGGTCGCATTTGGAAACGGCTCTTAGGACAAATCGTCATGCAGTCAATCACGTGGTCAAAGGGAACCTCTATAACATAGAAATCGGCAAATTGGCTACTTGTGACGGTAATATAATGTCGGTAACCTTTGTGATCCTTGCTATCGCTGAGGTTCTTTTTGAAGTCGTCGGGCGTCCAAGGCAAGCGGACGAGTGCCAACCCCGTGTGTTCAGAGAGAAAAGTGAGTTCGAACTGCCACGCAAGCTTGCCATCGGCTTTCTTCGTCATATAGATGGGCTGCATATCAGGCACGTCGGGATTATTTTTGTCGTTTCGACCTCCCGTGGGCATCGTCCATTCAAAATCGGCCTTTGTGAGGTCAAGAAAAGCCTCGTATCCTTTGTACATATCAAGGTCGAGCTCCTCCCCTTCCTCCTCGGCACTAGCGCGCAAGTCTGCGATGAAACGCTTTTCGTGGTCGATGGCATACTTTGCGATGATGACAGATTTATGAGGTTGCACGGGATACTGCGTGCCGTTTCCGGGGAAAAAAGAAATAGCACTCACACCGTAATATCGATTGATAAAGTCATCTTTAGGAGCAAACTGAATGATAGTAGTGGGGTCAATTGCATTTGTACAAAGTGCCAGCCCGTCGAGATACTTAATCTCGTCCGTGGGATTATAAATCTCGATGTATTGGTCGTCGTTATACATTTGCGGTTGATTGCGCATGCCCCATCGTCGCACGTCACGCACCCAATAATGGCCTGCGTAGAAGACTTCTTTGATAAGAAGATGATCGACGCGCGTTTTCGAGGTGGTTCGCTTCTCGGGAAGCTCATTTCGAACGCAACCCGTGAGCGCAACAAGCAGCAGAAGTGCTGCATATCGAATGTGAGAAATTGTTTTCATATTGTGTTGTTGTGATAAATCATCGTTCGTTATAGAAACCAGTTGCCTAAGCCGCGCCCACCTCCGACGCCGTGGGTTTGCACGTTTTGAGCGGCTTCGAGTGCTTCTTCCGGTGTCAAACCAATTTCAAGACCTAAATAATAATAAAGCGGATCGTTGGGATCGATGGTTGTGGGGTCGGTATCGAAGCTACTGCAGAACACTTTGATGGGAATGTTGAAGCGCAACACCTCTTTCCACTCTGAATTGTTGCCATATTCTTTCGCCTCATCGGGGTTATAGGCCTCCGCGCAGATAAAGGGACTGAGAAATTCGTAGGTGGAGTGGCGCTGCAAGTATGCGTCGCGCGGAATGAGAGCCTTTCTGCCCTTCGGGCACTTCATGACGCGCACCGAAAGGAAGAATCGGGGCAGCAAATAGGATGGGCGCGTGTACATGCCCGTCTCTCCTGTGGCGGGATTCATGCGGCGAGTGATTTCAAGCGGCCACTCGGTGTGACGGCTGTCGTTCTCGTCGGCTTCAATATCAAAATTGAAGTGTCCTTTCAATCCCACACGATCTTGGTCGTAAGGCGCCACTGCCCAGTCGGCGTCCGTGCGTCCTAAAGGAGGAAGCAGGCGCTGATTAAACAATTCACGCGCTCCGTCGGCCATAGCATCGTGAATCCATGTGTCGCGGTAGGTGTATTCAAAGACTTTCGGGGTGGCATTAGCCCGTTGTTTCCACGAAATGCTATCGGCAAAGAAAGGAGATGGCACGGGAGTTGTGTCGATAGTGCCTCCCCGCCTCCATTCTCCATAGGAAGTGTGCCTCGGATGCCACGTTCCACGGCAATCGGTCACTGTGTAGGGCTGCCCTTTGTCGTCGACGTCGCTCACGGTGAAAAAGATTTGATACTCATCCGAGTGGTTGAGGATATCGTCGTTGAGGAGCCGTCCCTCTTTGTCGAAGAAGTAGAGACACAAGCCCCAGCGCTTCAACCTTCCGCCAATGATGCGGATATAGTCGGGTCCGCGCTTTCCCTCGTTTTGCTCTAAGAAGGTAACGGTGCTTTGGCGATCTACCGCAACCGTGGGCCAGGCTGTATTGTTGTTGTGGATGATGACAAATTGCTCCTGTCGCCACGGCGCGTTGCGATAGACAAAGTTCCCATGCATCATTCCGTCGCCATGCGAATGTCCTTCCTTAAACATAGCCAAGCATGTGGCCCAGTTGTTGAATGCGCCTTGCGGATCGGGGTTGTTGATGGGCTGCGTCACCTTTATTTTCATCAGACTATCCACGTAGCGGTCGGCTCCGCTGTGTGCGATGCCTTTCGCAGCTAAGGGATTCTCGCTATAATCAACGTGGACGTTGCCAAATACGAAGTCGTCACACGCCGTGCAAAGTGCGGAGATGCCCGCGACGATAAATATATGTCGAAATATTCTATTCATTGTTTGCTTTGTTTTCGTGCTACATTAAAACAAGATGATGTCTATATTGGGTGAAAAAAGACGCAGGATTATTGAGCATGCGCCAAAGCGCGTGAGCATCGGCCTGCGGATAAAATCGCTTGATATCGGCACAACATTGCGTCTCGCCGTCGCGCGTGTCGGCCAAGATACGCACCGACAGCGGGTAATCGATGTCGAAGCTATCCCATCCGGCCTGCAATTGGTTGAAGTTCCACAGATAGTCGTGTTCGCTGTTCTCCGTATTGCAGTATTTAGCTGGCCGCTCGGCTTCGCCTACGTGCTGTTGCCCCTTATTGAGGATATGGCAGATTTTGATTTGCAACTGAAACGCCATTCTGCCCTGCTTGAACTGCATGATACCCTTAAATCCTAAGCGGTCGAATGGCGCGCCAGCTTCTAAGCTTCTCCCTTGTCGCAATAAGCCCACCGTCTCGCCATAGCGTTGGCGCGGTGCGTCGGTATCGGGGTCGATGAAGTCGTCGTTGTAGGCATCAAGGAATGTTTTACCCAATTCCTCCTCTACGGGATCGGTATCACGGTAGTCGTAGGTGAAAATCTCGGGTGTGAGCGCATTCAACTTCATCATGTCGATGGCGCGATAAAGTGAGTAGCTCTGCCCATCAGGCGCGACATAAGGTAACATGGCTTCGGGCTTTCCCGATCGTTCAATTGCCACCCACGACAAGTTTTCGTCATAGCGTACTTGGTTTTGTCCCAATGTGAAATGCGCTGGTGCAAAGATATTCACAGCCGAATACTTTGATGCGGGCTCGGCTTGCGCGCCCTCGCCACGAAAAGTATAGCGGTCATAATAGGTGGAAGGCTGCTCTAACGTGCGCGGATAGGCCAATTGAATGCCGCGGACGATTTCTTTATCGTCTTCCTGCCGCTGATCAAGCGAGGCATTGCCGACAGTGAAGAAATGCTGATGGACGAGAAGTGTGGCATTGTCCTCATCAGGAATATTCACCCCGTCTTTATCCTTTTTATAGGGATAACCCGAGAATTGATGGTTGATGAGTAGCCCATTCTGGTCGTAATAACGCAGTTCCAACCCATAATAAATCTTGTCAGATGCCACGACATCGAATTGCTTACGTGCGGTAGTGATGACCATTTGTCCGTCATCGTCGCGCGCAATGTCAATCTCTTGCAGAATAGGGACGAGCGTGCTATCCCCCGTCACATGATAGGTGTTATAAGCGCGCACGGAGTCATCGCCATTGGGTCCCACGCCAACCAGTCCTCCTCGATAGCCCATGCGCAGGATTGCGTGTACAGCATAAATTTGATCGTGCCCTTTCACATCGCGCTCTATTGAGGAGGGCGGCGCTTGGATAATTCGCTTAAAAAAGTCGTCCACGCGCTCGTTCGAACAGCTCGCGAAGAGCAGCATCGCGCTAATGAAGATATACAATTGTTTCATTTTGCTCCGAATTAAAATTTATAAATGGTGCGCAGCGAATAATTCACGCCGCGTTCGTGCGCATAATAACGAAAGCGGTCGGTATACTCTTTATACAAGGCATTGAGCATGTTCTCACCCACGAGCATGATTTTCCATTGTCTTTTGTGGGCGAAATTTATCGAAAAGTCAAGCGTCCCGTTCAATAAGAAATAGCCCGCAGGCGAGTCGCTCACCAAATCTTTATCGGGGTCGAAACGCCGTTGCTTCGTCACATAGATGCCCGAAAGCGAGAGCGATGCCCGATATTTCTTTCCACTCGAAAAGCTACGTGCGTAATTGCCCGAAAGGCCGTAACGATCCGACGGCATAAACGGGAGCCAATCATTGCGTGTGATATTGCGCGCAAACGTCCATTCGCCCTTGCCCACAAACGTCAAATCGTTCAGCGGCTTCACCGTCACCTCCACATCGCCGCCGTAGAGCCTCACGTTGTCTTGGTCGTAGATAAACTTAGGATATTTCCCGCTCGGGCGGTTCTGAAAGCGATCCTTTCCCGTTCCAATGTGGTCGTAGATGTAGCTGTTGATGCGCTGATAAAAGAAACTCGGCTCCACCGACAGCCATGGCGTGCGATAGCGAGCGCCAAAGACCGATTTATAGCCGCGTTCACTGGCCAAATGGCGGTTGCCCACCACCCAATAAGAGCCGTCCTGCAGACCGATGGCATAAAGCTCGTTGATATCGGGTGGACGCCACGACCAGCCCACATTCGCCCGAACGTCCCACTGTTCGTTAAACTGATAATGCCCAGCCAAGCTCGCCGTGAAGTTGCTATAGAGTTTAAAGTCGTCGTAATAAGTGTAGTTACTCAAACTCGTATAGCCATTGACCGACATCACACGAAAATCATAGCGTGCCCCCAGCGCACATTGCAACTTGCCAAACTGCGCCTTGTGCAGAAAGAAACCACCCATCGAGAGCGCTGCAAAGTTGGGCACAAAGGCGGGTTGCTTCGTGCCGGGATAGTTGAAATTGGTTTGATAAGTGTTCGACACCCCCGCCTCGGTCGACATATTCCACAATCGCCATTTGGCATGCCACAACACATCAAACTTATAGGTTTTGAGGATTAAATCCTGCACGGGAATCCAACTCCACTGATCCTTTTTACGATTTTCAAACTCTTGTCGCAAATTCTCCTGAAACGACAGCGTGAAATCCACTTGATGTTGCTTGCTGAGCGCCCATTTCAGCTCGCCCTTGAGCGTCACATGCTGCGACTGTTGAAACGGCGGTTTGATGCGATAGGAAAACGGAAAGAAACTCTCGGGATCGGGACGTCCATATTCAAAACGCTTCAGCAACTGATCTAAATCAGATATTTTGCTCGCATAATAAATGCCACTGCGCTGATAATAAATACTCGAGAAGAGCGTTGCCGTAAGCTTGCGCCCTTGCCAGCCAGCCATGGCCGACAAACTAATGGTGTTGTAGCCCGTGTTGTTGAGCAAATATTCGGCCGTGCGATAATCGCCGCCGCGCGTGTACATACCATGCAAGCGCAACGCCACCTGCCGATAGCCCATCTCCACATTGCCACTGCCACTCACGCCGCGCGCATTGGTGTCGTAGCCAAGGTTCACCGTGCCGCGCACTTTGCCACGCTGATAGCCATAAGGCAGCGGCGCATCGTTCATCAACACGATTCCACCCATCGCACCAAAGCCGTAGCGAATGCACTCGGCACCTTTCACCACTTCCACCATGCTCGAACCCGTATAATCCAACTCGGGCGCATGGTCGGCACCCCAGCTCTGGCTCTCCAAACGCACACCATTATTAATGAGCAAAATGCGACTGCTATGCATGCCCTGAATCACAGGCTTGGCAATGGTGTTGCCCGTGCTGATGGAACTCACGCCGGGAATGCTCTCCAACATCTTGGCCAACGAATTGGCACCACCTTTCTCCAACGCCTCAGCATCAATCGTAGCCGACTGTTGCAGCACATCGGTGTGGCGTTTCTGCGCCGTCACCACCACATTGTCGAGCATCTTGGCATCCTCCTGCAGCAACAGCGTCAGCGTTTGCCCATTGCGAACCGTCACCGTGCGCACCACGCGCTTATATCCCACCGAAGACACCTCGATTTTCGTTTGCCCCACGCCCTGTTTGAAACGCAGCGTGCAGCGCCCATCGCCATTGGTAGCCGCGCCCGAGAGCGCCCCATCGCTTTGCACCGTCGCCCCCACAATAGGCTCGTGCGTGCTGGCCGTCTGAATAATAAATGTCATTTGCGGGTTGTCATCGCCAGCAGCAACATGCACCACAAAGCCATGCGCACTGCCCAGCACAACCCCAATCCACAGGCATAGCCCCGCCGCCAACCATCGCAGTAGACCGTGATAGCGACAGGCAGATTTAATCTTTGATTGTAAAAGGAAAAACATATTTTAAATTGTTTCTAATGAAAAAAATAACTAATGTTTGGCCGCTTCGTCCGCCCCATCGCATCGTGGTTTGGCACGCAGCGCAAAAAAGTATTGCAAAGGTAGAAAGTTCATAGAAAACTCGCAATACCTAAAAATAGGTAAAAACCCAACGCGCGACACGCTTCTCCGCCACAATTTCACCGCATTTAGCCAACCTCCAGCCGCCACAACAGCCTTTTCCACAGAAAACTCTCCATTGCAAACCCCGAAATAGAAATGGAATTGCAGTTGCAATCGTCAATAAATCAAAACGCGATTATAATAGCCATTCTGCAGCTATAAAACCGTAGAAAATGAAATGCAACATATTACCTACAGATGCGGAACAAGCAAAAATAAAAGAAATTAGCTATCTGCAAGTGCAGAACACTAAAAGCAAAATGCGATGGTGGTTTTGCATGCGCGGAACACTGAAAGCAAAAGGCGATTGTGGTTTTGCAGGTGTGGAACAAGCAAGAGTAAAAGGAAATGGGCTATCTACAGGCGCGGAATGCTAAAAGTAAAAAGAGATGGTGGTTTTGCAAGTGCGGAATAAGCAAGAGAAAAAAGAAATGGGCTATCTACAGGCGCGGAACGCTGAAAGCAAAAGTAAATACGCTATCCGCAAGTGCGGAACGCTAAAAACAAAATACAATGACAGGTTTACAGATGCGGAATAAGCAAGAGCAAAAGAAAATATGCTATCTGCAAGTGCGGAACGCTAAAAGCAAAAAGCGATGGTGGTTTTGCAGGTGTGGAACAAGCAAGAGCAAAAGGAAATGTGCTATTTGTAGGTGCGGAACGCTGAAAGCGAAAGGCAATAGATGATTATACTATGGTGGATGATAAAAAATAAAATATGATAGTACTGGTGTACCTATAAATAATGAGTATTGTTGTTCATAATACTTGTTTTGCAGCGGTGGAAGAATTGAAAATGATAGGTTGTGAATGAGGAACGGGCGTGATTATGGGAAAAAATAAAAAAAAGTAGGCATCGCGAGTATCACCTATTAGAAAATTCTATATTTTTGCATAGCTGCTTATGCAGAATATTACATTGATAATAAATCTAAATCAAATGAATGAGCTGAAGACTTTACGAAAGAGTGACCTCCAGAACTTGGAGCATTATCAATTTGCTTTTCACCTTTTGACGATGGCAAAAGAGGCTAATGTGGAGAAATTAGGGCAATGGCTGCCATTTTTGGAACGCGCGCTTGCTGCTGAAGATGAGGCGCTCAATCCCAAGAAGGCCAATGTGAAGGAGGAGCCATTGCGCGAGTTGGACAACCGCCGTGTGAATGGTTACAAGGCTTTGCAACATGCGGTGAAAATGGGAAAGCACAGTGAAGATGTGGCCGAGCAAGAGGCTACGAAGGTGCTGACCGAAATCATGTCGCGCTATCCAGGAATTGTGCGTATGAATTTTGATAAGAAAACGGGAGGGCTGAGCAATCTGGTGACCGATTTAGCTGAGCCCGAAGCTGTGAAAGCCCTAAAAACATTGCATGCCGAAACGATTGTGAAGCGCATTGCCAACCGCAACAAAGCGTTTGACGAGGCGTTTATGCGCAGGTTTAAGGAAGATAAAAAGCAGTTTAACATGAAAAAACTTCGGCAGGACACCGACAAGGCTATCGCGGTTATCTTGCGCGCCATTGATGCCTTGGATCTTCTCGAGCCTTCGGAAACCATCACGCAGCTCATCTCGCGCTATAATCAATTGGTTGACAATCGTCGTGCGCTGCTCAAACAGCGGAAAATGAATCGCGTTAAAACGGCGACGGCAAAGGTTGAGGAGCAGCGCGAAATGCTCGAACCGATGTTTGACGACTTAGCCAAACAACTGGGCACAGCCGCTGTGCATCTGCACTACACGGGACGGAGCGTGGGCTCGGGTGCTCGGAAATACTATGAATTGCGTGTCGACGACCATTCGGATTGCATTTGGGTGAGGCGGGTGCGCAAACGATTGGTGGAAGTGGCGAGAGCCGATTTGCCGAAAGCTGCAAAACGATTTTTGAACCGCGAATGGGGCGAATGGGGCATCATACAGCATAAAACCATAGATGGGATAGACGGCATGATGCCATCTACATAACCGCGCATCGCTTTCTTCCTTGCGCCTCCATCGACCATGGAGATGTGGCGGCAATAGGTGCTGCTACGGGATTGCTGGCCATTAAAGTGGCTTTTACCGCTCATTATCTTAACCTATGAGGGCGAAGATGCTATTGTGCATCCCCGCCCTCATGGGTTTTGTCGCCAGCGTGCCGCTCAACTAACTGTTGAGATAGCGCAACACGCGGGCGTAGAGCAATTCGTAATGGGCTTTGACGGCCGACGAACGGGTGGTGGCGATGCGCGCTTCCAACAGCTGTTTGAGCTGCTGCGCGTAGTGGAAAATATATTCGGCAGTGCGGTCGACGGTCTCAGTCCACATTGATTCGGGCTCACCATACCCACTACCAAAGCTAAGGAACGCCACGCTATCGGGCGCGTTGGTTTGCAGGCTGCGCACCTTGCCGATTTGCTTCACCTCGTCAACATTCTGGCGCAACTTCTCCACATAGATGTTTTGCAGCGAACGATCGATCTCGTCTAAGTTCTCATCGCCCGCCAGCGTCTTTGCCCACACGTTTCGATACACGTCGTCGCAATATTCCAATGGCGAGTAAGACGTGGAATCGAGGTAATAGGTCAGCGCCAGACGCGGCGTGGCTGAGAGGGCATATTCTTGCACACCGCTCTCGAGCATTTTATAAGGATGGTTGTTGAGCTGCGGCAATCGCTGTTCGATTTCGGGTACTCCACGTTTGCCAAAGCGACGAGCTTCGTCCAACATCCACAAGGCTGCGGCGCGTTGTTGCACTTTGGGCACTACCTGATAGCGCGGGAGACCCGACGATTCGGACGACTGCAAGAGATGGATGCCGCTGATGTGGGCATAGACGTTGCGCATGTAGCCATAAGATTGCGAGGCCATGGCACGATAGAGTTCGGCCTTGCGCGTGCCGTCTTCGCCGTCGGGAATCCATTCATCAAAGTGTTTTAAGATGTAGGTGAGGTTTTGCAACCCATAATTGCTCGACTTCACAGGGTCGTTGCCCAAATCTTCTTCGATAGAAGAATCGTCATATTTGATGCCCGTTTGCTGCATGCCATAACGATACATGGGGTCGTTGGCATGGGCTTCGACGAGCTTGTTGAGCGGCGCGATGTCGTCTTTGTAGCTCTTGGAATGAGGGAACACGCGATAGGCCCACTCCAAAGCATAGTAATCATAGACGCCAAGGAAGGGCGGTTCCATTGCCACGCCGTTGTCGGTGGGCTGCGCTACGTAGTTGAAACGCGCATAATCCATGATGGAAGGTGTGGTGCCATATTGCTGTGTGAAGGTAGCCGACCGCAGCGAATCGGTAGGAAATGCTGCCGAAGCTCCCATGTTATGGGGGAAGCCGAGTGTGTGACCCACCTCGTGTGCGATGATATATTCGAGCGTCGAGGCCATCAAACTGTCGGGCAGGGTCACGGCACGTGCAGCAGGGTCGCGCTGCGCCGTCTGCACAAAGCGCCAGTTGTTAATGGTGTTCACCACATCGTTGTAGACCAATACGGTGGCCGTGACAATCTCGCCCGTGCGCGGATCAACCCAGGAAGGTCCCATAGCATTCTCCACAGCCACCGGCAAATAGCGAATGCACGAATATTTAAAGTTGTCGGGATCGAATGAAGGGTCGTCGGTAGGGAAATCCTTTACCTGCATCACATTCTTAAATCCAATGCACTCGAAAGCCTTATTCCAACGCAAGATTCCAGCCTTAATGGCCTTCTTCCATAATGCTGGGAAGGTGTTTTCTACATAATATACGATGGGTTTCACGGGTTCGGTGAGTTGCCCCGCGAAATAAGCGGCCGTGTCTTTAGGCTCTATGCGCCAACGGTTGATGAAACTCACCCGCTCAATAAGCCCATTGTTGACAATGGATTTCGGCGTTAAGAACATGCCCACACGTGTGTCACTCAACCGAGGCTTCATAGCTTTCTCGGGCAGCAATGCCAACGTGAAGTTCACCCCAATAGAAACGGGATAATTGCCCACCGCCACATTGCCACTCCCACCGCTCATGTTGGTGATGTAATTGCGTTCCATTTGCACACAGGCATTGGTGTCGAACACCTTCATTGCCGTCACACGCGACAGATTATCCTTTAAATCGGCATCCACACGAAATGGACCTGCAGACTTAGAGATGACGGGGAAATAGCGGCTTTCGCGCAAGAACAGCGACGAAGCATCGAAGAGAATGCCTCCCGTTTTCTTGTTACGCGCCTTGATGGGGAACGTAAAGAAATCGAGGTTGCGATAGTTCTGCTCTTCAGAACGCTTTGGCGTGTTGCCTGGCAGCGCATCCATCATCTCAGAATTCACCGCCTCCATCACAATGGCACTATCCTTTTCAATAAAGCGAATGTGCGTCAACGCTCCATTGTTAAATCCCAGTTCGGCAAACTGCGGATTGGAAACGGATGAGATGGTTGCGCCGATGAGCATGTCGCGCCCCAAGGTCTGGGGCGGTAACTCTACCAAGAGCCTATCTTCTGTGCGATAAAACGAGATAAAAGACCCCTTAGCCGAATCGGTCTTGGCATCCGAAATAGCACGTGTATAAGCATCTTTCACCACCATAGGCGTGGCTTTCTTTTTCTTTTTAAAGAAAGGAAAAGCCTGCGTAGAAAGCGAAAAGCCGAGCGAAACAACGAGCAGGGTCGCACCTAAAACGGCACGCTTAGAGACATACTTATGTTGCATCATTTCTTCACCTCCATGGTTTTGTTCAACTTAAACAGCAACATCTCATAGTGCGTCTTTGCAGCAAGAGGTAAATTAGTCTTCAAACATTTCTGCAACAAGGGGCGCAAACGCAGCAAGCTGTTATAAAAATAGAGCTCAGAGTTGTCAGCAATGTTAAGATCCACATTGGGAGAGAGGTTTAATCCAGGATCACCAAAGCCTGGTGTAGTGCTGGTTTCAGCCTGCATAAAGGCTGCTCTCCCACCCGACGCGCCTGAAGAACTTCCACTACCCGTCACCTTCGAAACGGCTGCTTGCGCATAGTTCATAAATGTGCGCTGCATGATGCGTTCGCCTTGTGATGGGGCACGCTGCTCTGCAGCACTCTTAAAGAACACGTTAAACACGTCGTCGAAATAATCTTTCTGCGAGTAGGTGGCTGGATTTAAATAGGCCGACACGGCAACACGTGTGCGGGCAGCCAAGATTTCATAAGCCATATACTCCAACGATTGGTCGTAATAGCTCACAGCCATAAACCCTTTACGCTCGAAAGCGCGGTCAGCATAGTCGGTGAAATGCACCGCCTGTTGCAAAACCCATTGCAAAGAACGTTGCTGAAGCGCCTTGGAAACCACCTGATAGCGCGGCACTCCCGACGAAATCTTCATGTTGTTGATATAAATACCTCCCACATTGCTCAACACTTGCTGGAAAAGTGCATAGCGTGCTTGCGAAATTCCCCAATAAAGTTTTTCTTTTATACGGCTGTCTTCATCATGCTTAATCCAAGAAGTCAGTCCCTTTTGGGCGATACTCAGGTTTTTATTCGTGTAGTTAGCTGTTGCAATGAAGTCACTTCCCAACAAACTTGACTGTGCACGCGGATCCCATTTGTTATAGCGTGCATCATAATATCTGAGACGAGGATTTTTGATTTTGCTATCAACAAAAGCCTCCAAAATCTTCTTTTCCTCATTGATAGAGGTCTGCTCGGGATTGAAATAACGATAATTCCAATTGATGGTGAATGCGTCATACATACCGATGCCCGCAGGAACCAAGCGTACGCCCTTATCCATAGGTTGTGCAATGGTGTTATAATGGAAATCGTCCATCACCGAAGGCGTCAGCCCCATGCTCGTTGTGAAACGTGCATTACGCAGCGAGTCGGTGGGATAAGTGGCCGAGGCACCAGGATTATCCAAAAGACCTAACATGCGACCAATCTCCTTTGTAACCAAGAAAGATAGCGCTTCGGCAAACTTTGCTTCGGGCAAACGATTTGAACGCACAGAAGGATCAACAGCAGCCGTCTCAACATAAGATTGCCGGTGCAACAACGTTTCTACATTTGAATAGATAAACATCGAAGCCTCCATAATCTCTCCCGTGTTAGGATTGACATGAATATCACTCGAAGGCAGAGCCGATGCACCACTCGGAACATAGCGAATGCACGAATACTCAATGTTATCAGGATCGAAATCACCACGCTTTTGTGGGAGGTCTACTACCTCTATCGCATTCTTAAACCCTATTTTTTCAAAGGCCTTGTTCCACTGTAACACACCCTCACGAATGGGTTTCTTCCAGTTTTCGGGGAAGGCATCGTCCACATAGAAACGAATGGGCACTACGGGTTCAGTCAATTTTCCCTTAGCATAGCCTTTTTTATCTTTTGGAACCAAATTCCAACGATGTGCATAAAAAATGCGTTGACTCTTTGTTCCGCCATTAGGAATTTCCAGACGAACCGATGAATTCACACCAATACGCGAATCCATGATACGTGGGCGCATGGTACTTTCGGGCAATAAAGCAACGGTATAACTTACTCCTACAGTCGTTGGCATCTCACCTCCAATAGGCATTGACATCAATGATTTCGAAATGCCATACGAGAAATCGTTTGTAATGGTGAGGTTCGTGTCAAAGCTCTTCACCGAACGAATGAACGACAACTCTGATTTTGGTGTCGCTTTGAGCGCATAATTCCCTTTTTTGGTAGGCATCACAGCCAACGCACTATTGGGCTTTCCCAATAAAGACGTTACATCAAACACCACCGCACTGCTGTCGTTGGAATAGGCTGCGATGTTAAATCCATTCCAAATGGCATCACGATAAGTCAACGCCAACGCACCTTTGAGTTGGGTATCAGCGCCATTATCTTGAAACAACACATTATTGGGTGTCTTCATCACAACCGCACTATCTTGGATATCGAAATAAAATAGGATAGGATTAAAATTGTGCGCTCCCACAACAACATAATCGGGATCGGTTGTCGACACAATCGTTCCCCCCAACATCATTTGCTTTTTAAGCAATGTCCGGGGCAATTCAAAATAAATACGGTTGTCCATCTTGTGCACGGTAATAAACTTACTGCGCGCTGTCTCGGTCTTCTTGTCCTTAAAAAGACGGTCATATTTCGTTTCCTTTTTAGGCTTTGAAGCCGAAAACGCTTGAAAATTTCCTGCGCAGACCACAGGCGTTTGTAGAGAGAAGAGAAGCAATAAAGCTCCCCCCAAAGAAGATTTAAACACTGAAAAATTCATGTATTAATTTCCTATAATATTAATTTCGATATAACATCTTCACAATTTTCCCTGTAACATTGGGCTTCTGCCAAAGCAAGGTGTTGGCTTGTAAATCATAACAATAAAGATTTCCAGGCAGTGTTCCTGTGGTGCTATTTGTTGCAACATACAATTTATCATCGTCATCAGAGAACACCATGTCGACAATCGTTTCTGTAGCGCTCCCCACAGTGAACAGCGGTGTGGTTGAAATGGATGTACCAGCCAGCACATTGTGCGCATAAATCTTGTTTCCTGCAGTGAAATAAACGAGGTTCTTGCTGCGTGCTGTGCGAACGATTGAGCTGGTTGTGATGCCTGTTGCAGCAGGAATTTCGGCATGATAGAACACGTTGGGCGCAATACGTCGGCTGGCATCTGCCGAATAATAGCCTGGGAAAAGATGCGTAAGATAGTATTTTCCTGTCGTTGTATGATGGGTAACAACTGCTAAATTACGCTGTTTGTCAACACCTCCCATGCCCACTAACGTTTCATCAGTGAAGGTTCCGTGCACAATTTCCTTAGGAACAACAGTGGATTCAATACCATAAGCTAACAATGCACCACGTGAATTATCGAAATAAGCATCAGCATGTGCATAGAATAAATCATTTCTCCACCAAGGAGCCATTACGTTTGCAAACGTGGGAACATAGCCCAATACCGTGCTAAAGTTTCCCGTCTTGGGCACAAGGTTGGTCGAATTCACCGCTAAAGAATACAATCCACCATCGATAATCAACATAGACAGGTATTCACTGGTGTTCGAACTACGCACAATTTGTGACACACGTCCAGGCGCATTGGTCTTGAATGTTGACACCATTTCATAGCCATCCAATTGATAGATGGTTGAAGGGTTACCAGCTGCCAACACTAAAATATTATTATCTTGGTTGCCTAAGCTCTTGTTCCAAGTCATGGAACAAGGTGCACCAAAGGTAATTCCTGGATTATTGGGTGCTAAAACATCTAACTCAAAATGCTTTCTCGAGGCATCGGAAGGCACATAAGTCAAAATGGCATGGTTATCTTTCTCAGCCAAAACAAACAGACCTTGAGTATAGGCAAACTCCACATTGAGCGAGAATTCATAAAGCTGTATGTTCTGCCCATTGGTAATCTTCAACCGACAGGGATAGATACCCGATTTCGTACACGTATAACTTAAAGTGGGCTGCGTTGACACCTTTTGGTGATTTACTTCCCATTCATAGGTGACAGGCAATTGAGCGTTGGTCTGAACCACAGAGGGTGAAAGGTTTAACACTTCACCTTGGTTCAACGTATACGTCTTCTCCAAAGGAGTCTGCAAACTTAATTGCGACACATTGTCATGTCCATAGGTAGAATCATCTTTGATACACGAACTCAAAAGGAGTCCGAACAATCCCACTAAAAATATATATTTTTTCATCATCAGTTTTCTTTATTTTACAAGTGTGCCATGCACTACTACTTAAAACATTATGAAATGTTCTGTAATATGTGGCAAATTGCATTACAAAAGCATAGCAATTGTCCACTAATATACTGCAAATTATATCATCTTATTCAGGATGTGCCCTAAAATAGGCAATCACCTTCTGCACATTTCTATACAATTGTGTAATACCACTTCTACCCATGGCCTTTTCAACTTCTTTTGGATCGTTGTTATAATAGGATAATAACATCCGATATTTTGCAGGAGTGAAAGCGGGCATACCAAAATAAGCTCTCAGATAACTATCCCACCATGTGGGTTTCTCCAAAACATTATCAAACGTGATGGTGTAATTCAACTTGTCGGCAAAGCGTGTACCTACTTCCGAAGAAGGTTCTAAACGCAATACCAAGCGAATATGATCGTTTTGCGTATCGCTAAGATGGTCACGCAATAACACCACGGGATAATTCACATAACCGCTATCTGCAGGTATGGCAGGCTGTTGCTCAGGCAACAAGAAATGCACCCCTTCTTGCGCGGTACTCTTACTATCTACCACAATCTTAATTGCCTGTGGCGCAGCTTTCAACCGCCCAGCTAAATCGACACGCACATTAATGGTCTCGCGTGTAACGGTTGTTGGCAGCGTACCAAAGGAGAAATTGGTAAGTGTATCAGCATCATTTTTAGCATGAAAATAGACCTGATTTTGAGAATCATATTCGCCCTTTTGGGCATATTCACCATCATAATCTACTGTGGTGCACGCTTGAAAGGCCAACATGGTCAGCCCCAAAGCAAATGTATATTTGACAGACTTCTTCATATTATTCATTCGTTTATATTATAAGACTATTTATGGATTACCATATTCACGCTCTCTATCGGGCCAAGGCAAATTGAAAATGTCATTGGTAGGCTGATAGGTGTCGATGTTTCTAAAATCGGTAAAGCTTTGATTATAATGCTTCAGCGCATAGAACGTCTGCCCCATTCCTGGAAATTCGCGTCTCCGCTCCAACAGCATTTCGCTCACAAATTTAGCTTTTGAATCTACTCTTGTCGAGGCAATAGCTGCAAGCCCCCTACTCTTCCGCACTTGATTGAGCAAGCTGATAGCCTCGGTTGAATTGCTATCATAGACGCTCTCAGCCAAAATATAATACATCTCGGGCAGACTGATGAGCACAAAGCCTTTCAAAGCATCGGTAGACTTCGCCTCAGCATCATTCTGGATCAACCGAACAAAGCTAAAAGAGGACGTTCCACCCGAAGCATTTTCGCGGAAGAAATTGCTGTAACGAAGGTCGGAACTCAAAGCAGAGAAAGTGCTCGTTTCATACAAATCTTTCACATCGCGGCGCGCCTCCGTATAAGAACCCATACCCGTTGAGCGTAAGAACGTAGAACGAATGGCTTCACCTTTGGTATTGTTATAAACACCAAAAATCATCTCTTTATTGGCAGGAAAGCGCATCACTGCGTCGATGGTTGACGCACTATTCAATTTAAACAATTGGTTGGCGGCAATCACTTCGCGTGCACAGCGTGCGGCTTCAGTATAATTCCCCATCGCATAATATACCCGTGCTTTGGTAGCTTCCACCGCATATTTGTTGAAAAGCATCACACGCCCTTTGCTGTAATCGCGCTGGAATGTGCCGTCATAGCTTACATTGTCGTCATCAGCCAACAACGTTTCGGCCTCATTCAAATCATTCAAAATGAGTTGGAATGTTTCAAACAAGGTGTGCTTCTCCTTGTTTTTTAAATTGAACGTCGTAGCATAAGGCAATCCTTCGGTTGTGGCATTGCTGCGTGTATAGTCGTTGCAAAACAGGCGTGCCACATCGAAATGCAGGAAAGCACGCAGCCCCAAACATTCGCCTTTCATGTGTTTACGCTCTTCGGGCGCAAAACTCTTTTGGTCAAGATGCACTAAAACACTATTAATATAAGCAATGGCTTCATATTGTTTAGCCCACACTTTATCAATCACATTGCGCGCTTGTTGATTGCGATAGTCATAATGGTTGAAATGATAGGTGAGTTCTTGCGGATTGTCATAGCCAAATTGCTGTCCTATCTGGTCAATCATACCCCACGATAAGTTTTCTCCATAGAGGTCTCCTGAAGCCATTTTAGCATAGATTCCAAACATAGCATCCTCGAAACCCATCATATCATCGAACATCTTATTTTCCTCTAACTGCCCTTTAGGTTGCACATCCAAAAAGTCGTTGCACGATGAAAATGCGACAACCGAGAGGAACAGGCAGACATATTGATATATCTTTTTCATTCTTATACCATTTTTTATAGTGAGAAACGTACTGAGAACTCTACACTTCTGTCGTAAGGATAGGACAAACCGCGTTCGCGTTTTGCTGTAGAGAGATAGAATAAATCATTGGTGAGCAACTCTAAATACATGCGGCGCAAACCATATTTCTGTAGCCATGCCACAGGAACTTCATACGAAAGCGACAAACTGCTCATGCGAAGATAGTTGTTCTTCTCAATGAAGCGTGAAGTCTGATTAGGTGTTGTGGTGTCATCAATACGTTTAAAGCGTGCAATGGTGCCCATTTCTTTCCAACGATCACTCAGCACACGGCGGTCGGCATTATACTTAGGATTGGCACCTTCGACCTTCGAAGCCAATGTTTCATTATACAAGGCACCACCAAAAGAGTATTGGAAAGAGGCGCTCAACGCGAAATTGCGATAGGTGAGATAGGAGTTGATGGCACCTATGCCATAAGGATTGCTATCGCCAAAGATGACTTTGTCGTTAGGACTATACACAAAGGTGTATTGCCCGTTGCGCTTGATATAAACCTCTTGTCCTGTGATGGGATCGATACCTGCAGAAGGAACAACCTTAATCGCTGTGAGCGACTGGCCCTCTTCATACACAGGAAGCGGCGCTACGCCACCTTTAGCAAGGTTTTTCTCGTTTTGTTCGCGCAGCGCATTACTGATTTTCTTGATTTTGTTCTTATTATAAGAATAGGTGAACCCAATGGACCATTGCCAATCTTTATTCTGAATGGGGATGGTGCGCAGGCGCATTTCGAAACCTTTATTCTCTACCTCACCAATGTTTTCACGCGATGTAGTCACACCGATAGAGGGTGCTTTCGTAATATCTAAAAGCAAATTGTCGGTGTTCTTGATGTAATAGTCGGCCGAGAGGTCGATTCTTCCACGCAAGGCGGTGAAGTCAACACCAATATTCGTACTCAAAGTACGTTCCCATTTCAAATCGGGATTACCGATGGTGATGGGCACAGCACCTGTTCCTTTTCCATAATTCAAGCTGTTGCTGTAACTATAAGTGGTCAGTGCTTGATAGGGATTGAAGTTGATATTACCCAAATAACCCACGCTGGCACGGAGCTTCAGCAACTGAATGGGCAACCCTTTCATAAACTTTTCGTTGTGAAGGTTCCATCCACCGCCCACACTCCAGAATGGTGCGAAGCGCTTGTTTTTACCAAACTTTGAAGAGCCCTCGTAACGATAAATCAAGTCTAAGAAATATTTGTTATCCCAAATGGTGTTGGCATTGACAAAGAAACCTACACCACGCGATTGCGTATCGGAACCCGATGGGTGGCTGTTGAGTGCATAGGTCGATGCAAAACCGGGATGCCCAAGCTTGTCGGAATAGAAACCGATGGAGCGATAGCCTGCAGCATCAACCGAAGATGACTCGATGCTGCTGCCTCCCATAGCCGTTAAAAATAGCTTCTTAAAGATGTAATCACTATAAGAGAGCATCACTTTCCCTTGATAGGTAGTTGTGTTCACCCAGTTATCATCTAAATAACCACGCTGATCGGCCGACTTTGTTAGAATCTCATTATACGAAAAAGGCGACGTGAAACGGCGCGAGTCCTGCTTGCTTCTGTCGATAGAAAAGTCGCCATCCAATCGGTATTTCTCACCAAACCAAATCTGCACGTTGGTGGTATTGAGGAATTCAAAGGTGTTGGTCTTACCATAACTGCCCAAAGAGGCTTCGTAAAGCGGGTTGGCAATGTCGTGATAGAACGACTTACGCAACTCGCCATCGGCCGTATAAGGATTTTCGTATGGATTTTGTTGTGCCCACGTCCCAAAATCACCATAAGGAGAAGTGTTGCTCGTTACCGACGAAATCGTAGCATTGTTCGATACAAAGAATTTGCCCGAAACATTGTAAGAGAGCTTGAAATTGGTGGAGAGACGTGTGCGATCCGACCCGCGCATGACACCGGCATCGTTACCATAGCGCACTCCGAGATTATATTTGGCACGCTCATCGCCACCATCCAAGCTCACGCTGTGGCTCTGCGAGATAGCATTGCGAAGTGGTTTCGACAACCAATCGGTGTCAACACCACGCTGCACCTCGTTGAAAAGCCTTGCATAATCACGATCCAACGTGTATTGACGTGTGGGGTCGCTGTCTTTAAACAAGCCCGCCAGACGCTCATATTCGAGTTTGTCGGCAGCATTGAGCAGATGATAATCGTGCAAATCGGGCGTCGAGAGGCGCACCGTTCCGCTATAATTCAGTTTCAACTTTCCACCCTTCAAAGCCTTGGTGGTGATGACAATGACACCCGCTGAGGCCTTGGCGCCATATAAAGCCGAGGCAGAAGCATCTTTCAACACCGTGACCGACTCGATGTCGTTCATATCCATATCGTAGACATATTCGGCAGAAACCTGCGAACCATCGACCACAAAGACGGGCGTATTGGCCTGCCCTTCGAAGGTGGCACGACCACGAATGTTGATATCGGCCAACTTATTGGGGTCGGAACCTTTGATATTATCGTCGAGCACCACCATACCTGGCACGAAAGCCGACAGGCTTTGCAGCACATTCTTTGTACCCATATTCATCAGTTGGTCACGATTGACTGCCACTTGCGCACCAGTAAACGAATTTTTATTCTTCGTGCCATAGCCCGTAACCACCACTTCTTGTATTTCGCGCGTGTCTTCGTGCATTACAATATTGCCCGAAGCGCCATTCTTTACTACCTTGGTGATGGTTTTATAGCCCACTGACGACACGGTGATTTTTGCCTCTTTCTTATCGCTCTGCACCTGATATTCACCATTCACATCGGTTACCAAGCCTCCATTCACGCCTTCCACACGAATGATGGCACCAATTAGAGGTTCGCCATTGCTATCGGTTACTTGCCCATAGAATCCTTTTTTGCGCTGATTGGCCTTGCTACTACCCAAATAAAGCGTGCTTCCTTCTACATGATAGGTAAATGGAAGTTGATTGCTCAGGGTGATGAGCAAGCTCGACAACGGCTGTTCACGCACATCAAAGCTAACGCCTTTGAGTGCCTTCACATCGTTATCCTCATAGGAAATAGTCAAACCCGTTTGACGAGCAATTTCGTTGGCAAACGTTTCAACTGTAGCCTCATGCAGTGACAAGGTTACTTTGGCGTCGGTAGGCGTCTGAGCCGAAGCCAGAAGTGCCAAAGGCCCCATACACAAAAGGCTTAGGAACAACAACATTCCTAAGCGATGGATGCATTTAATATTCTGCAATTTTCTCATTATAATGGGAATTTTAATAGGTGGAATACTAATTTATTATGATGCCATGCGAAGAAATCAAGCTGTCGCAAGGCTATTGATGATACCTTTTTTATATAAACATCCTTTAATTTACTACTATCCGTAAGCGATACGTGCGTGTAATTTACGATTGCAAAGTTATGAAAAAAAATGAGACTTTGATGCTTACACACCCATAAAAATGCTTTCGAACACAATTTGACACACATGAAATCTTTTCAGAAATGCTGTCCGTCCATGGACGAACAACTAAAAATTTAGAAAAACATACCTTCGTCCATGGACGGACAATCAAAAATAAAAAAAACACATGAGCGCCTATGGACGAACAACCAAAAAAGAGAAAAACAAGCGTTCGCCCATGGACGAACAGCAAAAAATAGCAAAACGATGTGTTTGTCCATGGGCGAACACATCGTTTTATTGCCACTATGATTGCACTTCAACAGGGCGCTTGCGGAAGATTTTATTCACTACCACGGCGATGGCACCATCACCTGTCACGTTACAGGCTGTGCCAAAGCTGTCCATCGCAATATAAAGAGCGATGATGAGTGCTTGCTCTTCGGAACCAAAGCCTAACACTGAGGCTAACGGAGCCAAAGCGGCCATCACTGCACCACCGGGAACTCCTGGGCCAGCAACCATACAAATGGCCAGCAACAACATGAAATTGAGGAAGAGTGGAAAGCTATGAGGTAGCCCATTCATCAGGCAAACGGTGAGTGCACAAGCCGTAATCTTCATCATGGAGCCTGACATGTGAATCGTAGCACACAAAGGAATGGTGAAGCCAGCCACTCCCTCGTCTACTCCATTCTTGAGCGTTTGCTTCAATGTCACGGGAATGGTGGCTGCCGAAGACGATGTGCCTAAGGCCGTGAAATAGGCAGGCAACATATTGAAAAGCAGACGAAATGGATTTTGCTTGGCAAACAAACCCGCAGCCACAAACTCATAGAGTAGCACTACAATGTGGAGCACAAAAATCACCACAATGATTTTAGCAAACACCAACAAGATATGATAAGCCTCACCACTATACGTCATATTTAAAAAGATGCCAAAGATGTAGATGGGCAGCAAAGGAATGATAATTTTCTCTATCACACGCTCAACGATTGTGCCAAACTCATTTAGCCCACGCTTCAACACATTGCCTTTGCCATAAGCCACGCCCAAACCAACCATGAAAGCCAGCACCAAAGCACTCATCACATCCATCAAAGCGGGAATATTGAGTTCAAAAAAGGGTTTCAATGCATGAGGCTGCTCAAGGTGAACACCTTGTGTGGTCGACACCAACGATGGGAAAAGCCAGCTGCCTGTGCCATAAGCCAACAGCCCTGCCAGCACGGTATCGGCATAGGCCAGCACTACGGTTACCAACAAAATGCGACCAGCTGTGCTACCAATATTGGCAATAGATGGAGCTACCATCCCCAAAATGATGAGCGGAATCATAAAACCTAAGAACTGGCTAAAAATGCTGTTGCCCGTAACAAAAAGGCGCACAATGGGCTCACTAAACACATTACCGCAAATTACACCCAACAAAATGGCTACAAGGATGCGCGGAAGAAGACCAAACTTAAATGATTTCATATCGCTGAATACACTAAAAAGATGATTGAGTGAGCAAATTTACAATTTTATTTCTAAAGTTATTGGAATTGCTTTCGATTTATTATAACGAATCTCTTTCCACATGCTACGACTGCCAAAGCGTGCTGAAAGAAATGGATTATTGGTTAATGCCCCAATCTTTAAAATCGAACTTCACCGCTTGCAGAGCTTTATTTTCTACCTCATTTTCAATATCATCAGTCAGATTGCAGAAAAAGTCGATGCCTGTGAGGCGTTGCAACTCAGCAATATTCACCATGTAATCGGTTAATCGAGTGCTGATGCCCCGCTCTTTCATTTGCTTCATCGTGAGGTTGCGGTGCTCAACATAGAAGCCAAAGGCATGGTAGCCCGACGCGTTTTTGAGCAACACGGCCATGAAAAAATATTTGGGTACGATGAAGTTGCTACGCGTATAGCTCAAAATTTGGTTGGCCTGGTCGATGGTTCCACCCTTACATATATATAACGTGTCGTTAGGTTGCAAATGGCTACGCAGACAGTTTTCCATTTTCATCCAAATGCCCGCATTGAAATTGTGCACCTGAGGCTGCATGTTGGCCATATAGAAAGTTTGCTCGTTGGCCTCTTTCGAGTAGATACGATCTTCAGATGCACAGATATGTCCACGGTCATAGCCCCTTCCTGAGCCATCGGGAAACAGGCTTTGACTAAATTCATTTGTCACGCGCGGCTGTTCGTCATTGGGGATTCCAGGTGCCCATTGAAAGGGGTCTCCATGCCATTTATTGTCGGCCTTCCAGTTAGCTCTGTTCCATCCTTTAGCCCTTGTCTGGGCAGTGCTCATCCAGCAGCTCCACCGTTGTGCTCTTTTGGCGTGATCCCATTCCAAGGCATAGTTCATTGCTTGATGAGAGAGGTTGGCAGGATCAGCCACACGGTAAACATAAATAGAACTGCCATTGCCATGGAGCTTCGGAAATTCTAATCGTGTTACTTCGATAGGGGTGCCAATGGGTGCCGCATTTTGATTTTGATTATTTTTTGCAGACGTGGCATTTCCATTGTTTTGTTGATGCGAAGTATTGGGGAGTTGTCCTCCGGGATTAGGCGTGTAGATGTCGGGATTATCGTTTCCACCACAGGCTAAAATAGCAAAAGCCGCCGAACAGAGTACAAAGGAAAGGAGCTGACGTTTCATTTTATATGCGAAATCAATAACATAGAAATAAAAAAAGTGTGCTCAAACGCATATGCAACTACGTTTGAACACACTTTAAATGGAATATATTCTTTGCAAAAGATATATTTACTTTTTCAACTTACCGTAACGGTTCATGAAGCGGTCAACGCGACCAGCTGAGTCAACAAGCTTGCTCTTACCCGTGTAGAAGGGGTGAGAAGTGCTTGAGATTTCAATCTTTACCACAGGGTAAGTCTCGCCTTCAAATTCTACAGTATCATTGGTTCTTGCTGTAGATTTTGTAAGGAACATATCGCCGTTGGACATATCTTTGAATACGACGGGGCGATAGTTTTCTGGGTGAATACCTTTTTTCATTTCGTTGATAATTATAATTTATAAAATTGTTACTAATCTAACAGGCTGCAAAGTTAATGAAATCTTTGCAGCCTGCCAAATTTATTTAAAACGTTTTTAAATGCTTAGTTGGCGTAGGTGATGACAAACTTCTTAATACGAAGTTGTGATGGGGCACCTGAGCCTGTGGCGTTATTAGTGAATGTTACAGTAGCAGCGTTGATACCGATGATGGTATATTTGAGACCGTTGAGTGCAACGGTTCCGGCTGTTGTTTCGAGATTGCCACTGGCTGTGTATTTGTCGCCTTTATATTCATCGCAGAAAAGTGTGATAGAAGCAATTTGCTTGCTGCCTGCATTGAAAGAAATGGTGTTGCCAGGATACATGCGAATGGTTCCGCCACCAGCACTATAAAACTTAGGAGCGCTGTTGTTAGAGCCTTTTGCAGTGGTAATGGTGGTACCATCGGACATTGTTTGTGTACCAAACTCTTTGCTATTGGCTATGCCAAAGCTTGCAGCCGTAACTTCAGTTGTTGTAGTCGGTGCTGAAGGTGATGGAGTTGGTGTGGGAGTGGGCGTCAGTGTTGGCGTGGGTGCGCTACCGGGAATGAGTTGCGTACCACCATTTACCGAAACAAGTTTGTTCTCCTTGTCGATTTCATTGGTGGTTCTTCCATTCTTAGTGTAAGCTTTCAGATGACCAAGTACCACAACGGTTTGACCCACTTGCAGCTGGTTAGCTGATGTGAAATCGGCACCATTGAAACTCTTACCCGAGAAGATTTGCAGCTCGTTAGCTGTTGTTCCATCATCAGAGATGTAGTAGGTGAGGCTCTTGTAAGTTGCGTTATAGGTAGGAGCCTTGCAGATAATGCCCTTTACATAAACCTCATTAGTCGGGATTTGATTATTCGTTATCAAATTGATGGCATTGGTAACGGTATAAGCAGTAGCTTCTGTATTGACAGGTGTGCTGGGTGTAGGCGGTGTAACCGTTCCACCACCTTGTTCATTGAGCTTGTAAATATAAGTAGCACCTTTGCCAACGGTCTCGGGTGTAGTGCCTTTATAGTTAACAAATGGACCATAGATAACGACTACATCACCTACCTTAATTTGATTGGCTGCTGTAAACTTCGCATTGGCGAGGAACTTACTCTGAAAAATATAAAGCTTGTGATTGGGATAGTCTTTATCAATGATATAGTAATCGGCGTTGCCATAGGTACCAGTGTCAACCTTCTTGATTTCGGCAACCACACCTTTTACGTATATCGGTGCCGTATTTTGATCGGCAGGCTCATCCTTTAGTTTCTTTATGGCTGCAGCTACATTGTAGGGATCGGCTTCCGTACCACTACCTATTGGCGTAGCTATTGTAGGGGTTGTGGGATTGTTACTATTTTGGTTGGGTGTGTCATAGGGTGCAGGAACATCGCTGCAGCTGGTGAGAGCTACGGCACTTACGGCCAAAAGAAACAATGCGTTGATAAATTTTTTCATTTTGCTTTGCGTTTAAAATTGTATTTATGTTTTAATTGGCTGCCTTAACATCGCTAACTTGACGAATGATAATCTGCCACTTGTTATTATAACGTGTAAAAAGTCCTGTAATGTCTACTTGACCTGTGGGTAACTTGTCTGCAGCAAAATCAGCATAGACGCTGGTGCGCACAACAATATTATTTTCGTTGAGCCCTACCAAAGCACGCTCGCAAGCATTATTATTTACCACATCAGCACGGTTAGCATAATCCTTAATTCCTGCCTGTTGAAAGGCCACATTCTTGATGGTCATCACTCTTCCTGCATTTTCATTGAGGTAGTTAGCGTCGGTTATACGACTTTGATCGAATAGAGGAATTGTAGGTGTTATGGTGTGGTTGGTGTAGTTGAAGTGCTGATACCAACGGATTTTCGACATGCGGCTTACCGATTCTTGATTCCTTTCGCTACTATAAGGCGTTCCTATCTGTGTTTGATAGCCATAGTTGCCGATGTAAAGTCCTTTAAGATAGACCAAAATCTCGGTACCAACGGGCAGATAACCAGCGATGCCATTGTCACTGATGGCTATCACAATGGCACCAGTTGCATCTTGCAAGCTAATTTGACTAAACACATTACCGCCATTATCATTGGCCATAACGTAGCCTTTGATCTGAATGTCGTCGGTAATCTCGGCCATGCCATAGGGTTGTGCCAACTGTGTTGCGTAATTGCTCTTGAGCTGTGCAATGGAGATGACATGGGTTTCGGTGATAGCACTGTTACCACGCGTGTAGTGAGTGTCGACAGAATCCCAATCACCATTCATGCAACTGGTCATCAGTAGACCAGCGCATGCCAGAAAGATATATTTTAAATGCTTCATATTCGGGTTGCTTGAATTAGAATTTATAAGCTACTTGCAACATGCCGTTCATACCATAGGCATAGTATTTCTTCGGATTGCGTGAGAAATTGTAAGTGCGACTGCTGGTGCTTCCATCATTTTTAATGGAATAGTCGCTGCGGCTCTGCTCGTAACCGCCCGTTACAATCTTTTGGTTGTTGAGCAGATTGGTCACCATGAGGTTGATGGAGAGCGAACCTTTCTTCAGGCGAATGCTCTTGCCAATGCTGGCGTCGAGCATAAATCCACCATGGCCTTTCTCCTGTGGTGAAACGATATAGTTGCCCTTGTCATCAATGGAACCAATCTTTTGGAGTGCCGACGCATAGCGATAGTAGGGTGAGTAGCCCAGATAGATGCGGTCGTAGTAGTTGCCGTTGAGGTCGATAAACCAGCCGCCTTGATGGAAACTAAGTCCTAAGTTGGCTGCAGTAAGAGGTGTTCCACTCTCACGCATGCCTTTCACCAATGCTTCATCGTCATTGTAAACCCCTTGCGTAGAGTTGAGGTAGCGCACGTGGGCGTTACTCATGTTTTTCGCTTCGCTGAGCGTTCCGATAGCTTTTAGATCGAGGTAGGATGTGAGTTTGAAGCGCAAACCGAATTCCACACCATAATAAGCTTTTTTCAGATTGCTGAGAGCATTGTAGGAGAACGAATTGATATCGTCAAAATAAAAGCACGTCCATTCTGTGGCATGCCCCACGTAGCTATAATAAGCGTTGAGGTTAGCATGCAACCACGAGGTACTGTATTGGTAGGAAGCCTCACTGCTGAAGATGAGTTCGTTCTTCAAATCGCGCACGAAATCGTTGTTCATTTCGGCCGCTTGGAAGGCTACACTGGCTGTGGGCGCCTTACTTTCTAAGCCCAATCCCAACGAGAACACATGGCCATGACTCAGATCAATCGATGCAGCTGTCTTACCACCACCGCTGAGGAAATTAGCCGTTTTGCTCTTACCAAACGAATTGTTGGCAAACAAACCGTTACGCATTTTACCATCGCGGTTCATGCCATCGTAGCCAATTTTCCCAGCCACGCTATAGTGAATGTTGCGGAAAGTTTCGGTGTAGCTGGCCCATGCGTTGCCACGAACGACATTGAGGTTGTAGTCATAGCCAAAGCGGTCGCCCTCTTTCACCAGTGCATTCATGCGGTTTAAGTCGTATTGCACGGCCGATGAGTTGGCTGCATAGGTGCCGATGGCGTAGTTATTGATATTATGGAAACTGTTAGCACCAAGCAAATCGTCCATCGTTTGATAGTGGAATCCCTTGTTGGTTGCTGCCGTAACACCAACATTCAGCGTATTTTTGGCAGAGAAGTGTTTTGTTAAGGTTGAAGCCAACGTGAAATAAAGATTATTGTTGTAGCGTGCTTGCACATAGTACATGGCATCGCCACCTTGTTGATTGATGTTGCGATTGGCAGCATAGAGCTGATCCCAATTGATTTGACGGTGAGCCTTGTCGCTCGATAACCACTCGTAGGCCAACCGCCAGTCAGCTAAATTTTGTGCTGTTTGAAATCGAGCATTATTGCCCCATACATCATAAAAATTACTGGGCAATAGCTTGTAGTAATCGGGTTGTGGGTTGTCAGCATTATTATAATTGAGCTTGGTGCTCTTGTAAAGGCTATATTTCCCGAGCAGTGTAGTAGTAAGCTTCGAGGTATTGTTGATGTTCCAATCCCATGTGAGCAGCGCAGTTGGCGCAAAGTCGTTCACCACACGCGAGTTACGGCGTTTGCCATTCTGATAGCCCCAATAGGGATTGTATTGGTTATTGTTAGCAATCCAAAAACTCTCATCCGTAGCCGCGCCTTGTGCACCACGCTCTGTGGGGTTACCCCATGTAGCAAAACTCAGACTATGGCTACCCATAAGTTTCTGAACACCGAGGAAATAAGAAAGGGCATTATAGAAAGTACCTTCCACATAGCCTCGATTAGCCCAACGATAGGTGAGACCAGCACTGAAAGCCCACCCCTTAGCGTTGAAGCCACTATTATAGGTGTACATGCCACGCAGAGTGTAGTTGCGGTTGGCACCAGCAAGGCTGATACGCTGTCCTGTGGACATACTGCCAGTGCGGAAATTATAATTGTTACTGCCTGCCATGGCAGTCATACCATAATTATTGGCTTCGAATGGGAGTGAAAAGTCGACATTGCGTGTTTGCTGGTTCAGACCGCTGATGGAAGAGAAAGCAAACTGGCCGCGTTCAACATCATTTACGGGTGCGCCATTGATGAAAATCTCGTTGTACTTTTGGTTAAAGGCGCGATAACGAAACCTCATGGGCGAGAACAAAAAGCCCACTTCGTTGGCGTAGGCATTGGTAGTTGAATTGAGGATGGTTACGTTTTGGCTCATGTTGTCGTCTTCGCCCAACTGTGCCTCGGTGAAGGTAAAAGCGTTTTCGTCTAACGACTTTGCTGCTTGCTGCGTTTGATTGCTCTGTGCCTGCGCGAGAGTAGAACAACACACCGCAAGCACCATTAATGGGAGCTTCTTTTGCATAGATAGATGGTAAATTGAATGAAATAAATTATTGCTGTGCAAATATATAAAATTAATTTGAATGGAAGCGTGGGTTGCAGTGGTTTTTTGTGGATGGCAAGTAAGACGATAACTAAAATGTTTGCTTTTCTCAGAAATAATTGCGAATATTGCAACGTAAAATGAACTTAATTAGTGACTAACAATGATGAATTTTAGCAAACGGATGCAGATGCTGCTATGCTCGGCATTTACTTTTTCGCTGTCAATGTGGGCGGGCGATGGATTAACCATGATAGTGGGTACCTATACAGACACAGGCAGCACAGGACTTTATAGTTTCATGTTTAATCAGCAGACTGGAGAAACTATACTGCTCGACTCACTATCAATGACCAACCCTTCGTATCTTACCTTTGCGCATCGTCCTCACCTTTTATATGTGGTGAGCGAGACCAACGACAATCATGCGGCTGTTTGCACCGTGGGTCTGAATGAGACCACTGGCCAGATGAGATTGCTCAATCGTCAACTCACGGGCGGCGAAGACCCATGCTTTGTGGAAACCAATGGACGCATGGTGCTCACTGCCAACTATTCGGGGGGAACAATGAGCGTGTTTCCTGTGCTACGCAATGGACTAATTGGGGCACGACGCTATCGGTTTGCAGGACATGCCGACCCCCGTGCTGCTGCGCCGCAAAACACAGCCCACGTGCATACCGCACGCTTTGCACCGAATGGCTGTGTCTATGCCACTGATTTCAGCGCCGACCAATTGCTATGTTTCAAACCAACCTCATCCACATCGCTTAAGCCATTGGGCGTGGTCGGACGCCTTCCCCGCGGTGAAGCACCGCGCCACATAGCCTTTGCGCCCAACGGACGCTATGTCTATGTGATGAGCGAACTTGGAGGTGCCGTGACGATGTTTAAACGGAAAGGATATCATTTAGAGCGTTTGCAAACCATAGCCTCGGACAGTGTGGGTGGACGTGGTGGGGCTGACGTGCACCTCTCGCCTGATGGTCGCTACCTTTATGCCAGCAACCGCTTGAAAGCCGACGGCATCTCTATCTTCAAGGTGGATGCAACTACGAGTATGCTCTGCAAGGTGGGCTATCAACCTACAGAGCCTCATCCACGCAACTTCGCTCTCACACCCAATGGTCGCTATCTGCTTTGCGCCTGTCGTGATGGTAACTGTATTCAGGTGTTTGCACGTGATGCCGAAACAGGCTTACTCGCAATAAAGCAAACCATTAGGTTACGCAAACCTGTATGCATCCGGTTCAAAGTGAGGAATTAACACATACGAGCGTACCCCCTGCAGACTAAGGCAGAATCATTTCATCACGTGCCGCATCATCTGCCTTTATCAGATGGTGAATCGGCTACACGAAGCACCATCTTTTGTGCACAGCAGGATGGCTCGTGTGTTCGTTTGCACTCGATTTCATCTTCACATCGTGCTTCGACTATGCGAGACACTGCTCACAATGGGCAGGATGGGCTAACTGTTGTAGGTGTGGATGCTCATGCCTTGCGCCGATGGCAGATAGTTGATGCCCCACCAGCACATTTGCAGTAACACGAAGGCGATGAGGAGCAGGCGCAGTGACAGACGAGGATTGGCGCGTGATGTGAGGCGCAGGTGCATATAGAGCAAATAGGCTAACCAGGTGATGGCCGCCCAAGTCTCCTTAGGATCCCAAGCCCAATAGTCGCCCCAAGCATCTTTGGCCCATAGCGCACCAAAGAGCATACCGATGGTGAGGAAAGCCCAACCCATGCCTACCATGTTATCAATGCTAACGAGAGTGATGGAGGTTGTCATAGGTATCGATGACGTATTAGTCGTAGACTCGCTGGCACGTATCTTCCACAATAGAAATATGGCCATGAGGGTGGCCGCGCCAAAGAGGGCGTAGGCAAACATATAAACAATGACATGGGGGGCAAACCACGGACTCTGTAGGGCCGGCATCATTGCTTTGGTGTGGATTTCGGGTTTCAATAGGTTAATACCAATGAATACGCTGGCCAATAGTGTGGAAAAGCTCAAAATCCAATGATAGCGGCTACGTGCATAAACAATAATACCAGCCAGAGGAAGGAAGAACGAATACCACAGACGGGTTTCGCCCATAGTGCGCATAGGTGGCCGCTCAAGCGTGTGCCACATGAGGAGGATATAGATGAAGAATATGGTTAGACCGATAGCGGTTAAGAGATAAGCCACACGCTGTTGGCGTTTCCAAGCACAATAGGCCCCAATGCTCCAAAAGAGGATTGCAGCGATAGCGAAATAGATGAAATATTCCCAAATCATAGTTATTCTGGTGTTGAGGATATAATGTCTTTTGTTTTTCCTAAACTAAAAAAGAGTAGCACAGCTCCAAGGAGTAGCAATCCGATGCCAAGATAGACGAAGGGTAGCCAAGGGTCGGCCACAAGTTGAAAGATGCTCACACGATGGGTGGAACCCATACTCTCATCATAGCTGTATTGATAGACTTTCCAACCTGCGAGATACGCTGGCTTATTGACCTCAATGGTGGTAGCCAACGTCTCACCTTCCTTGGTATAGATGTGCACTTCACTGGCATAGCGTTTGGGTGAAGCCATTTTCATAAGTTTAGTTTTACCCTTACCAATGCCTACCTTTTGCAGCTCGGCGGGATATTCTTCGAGGATGAAGCGCTGCAGTTCGATGGCCAAGGGCAACTCAACTACATTACCTTGGTCGTCAAACGCACGCCACTCGGGTTGTCCGGTAAGGCAGTACATCTTGAGGTTGCGTTGATCGGCAGAGCCTAATGTGCCGCACACAAGAGTGATAAACAATCCAACATGGCACACAAGACTGGGGAGCTTTCGCTTGCGGAAAGTACTGATTTGATGGAGTGCAGTCAAGGCTATGATGCTACAGAGCCAGAGATAGACGAGCACGAACGGCCAATAGGTGAGCATATGCGAGAGGCCGATGGGATCGATAGCTGGGCTTACGCCTGGCGCTTGCCGAGTGATGCCCATGATAAAGGTGAGCACTAACGCGAAACCAATGGCGGCTACAGCGGCTGACGGTGTACAAAAGTATTGCACAACGTAGAGTCTTTTGCGAAAAACGTAGAGCACACCGAGACTTAATAAGTAGAATCCGAGGGTGACAAGATTGGCAGGGAAGGCAAAAAGTTGCCAATCGATGCCGCCTATGAAGAATTGCAGCAACTGCCCAACGATGATGAGCCCTCCACCTATTGCAAGCCCCTCACGAATGGTCCATGGTTTATTCCACATGATGGTTTAGTTCTTTTCTTGCTCGCTGAAGTGCGAGATAGGATTATTTTTACTTGAAAGGATTATTTGTAAAAGGATAGTTCGACATGCAGAATTGATAGTCATCCCCCTGCCTGCCATGCTTAACATGGGTCTATCTTTTTAGCGAAGGCTGCAGAGAGGTAGCTATCAAGTCTGTTTTAAGTGAGGCGCTCCTTACATGGGTTGTGTAATGAAGCGTTTATTTTGCTTTGCTTTCTGAATCCATTGCGGAACGATGGTGTTTAAAAAACGTTCCTTCTTGCTGTTCAGTGCAGGCATGTCAAGACCGATATAGCGCTGTGCCTTTTCCTTTGTTGATATGTCAGGAAGTGGAATCTTGCCTGTAAAACCATGTTTTGCCACTACTCGAGCGATCTCTGTACGAGCGTCTTGCGTGTAGGCCATCGCATTAGCTAAAAGGCGCATTACTTCTAATGGGGCATGGAAAGCTGCTCCATGACTTGCTAAAGCATAATCCCAGCGCCATTGCCCCTTGCGAATGTCATCAAGTGCCTTTGCCATTTCAGGCTGCGTAGCACCTTTCTTCCAAGCAAACTCGGCTTCTAAATGTGCTGTAGCCAACTCGTGGTTCACCTTCACTGCAAAATCATAAACTTTCTTTTGTTGATCATAAACATTCTGTCGTAGCGTTTCAGCATCTTGCCGGTGACAGGTTTGACAGGTACGATCAATCTTAGCCAACGGACTTTGTACATGGTGGTCGGTGTATTTAATGCCACCTTCTTGCATGTAAGGCATGTGACAATCGGCACAACTTAACCCACGCTGTCCATGAATACCCTGCTTAAAAAGTTCGTAACCTGGATGTTGTGCCTTTAAAATCTTAGCCTTTGACAATGGGTGAATGTAGTCATAAAAGCCAATGCTATCATAATAGGCTTCGGCGGCTTCACAAGTAAGTCCCTTGTCTTGTGGAAACTTTAAGTATTGGTGGTTGTCTTTCTCAAAATAATATTCGGTGTGGCATTGTGCACAAACCAGTGAGCGCATCTCTTGATGGCTGGCCTTATTAACATCTTTACCAGCACGCTTCCATGCTTCATATAATGCAGGACGAGCAGGGCGTAATTCCATTGTGCGCGCATCATGGCAATCAGAACATCCCACAGTATTCATCACTTCGGGACCCCAGTCACTCCATTTTGCACCATAGAAGGCTCCAATACCTTTCTCACGCATCAAGCGTGGTATATCAGGTCCCTTACATGTCCAGCATGTTCCAGGCTGAATATCACCGTCGCCATCGATACCCGGATTCCCTGTTCGCAAAATCTTTCTAAGGTCTTCAATAGCATGGCGATGGCCACGTGGCGTGTTGTAGTTGCGCGAAAAGGCATAACCTGCCCAGATGATTACAATATCGGGGAATGCTTTAAGAATATCTCGCTCTTGTGAGCCATTATACATACTCTTGAAAGTGGTGTCAGCCGTCATCGCCCACGTTTCATACTCCCGTGGGAAGTCTTCCTTAAATTTTTCATTCTGCGCGATAATCGAATCGGTCATGGGCACACGCCGATTGTTGAAAACACTGGCAACTTCAGCTCTCCGTTCGAGTAGTGAGAAGCAGAGAAGGCCTAAAATAAACACAATGAGCATGGAACCGCCAAACAGCATCCAGCCTTGCCATTTCTTTAATTGCTTAGCCATATTCTTTAAATTTTTAGATTTCACAAATGATGGTATTTCTTTTATTTATTGCCTATATATAATATAAAGTGTAATCCTCATCGCCCTAAAGCCTTTTGTAGCCATTCGGGAACAGGATTGGGGGGCAATGGTACCTGTGATTCAGCATTAGGTGTCTTTGCAAGACCATTCATTCCACCATGAGGCACACTGCGATGGCAGTCCCAGCAGGCCAATCCCTCACCTCGTTTAGCCATCATATAGTTGATACGTCCTGTCTTCACAAATTCCTGATTAAGCTGTGCATGACACCGAATACAGTTGTCCATAATCACGTTGGCAGAACTTTCTTCAGCCATAATTGCTTGCCGTTCGGAGTTAGTAACAAAATAAGCCACGTGCTTCATACCATCCATCCCCTTAAAAAAGTATTTCTTAACTATGTTCTGATGAGGCACATGACAATCATTACAAGTAACATCTCGTCCATGTGAAGAGTGCGCCCATGTAATATAATAAGGTGTCATGATATGGCAATTTACACACGCTGCAGGGTCATCACCTATAATATAGGTGTGCAAGCGTAGCGTATAAGCGAATAAAAGCACCAAACCAATTATGGTTCCACTCATTGTGAGGCCTATGACTTTCTGCCGATAGGTGATGCATCTAATCCATTTATGTAAACCACTTAGATTCATAATCTTTTGTTTAGAAGTAGGTCACAAAGCTAAAGAATAAATTAACAAGACTGGTAAAAAAAGAAGAAAAACATCCTCATTTATAAGGATTTTGTATAAAAAGTGAGCTAAAATTGAGCTGCTCAGAAGTGTTTTATGGATGAATAGACTGGAACAAAGCGTGTTTAGGAAACGGCTTTCGCATTGTTTCTGCACTGAAAACTTGTGAGATTTCAAAAATCGAAGTAACTTTGTCACTACTTTTAAGGATAATAAAAACACCAGAAATCAACTTCTGATGGATAAGCTGAGGCATTGTCTCTTAGTGGTTTTCCTCAAGACTGGCTCTTTAGTCATTCAAATAATGGAGTCTTTTATACACGCTTCAACAACAATTAAATGATGAAATAATGGCGTTGCGTGCAATGTCAGCAATGCTTTTGTTATAGCAATGAAAGCTGTAAAGGGTCGCAATAGCTTTATTGTAAGTTCCCTTTGCATGCAGATGAATATAAATTGATAAAATGTTTATGGAAAAAGCAGTACGAACGAAACGGGTTTATATGAAGCCCGAGAGTAAGGTTTACCCTGTACCTGTAGAGCATTTGTTGGATGCTGCCAGCGGAAACGCAGGTGTTATAGATTATGGTGGCGATGGTGGTGATGCCAAGCGCAACACCTTCTCCTATGAAGATGATGATTGGGGCGATGACGATGCCGCATCACAGCCAACAACCCTTTTCAATTAAGAATAAAAGTAATGAGGGAAATGTTATGAAAAAATATGCAATTCAAATTTTAAAAGTTGTATCCCTTGGCATGCTCATGGTGGCTTGTGCCAATGAAAGCCGAGACGACGTGCCATCGCAGTCCACAACATCAAATGAAACATCCCACGCGGTTGCTACCTTCTCGGGTGCGCAACCACTCGATCCAGCGCCTACTCACACACGAACAACAGCTACCCACGTGAGAGGCGGCATAGCCAATGTGTCTTGGGAAACCACAGACAAGGTGTGGGTTAAAGCCACAGATGGGCAGTTTCATTTGAGCAATGCCGCTCAATTCCATCCCGTCACGCCACCTGCAACCGTCAATATGAAGCAGGCCAACTTCACATTAGCAACAGGAAATTATGGTTTTAACCCCGAGGTGCACTACACGGGACATAATCAACCAGCCAATCGTGTGACCATTGCGGCTGCGCAAAGCCAAGCCACCCCCAACGATTTCAGCCATTTGGCACAAGCTGGTGATTGCGATTCGGCAACAGCTATTGGCGGAGGTGGCGATTTCCATTTCACGCTTGATCACAAGGCCAGCTACTTATGCTTCGTGCCACGCTGCACAAACACCGACTTAGGCCCCAACATCTTTTTGCAAAAGATTGTACTAACGGCCGATAAGCCCATTGCGGGAACTTATGATTTCACCGATGGTCAGCTCGATGGCAAATTACCACTTTCGGGCAGTAGCAACACCATCACGCTCACAGTGAACAACTTCTCGCTCAACACGACCACCGAATCCCTCCCCACCAATGCCGCCTACATGGTGCTTGCACCTGGAACTTATAATTTCACTATCGCCTACACGATTAAAGATCCCTTAACCAATGTTGAAGGGACGATTGTGAAAACAATTAACAATTTTCAGTGCACAGCCGGGAAAATTCGTGATGTGAGAGCCCACTTAGTACAAGGTTTGATAGATGTTTCTGGCACCTATTTCATGTGGGATGCCGCTGATGGCCAAAACTATTGGTTAGGTCACGACCGCGTGGGAGGCAAATATCCTGCAACGCTCGTTCTCAATGGCTCACGAACAGCCGACTGGGCTGCTACGCCCGATACGCGTTGGTACAACACAGGCTATGGTTATAAGGTTGCTACCAACGCAATACATTCTGCAGCCGCACAGCCCAATGTGAACCTCATGTGTCATTTCCCCGAGTTTGGTGACGCTCGTTGGGATGCCAACAAGCTATGGATTATCTATGGCCATTTGCAAAAGGGTGGCATTTGGATTAAGCGACGCACAGCTTTAGGAGCAGCCAACAAGAGCACTGATTATTGGGGAATTAATTTCACCAACAATGGTTCGCCAAACACCTACGTAGAGCATAAAGGTTATGCTTCAGACTTCACGCGACCGCTTAGCCGTGCAATCCCCACAGCAAACGACTTGCCCAATTATTTCTTCCTGCCTGCCAGCGGTTATTATTTAGATGGATTAACACACGATGTGGGCATTGGCGGACATTATTGGACCTCGTCTGGCTCGTCATCGAATGCCAATAATGCCTATTATTTCTATTTCAACGACCACGAAATCCACGTGAGACAATTCCTCCGTTGGATAGGATCGCGCATCGCTACGTTTGAAAATTAAACGAATAAAACATGTTTGAGAGCAGGTGTGGAACACATCAAACCACACCTGCTCTCTTTTGTTTTCCTCCACAGCAAGCCATCTCTTCAGCACTATTCGTCAAAGATTGTGCCACACCAATAGTACAACCTTCCACTCTGTGACGCATCGTAGCTTGCAATCACACCACGTAAGAATGAGGATGAATGCAAAATAAAAGGTTCTTCGGCGATAACCGAAGAACCTTTTATTTTTGCTCATATTTCACTTGAACCATGCATTTCATCACTCAAAGCCCTGCTCCACGGCTCCTGTCCTATTCGATGCCATACCAATAAACATGCCGTCTGGATAGAAATCTAAGTAATAACTATAATCACTCCCCCAGCCAGGTACCAAACTTGAAGTATGACGATACCCATATGTTGCAGAATTCTTTCGATAAATTCCATCATCATAATAACCAATACCTGGAATCATGAAATACTTACTGAGTTGATTCTTTGGAGGCCTAATACCAACGTGTGTAATATCATATTTTATTGCACCTGGTAACGCTTCCGTCAATCGATTATGTCCATCTGGTGCTAAATTGGGATTCATACTTGGAATATTCACCCTACGTAGTACCCACCAAATACCACACCACAAGCGGTTCTGCCATACAAAGAGTTCATTGGTATCGCTATACCAATCGCCATCCCGCCCATACCACATCATTTCGTTTACATTTGGCGTACCATTTGATGACGTACCCTTGCCGTACCAGCGTGCATCTGTAGCAATTGTAGGATAGTTACTACCATGTACTCCACTGGGGGCATTTGACGGAACATAAGCTGCCGCTCCCCATTCCCAATAAGGATAGGCGGCATTCCACATATAATGTACCCAATTGTTATAAGTCATGATAGGTTCAAGATTGGCTGTAATATCATCTATCTTCCCAGCCACACTATTCACTGTTACATATTTCGTGATGGTACCTTCTATCTTCCCTACAGGATCAGGATAATCCGTAGTATTGCGTAACCAGTAACGCACCATTAAGTTGTGCGTTCCAGGAGCCAAAACCACATAGGTAGCATTTTTATCAAGATTGGTCGCAGGGTTATTCAATTCAAATCCATTTCCTCCATTATCTGTAGTGATGGTAATTGTTTTTGTTCCTCCAGAGACTAATTGCAGAGACCCATCAGCCGCAAAATTGTAATTTCCTGCAATATCATCATCGGACGAGATTTCAATTCGGATTAACTTGCTACGCTGTACAATAGCATTCGACGATCGTGGCAACAGACACAGATAGCTATTCTGATGAGACAACGTAAAATTGAACTTGACAGGATTTCCCGTAGCACGCGCCGTTCCTACGCCACAATCTCCAGCTGCACCAGCATGTTCGAAGTTATTTCCTACACTCTGAATTTGACTACCTGAGATTTTCACTTCCGTTGCACTAACAGCACTGCTTCCCATATAGCGCACTTCACAACCATCAAGATAATCAGAAACTGCACCTGGTAATGTAAATTCGGCACTACTTCCACCATCATGAAGGGTTATAGCTATACTCTTCTGCCAATTGCCATATTTATCTTTCACAAAAATAAAATCATTACTACTCCAATAGGCATCAGCACCATTGCCTATAGTATGCTTAATGAATGTACGTGTCTTTGCGTTAGCTGTGTTCCCTCCGTAAATTAAAGCACGTGATGATGTAGTTAACTTTGGTTCATCAATTGAAAAATGTACACCCTTTACTTCTTCTGTGGGTTGTTTGCCATTCTTATTGTCAACGGAAAGATTGTCGCTTGCAGGACTATCACTTGAGCATCCTGCAAACAAGCCTATGGCAAGGAAAAGCAAGGCAACATTAAAATACGCTTTAAGTTTCATCTTCATTATCCTCCTTGTTATTCTTTATCTCCGTTAGTTAATGCAGACGTGGTTTCGTCTTCGTTGTCCCATTCACCCCATTCCACATTACTACGTTTGGCATCACCATAAGTTCCACCTTGGCCAATGTGTTTGTGCTGACCACTCACAGCCTGCAATAAATGCTCAACTGATACTTGTATTACTTTCGCTTCGGGCTTCAAATAAGCCCTTTTTCTTTTCTCATTCATATTATATGCTGAATTTATAATGTTTTAAATTAATTTCCACACGAAAAGGGTGTGCACGAAGTTATGAGAAACTTCTTGCACACCCTTTGTTTGCGAGTATT
>NZ_KK082672.1:121747-138199 GCF_000599605.1 Prevotella sp. HJM029 | reverse complement strand
TGTGTGTGTGTGTGTTACACAATTATTTGGAAGAGCCAAATAAAAAGGCATAAAAAAAGCGACAAAAGTGAAATTCTTTTGCGCCAACATGCTATCCTGTTTCATCTGACTATCTACCATTGTTTATTTCTTTTTCGACTGCAAATTTAGCTGTTTTTTAACAAACAGAAAAAGCTTCGCAGCAAAAATGCAACAAATGGCATGAAAAAATGACCTAAATCACGAATAAAAGCAGCCCACTTTTTACGAGAAAGTGGGCTGCTTTGCTGTTGATATTGCTACATTCGTTTATCGGATATACTTGCGTTGCACAGGCACCGTGCCCTCAGCATTGCGACTCTTGGCATAACCATAATAGTTGTTGTAGCCATAATCATAGTCGTTCCAATTGGGCGATGAGGTGTGATAAAGTCTTATGCGCACCCGATTACCACTTGATGTTGAAGCATAGCCCGTGAGCCAATCATCGGTGAGGCGATAGTCGTCGATGACCACATCGCTATTTTCTTCGATGAAATGAATGTAGATGCTTTGATTCTCCACATGCCAACGAATGTGGTTGGCGGTGTAGCGGCGACCATAACCACGTCCATAATAGTCCACCCAATAGCCCGTGCCAGAGGTGTAACCACTGGTAAACTCAACTTCTGAGCGAGTGATTTGGTAGACCTGTCCACCATAATCCACTTCAGAGAACACCGTTCCCTCCCATGTTCCACTCAAATAAGATGCCACCGCGGCATCGTCATTGCACGAGGAGAATAGCAATGCGCTACACAAAAGAGCGGCAAAGCTCCAAACCGATAGCTGTTTCATAGGCTTTATTCTTTTCATTTTCATTCTTCTGCTACTTAAAAACAAGGGCAAAGATAAGAAGTATTGCGCAACTCGCCTCATCATGTCCCTATATTTTAAATAGGGATTTCCCTTTTTTAACAAGGAAGAATTGGCAAAAAGGCCATGGAACAGCAGGGAAAGCATCATAAGGCTCGTAGCAACCGACAACTCTAAAATTGCGTTAACATGAGGGTGTGCTCCTCGCTTGTAGGAATAAAATCACTACCTTTGCACACAAGTTGGCATTGTTTTTGCCACATGGCTTGCAACAAGCATCAATATTAATAGCATTTATCATAGAAGAAAATGAAAACCGTTTACGATTATTTCGTTAAAGACAGAAAAGGAGCGCCCGTAGCGTTAAAAGAATATGCCAACGAAGTGTTGCTCATTGTGAACACAGCCACGCAATGTGGTTTCACACCGCAATACGAAGCGTTGGAGAAGCTCTATGAAACTTACCACAGTCGGGGGTTTGAAGTGTTGGATTTCCCTTGCAACCAGTTTGGTCAACAAGCACCCGGCACTGACGAAAGCATTCACCAGTTTTGCAAGCTCAATTACAATACCGAGTTTCCACGCTTTAAAAAGGTGAAGGTAAATGGCGACGAGGCCGACCCACTGTTCGTGTTTTTGAAAGAACAAAAGGGCTTTGCCGGCTGGGATGAGAGCCATCCGCTCTACCCCATTTTAGACAAAATGTTGAGCGAGGCCGACCCCGATTACAAGGCAAAGAGCGATATTAAATGGAATTTCACCAAGTTTTTAATCAACAAGAAAGGGCAAGTGGTGGCACGTTTCGAACCTACTGAAAGCATGGATCACATTGCACAAGAGATTGAAAAACTTTTAGACGCATAACGAATTATTTTTAGAAAGGAGAAAACAATATGGAGTATGTAAAATGTTTAATCATTGGTAGTGGCCCAGCGGGCTACACCGCAGCACTTTATGCCAGCAGAGCTAACCTCAATCCCGTGCTTTATGCGGGCTTGCAGACAGGTGGACAGCTCACTCAAACCACCATCGTTGACAACTTTCCGGGCTATCCCAATGGCGTGGATGGCAACCAGATGATGATGGATTTGCGCGAACAAGCGGCCCGATTTGGTGCCGATTTGCGCGATGGCGAGATTACCAAGGTTGACTTTAGCCGCAAACCCTACACCGTGACTACCGATCATAGCGAAACGATTGAGGCCGAAAGTGTGATTATTGCGACGGGTGCCACAGCCAAATATTTAGGCTTGCCCGACGAAAAGAAGTATGCCGGACAAGGTGTTAGCGCTTGCGCCACCTGCGATGGGTTCTTCTATCGCAAGAAAGTGGTGGCTGTTGTGGGCGGTGGCGACACGGCTTGCGAGGAGGCTCACTACTTGGCCGGTCTTTGCAAAAAGGTGTATATGATTGTGCGCAAGCCCTATCTTCGCGCGTCGGCAGCCATGCAAAAGCGTGTGGAAGAGGCCGAGAACATCGAAATTCTCTACGAAACGAACACATTAGGGCTTTATGGTGAGAATGGTGTGGAAGGCGCACACGTGGTTTATCGCAAAGGCGAAAGCGACGAACGGACATACGATTTGCCCATCGACGGCTTTTTCTTGGCCATTGGGCACACGCCACAGTCGGCGCTGTTTAAGGATTTCATAACGCTCGATGAGCAAGGGTTCATTTGCCTGAAGGGACAAAATCAGGCCACCAACGTTCCGGGAGTATTTGCTGCAGGCGATGTTTGCGACCCCCATTATCAGCAAGCTATCATCGCCGCTGGTACTGGAGCGAAAGCTGCTTTAGATGCACAGGCCTATCTTAGCGAGCTCGGAAAATAAACAATCCGCCGAAGGTTAATGCGCCATTGAGCATCAACCGTTCGTAGCCCATTTCATATCCGGTTATTTGTTGTGTCAGAATACTCACTGCCCAACAGATAACCGGACTTATTATGCACACCCACGGCACCCATCGGCCGCGCACCCGACAGCGCGTGAACAGGGCAAAGGCAAAGAGCCCCAGCAGCGGTCCGTAGGTGTAGGAGCAGAGGGTGTAGATAGCATCGATGACGCTTGTGGTGTTGACCGCATTAAAAATTAAAATCATGGCTGCAAAAGCCACGGCCATGAGCGCATGGGTGCGCCGCCGAAGTCGCTCATCGTGGGGACGCTCGGCAATGTCGACACACCACGTTGTCGTCAACGCCGTGAGTGCACTATCGGCACTCGAGAAGCTGGCGGCCACGATACCGATGGTGAAAAACACCACGACGGCCGTGCCCAAGCGACCCGATGCGGCAAAAAGAGGCAGCAAATCGTCGGTTAATGCCGGCAGCGGCGAGCCTTGCTGCGCAGCTAACTGCATGAGCAACACGCCGAGAGCCAGGAACAATAAATTGGCTGGAAAGAAAGCTAATCCATAGCTGCACATATCTTTTTGTGCTTCGCGTAGTCCCTTGCACGTGAGGTTTTTCTGCATCATGTCTTGATCCAGCCCCGTCATCACCACCACCACGAAGATGCCACTGAGAAACTGTTTCCAGAAATTCTGCCGACTCATGAAATCATCCCACACAAAGATGCGGCTATGTTCGTCGGCCGCGATGGCGCGCAGACTGTCGGAGAGCGAATAATGGAGCGCGCTGTTCACCCGCCAAATGATGAGTAGCAAGGCTGCAAACATGCAAAAGGTTTGAAACGTGTCGGTGAAAACGAGCGTCTTAATGCCGCCGCGCCGCGTGTAGAGCCAGATGAGTCCCATCATCAGCACCACGGTGAGGACAAACGGAATGTGCAACGCGTCGAGCACAAACCGTTGCAGCACCATGCAGATAACACCAAATTTGACGGCCGAACCCAAGATTTTCGACAGCAAAAAGAAACCTGCGCCCGTCTTATAGGCCTGTTGCCCTAAACGCGTTTGCAGATAACTATAGATGGTGGTGAGGTTGAGCCGATAGTAAACCGGCAGCAACACAAAGGCCACTACCACATAGCCCACGGCAAAGCCCAAGCACATTTGCAGATAGGTGAACTGCGTGGTGACGGCCATGCCAGGCACGCTGATAAACGTGACACCCGAAATGGAGGCGCCCACCATGCCAAAGGCTACCAAAGGCCACGGCGATTGCCGGTTGCCCCGATAAAAAGTGTCGTTGGAGGAATGACGTGTGGTGAGTCGACTCAAAACCAAGAGCACGCCAAAATAAACGAGAAGTGTGATTAAGATTGTCATCGTGGCTGCAAAATTAATAAAAAACAAGGGGACAGACGATGGTTTCTGCTGCTCGAATGCACGATTTCAATTAAAAAAGGTGCTTTCTTCCTTCCGTTCGCAGCATTGAGAATATCTCTTTCCATTGCTGCAAGGATGCATCCATCAAGGAAATGTATTTTTTCCGTTGCCGCAGGGGTGCATACATCAAGAAAATGTATTTTTTCCGTTGCCGCAAGGGTGCATACATCGAGAAAATGTATTTTTCCGTTGCCGCAAGGGTGCATACATCAAGAAAATGTATTTTTTCCGTTGCCGCAAGGGTGCATACATCAAGAAAATGTATTTTTCCGTTGCCGCAAGGATGCATACATCAAGAAAATATATTTTTTCTGTTGTCGCAGGGGTGCATACATCAAGAAAATGTATTTTTTTGCTCTAAAATATCTTTCGCAACGGGCGCGGATGGCACATTTTCATGGCATCATTCCCTTCTGAAACGCTATTTTTTCGCCCCGAAAACAAAATAATATGCCTATCGTTTGCCCGTCTCATAAAAATCTTCTACTTTTGAGGTGTTTCTAACCTAAAGGTCTATGAAGGGAATTCAAGTAAAAGAGTTGCATCAGGTCGCCGTTCGGTTTTCGGGCGATTCGGGCGACGGAATGCAATTGGCCGGCACCATTTTTTCGATGATTTCGGCCGAAGTAGGCAACGGCATCTCCACGCTGCAGGACTATCCTGCCGACATTCGCGCGCCACAAGGTTCGCTGTCGGGCGTGAGCGGATACCAAGTGAAAATTGGTGAAGACGAGGTGCTCACGCCAGGTGACCTTTGCGATGTGCTCGTGGCAATGAATGCCGCCGCACTGAAAATGCAAATTCAGCATGCAGCACCCTCGGCTACCATCATCATCGACAGCGACAACTTCAAAGAAGAGGACTTGCGCAAGGCCGAATTTCAAACCAACGACTATCTTGGAGAGCTCGGTATCGATGGCGATCGCGTGGTGGCGTGCCCCATCACGTCGATGGTAAAGGCCTGTTTGCGCGACACCGCGCTCGACAACAAAGCCGTGTTGAAATGCCGCAACATGTTTGCTTTGGGCATCGTTTGCTGGCTCTTCAACCGCAGCCAGTCGCTGGTGGAGAGCTATCTGCGCAAAAAGTTTAAAGCAAAGCCTGATGTGGCCGAAAATAACATCCGCGTGCTGCATGCTGGCTATGATTATGGCTACAACACCCACGCTTCGGTTCCAGCCACCTACCGCATCGAGTCGATTCACAAACGGCCTGGGCGCTACATGGACATCACGGGCAACAAAGCCATTGCCTACGGGCTCATGGCCGCCGCCGAGCGCGCGGGGCTGCGCCTGTTTCTCGGCAGTTACCCCATCACACCAGCCACCGACATTCTCAACGAGCTGGCGAAACACAAAGCCATGGGCGTCATCACCATGCAATGCGAAGACGAGTTGGCCGCTTGCTGCACGGCTATCGGCGCCTCGTTTGCAGGTGTGTTGGGCGTCACCTCCACGTCGGGACCAGGCATTTGTTTGAAATCCGAAGCCATGAACTTGGCCGTGATGGACGAACTGCCCTTGGTGATTGTCGACGTGATGCGTGGCGGTCCGTCGACAGGCCTGCCCACCAAAACCGAGCAAACCGATTTGCTGCAGGTGCTTTTCGGCCGCAACGGCGAAAGTCCTATGCCCGTGATAGCGCCCACATCGCCCACCGACTGTTTCCAAGCGGCATTCGATGCGTGCAAGATGGCTGTGGAATACATGACGCCCGTGGTGGTGCTGAGCGATGCTTATATCGCCAACGGTTCGGGCGCATGGCGCTTGAAAACGCTCAACGACTTGCCCACCATCACGCCACCCATGGCCACTGCGGCGTTGCGCGACACTTTCTCGCCCTATAAACGCAACGAGAAAACGCTGGCACGCTATTGGGCTACGCCGGGCATGCCGGGCTTTGAGCATGTGATAGGCGGATTGGAGAAGGACTGCAGCACGGGTGTTATCTCCAACAATCCTGAAAACCACGACCGCATGACGCGGCTGCGCGCCGGCAAAGTGGCGAGCATCGATGTGCCCGACGTGCCCGTTTTCGGTGACAAAGACGATGCCGAGCTGCTCATTGTGGGCTTCGGCGGTACCTTCGGCCATCTCTATACGGCGATGGAAGCGCTGCGCAGCAAAGGCGAGAAAGTGGCATTAGCCCATTTCAAATTCATCAATCCGCTGCCACAAAATGCGGCGCGCGTGCTCCTCGGCTATCCCAAAGTGGTGGTTGCCGAACAGAATTTAGGTCAGTTTGCAGCCTATCTGCGCATGAAAATCGATGGCTTTGCGCCACGCCAATACAACGAAGTCACGGGGCAGCCCCTGAAAGTGAGCAAACTCACGAAAGCGTTTTCAAACATCATTCACCAATAACACATCACAATGGAATACACTATCAACGATTATAAAAAGGGCAAACCACGCTGGTGCCCGGGTTGCGGTGACCATTTTTTCCTCAATTCGCTGCACAAAGCCATGGTCGAATTAGGCATTCCGCCCCACGAAACGGCCGTCATCTCGGGCATCGGCTGTAGCGGCCGCCTGTCCTATTATGTCAACACCTATGGCATGCAAACCATTCATGGGCGTGCAGCAGCCATCGCCAGTGGCGTGAAAGTGGCTCGCCCACAGCTCACCGTGTGGCAAATTTCGGGCGACGGCGACGGTTTAGCCATTGGCGGTAACCATTTTATCCACGCCATTCGCCGCAACATCGACCTCAATATCATCTTGCTCAACAACCGCATCTACGGCCTCACCAAAGGGCAATATTCGCCCACCTCGCCGCGCGGTTTCGTGTCAAAGTCGAGCCCTTATGGCACCGTCGAAGACCCCTTCTGCCCCGCCGAACTCTGTTTTGGTGCGCGTGGACAATTCTTTGGTCGTGCGGTGGCCAACGATAGCGTCCACACGGTGGCACTTCTGAAAGCCGCACAGCAACATAAAGGAGCGGCTGTCTGCGAGATTTTACAAAACTGCATGATTTTCAACAACGGTTGCTATACACCCATCTACACCCGCGAAGGGCGCGAAATGCACGCCATCTATTTGGAACACGGCCAGCCTATGCTGTTCGGCGCAAACAAAGAATGGGGCCTCATGCAAGAGGGATTTGGCCTGAAAGTGGTAAAAGTAGGCGAAGACGGCGTAAAAAAGAGCGACATCCTCGTGCACGATGCCCATTGCACCGACAACACGCTGCAAATGAAATTAGCCATGATGCGCAACGAAGATGGCTTTCCTGTGGCCTTGGGCGTCATCCGCGATGTGCCTGCCCCCACCTACAACGATTGCATCTACGAGCAGTTGGCCGAGCAAAAAGCGAAGCAAAGCTATCACAACTTTGCCGAATTGTTAGAAACCAACGACACGTGGACGGTGGAATAAACCACGAAAAGGCGAGATAACAGCCTTCGGACTTGAGAAAAGCGTTGGAGCATTCATCTATAAAACTAACAAACACGTTAGTGAGCGGCTCGCTAAGCCTTTTCCGTTTGAAAACATGTTAGTGAGTGGGGGATTTTCTGTCTCCGACCGGGAAACCAACGAACTCCACAACATAGCCAACCGAAAATAAGGCGGGGCAGGCGCATTTCAAACCTCACGGGGTTTGATTTCTCACTTTTTGTTTGTACTTTTGCAACAACATCGAAACAGGTAACATTCCACAGCATGTTCTATACAATTCAAGCACCCGACGAACTCAACATTGCCCTGCAAATTCCGGCCAGCAAAAGCATCAGCAACCGCGCACTCATCATGCAGGCACTCACGAAAGGCACCACTACATTACACCATCTGAGCGACTGCGACGACACCCTTGTGCTGCAACATGCACTGCACAACATGCCCCGCACCATCGATATTCACGGCGCCGGCAGCGCCATGCGCTTTCTAACGGCCTATCTGTCGATTGGCGAGGGCGAGCACATCCTCACCGGAACAGCACGCATGCAACAGCGTCCCATCGGCAGCTTGGTGGACGCGCTGCGGCAACTTGGCGCAACCATTCACTACGAAGGGCAACCGGGCTTTCCTCCCTTGCGCATCCAAGGTCACCCCATCGAGGGCGGAACGATTGAAATTCCGGGGCATGTGAGTTCGCAATTCACCACGGCGCTGCTCCTCATTGCGCCCACCATGCCGCAGGGGCTGACACTGAAACTCACCGGCGACATCAGCTCGCGCCCCTATATCGACCTGACGCTTTGCATGATGCGCGATTTCCATGCTAAAGCCGATTGGATCGACAGCAACACCATTCGCGTGGAACCGCAACCCTATGCGCCCTGCTCCTACACCATAGAGAGCGACTGGACCGCCGCCAGCTATTGGTATGCGCTCATGGCATTGGCACCCGAAACAACTGCCCACGTGCAACTCATGGGCCTGATGGATGGTTCGATTCAGGGCGACTCGGTGGTGAAATACCTCTTTTCGCTCTTGGGCATCAAAACCCATTTTGCTTCCACCGAGCACGGTCTGCCCACCACCATCACGCTGCATCGCCAGCCATGCCCGCTCCATCGTTTAGACTACAACTTCACAGGCGCACCCGATTTGGCACAAACCTTTGTGGTGTGCTGTGCGCTCATGGACGTGAAGTTTCATTTCAAAGGGCTGCAAACCCTCACCATGAAGGAATGCAACCGCATCGAGGCGCTGCAAACTGAAATGCGAAAGCTGGGCTACGTGATAGACACGGCCAACGACGACGAGCTATTTTGGGAAGGCGAACGCTGCACGCCATCGACCGAACCCATTGAAACCTATGCCGATCATCGCATGGCATTGGCTTTTGCGCCGGCCGCATTCCGCATCAAGGGGCTGTGTATCAACCACCCCGAAGTGGTGAGCAAATCCTATCCCCACTATTGGGACGACCTCAAAAAAGCCGGCTTCCACCTATGATTTATCTGCTGCTTTCACTCCTTGCCTTAGGTCTTCTCACAGCCATTGGCACGTTGCTCGCCCATAAAAAAGGCGAGCCCGAGGCGCCCCTTGTCGTGCATGACTCGTGTGCCACCTGCTCGGGTGAGAACGATCTCTGCGAACAAAAATGCATGATGCTTGCAGCCACGCAACCCATAGAATATTTCGACGACGAAGAACTCGACCGGTTTAAAGGGCGTGCGTCCGACGATTTTAGCGACGACGAGGCCGAAGCTTTTGCCGAAGTGATGCAAACCATGCGTCCCGATGAGGTGAAAGCATGGAACAGAAGCCTCATTCTGCGTGGCATCAACATGCCCAATCAAATTAAAGACGATTATATAGCGTTAGCCCATGATTGACCTGCTTCACTACACCTTCTTCCAAAATGCCCTCTTAGGGGCGTGCTTAGCCAGCATCGTTTGTGGCATCATCGGCACCTATATCGTGGCGCGTCGTCTGGTGTTCATCAGTGGTGGCATCACCCACGCATCGTTTGGTGGCATCGGTTTAGGTGTTTTCCTGGGCATCAACCCCATCCTTTCGGCCACCCTCTTTGCCATCTTGAGTGCCTTTGGCGTGGAATATATGGCGCAAAAAGAGCATGTGCGCGAAGACTCGGCCATCGCTTTGTTTTGGACTTTCGGCATGAGTGTCGGCATCATTTGCTGCTTCCTCACGCCGGGTTTCATCCCCGATCTGCCCTCATTCCTCTTTGGCAGCATCCTCACCATCGACACTTCCGACCTCTTATTCCTTGTCGTGCTGGCCATAGTAGTCATTCTCTTTGTGAGTTTGTGCTATCGTGCGGTGCTCAGTGTAGCCTTCGATCGCACCTTTGCCCTATCGCAAGGCCTGCCCGTGCGCGCCATTGAATATGTCATGATGGCCCTCATCGCCATGACCATCGTGTCGACTTTGCGCATGGTTGGCATCGTGCTCTCGCTCAGTCTGCTCACCATTCCGCAAATGACCGCCAACCTCTTCACCTGCCATTTCAAGCGCATGATGCTGCTTTCCATTGGCTTTGGCTGGATAGACTGTCTCCTTGGACTAAGCCTTAGCTACCTGCTCAATGTGCCTTCGGGCGCAACCATCATCTTTGTGAGCATCCTTGTTTTCGGCATTTCCAAACTCCTCGCCAAACAATGAATGCTAAATTTGCCACCATTTCAGCATGTTTTGCCATGCTATTGCTATCGAATTGCGCCACAAAACGCAACACTTTAGCCACGCGATGGTGGCAATCGTTTCACACGAAATATAATGTCTACTACAACGCCTCGGTGGCCTATATCGATGCTTCGTTGGAAAAAGAGAATGGCAATCACGACCATTTCACCGAACAACTGCCGCTCTACACCATCGACAACAAAGAGAGTCGCGCCATAGGACAAGCCAACTACGACCTCGCCATTGCCAAATGTGAGAAAGCTATTCGTCTGCACAGCATCAAGCGTCACCCCATTTGGGACAAAAACCGCCGCAAAACGCCCGAAGATATTGAGTGGCTTAACCGGCGGGAATACAACCCCACGATGTGGAAGGTGTGGCTCTTGATGGGACGTGCGCAATTCTTCAAAGGCGATTTCGAAAACGCCATCTCCACCTTTGCCTACATGAGCCGCCTCTATGCCACGCAACCCGCCATCTATCAACGGGCACAAGCCTGGTTGGCCAAAAGCTATATTGAGGCCGGTTGGCGCTATGATGCCGAAGAGGTGCTGCGCAACATGGCACGCGACTCCATGCACTGGCAGGCGCAAAAAGAGTGGGACTACACCTATGCCGACTACTATCTGCACACGGGCGACACGCAACAGGCCATCGTCTATTTGCAACGCGTCATCCAACACGAGATGCGGCGCAAACAAAAGGCACGCGAGTGGTTTCTCTTGGGGCAACTGTTCACGCAACAAAAACAGCCCGCGCAGGCCTACGAGGCTTTCAAAAAGGTGATAGCACTCAACCCCTCCTACGAGCTTTCGTTTCATGCCCGCATCGCCATGACCGAGGTAATGGCGCCAGGTAACCAGCAAAAGATGATTGCAAAATTGCGCCGAATGGCACGCAACGAAAACAATCAGGCCTATCTCGACCAGGTGTTTTATGCCTTAGGCAACATCTATCTTGCACAACGCGACACACTCCGCGCCATCGAAGCCTACGAACAAGGCAACGAACGCGCCACGCAACAAGGCATAGAGAAGGGTGTGCTGCTGCTCAAACTCGGCAATCTTTATTGGGACAAAGAACGTTTTGGCGATGCCAAGCGCTGCTACGACCAGGCCATTGGCTTGTTAGACCGCGACCGAAAAGACTATGACCGTTTGGCGCTTCGCCAGCAACAATTAGAACGGCTCGTGCCGTTTACCGATGAAGTGGCATTGCAAGACTCGCTGCAACGCCTATCAAAGATGAGCGATGCACAGCGCGATGCCATCATCAAACGCATGATTGCAGCACTAAAACAAAAAGAACGCCGAGCCACACAGCCCCAAAACGACAACACTGCTACAGGCTTTGCACAACCCATGCCAACACCCGATGCAGGCAGCAACACATGGTATTTCTACAATCCGGTGTTGGTGGCACGAGGCATTGAGCAGTTTCAACGCACATGGGGGCACCGAAAAAACGAAGACAACTGGCAACGCGAAAACAAAACGGTGGTCAACATGGATGACATCGCCGCAGTTCCTAACGACACGCTCAATGATAAGATTGAAAAGGACATTGCGCAACAGCAGCAAGCATCCGACTCCTTAGACAATGATCCCCATCAACCGGCTTATTATCTCAAGCAAATTCCGCATACGCCAGCGCAAATACAAGCCAGCAACGAAAAACTTTCGCAAGCCCTTTTCCACAGCGGATTGCTCTTTAACGACCTGCTCGACCGCCCCGATCTCAGCCAACGCTACCTGTTGCGCCTGCTGCATGAGTTTCCATCCTTTGCACAACGCGATGAAGTGTATCACCGGCTGTATCTCATCTACATGCGCCAACAGCAACCCTCCTTGGCACAACACTACCTTCAACGACTCGAACAGGAATATCCACAGAGCGAAGTGGCGCGACAGTTGCGCAGTCCCCATTATGCAGAGGATGCGCGCCGAGGCGAACAGATTGAAGACTCGCTCTACACAGCCGCCTACGAAGCCTTTAAACATGATGATAAAGAACGCGTCGACCAGTTGTTTGAAACGGCACAGAAACGTTTTCCGAAGGGCAACAATCATGATAAATTTCTCATGATCAGTGCTCTCAATCAGCTTCATCAAGGCCACCTTTCCACCGCTTTGCAACGGTTAAGCACGCTTCTTTCAGCCCACCCCAATAGTCCACTCGCCACCATGGCGGGCATGATCATCAATGGCATTCAGGCGGGAAAGACACCCAACAATGGTCGATTCGATCTTGAAAATGTGTGGCAACGGCGCAGCGAAGTGCTCAATGATAGCGATGCCTTGCACCAAGTGAAATTCAGTAACGAGCGACAAACTCCCTTCCTCTACGTGATGGTCTATGCGCCCGATGCCGTGAATGAAAATCAATTACTGTTCGAGTTGGCCAAATATAACTTCACCAACTATCTCGTGCGCAATTTCGATATTCAGATTGAGCGCCGCGAAGGCGTGCATCAAATGACGGTCGGAGGCTTTCAAAACTATGACGAGGCACTGCAATATGCGCGTGCTGTTCATCAACAGACGGCCATCCAAGGCTTAAGCAAACAGGCACGTTCCGTCATCATCAGTCAAGAAAATGAGGCGCTCATCGGCCACCCCTTCAGCTATCGGGACTACGAAAAGTTTTATCAACAGCATTTTGCACCGCTCAAAATATCGACTTTACAACTGCTCACCGAACCCGTAAAAACGGTGACCAAGCAGCCCGAGAAGCCCACAACAGCCGAAGACATCGACCGCGAATTGGAGCGCATCATCAAAGAAGACGGCAGCGAATATCCCATCGATCCTACCGATTGGAACATCAAGCGCACGAAAACAGCGCAAAAGGTTGATGCCAAAACATCGAAAAAAGCGAAGCCTGAAAAGCCAAAGCCTCCTGTGAAAACGGTGAAGCCGCTCGATTTAGACGATGAATATTATGATTTAGAAGGGTTTTAATACCCGCAAAAAAGGCGACAGATGCACAACTCACAAAGCAGAACCGCAGCGTGATAACATAAAAATAGAACAACAAAAATAAAGTAAAAATGGAAATTATCATCCCATCACTCAGCAGCATCAACGAGGCTGCACAACAATTTCTCGCTCAAATGGGCGACCACAAAGTCATTGCCTTCTATGGAAAAATGGGCGCAGGCAAAACCACTTTCATCAAAGCACTTTGCCAGACCTTAGGCGTTGAGGACGTAATCACCTCGCCCACTTTCTCTTTGGTCAACGAATATACCAACCGCGAGGGCAACAGTATCTTCCACTTCGACTTCTATCGCATCAAAAAATTAGACGAGGTCTACGATATGGGCTATGAGGATTATTTCTATGGGGGCAGCCTTTGCCTCTTGGAATGGCCCGAACTCATCGAAGACATTCTGCCCGAAGAGGCTCTGAAAGTAACCATCACTGAAGAAATCGATGGTAGCCGCAAATTAAAGTGGTAAGCGCCCATCCCTGCAGATGTGGCACGATGGCAACGCACAGAACAAAGCAATCCAAGGTGCATGCTTCATAAAAAAGCAATGGGCACGGCACTGAAAGGGAGCTTTTCGATAGAAAAATCGTATTTTTGCAACACCAATTCTCACAGAAATGGCAAAACATAACGACATAGGTCGCATGGGCGAGGATTTCGCCGCACGCTATTTGGCCCAACAAGGCTACGACATCATGGAGCGCGATTGGCAACAAGGCTCACGCGATTTAGACATCATTGCCCGAACGCCCGATGGCATCACCGTGGTGTTTGTGGAGGTGAAGACGCGCACGTCAGACGAAATCATGCTGCCCGAAGAGGCCGTCACGCCACAGAAAATCCGCCATTTAGGATTGGCAGCACATGCCTATGTGCAAGAGAAAGCGCTCGACGACGAGGTGCGCTTCGACATCATCAACGTCATAGGCTCCTCGCCCGACAACTTTCAGTTAGAACATATCGAAGATGCTTTTAACCCCTTGCTGCGCTAAGCACGTGGCACAAGAAACAGAAACAAAAAATGTGGTTTTTTAAAAAGAAACAAAAGGCACCGCAATGGAACATCACTTGGCTCGACGAAGTGGACTCGACCAACGATTACATGCGTCAACAACACGCAACAAGCAACGAGCGCCTGTGCGTGGTGGCAGCCGATTTTCAACGCAAAGGGCGCGGACAGGGCAGCAACACCTGGGAGAGTGAGCCTGGCAAGAACCTACTCTTTAGCATCATGACGCATCCCACCATGGTGCCTATCCGCACACAATTCCTGCTCTCAATGGCTGGCGCTTTGGCACTGAAACAAGCCTTAGACGCCCACACTGACGGCATCTCGCTGAAATGGCCCAACGATGTTTATTGGAACGACTACAAAATCAGCGGAACACTGATCGAGACTTCCATCGCCAACGGACACATTAAGGATTGTGTGTTTGGCGTGGGGCTGAACGTCAACCAAACGCAATTCTGCAGCAATGCGCCCAACCCCATCTCGTTGGCGCAAATCGTCGGCCACGAAATCGACCGCCGAACACTGCTCAACGACATTCTAACGGCCTTCGACCAGTATTATCGGTGGATTGAAAACGGCCAATATGCCGACCTCTCGGCCTGCTATCATGCCGCACTCTACCGTCGCAAAGGCTTCTACACCTATCGCGACACCGCCACCAACGAAACATTTGAAGCAGCTATCATCGAGGTGGAAGACGACGGCACCTTGGTGCTGCGCACGCCCGACGGGCACATTCGCGAAGCACAATTCAAAGCGGTGGAACATGTGTTGCCCACTCCAACAGAACGAAAAAACGAACAAACAAAAGAATATGGCAAGATTTAAACGCATTTTATTAAAGCTCAGCGGCGAGAGCCTCATGGGCGAACAAGGACACGGCATCGACCCACAACGGTTGGCCGACTATGCCCGACAAATTGAAGAAGTGCACCGGATGGGTGTGCAAATCGGCATTGTGATTGGTGGCGGCAACATCTTCCGCGGGCTCAGTGGCAGCCAAAAAGGATTCGACCGCGTCAAAGGCGACCAAATGGGCATGTGCGCCACGGTCATCAACTCCTTGGCCCTGAGCAGTGCATTGGGAGCCATCGACGTAAAAAACAAAGTGCTGACAGCCATCCGCATGGAGCCCATCGGCGAATTTTACAGCAAATGGAAAGCCATCGAAGCCATGGAGGCGGGCTACGTCTGCATCTTCTCGGCCGGCACGGGAAGCCCCTATTTCACCACCGACACGGGCAGTTCGTTGCGCGGAATCGAGATTGAAGCCGACGTGATGCTGAAGGGTACGCGCGTGGATGGCATCTACACCGCCGACCCCGAGAAAGACCCTTCGGCCACGAAATTCACCACCATCACCTACGATGAGGTCTACACACGCGGACTAAAAGTGATGGACCTCACCGCCACCGCCATGTGCAAGGAAAACAACCTGCCCATCTATGTGTTCAACATGGATGTTTATGGCAACCTAAAGCGCGTGATGGACGGCGAGGACATCGGCACCTTAGTGCACAATTAACCCCGCCGGCACATTCCACTCCCAACACGTTTGGGCGGTGCCTGTGTGCCCGCCCGAACGTCCGCGTAGCGGCGTTTCCATACCAAAAATACACGGCATTGTGCGCGGGGATTTTAACGATGGATGCGCCCCTGCAGGGCGACACGGGCGGGCACACAGGCACCGCCCCTACCACGCTCCGTAATATTTTTCCACGCATTCCACACAAACAAAATAACCATTTATGCACAATCTTCCCAAACGAAACCGTAGGGGCGGTGCCTGTGTGCCCGCCCGAACGTCCGTGTAGCGGCGTTTCCATACCAAAAATACACGCATTGTGCGTGGGGATTTTAACGATGGATGCGCCCTTGTGGAGCGACACGGGCGGGCACATAGGCACCGCCCCTACCACGCTCCGTAATATTTTTCCACGCAATCCCACACAAATAAAATGACCATTTGCACGCAATCCACCCAAACGAAACCAACCCTCCCACACGCAATCCACCCAAACGAAACCGTAGGGGCGGTGCCTGCGTGCCCGCCCGAACGTCCGCACAGCGGCGTTTCCATACGCAAATGAATACAACCTCACACAACAATCGGGGGCGGAAATGCATCGCGCACTCCCGCCCCCTCAACTCTAAATGAATGGAATTTTATGATTTTGGCGTCACCGTGGCCGAACCATGTTCGGCGCTGGGATTTTCACCGTTGGCATGGCT
>NZ_KK082672.1:53967-121737 GCF_000599605.1 Prevotella sp. HJM029 | reverse complement strand
GCTTTTTGTTTGACGATGCTTTCGGCAAATCCTTCTCGGCCACCTCGACCAATTTCTTGCGGCTCACCTTTGCCCAAACGCTGGTTGCGCGGCCATCGATGGTCAGGCGATAGCATTTTGAAGTGCCCGACCCGCGGTTTTCACCCGAATAATGCACCGCTTCGCCCGCCACACCCAATATCTTTGCGAAATCATCGAACAGCGGGGTGAGCATCTTGCGTTGCTCCTCAATCTTCGCCGCATTGGCCTTTGCATTCGACGTTTCGCGCTGTTTGAGCAGCGTGTGGCGGTTGTCCACCAACTGGTTGTAGCGGTTGATCAAGGCGGTGATGGCTGCCGACGGCTCGAGGTCGTCCAACGAATCGATGCGGCGCACCACGGCGTCGATGGCTTTGTCGGTGACACGGCGCAGCGCTTTCATGTCGAACAGCTTTTTGTCGCCGGCAAACCGACCACGGAAGGCCTCATCGAACGCCTTGTTGTGGTCGCCGATGCGCTTCACGGCCCCCTCGGCATGCAGCACTTTCACGGCTTTTGCGGCCTCGGTTTCAGCCAAATCGGCCAGCAAGTTTTTCAGCCCACCCGTCTCCTTGTCATAGTTCATCGTGGCCACACCGGCATAGCGTTTCATGATTTCGTCGATGCGTTTCGCAGCCTCCAACTCGGCCGCCTCCTCGCTGTAGAGGCCCGCGTCCACGGCATGTTGCAACGAATAGTAGGCCTTGTCGCGGCGGTCGTCCAACTCGCGCAGCTGCGCATTCATCTCGTTTCCCTTCTTGGGAAACATCGCCTCGTCCTCGTCCTTGAAGGCATCTTCCAAAGGTTTCAACACAGCGGTTAATTTCTCCACGTTTGCCTCCTTGGCCATGGTGAGCAAGTGATTAGCAAACTGATAATGCTCCAAGTGCTGGAGCAAAGGTTTTTTAATTGCTTTGATTTGCATAATTCAAAATTTTAAATATTAAATTTATTATTAATCAACCCAAAGGTAGCATTTTTATTTGAAACTCCCCCGGCATCTCGTGTGTTTTTATCAAAAATGAGTGAAACTCCCCCGGTATCTCGCTTGTTTTTATCGAAAATGGTTGAGACACACCCGTATCTCAACCATTTTCTCATTTTTGTTATCAATGCTCCCACCCACCGTTCTCACCATTTTGCAAAATGCAGGTTGAACACGGTGGGCGACTACGCTCCATTTATATTAAAACTCTACGAAAGGCCATACATTACCATTCATCATCGTTTTCCACGTGACAAATATTTGATTGAACCCCAGTTCAGAAATAATAATCGCTGTAGGCTGATATTTCCGAAAGGCAGAAGTTCCGTCAACCTGTGTGCTGGTTTGTATGAAGCCAGAGCTTATACCATGGAAGCCTGTTCCTCCGCCTACAATCAAGCAACGATCCAATTTCCGAGGAGCTTCCGAGTCAGAATAAGTGCCTAAGGCGCGCATCCACGGACTCATGCCTGAGGTAGCATCTGTAATCTTATAATCGGGAGCTGTGAGCTGCAATGCCTTCACCAACTGACCAAAACTCGGCATAAACCATTTGCCCACGTTTGCACCCGTCACCGTCACGCCAGGATTATAGTGGGCGGCGGCATAGAAGGCCGGATATTTAGACGCCTCGTTAGCACGCACCTTTCCGTCGAGGCTACTACTGCCATCCCATGTCCAGTTGTAGCCGTTCATGTCGGCCAAACCTGCTGTTGGCGTGGGATAGCACACAGTGTTGTTCTGATAGGAGTCACCCGAGTTTCCATGAACTTCGTTCTCCCATTGCAAGGGTGCAGATAACACATTCAGTGCGGCCGCCAATCCCGGATTGCTTCCGACCTTCTCGGTCACCACAAGGCCTATCGGCGTGCGCGTTCCCCTATTAGCAAAGGTGCCCACTGTGCCATCTTGGAACAGATAGTGGGGTGGCACTTTTATTTTCACTTTGATGGTGACGGTTGAGTTCTCTTGTTCGGTGTAGCCTGCAGGGAAAGTGGCTGTCGAAAGGTCTATCGTCTTGCCTACCAACGAACGCCCAAAGATTTCGCCTTTGTCGAAACGGATAGAGCACCTATTGAGATAATTCCATGTACCGCCTGGTGGCATAAGATACTCATACGAGGACAGGTATTCGCCACCCGTAGCTGTTTTTGTACTCGGAATATCATTGAAATGAGCATAATCTGCATTAGTCAAAGAAGCACTATATTCAGTACCATCCCAACGCTGAAATATCTGCATAATAGTACGCCAGTACCCCCCAGTACCTATTGCTACTGGGGTAACCATGATGGTTGCACTAACCTTATCGCCTACCTCGGGTTCTGAAATAATCTTCAGCCGCACACGCATGGCTTTATGCTTCATGTGGAATGGTACGAAATACTCGTCGCCCGAAATATTCACAGCTGGTGAGAAGCCCATCATCGGGTTATCCATTCCATTCTCAACCTGCAAATAATCGTAGCTTCTGATATGGTGTGGATCATCCATCTCTAATGGAATCACGGTGCTATTGTAACATACAAAATCATATACGTCTGGGTCGAGCAACATGCGGTCAGTGCTTGTGAAGACGCCACCACTGACCGTGCCGGTGAGTTCACCTTGCCGATAATGGTCGGCATCATAGGCGCAGATAGTATATTGCCCATCGCTAAGAGGTTTGGTGGCACGCGTCTTAGGCATGTCCGTTCCTGTCTCTACGCTCACTTCGGCAAAGATGTCGTCGCCCAAATCAATGGTCTTCGGTTGGGGCGTTGCAACCACAGCACGTGACTTGGCATGTGCCATCGTTTGGTCGGCATCATATTCCTCCTCGGTAAACGAGAAGTGACTGGCATCGAGTGCAATCTTGCCATGATTCGATTTTTCTTGCACTGAATCTTCTTCACTACTGCATGCGCCCAAAGCCATGAGGCCAGCCATGCAGAGCACTGCTATCATTTTATGTTTCATATACTTTTGCTTGCTTTTTTAGAATTCAATTTCTCCTGCGTCAACCTCTTTATCTCCTTCCCACACATCTTCGGTTGAACCTGGCATCTTCAGTTTCACACTTGTTTTGAGATCGGCTACTGGGCGAACACTGAAGCCGTAAGAACGGTAGAGAAAGCTCAATGGATACACTACATATTCAGAGAGGTCCAAAGCGCAACTATTGGGCGTTGCGTCAGGAATGGCCGTCCAATATACACATTCATTGTTTAGGGTATAAAACACACCATCTACAAGACTACGGGAGCCCGATGTCGGAAAAAAAATAGTAGTAGTGGGATTGGTAAGTTTATTATTGAAGTACCAACCATCATGCCATGTGCCGTTCGGATCTCCACCATCCACTCCACCGCTTACAAAGCCAGTGAAGGCATTCGATGCAGGAACTTTGAAACCTACCGGACAAGGGTCATAGATGGTCTTGACAACATAATTATCATTATGTCCTGTTACGGTGTTATTACTTGCCCACAGGTTATACCAAGCGTAACCCGTAGGGGGATTGTTCTCCCACGAAGAACCCCTTGTATAAAAATTCTCTGGATGCTGAATACCATTTGGGATAGACATATTATCTCCTGCATCCCTATTGAAAGTGCCCACTAAATTATCGTCTGTTCCAGGGAATGCATCTTTGCGTCCCCACTGATAAAGCGTAGTGGTGCCTAATTGGGAAACACTACCTGGTTTCTGTGTAATGGTAACAATCCCCTCAGCACGTGTTGCTGGATCAATCTGCCCTTTTGTTTGTCGAACCTTTACCTTGATGCTGCGTGGCGAAATATAATTGGTTCCTATCCAAGTGGTATATTTCCAACCTAATGTTTCTTCCGTAAACCTATAGTTTTTGTCTTGATAATTCGTGCAGGTGATAGTATTGAGGGCATCTTCATGGGTAAACCACAAATGCCAAGACCATACTACTGTGCCATTCTTCATCACGGCGATAACGGCATTGCCATTCTTAATGTTCGCTGCGGGTACTTCGAACTGCACGAAGGCATTATAGTTGGCATCGTGCACAATCTTGGTTGCACCAAACTGCACAAGCCCGGCTTCATCCGCCCAAACCACCTTGGCATCGTTCACACCATTGTTGGTCCAAGTATTGGTCCTCTCAATCCATGGGTCGGTGATGTCTTGATTGTCATGATCTTTGAAATGCTGCAACACATAAGCGATGTTGGGGTCGCTCAGATTGCCTTTATAGGTATAGGCCTTAGAATTTGGTGCCCCATTCTGGATGGCGTTGCCATACACCAAAGGTATCTTATAAAATCCCGGATGGGAGATGATATAACAGTTGGCGGTGTTGCGCGGTGTAACGTTGCCTTTGATATCATGGGTTGATAAATCGTAATAGTCTGAAGCCGAACCTTTAGGATTCTGCTTTAGTGCAGCATTCAACGCTGCCAATTTATCTTCCGTTGCAGAAACAGGCACTAAGTTAGCTACGCCCGTTTCACCTGCTGGAGTTATGCTGCCATTGCCATTGGTCACGGTCAGTCCAGTAAACCAGCTTGGAAGTGGTTCGCTCATCGAGAAGGTACCATCGCCGTCAGTGTCATAGCCCACAACTTCCCAAGGCACAGCCTGCAGCGTTCCTGATGTGGGGTCTTTACGATAGCTTTGTATCTTGTAGTTGCCTGTTGCTGTTGCACTATATTCAGCATCTGTAGGCGACTCCACATCTATTTGATACCGCCAATCGGATGTGTTCTGAGACAACGAATAGGTCTTTGTCATGCCAGGCTTCCATTGCCCTCTGAGGTCAGCAGTAATAGCAGGGGTTGTATTGTTGCCATCGAAATAAATCTTTACTTGCACACCTGTGAGTGACTGCGGAATCATGTAGAACACATAGTTATCGCCGTTGTCGCCCATGATGATGTTGCCCACAGCTGCTGTTGTACTTACATCTACTGTACCATCGCCACCAAGGGTAAACGTAGTAGGAGTAGAGATGGAAGCTGCATCCCATGCACCCGTATGGTTTATGTCGTTGGGCAAAATATATTTGCCTTTGCTCTTTGCATTCACAATCTCAACCTTAGTGATGTGACGGCTATACGAAAGGTTCTGCCCCACTTTGAAGCGCACAGCTGTCATGGCATGGCGGAAAGTGAGGTCAGTGCGAGGTGCCGTGGCATTCATTGCGCCAATCGTGGTGTGAACTATCCCAGAACAAGCTGTCATCAAATCCTTCTGATTCTTTACATCTGGCTCTACTTCAATATTCACATAGGGCGTACCCGTGTAGCTGGAAGGTGAGAGTTGCAGCTTGCTATAGGGCTTAGGATAAACCGCATAGAAGCAACCATGGTTCTTAATCCAATCCCAATAGATAGGTGTTACGAGTGTACCTGCTGGCCGCGTATCCTTATCATAGAACCAAGGTTCAAGACTCGTGTCGGATGAGCCATAGAACGCCGTAGTAGAGAAATTCCCCAAGGTGCTCAAATCGGTGATATTTGCACGTGTTGGAGCTGTGGTTTCACGTTGCGAGGGTACACCAGGTAGTGTGCTCTCTATCAAACAAATCCCAGCACTGGCCTTGCCTTGCACAGGTAGTTTCTGAGATACGAGATCCTCAGGAGTGAGGTCTTGCTGAGCCAATTGATGGGCAAAAGCTGCACGCGTCATCGGTTGACCAGCATTTACACTCGCCTGTGCTTCATCTTGTTTCTCAGAAACTGAAAAGGTTACCAGCGCCTTCCCTTCAGAATCGGCTGTATTAATATCTTTGTCTGAACATGCTAACAACACCCATCCCATGGTCAACCATGCAGCCGTCAAAGGAAAAGCATGCCGTAGCAACGTATACTTGAAGTCCATTATTTTCATTTTTACTTTGTAAATCTTTCGTTATACATACATCGGATGGGAAGATTAATCTTCTTCTCCCCACACACCCGTCCAACGTTTCGCACCAGAGATATCCGTGTCGTCGCCATCTTCGGGTGGACGTTCAATAGTTACATGGCCGCCATTCCCTCCTCCAGGTATAGCCTCTGGACGACTTTCGTCTAATAGATGCCCCTCTATTTGCATGTGAATCACACTGCTCGTAGGCACTACGTAAATTTTCTTTTGTTTCATTTTGTTTGATTAATATAATGACTCATTTAGAGTTATTAATAATTTATACTTTTTCTTATTACACAAAAAGCATCTGCGAAGCGTGTTGAAAACGCCTTGCAGATGCCTAAGAATACAGATAGCTCACGTGCACCGCTACCGCCTTTGCACAAAGACTTAGACGGACAGAATGTGTGTGTGTGTGTGTGTGTTACACTTTTATTTGGTTCTACCAAATAAAAGCTGTTAAAAGTTTTATAATTTTGCATAACTCCTATCATTGTAACACGTCTTATTTTCTATTTAGAAAGTTGATGCCGTAAACGAACATCGGGTGCAAAGTTATAAACTTTTGAGGAAAGGGCAAAATAATCGCATTAAAAACACTACTTAGGATTACTTCTCTTCCTCATAATCCACATATTCGCCTTCGTCCTTTTTAAATATTTTCTTTTGCGCCTCTTCTGGAGCACGCGTATCAATGACCCCTTCACGATTGCTATAGTTCGTGCGTTGCTGCGCATTTGTATCATTCATCGTACGGCGAAAGCGATTGACATTTTGCCGAAAAGTGTTCAAGAAGCGTAATGCCGTGAATAAGACAAATGCGAAAAGGACGATGAAGAGGACAAAGATAAACTTCAAAAATGCCATAACAAAAGTCTCCTGAATTATGATTTTTGCTGCGTTTGCTTGCGTAGAAGCACTGATGCGAGCAGATAAAGTGTAATGATAATCCACCAAGCTTCGAGCCATCCGAAATAAAGAAGGCAACACAGCGAGAGCAAGGCAAAGCTATATTTCACCTCGTTGCCTCGCCATCCCCAATGCTTAAATTTCAAAGCAAACATCGGCAGTTCAGACACCAACAAGTAACAGCTCAGCAACATCAATGAAATCAGCAAGAAAACTGCACCAGAATTGTCATCAATCCATGCGGGATTATAGACTAAAAGCGAGCCCCAAAAAAGCGCATTGGCAGGTGTTGGCAAACCGATAAATGAGGTAGCCTGCCGCTCATCGAGGTTAAATTTGGCCAAACGAAGCGCCGAGAAAGCCGCCATGAGGAAAGCCACATAGGGCAAATAGCCGCGTAAAGGCTCTAAAAACGTGGGATACTCCAACACGGCCAACTCGTTGAAAAGAATGGTTGCAGGGGCTACGCCAAAGGTAACATCATCGGCTAAGGAGTCGAGTTCTTTTCCCACGGGCGAAGAAACATGGAGTAAACGGGCAGACATACCATCGAAGAAATCGAAAACAGCCCCCATAATTATCCACAACAACGCCATTTTTGCATCGCCAGCAAAAGCATAGCTTGTTGCAATGCATCCTGAAATGAGATTACAACAAGTAATGCTGTTAGGGATATGCTTTTTGAACTTCATTACTTCAGTTTTGCAATAATAGTTTGGTCGCCTGTGGTGATTTGTCCCATTTCCACGCAAACCTCTGTACCAATGGGCAAGAACACGTCAACTCGACTACCTAACTTGATAAAACCTAAGTGTTCGTCGATATAGCAATCTTCACCAGGTTTTGCATAAGTCACAATGCGACGTGCCATAGCTCCTGCTATCTGCCGGCACAAGATATCCTGTCCCTCAGGCGTAGTAATCATTGTATCGGTGCGTTCGTTCTCTTCACTTGCTTTGGGCAACCATGCCTTATGGAAATTTCCATTTTGATGTTTCACAAATTTCACTTTACCATCCACCGGAAACCAATTGGCATGCACATTGAAAAGGCTCATAAAGATGCTGATCATTAAGCGGCGATCATGGAAATATTCATGCTCATCAACTTCCTCGATAACAACAATCTTGCCATCGGCAGGTGCAACAACAATCTTTTCGGTCTCATCGGTTTCAGAGAAACGACGCACAGGACAACGATAGAAATTGAGCACAATGCCATAAACAGCACCGAAAACAACAACAAATAGCCAAAAAGGAATTTTTGTCTCTAATTGAAACAAAAGAAAGGCTATGATTAGAAAACCTATCAAGCCTGCAGCAATAGTGTTAGAACCTTCGCGATGAATGCGTATCTTTTTTAATTTCTTTATTCTTTTAATCATAGCAAATTAGTAAAATGCTAAAGCCCTGCAAAGTTAATTATTTTTTATTGTTCGGGCAAACATTGAAAATAAAAAACCATGTTTTATTTTGCCCTTCGCGGTTTTTAGCGTATCTTCGCAAACCGAAATAGACAAATATGAACGACTTCATCCACCTTCACGTACATACTTATTATTCCATCCTCGATGGACAATCAAAAATATCCAAGCTTGTAGATAAAGCCATTGCCGATGACATGAAAGGAATGGCCATCACCGATCATGGTGCTATGTTTGGCATTAAAGAATTTGTGGACTATTGCGCAGGCATCAACAAGAAGCGAAAAGCAGAAGGATTGGCGCCATTTAAGCCCATCATTGGTTGTGAGATGTATGTAGCAAGACATCGGTTGCAAGATAAAGTCAAAGAGAATGGTGATAACTCGGGCTACCATTTAATCGTGTTAGCCAAGAATTATCAGGGCTATAAAAACCTTATTAAATTGGTGAGCAAATCGTGGATTGATGGCTATTATTATCGTCCACGTACCGATAGAACGGAGTTAGAGAAATATCATGAGGGGCTAATCATTTGCTCGGCCTGCATTGCAGGCGAAATTCCTTCGAAGATTTTGCATGATGACCTTGATGGTGCACGTGAGGCTTGCGAATGGTATCATCGTGTTTTTGGCAATGATTTCTATTTAGAAATGCAACGCCATGAGGTTACCGACCCTACGATTTTGGCTAATCGTGAAGCTTTTCCGCTGCAACAAAAAGCAAATCATGTGCTCATGCAGTTTGCCAAAGAATATGGCATCAAGCTCATCTGCACCAACGATGTGCACTTCGAAGATAAGGAAACAGCCGAAGCACACGACCACCTTTTATGCCTTTCGACAGGGAAAGATCTCGATGATCCCACACGAATGCGCTACAGTAAGCAGGAATGGTTTAAGACCAAAGAGGAGATGAATGCTATCTTTTCGGATGTGCCCGAGGCACTAACCAACACCTTGGACATATTAGATAAGGTGGAAATCTATAGCATTGACCATGGTCCTATCATGCCATTTTTCCCCATTCCTGAAGAGTTTGGAACGGAAGCGGAGTGGGAAAAGAAATTCACCGAGGAAGATCTTTACAAGGAGTTTACCTCGGATGAGAATGGTGAGAATCAACTTCCACCTGAAGAAGGTGAGAAGGTGATTCAACGCTTGGGTGGATATGAAAAGATTTATCGCATCAAATTTGAAGCTGATTACTTAGCCAAATTAGCCTATGATGGTGCCAAAAAGCTTTATGGCGACCCGTTGCCCGACAACGTGAAAGAGCACATCAACTTTGAACTTCACGTGATGAAGACGATGGGTTTCCCGGGCTACTTCCTTATTGTGCAAGATTTTATCGCAGCCGCACGCAATGAATTAGGTGTGATGGTTGGGCCTGGTCGTGGTTCAGCTGCAGGGTCGGTTGTGGCCTATTGTTTAGGAATCACCAAGATTGATCCACTGAAATACGATTTGCTGTTTGAGCGTTTCCTCAATCCAGACCGTGTGAATTTACCTGATATTGATACCGATTTCGATGACGATGGGCGGGGAAAGGTACTGCGCTGGGTCATGGATAAATATGGTCATGACAACTGTGCTCACATCATCACCTACGCCAGCATGGCTACAAAGAATTCCATTAAGGATGTGGCGCGCGTGGAAAGGTTACCGCTCGACAAGTCGAATGCACTTTGCAAAGCCATTCCCGACCGCTTGCCCGATGGGTTAAAGATGAATTTAACCAACGCAATTAAATGCACACCCGAGCTACGCGATGCTGAATTTTCACAGGATCCACGCGAGCGAAATACCATCAAATATGCCAAGATGTTAGAAGGGACTGTACGTGGAACGGGTATTCATGCGTGTGGATTTATCATCTGCCGCAACCCCATCAGCGACTGGGTACCCGTTTCTACGGCTGATGACCCCGACTTTGCCGGACTGAAAACAGCAGTCACTCAATACGATGGTCACGTGATTGAATCGACAGGGCTGATAAAAATGGACTTCTTAGGGCTTAAGACACTCTCTGAGTTAAAAGAGGCTTGCAAGGTTGTGAAGAAAACAACGGGCGATGAAGTCGACCTCGACACCATCCCTATTGACGACGAACTCACCTATCAGCTCTATCAACAGGGGCGCACCATCGGCACATTCCAATTTGAATCGCCAGGCATGCAAAAATATCTTCGTGAGCTCCACCCCACTGTTTTCGAAGACCTCATTGCGATGAATGCACTCTATCGGCCTGGACCTATGGACTACATTCCTGAGTTCATCAAACGCAAACAAGATCCTTCGCTCGTCACCTACGACATTCCTTGCATGGAAAAATACCTCAAGGACACCTATGGCATCACTGTTTATCAAGAGCAAGTGATGTTGCTTTCACGCCAGTTGGCTAACTTCACACGCGGTGAAAGTGATGCTCTGCGTAAGGCTATGGGTAAGAAAAAGAAAGCCATCGTTGACGCCATGAAGCCGAAATTTATCGAACAAGGCTCAAAGAATGGTCATGATCCCCAAATATTAGAAAAGATTTGGAGCGACTGGGAGAAGTTTGCATCCTATGCTTTCAACAAATCACACGCCACATGCTATTCCTGGGTGGCCTATCAAACGGCCTACATGAAGGCACACTATCCAGCCCAATACATGGCTGCTTTAATGACAAGACGCTTCAGCCAGATTACGGAAATCACCAAGCTGATGGAGGAATGTCAAAGCATGAAGATTGCAACGTTAGGTCCCGACGTGAACGAAAGCTACTCTGATTTTGGCGTAAATAAGCACGGTGAGATACGTTTTGGTTTATCGGCCATTAAAGGAATGGGCGAAGCTGCAGCACAATCAATTGTCAACGAACGTGAGAGAAATGGTGTCTACAAAGATATCTACGACTTCGCAGAGCGTGCAGACTACACCTGTGTCAACCGAAAAGCTTTCGAATCGCTGGCTCTTAGCGGTGGCTTTGACTGCTTTGGGCTGCCACGTGAGGCCTATTTCTCGGTAGGTGCCAAGAATGATGTTTTCTTAGAAACTCTCATCCGCTATGGGCAACTCTATCAACAAGAACAACGTGAAGCCCAGAATTCACTCTTTGGTGGCAGTAGTTCTGTGGAGATTGCCCACCCTATACCCGCCAAAACAGAGGGATGGAGTACCATCGAACGCCTCAATCGCGAACGCGAATTGGTAGGTATTTATCTCAGTGCTCATCCACTCGATGACTATGAAATTGTGTTACGCAACCTCTGTAATACTCATTGTACAGAACTTGCTACGAAAGAAGCACTCATTCAAAAAGATGGTATTATCTTAGGAGGTATCGTCACTGGTGTAAAATCAAAGTTCACAAAGAACGGCAATCCTTGTGGCTTTGTTACCATTGAGGATTTCGAAGGTAGCGGTGAATTGGCCTTTTTCGGAGAAGAATGGGGACGTTGGCGAGGTATGCTAAGTGAAGGTTGCATCGTCTATATCACGGCAAAATGTCAACAACGCTATCGCGATAGCAACATCTACGACTTGCGTGTACAAGACATTCAATACATGCAAACCGTAAAAGAGAAACGCTTGGAGAAAATAACACTCTCCATCAACAGCAACGATTTCACTGATGACATGGCAGAAGATTTGTCGACCCTTATCGAAGACACGCCAGGAAAAGTGCAACTCTATGTGCAAATCTTCGATCCTGAGCACAACGATAGCATCATGCTACGCTCAAAAGGCCACACCATCGACATTACCCATAAACTCCTCTCATTCATCAAAACAGCTCCTGGCATCACCTATCATGTCAATTAGAAAAGCTGAAATACTGCCACGCAAGACTTCATGGCATAGTATTTGCCCATATACCCCTATCAACATCGATTATATTAACAATAAAAAAAAGAATAAAAAATGGAAGTAACTATTACAAACGAGAATTTCGAGAGCTACAAAAATGGTGATTTACCCTTAGTAGTCGACCTCTGGGCTACTTGGTGTGGGCCTTGTCGCATGGTGGGTCCTATCATTTCTGAGTTAGCAAAAGACTATGATGGTAAATTAGTTGTAGGCAAATGTGATGTCGAAGAAAATGATGAAATTGCTGCAGCCTATGGAGTACGTAACATCCCCACCATCCTTTTCTTCAAAAATGGTGAGCTTGTTGACAAATTTGTAGGCGCAGCCAACAAAAACATCATCGAAGAGAAGTTCAAAACTCTCTTGTAAAAGCACTATCTTTTTAAACTTCGTTCCTCTACCGAAAAGGAACGACATACCCCAAAAAGGCTACACATCACTCTGTATGTGTAGCTTTTTTATTATATAGCACCAACCGCGATATCCTCCTTCTGGAACAAAAAATCATACAAAAGTTAATCGTATAAAAAGAAGTGTTGAAGGCTAATTTCAGGGAAAAGATTTTTAAAGCCACACATTTTTTTATAAATTTGCAACAAATTCAAAACAAACCATTGCGCCGACATGATGAATAAAACGATTGATATAGCGGTGAAGCGACTTCTTGGGGGCTTCCTACTCTGCCTTTGCACACTCACTTCATATGCACAAATGAACGATAGTCAGGTCTTGTCCTTCTATCAAAGAGAGGTGAAAGCTGGCACCTCGAATGCACAAATCGTAACAAAATTAATGCAACGAGGAGTGGACATTAGTCAGATACGCCGCATCCGCGATCAATATCAACAACAAAATACTGGGCAAAATGGTGTAAATAACAATGCAAACAAAGCTACTTTGCTACGCAATAACAATGACATTAGTTCGCGACAGCAAAACAATACAGCACCCAACTTTTCGTATTCCAACGCTAATGCCAATCGCCTGGCCGAGCGCAACGATTCTTTAGCACAAATGGGATTACTGGCTGAAGCACTGACTCCTGATGGGAGAAAAGTGTTTGGTCGTGACATTTTTAATAATAAACTGCTGAGCTTCGAGCCTAATATGAATATTGCGACACCCACCAACTATACGATTGGTCCGGGTGACGAAGTTGTGATTAACATTTTTGGCGCTTCACAAAAGACAGAGACATTGGTTGTTTCGCCCGAAGGAACGGTGACGGTTCCTGGCTATGGTCCCATTGCTGTGAGTGGCATGACCGTGGCTGCAGCCAACGATAAGATACGTCGCACACTGGGAACACGTTTCAGCAGCAGTCAAATTCAAACCACTGTGGGGCAGACGCGCACCATCATTGTGAACGTAATGGGTGAAGTGAAGGTGCCTGGCACCTATACGATCAGCGCTTTTGCCAGTGTTTTCCATGCACTTTACATGGCGGGGGGCATCAACCAGCTGGGCACACTGCGCAATATCAAGGTTTATCGTGGTGGGCGTTTAGTAACGGTGGTCGATGTGTATGACTACATTCTCAATGGGCGTTTGGTGGGCAATATTCGCTTGCATGATAATGATGTCATCGTTGTAGGCCCTTATGACTGCCTGGTTGACGTGCAAGGTGCAGTAAAACGCCCGATGACCTACGAGATGCGACGCAACGAAAGTGTGAGCACCTTGTTGCGCTATGCGGGTGGCTTTGCAGGCGATGCCTATAAAAAATCGGTTCGGTTGCTACGTGCTTCGGGCAAAGGAAAATCGGTGTTCAATGTGAATGAATTCGAGATGAACAATTTTCGTGTGACTGATGGCGACCAGGTTTCGGTCGATACCATTCTCAATCGCTATGAGAATCGCATTGAGGTGACAGGCGCAGTGTTTCGTCCAGGCATTTACCAATTGGGCAAAGACATCAATAGTGTACGCACACTCATTCAACATGCCGAAGGAACTACCGAGGATGCCTATGCCGAACACGCTGTGTTACATCGCATGAAGGCCGACCGTTCGTTAGAGGTAATAGCTGTTGATGTGAAAGGAATTATGGAGGGAACGGCCGCCGACATTCCATTGCAAAACGAAGATGTGCTCTTTATTCCCACACAGAGCGACCGCATGAAGGCCCGCACACTCACCATCCACGGCGAAGTGCTCTTCCCTGGAACCTACCCCTATGCTGACAACGAAACCATTGAGGACTTTATTATGCAGGCAGGTGGCCTTACAGATGCTGCTTCTACGGCACGTGTGGACGTCTCTCGGCGCATCGCCAATGCAGGTGCGACCGTCTCAGGTAAGCAGATTGCGCAGACATTCACTCTCACCCTTAAAGATGGTTTTGTTATCAGTGGTAAGCAAGGGTTCACACTTGAGCCTTTTGATGAGGTTTATGTGCGGCGTAGCCCAGGCTATCAGACACAACGTAATGTGCAGGTGCGTGGCGAAGTGAACTTTGAAGGTAGCTACACCTTGCCACAGAAGAACACACGGCTGAGCGATTTGGTGAAGATGGCTGGTGGCATCACTACCGAGGCTTATATTCGTGGTGCGCGTTTGGAGCGCGTGATTAATGAAGAGGAGCGCATTCGCATGCAGAGCGTGATGCGCTTGGTGAACAGCCAAAACGACAGAGACTCAATCAACGTACACATGCTCGACTCGGCCAGAACCTATTATGTAGGCATTCAATTAGATAAAGCTATTGAAAACCCTGGCTCTAACTTCGACCTTGTGTTGCGCGAAGGTGATCGCTTGTTTGTACCCGAATACAACGGAACCGTGAAGATAGCCGGAGACGTGATGTATCCCAACACGGTGGCATACGAAGCCGGTAAGGGCTATCGTTATTACATCAATCAAGCGGGTGGATTTGGCAATCGCGCCAAGAAATCAAAAACGTTTATCATCTATCAAAACGGAACAGTGAGCGAGGCTGGAAAACATAAGATTGAACCTGGCTGTGAAATTGTGGTACCCAGCAAACCCAAACCAACGGGGAACGGGCTGGCAGGCTTCCTCAGCATCAGCACCAGCATTGCTTCTTTGGCTACTTTAGTTGCTTCCATTGCACATATCATCAAATAAAGTAATGTCATCCGTAAACACTAAATATTCATTATGAACGAAGATAACAACCCTATAAAGCCAGATTTAGAGAGCGACAATGCAGCCATTGATTTCAAAGCATTGTTTACAGCACTACTGAAGCATAAACTTGCCTATATTCTGTCACTTGCTGTAGCTGCAATCATTGGCGTGGTTATCGCTCTTTCTCTCCCACCCTATTATACATGCCAGGTGACACTGGCACCCGAATTAGCTTCAGGAACATCGGGTAGCAGCGCGCTGAGTTCGTTAGCATCGACTTTCGGCATGCGCATAGGAGGAAGCAGCTCGAAAGATGCCGATGCCATTACGCCCAACCTCTATCCCGACCTCATGAATTCGGTAGACTTCAAAGCCAGTCTCTTTGATATTAAAGTGCATCGCAAGGACAACACGAAGATGATGACCTATTATGACTATTTGCTGCGCAACCAAGTGAAACCCTGGTGGAGCAGGCTCTTAGCCTCGAAAGACACCATCGGAAAGCAGAAGCTCAACACCTTTATGCTGACACGCCAACAAACAGCCATCATGCTGCAAATTCAAAGGAATGTGGTGTGTGATGTCGATGAGAAAACGGGCGTCATCACCATCAATGTCACCGACCAAGACCCACTGATTGCCGCTACAATGGCCGATTCGGTACAGGCACGTCTACAAGAATTCATTACAAAATATCGCACGAACAAAGCACGCAACGATTTGGAGAGTACGAAGCGGCTGTGCCTTGAGGCGAAACAACGCTATGAAAAGGCACGCCAACTATATGGCTCGTTCAGCGATAGCAACCAGGATTTAATTCTTGAAAGTGTGCGCAGTAAAGGCGAAGATTTGGAAAATGACATGCAGTTGCAGTTCAACACCTACAACTCTTTGGCGGCCAACTTGCAATCGGCCTATGCAAAATTGCAAGACGTGACGCCTGCTTTCATCACGCTTCAGAGTGCCACCGTCCCCATCCAAAAGGCGGGACCACATGGTAGCCGCATCCTGTTGGTGTTGCTGCTCGCCGCTTTCTTTGGCACCACTTTCTACGCATTGTGGCGCGAAAATCAACTCAAACAACTTCTTGGATTATCTTAATCGTATGTTCTCTATCGAAAATATTTTTCTCATAGGCTTTGTTGCATTCATCATTGCCATCTTGGTGCTCGACATGTTGGTTATCGATCGAAAAGCCCATGTCGTAAGTATAAAAGAAGCTGCCACGTGGACCTTCGTTTGGATTGGTTTGGCTTTGGTGTTCTCGGCCTTCCTTTGGTTCTTTGGCGACATGGTGCATGGCATTCAAAACTATGCCGATTTGCAGACTGTTGCGGCGAAGTATGCACGCCACTTAACGCTCGATCCCAACCATTTTGAGGCCAGCGTGCAAAGCTATCGCCACTACATGACCATCTCCTATCTTTCGGGCTATCTCATCGAGAAAACCCTTTCGGTGGACAATCTTTTTGTCATGATGATGATTTTTGCCTCGTTTGGCGTTAAGAACACCGAATATCAGCACGTGCTCAACTGGGGAATTCTGGGGGCTATCGTGCTGCGCTTCATCTTCATCTTCGCAGGTGCTGCCATCATTCAGCGCTTCGAATGGGTGTTGCTCATCTTTGGTCTATTCCTCGTATACAGCGGAATAAAGATGTATCTCGACCGCAACAAACAAGAACAAATGGATGTGCAACACCACCCCATGGTGAAATTTCTATCGAAATATTTCCATGTCTATCCTCATTTCGTGGGCGATCACTTCTTTGTGCGTGCCAAAAAGCAAGGCTCCACCTACACCTTGGTGGAACACGGACAACATGGTTTGCTCTGCCTCACGCCACTCCTCATCACCGTCATTGTAATTGAATTCAGCGACATCATCTTTGCTTTCGATAGCATTCCCGCCATCTTCTCGGTGTCGCTCGACCCCTATGTGGTGTTCTTCTCCAATATCTTTGCGCTCCTCGGCCTGCGCGCCATGTTCTTTTTATTGGCTGCGGTAGCCGATAAGTTCCGCTATCTGAAAGTGGGAGTAAGCCTTTTGCTACTTTTCATTGGCGTGAAACTGCTCATCCACAAGTATGTTGAAATCAGTGCCGTGGGTTCACTCTTCTTCATCATCGCGGTGATTACGATTAGCATTGTTGCGTCATTGGTGCTGAAGGAAAAACCAAAGGCGTCGGAAAACCATGAATAAAAACATCTTCACGGTGGCTTTGCTCACCTCTGCAGCGAGTTTTCCTTTGCTCACGATGGCGAAGCGGAAGGGCAATGCCGACACAAACCGCAAGCTGCCCAACGTGATTGTCATCTTAGCCGACGATTTGGGCTACGGCGACTTGCAGTGCTATGGTGCCAAAGGAGTTGAGACGCCCCATGTCAATCGGCTCGCACAAGCGGGCATCCAGTTCACCAACGGCCACGCCATTGCCGCCACAAGCACCCCATCGCGCTACTCGTTGCTCACGGGCGAATATGCTTGGCGACGCAACGACACCGATATTGCGGCGGGCAATGCGAGCATGATTATTCGGCCCAGCCAGTTCACGCTGGCCGATATGTTTAAGAGTAAGGGCTACGCCACCGCCGCCATCGGCAAATGGCACTTAGGATTGGGCGACAAGGCGGGCGAGCAAGACTGGAATGCGCCGCTGCCGCAAGCGCTCCACGATATTGGCTTTGATTATGATTACATCATGGCTGCCACGGCTGACCGCGTGCCTTGCGTGTTTATCGAGAACGGACGCGTGGCCAATTACGACGTCGAGCATCCCATATCGGTGAGCTACAAGCGCAATTTCGACGGCGAACCCACCGGTGCCACGCACCCCGAACTGCTCTACAACTTGCGCTCGAGCCATGGCCACGACATGTCGATTGTCAACGGCATCGGCCGCATTGGCTACATGAAAGGCGGCGGAAAGGCGCTGTGGAAGGACGAAAACATTGCCGACTCCATCGTCAGCCACGCCGTGAACTTCATCAAAGGCCACCGCAACGAGCCTTTCTTCCTATATTTTGCCACCAACGATGTCCACGTGCCCCGCTTTCCCCACGCACGTTTTCGCGGCAAAAGCCAAATGGGCTTGCGCGGCGATGCCATCGTGCAATTCGACTGGTCGGTGGGCGAAATCATGAAAACCCTCGCCCAGTTGGGCCTTGCCGACAACACGCTCATCATTCTCACGAGCGACAATGGCCCCGTGGTCGACGATGGCTATCAAGACCAAGCCGAGGAATTGTTGCACGGCCATCGTCCCGCCGGCCCATTTCGCGGCAACAAATACAGCGCTTTCGAGGGCGGAACCGCCGTGCCACTCATCGTGAGCTGGCCTGCCCGTGTGCCCCGTGGCATGAAATCGAAGGCCTTGCTCAGCCAAATCGACCTCTTCGCCTCGCTGCAAACGCTCATCGGCGCCACGCTCCCCAAGGGCAGTGCGCCCGACAGCCGCAACTATCTGCCCGCCTTCTTGGGCACCGACAGCATCGGCCGCAACTACGTGCTTGGCCAGTCGAGCGCGCATGTGCTCTCGGTCTGCACGCCCCATTGGCGCTACATCGAGCCCCACGACGGGCCGAAAATGATTACGTGGGGGCCGAAGATTGAAACGGGCAACGCGCCCACGCCGCAACTCTACGACATGACGGCCAGCCCTTATGAGCGCGACAATGTGGCGTTGCAACATCCCGAAGAGGTGTTTAAACTGCAAGGCATTTTGCAACGCGAGCGCGAACGGCAGGCGCAATGACGCCTCGTTTGGCGTAGCTTACGCGTAAGTCGGCCTGAAAATAAAAAAAATGAGCCTGCTTACGCGTAAGTCGAGGTAAAAAATCAAAAAGAAGGGCTGCTTATGCGTAAGTCAAGGCAAAAAAGCAAAAAGAAGGGTGGCTTACGCGTAAGTCAACGCAAAAAATCAAAAAGAAGGGCTGCTTACGCGTAAGTCAACGCAAAAAAGCAAAAAGCAGGGCTGCTTATGCGTAAGTCAAGGCAAAAAAGCAAAAAGCAGAGCTGCTTACGCGTAAGTCGCGGCAAAAATGAAAAAAATGGGCTTGCTGGAAAAATAGCAGGCCTAAAAATGAAAAAAATGGGGCTGCTGGAAAAATAGCAGGCCTAAAAATGAAAAAAATGGGCTTGCTGGAAAAATAGCAAGGCTAAAAATGAAAAAAATGGGCTTGCTGGAAAAATAGCAAGGCTAAAAATCAAAAAAATGGGCTTGCTGGAAAAATAGCAAGGCCAAAAATGAAAAAAATGGGGCTGCTGGAAAAATAGCAGGGCTAAAAATCAAAAAAATGGGCTTGCTGGAAAAATAGCAAGGCCAAAAATGAAAAAAAATGGGTCATCGGGAAATTCCGACGCGGCGTTTTTCCACAACGAAAAGTGTTGGCGACGACCGAAAAGCCGTACCTTTGTAGGCAACTAAAAAAATCATCTTCGATGCCAACGATAGCTCCTTTTTCGCGCCCCATGTATGTCATGGTGAAGCCGGCCGGGTCGCATTGCAACCTGCGCTGCCAATATTGTTATTACTTAGAAAAGAGCGGTCTTTATGCCGAGCCCACGCACCACGTGATGAGCGACGCGCTGCTCGAGCGCTTCATCCAGCAGTATATCGAGGCGCAACTCACGCCGCAAATTCTCTTCACCTGGCATGGCGGCGAGCCTTTGATGCGCCCCATCTCGTTTTATCGGCGGGCGTTGGCGCTGCAAAAGCGTTATGCGCAGGGGCGACAAATCGACAATGCCATTCAGACCAATGGCACGTTGCTGACCGATGAATGGTGCGCGTTTTTCAAAGAAAACAACTTTCTGGTGGGCGTGTCCATCGATGGCGGGCAGGATTTTCACGATGCCTATCGGCGCACCGCCGCCGGGCGACCCTCGTTTGGGCAGGTGATGCGCGGCATTCGTTTGCTCAACAAGCATGGGGTGGAATGGAACGCGCTGGCCGTGGTCAACCATCTCAATGCCGATGAGCCGTTGGCTTTCTACGATTTTTTTAAATCCATCGGCTGCCACTACATCCAATTCACACCCGTGGTGGAGCGCATGGTGACGCGTGACGACGGCCTCACGCTGGCAGCTGGCACACAGATGGGCGGCACGCTGACCGATTTCTCGGTTACGCCGCAACAGTGGGGGCGCTTTCTTTGCCAGCTGTTCGATGCGTGGGTGCACCATGATGTGGGCGACTATTTCATTCAGCTTTTCGATGCCACCTTGGCCAACTGGGTGGGCGTGGCGCCGGGCGTCTGCACGTTGGCCAAGGAATGTGGCCACGCGGGCGTGATGGAGTATAACGGCGATGTGTATTCGTGCGACCATTTCGTGTTTCCCGAGCATCGGTTGGGCAATCTCAACCACCAGACGCTCTGCGAAATGATGTATGGCACAAAGCAGCAAGCCTTCGCGCGCTTGAAGCACGAGCAGTTGCCACGGCAGTGCCGCGAGTGCCGGTTTGAGTTTGCTTGTCATGGGGAGTGCCCGCGCAACCGCTTCCTGACCGATTGTTATGGCCAGCCCGGCCTGAATTATCTTTGTGCGGGCTATCGGCAGTTCTTTGCGCATGCGGCACCCTATATGGACTTCATGAAAAACGAACTGGCGCATCATCGTGCGCCAGCCAATGTCATGCAACAGGTGTTTTCCCCGAGGGATTAAGATTGCTCGGCTGTGGCGGTGAACTTTTTCAGGAAAAAAGCCCAGCGCTTGTAGGCCATGGGCGCGAGATGCACGCCGTCGGTGGTGAGTGCATCTTGCAGCGTGTAGGTGCCGTGGAACACAAATTGTTTGAACAAGTTGATGTAGGCAATGTGGTTCGTTTGGCAATAGTGGCGCAACTTTTGGTTCACTTCGGCCACCACCGCACTCTTATCGATCAAGTTTTTGTCGGTAGTCAGCCGCTCGTTGATGGGCAGCAGGCTCAGCACATACAGCTTCGTCGTGGCGGCGTGTGCCCAGATGCGGTCAATCAGCGTTTGGCACGCGGCAAAGATTTCGTCGGCCGATGCTCCTGCACACACCTCCTGCCAGCCAAGCATCACATAAATAGCTTGCGGTTTGCGCTGCAAAATGGTGTTCAGGCGTGCACCCGTCTCAGCAAGCGTCTCGCCGGCCACGCCTGCATTTTGCACCCCTTTCCAACCCAAAAGTTTATTCCAGTTGCCCGCTTGTGAGGTGCGCTCGTCGCCCAACATCACCACCAGCGGCGTTGTTTTGCGTGGCGATTGCGCCTGTGCCATGGCGACTTCTCGTCCCATCACGACGAAGAGCAACAGCGCCATAGCCCAGCGCAAGGGGAATCGCATAATGGTTTGTTTCATTAAAATTGTTCTAAAATGGCGATGCGTTTCGCGGTATCGGGATGCGTGCTGAAGAGCGAATTCATGAAACCCATGATGCCTTGCTTCATCTCGTCGGGCTGGATGATGAACAGCTGTGCCACGTCGGGCCGCGAAACGTTATCTAATCCCGGGTTGTGTTCAATCTTGCGCAGTGCCGAAGCCAATGCCAACGGATTGCCACACAGCTCAGCCCCGCCCGCGTCGGCCATGTATTCGCGCTTGCGTGAGATGGCAAAGCGCGTGAGTAGCGTGAAGAGATAGGCGATGGCGCAAAGCACCAAACCGATGAGCATCACCACGATGATGCCTGCACCGCGGTTGCTACGCTCGCTGTTACCGCGCCCGCTGCTGCGGCCTCCGTAGAGAAATGTATGATACATGATGCGCACCATCATCGACATCACGGTTGAAATGATACCCACAAACACGATGCTCACGATGAGCAGCTTCGTATCGTGGTTGCGAATGTGCGTCAGTTCGTGGCCGATGACGCCGGCCAATTCGTCGTCATCGAGCAAGTCCATCAGCCCCGTTGTCACCGTCACCGTGTAGCTCTTTGCATTGATGCCACTCGCAAATGCGTTGAGTTGCGGGTCATCGACCACGTTAATCTTCGGCATATCCATGTTGCAAGTCATGCAGAGGTTCTCCACAATGTTATACAAGCGTGGATTTTCCTGCCGACTAATGGGTCGCGCGCCTGTGGCATGCTGAATCATCGAAACATTGCTGTAATAGGCTATGACAAACCACACACCCACGATGCCTACTACCCACGGCAACACCTGTACGAAATAGGCATTCACAGTGGCCACGTCGAGCGTGCTCGTCCATTCGCCGTTGACATCGTAATAGCCACCTTCAAAATAGTGGAGCACCGCCAAGAACGCCCACACCACAGCCAGGATGATGAGCGGAAACATTGCCAGCAACAGCCACGTCAGGCGATTGTTGCGGCTGATTTGCGTTTGCATGCCTACATATTCCATCGGCTCAGAACTTTACTTCGGGTGCTTTGTCCAATTCGGCGCGTTGCTCGGTGGGTATTTCAAACATCGGTTCGGTTTTAAAACCAAACATGCCCGCAATGAGGTTCGATGGGAAGGTTTGCACAGCGTTGTTCAATTCGCGCGTAGCCGAATTGAAGAAGCGACGCACAGCAGCCAACTTATTCTCGATGTCGGCCAGCTCGTTTTGTAATTGCAAAAAGTTTTGGTTGGCTTTCAAATCAGGATAAGCCTCCAACGAAACTTTTAAACCCGATAAGGCTGCGGTGAGCGAATTCTCGGCCGCTATCTTGTCGTCCATCGTCGTTGCGCCCATAGCTTGCGCGCGTGCTTCCGTCACTTTCTCCAACAATTCGCGCTCGTGTGTGGCATAGCCCTTCACCGTTGCGACCAACTGCGGCACAAGGTCGTGGCGTTGCTTCAACTGCACGTCGATGTTAGCAAATGCATTCTCGCGGTTATTCCGCAACTTCACCAAACGATTGTAAATCGAAATGAGCCACAGTGCCAACAGCACCACGACAATGAGAATAATAATTCCTGTCATAATTCTTTGTTTTTTGCATGAGTTTGCTTGCAAATATACCACAAATTCTGCGGCAATCTCCATGCTATTAAGAAATATTTGGAAAAAGCCTATCCCATAGTAACAGAATATTGTAACAACTATCCACAATTTTGTAATGTGCCTTACCCAAAAACACACTACCTTTGCCTACGATAAATTAAAAAACAAAGGAGAATAGATTATGGCAACAAAAACATTTAAAGTTGAAGGAATGAAGTGCAGTCATTGCAAAGCACATGTGGAAGAGGCTATCCAGGCTTTGCCGGGTGTAGAAAAGGCTGAGGCGCATTTGGATGCCGCCAACGTGGCCGTTGATTTCGATGCTGCAAAGGTTTCGGCCGAAGCCATCAAGAAAGCCGTTGACGAGGCGGGGCATTATGAACTGATTTTAGAGTAAACGCATATGAAGAAAACTATCCCTGTGGTGGGCATGGCCTGCTCGGCTTGCTCGGCCAACGTTGAGAAAAAGCTCAACTCCTTGGCTGGCATCAGCTCGGCTTCGGTGTCGTTGCCGGGACGTTCGGCGCTCATCGACTATGACCCCACCACCATTTCGTTGGAGAAAATGAAGCAGGCCGTGAACGACATCGGCTACGACTTAGTTATTGAGAACGACCGCAGTGTGGCCGAAATCGAGCAGCGCGCCTACACGTTGCTGCGCCGGCGCACGCTGCTTTCGTGGCTCTTTGCCCTCTCGGTCATGGCGATTTCCATGCATTGGTTGCCACTTGGTAGCCGCGATATGGCCAACCAAGTGGCCTTATTGCTGGCATTGGCCAATTTCATGTATTGCGGACGCGAATTCTTTATCAACGCCGTTAAGCAGTTGCGCCATCTCACGGCCAACATGGATACGCTCGTTGCGCTGTCCACCGGCATCAGCTTCGTGTTTAGCTGCATCAACACTTTCTGGGGCGATGCGCTGTGGGGTAGTCGTGGAATCGCATGGCACACCTATTTCGATGCCAGCGTGATGATTATCACCTTTGTGCTCACGGGGCGCCTGTTAGAAGAACGTGCCAAGGATGCCACCGCTGCTTCCATTCGCCGCCTCATGGGAATGCAACCCAAAACGGCACGTTTGGTGGATGGCGACCACGTGGACGAGGTGCCCATCGCCACCATTGCGAAAGGCGATGTGTTAGAGGTGCGCGCGGGCGAGAAGATACCTGTCGACGGCATCGTGACGCAGGCCGAGAGTTTTATGACCGCCGATGCGGCCTATGTCGACGAGAGCATGATTACGGGCGAGCCTACTCCTGCCGAAAAGCGCGTGGGGAGTCGGGTGTTGGCAGGCACCATCCCCAGTCAAGGCAAGCTGCGATTGAAGGCACAACAGATTGGCGAAGACACCGCTTTGGCACAAATCATCCGCATGGTGCAAGCCGCCCAGAGCAGCAAAGCGCCTGTGCAGCGCGTCGTTGACAAGGTGGCGCTCGTGTTTGTGCCCGTTGTTACGGCCATCGCCTTGCTCACCTTCGTCATCTGGCTCGTTGCGGGCGGCGCGGATCATCTGCCACAAGCCATCCTTTCGGCCATCGCTGTGCTGGTCATTGCCTGCCCGTGTGCCATGGGATTGGCCACGCCGACGGCGCTGATGGTGGGCATCGGTAAGGCTGCCGAACTGCAAGTGCTCATCAAGGATGCTACCGCCTTGGAGCGCATGCGCAAGGTTGATGCCATCGTGATAGACAAGACGGGCACACTCACTTTGCCCAATCAAGCCATCGACTTCACCAAAGCCGACAACCTTGATTTAGAAGCGCGCGAAACCCTGAAGCCCCATGCGGCCGAAGCCATGAAAGCCTTGCAGGAACGTGGCATCGCGGTCTACATGATGAGTGGCGACAAAGAGGAGGCAGCCCACTATTGGGCCAACAAAGCTGGTATTGAACATTATCAAAGCAAGGTGCTACCACAAGACAAGGAGAACCTTGTGCGCCAGTTGCAACGCGAAGGTCACACCGTAGCCATGATTGGTGACGGCATCAACGACACGCAGGCGCTAGCCTTGGCCGACGTGAGCATGGCCATTGGGCGAGGCACCGATGTGGCGATGGATGTGGCACAAGTGACGCTCATGGGCGATGACCTGCGCAACATTCCCCGCGCCTTCGACCTGAGTCAGCGCACGGTGCGGATGATTGCACAAAACCTTTTCTGGGCTTTCATCTACAACCTCATTTGCATTCCGTTGGCTGCCGGTGTGCTCTATGCCTTCGGCATCGACTGGCAAATCACGCCCCTTTGGGCCAGCGCGCTCATGGCCTTCTCGAGTGTGAGTGTGGTGCTCAACAGCCTTCGTCTACGTTTCGTAACAGCATAAGCCATCAAACTCGTTTGGGGCATGAAACGGACGCATGCTATTTGCACGCTCAAATTAACATAGCGACTGCAGGTAAGAAGCATAAAACAAAAACCCGTTGGATAGCACTTTACTATTCAACGGGTTTTATTTTGAATATTTTTGGAATTTAGCTCGCACTGCATCACCCTAAAAATGGGCTAAGGACAATGACGAGTGATATCCCCACTATTTCACTTGAATAACCAAATATTTGCTTGTGCTCCAGAAAATCTCAGGATTGGTAATCGTCAACACAAATTGCTTGTTGGCATCGCGCGCCAAAGTGTAGCTGCTTGCAGGGTGCAAGGTAAGCAATTTAGCCGATTTTGAATAAAGTTTGATAACCTTATCTACACGAATATCAATCTTCGTGAAATAGTTCTTATTGAAGTTGCCTTGCAATACTTTTCCATCAGCGATGATGCGTTGCTCCTTAAGTTCGCTTTTTGTTCCAAACACATACCAGGCCGTATTGAGCTGTTTGTCCTGTGCATTGATGGTCTCGGTCTTCTGTTTACTCTCCGTAGTGAGGTGGCTCACATTCGTATTGAGATTGCTAATGGTTTCGTCCAATTCCCCAATGTGAATGTCTTTGGCATCTAAATCGGCACGCAACTGTTGCAACTGCTGATCCTTCTCATCCAATTGCTTCACCAAATTGTCAATGGTGGCCTTGAGTTGTGTTCCTTTTAACGAACTCGATGAAAGCTGTTGACGCAACTTTGCAATGAGCTCACGATTCTTTTGCATCGTTGCTGCAATGAATTTTACATTGTCACGCAACATTTGTTTCTTGTCAGCTCCCTCACCATCTTTCGCAATGGTGACACGATTCTCGGCTTCGTTAATCTGCCGAAATCCCTCTTGTACCTCATTCATCAAAGCCATCATGTCGTTGATTTCAGAATCCTTCTGCGACAAAATCTGCTCTAAGGAATCATTTTCGTGTGCATTACTGGAGGCATTTTCACTCTTGTTTTGTTTGCAACTTGCAAAGGTCAGCAACAAAACACTGACCGATAAGAATAGCATTTTTTTCATAACTTTTACTCCTCTAATTTTAATTGTTTATCTTTAGTTTTCTTTACATTACATCCGGCTAATGTGATAACAATTTCGCCACGTGGTGAAGCTTCCTCAAAATGAGCAATAACTTCAGCCAAAGTGCCACGCACATGCTCCTCATGGAGCTTAGAGATTTCGCGCGCCACACTCACTTGGCGGTCGTTGCCAAAGACCTCGGCAAATTGTTTGAGCGTCTTCACAAGCCGATGAGGTGATTCATAAAATACCATCGTGCGTGGCTCATTTTGCAAACTTTGCAAAATAGTTTGGCGACCTTTCTTCTGCGGCAAGAAACCTTCAAAACAAAAACGGTCGCAAGGCAAGCCCGACGAAATCAAAGCTGGAATGCAGGCTGTGGCACCAGGCAAGGTTTGCACTTCAATGCCTGCCTTAACAGCCTCACGCGCCAATAGAAATCCAGGGTCACTGACGCCTGGTGTGCCGGCATCGCTCACCAAAGCAATGGTCTCACCCGCCTTCAAACGCTCTACGATAGGAGCAGCCGTGCCATGCTCATTGAATTTATGGTGTGCCATCAACCGATTTTTTATGTCATAATGCTTTAACAAGACACTCGATGTGCGGGTATCTTCTGCCAAAACCAAATCGGCTTCTTTCAACAAGCGAATGGCTCGAAACGTCATATCTTCCATGTTGCCAACAGGCGTGGGTATAATATATAATGTTCCCATATCGTGTCGCAAATATATAATAAATCTGCATGACGCCCAACAGAAGCCTGCGTTTCTTTGCAATTTTTAAAAATCTAACAATACAACTGAAAAGATATGTTTTAAAAACAAAAGAATTGCGCGCATGGCAATGGCGGCGGCTTTTCTTTTTAGATGCAAGCCGATGGGTTTTCGTTTTTTTTCTTAACTTTGCACACATTATGATGGAAAATTCAATCGGAGAAACCTGTCGTCGCGGACGAATAGAAGTGATTTGCGGTTCGATGTTCTCGGGAAAGACCGAAGAACTCATCCGCCGCATGAAGCGTGCCAAGTTTGCTAAACAACGGGTTGAGATTTTCAAACCAACCATAGACGTACGCTACTCTGAAGACGACGTGGTGAGTCACGATCAGAACAGCATTCATTCCACGCCGATTGACGCATCGGGGGCATTGATGTTGCTCACGGCCGACATCGACGTAGTGGGCATCGACGAGGCACAATTCTTCGACGATGGCTTGGTCGACGTGTGCAATGCGCTGGCCAACCGCGGTGTGCGGGTGATTGTAGCAGGATTAGACATGGATTACCAAGGAGTGCCCTTTGGCCCAATACCAGCACTTTGCGCGGTGGCCGATGAAGTAACTAAAGTGCACGCCATCTGCGTGAAATGTGGCGCATTAGCCTATGTGAGCCATCGGTTAGTGGCCAATGCCCACCGCGTGATGCTGGGCGAGCAAACAGAATACGAGCCACTTTGCCGAAATTGCTTCCAGAAGGCTATTCGCGAGGAAAAATAAAAAGCATTCAAGATGAAAGAGATTACATTCGACCGGTTTATTCGTTGGGCAGGCATCGGCGCCATTGTCATTGCAGTTCTGCTACTACTCAACTATCTGAGCAGCGTGTTGCTGCCATTCTTCATCGCATGGCTGTTGGCCTATTTGCTCTATCCGATTGTGAAATTCATCGAAGATAGGCTCCATCTGCGCATACGGGCACTGAGCATCATCGTGGCCTTCCTTATGGTCGTGGTTGTCATCGGCGGCATGCTCTATTTCATCATTCCGCCCATGATGGAGCAATCCAACAAGGTGCAGGACATTCTCTCGCAATGGTTACACCAAACAACCCACACCAACGACCTCACAAAATATATCTCGAACTGGATTGAACGCAACCAAAAACAAATCACCGAATTTCTGCATAGCAAGAACTTCAGCGACGCCCTCCACACCGCTATGCCCAAGGTTTTCACGTTGGTGAGCCAAACGGCCAGCATCCTGCTCAGCATCGTAGCATCGCTCATCACGCTGCTCTACACGTTTTTCATCCTCTTGGACTACGAATATCTCACGGCCAACTGGATTAAAATCTTTCCCAAGAAATATCGTCCCTTTTGGCACGAGCTGTCACAAGACGCCAAGACGGCACTCAATAGTTACATTCGCGGCCAAGGGCTCGTGGCGCTGTGCATGGGCATTATGTTCTGCATCGGCTTCACCATCATCGGCTTTCCCATGGCCATCGGCTTAGGCATTTTAATCGGCATCCTCGACTTGGTGCCTTATTTGCACACCTTCGCCCTCGTCCCCACAGCCTTCTTAGCTATGCTCAAGGCCGCCAATACGGGCCAAAGCTTCTGGGTGGTTTTCGGCTTGGCGCTACTCGTTTTTGCCGTCGTTCAGGTGATTACCGACATGATTGTAACCCCAAAAATTATGGGCAAAGCCATGGGACTCAATCCCGCCATTCTGTTGTTGTCGCTCTCGGTGTGGGGCGCCCTGCTTGGTTTCATTGGGCTCATCGTAGCATTGCCGCTCACCACGCTCGTCATGGTTTATTGGCAACGCTATGTGACGCATGAGATACCCCCAATACAAGAGGAACCAAAAGAATAGCTTTCAAGCCCCATCCCAAACGCTACGAGCAAGAAAAACAAAGCGGCATAATCCCCCAACCCTTCGGGCAAAGCAGCAACAAGGCGGCATGCAATGAAACCATTGCGTGCCGCCTTGTTCTCATAAAGAAACACGTTCTCCAACGATTGCACATCATTTGCAGGACAACTGCAAACAATGCTTATTTCCATATTCTATTTGCAGGATAACTGTAAAGAACACAAAAAAACGCATCATATTTGCAGGTGAACTGCAAATAATGCACAGATACGCATGATACTTGCAGCACAACTGCACATAACTTGCAAATATGAGTTCTATTTGCAGGACAACTGCGAATAGCAAACAAATATGAACATTGCTTGCAGGTAAACTGCAAATAAGATGTAAATTTGCATAATACTCGCAGGTAAACTGCAATAATCGCGCGAAAATGCATTGTTTTTGCAGGCGAACTGCAAACAATATACAAAATTGTTTCATCGCATTTTATACAATTTCAGCCGCCGAAAAACTTTCAAAAAGCGAAGACTGGCATAGAAAAGGCGACGTTACTCAGTTTTTTTTCGTATTTTTGCATGCAGAAAATAAAAAACAGCAACGAAATAACAATGAATATTTTAGAGTTAAGCGAACAGGAAATTGTTCGCAGACAATGTCTTCAAGAGCTCAAGGAAATGGGCATCAATCCCTATCCAGCAGCCGAGTTTCCCACCAATGCTTTTTCGGTTGACATCAAAAAGGCATTCGATGCCGACGAAGAGAAACGCGAAGTGGTGATTGCAGGCCGCATGATGAGCCGCCGCATCATGGGAAAAGCCAGCTTCATGGAGTTGCAAGACAGCCGTGGCCGCATTCAGGTTTACATCTCGCGTGACGACATCTGCCCGGGCGACGACAAGGATTTATATAATAAGGTGTTTAAAAAACTCTTAGACATTGGCGATTTCGTGGGCGTGAAAGGGTTTGTCTTCCGCACGCAGACAGGCGAAGTGAGCGTGCACGCCCAAGAGCTGACTCTGCTGAGCAAAAGCCTCAAACCGCTGCCCATCGTGAAATATAAGGATGGTGTGGCCTACGATAAATTCGACGATCCCGAGCTACGCGCCCGTCAACGCTACGTTGATTTGGTGGTCAACGAGGGTGTGAAGGACACGTTCCTCAAGCGTGCTATCGTGCTCAAAACCATGCGCAACTTCTTCGACGAGCATGGTTACACCGAGGTGGAGACGCCCACCTTGCAAAGCATTGCTGGCGGTGCCAGCGCACGCCCATTCATCACGCATTTCAATGCCCTCAACGTTGACATGTATATGCGCATCGCCACCGAGCTCTATCTGAAGCGGCTGATTGTGGGTGGCCTCGAGGGCGTGTATGAAATTGGCAAAAACTTCCGCAACGAGGGCATGGACAAGTTCCACAATCCCGAGTTCACCTGCATGGAGCTCTACGTTCAGTATAAAGATTACAACTGGATGATGCGCTTCACCGAGCAACTGTTAGAAACCATTTGCCGCGCGGTGAACAACGGCGCGACCGAGGTAAAGAACGGCGAAAACGTCATTTCGTTTAAAGCGCCCTTCCGCCGTTTGCCCATTCTCGAGGCCATCAAGGAGAAGACAGGCTTTGATTTGTCGGATAAAACCGAAGACGAAATACGCCATATTGCCGTTGACGAGCTGAAATTAGAAGGCATCGACGCCTCGTTTGGCAAAGGCAAGCTCATCGACGAAATCTTTGGTGAGTTCTGCGAAGGCACTTTCATCCAACCCACCTTCATCATCGATTATCCCGTGGAGATGAGCCCGCTCACGAAGATGCACCGCTCGAAACCCGGCCTCACCGAGCGTTTCGAACTCATGGTGAACGGCAAGGAGCTGGCCAATGCCTACTCTGAGCTCAACGACCCCATCGATCAAGAAGAACGTTTTAAAGAGCAAATGAAATTGGCCGACAAAGGCGACGACGAGGCTATGATTATCGATCAGGACTTTTTGCGTGCCTTGCAATATGGCATGCCCCCCACATCGGGCATCGGCATCGGCATCGATCGTCTTTGCATGCTCATGACAGGCAAGGAGTTTATCCAAGAGGTGTTGCTCTTCCCGCAAATGAAACCCGAAGCCAAACTGCCGCAAAGCAGCGTGAAGGAATGGGCGGCCTTGGGCGTAGCCGAAGATTGGGTCTATGTGTTGCGTAAAGCAGGTTTCAACCTCATCAGCGATTTGAAAGACGAGAAAGCGCAAGGCCTGCAACAAAAATTGCTGGAGATCAACAAGAAATATAAATTAGGCTACGAAAAGCCTGCATTAGAAAATATTCAGAAGTGGATTGACGGCGCAAATGGATAGCTGCGGAAACATAGCAATCATTGGTAGCGGTTCGTGGGCCACAGCCATTGCCAAGTTGGTGATGCACCACACACATCACATCGGTTGGTATATGCGCCATGACGAGCGCATTGAGGCTTTTAAGCGTTTAGGCCACAACCCCGACTACCTAACTACCGCACATTTCAATGTAAAGGAGATTACTTTCTCGAGCAATCTTGATGACATTGTGGCGCAATATGACACGCTTATCTTCGTCACGCCATCACCCTATTTGAAACAGCATCTTCAGAAGTTGACGGTGCCTCTGCGCGATAAACTCATCGTGACGGCCATCAAGGGGATTGTGCCCGATGAAAACATGATTGTTTCGGAGTATTTTCATCAGGTGTGGCAGGTGCCTTACGACAATATTGCGTGTATTGGCGGCCCTTCACATGCCGAAGAAGTGGCCTTGGAACGATTGTCCTATCTCACTATAGGTTGCACCGACAAGAAAAAGGCACAAGCTGTGGCCAAACTGCTACACAATGCTTTCATCAAAACACAATGCTCTACCGACATCGTTGGCATTGAATATGCTGCCGTGCTGAAGAATGTTTATGCTATCGCCGCTGGTATTTGTAACGGCCTAAAATATGGTGACAACTTTCAAGCGGTGTTCCTTTCCAACGCCATACAAGAAATGAACCATTTCCTCGAAGCGGTAAATGCCACGCCGCGGTGTATTGACGACAGCGCCTATTTGGGCGATTTGCTCGTGACAGCCTATAGCAAATTCAGCCGTAACCGCACCTTTGGCAAAATGATTGGTCGAGGCTATTCGGTGAAAAGTGCCCAAATTGAGATGGAAATGATTGCCGAAGGCTATTACGGCACGAAATGTATGCACGAAATCAATAAAACGCTACAAATAGATATGCCGATTCTCGAAACCGTCTATCGCATCCTCTATGAACGAGCTGAAGTGAAGACCGAAATTCAAACACTCACAAAGAAATTTAGATAACACATGACTTCACCTATTGAAGTCGCAAGCATTAAAAACAATGAAGAATATTAGCTTAGACATTACAAAAGCAGAACAGTTCTTGAAAGTAAACGCTGTGGCTGCGTATGAAAGTAAAGTTAAGGCTGCGCAAGCATCGCTTGAAAACGGCACTTGCCCGGGTAACGACTTTTTAGGATGGCTGCATTTGCCATCAAGCATCACCGATGCTTTCTTAAACGACATCCAAACTGTTGCCAACACGTTGCGCAGCAAATGTGAGGTGATAGTCGTTGCTGGCATCGGCGGCTCTTATTTGGGCGCGCGTGCAGTAATCGAAGCACTTGGCAACAGCTTCGCTTGGTTGGTGAATGATGAGAAAAATCCAACCATCCTCTTTGCAGGCAACAACATTGGCGAGGACTATCTGTTTGAACTCACCGAATATCTGAAGGACAAGAAGTTTGGTGTCATCAACATCAGCAAATCGGGAACTACCACCGAAACGGCGCTCACGTTCCGCTTGTTGAAGAAACAATGCGAAGCACAACGTGGTAAAGCTGAAGCCAAAGATGTGATTGTGGCAGTAACCGATGCCAAGAAAGGTGCTGCACGCATTTGCGCCGACAAAGAAGGCTACAAGAGTTTTGTTATTCCCGACAACGTGGGTGGTCGCTTCTCGGTGCTGACACCGGTGGGCTTGTTGCCCATTGCCTGCGCAGGTTTCGACGTGAAAGAATTAGTAAAGGGCGCACAGGCGATGGAAAAGGCTTGCGCAGCCGATGTTCCGTTTGCCGAAAATCCTGCTGCACAATATGCCGCTGTGCGCAATGCACTCTACGAAGAAGCTGGCAAGAAGATTGAAATTGTGGTGAACTTCCAGCCCAAACTTCATTTCTTTGCCGAGTGGTGGAAACAGCTCTATGGCGAGAGTGAAGGCAAAGATGGCAAGGGCATTTTCCCCGCAGCATGTGATTTCACAACCGATTTGCACTCCATGGGACAATGGATTCAAGAAGGTGAGCGCTCGATTTTCGAAACGGTAATTAGCATTGAGCGCCCCGAAAAGACATTGTTGTTCCCCCACGATGATGAAAATCTCGATGGTCTGAACTTCCTTGAAGGCAAACGCGTGGACGATGTGAACAAGATGGCCGAATTGGGCACCCAGTTGGCACATGTCGATGGCGGCGTTCCCAACATCAAGGTAAGCATTCCACAACTCAATGCCTTCTATATCGGGCAGCTGATTTATTTCTTTGAGATAGCTTGTGGCATCAGTGGCAACCTGCTCGGAGTTAATCCTTTCAACCAACCCGGTGTGGAAGCCTATAAAAAGAATATGTTTGCGCTGCTCAACAAGCCAGGCTATGAGGCCGAGAGCAAAGCTATTCGTGAGCGCTTAGCATGATTGAGACGCAAATAAAACAATATCTTTCGAGCAACGGCTTTGGGACTTTCAGTCCTAAAGCCGTGCTTTTCGATATGGATGGTGTGCTCTATGACAGCATGCCCAATCATGCTATCGCATGGCAAGAAAGCATGAAAAAGTTTGGCATTCATTTCACAACGGCCGACGCTTATGCCACAGAAGGCGCACGAGGGGTGGATACCATTCGACAATTTGTGCAAGAACAGCAAGGGCGTAACATCACCTTGGAGGAGGCACAACGTATGTATGACGAAAAGAGTCGCATCTTTCACGAAATGCCCGAAGCTCCCATCTTTGAAGGTGTCATCCCCTTGATGGAGAAAATTAGGCAAGCTGGTCTATCCGTAAATGTCGTAACGGGAAGCGGACAGCGCTCACTTATTCAGCGCTTATTGCACGACTTCAGTCATTTTTTAGACGAGGAACACATCACCACAGCCTATGACGTTACGCGTGGCAAGCCCTTTGCCGACCCCTATTTAAAAGGTCTTGAGAAGGCCGGAGACTTGAAACCTTTTGAAGGTATCGTGGTGGAGAATGCCCCTTTGGGCGTGAAAGCTGGATCAAATGCACACATTTTTACTGTGGCTATCAATAGCGGACCATTGCCCAACGCGGCACTTCTTGAACAAGGAGCCAATCTGCTTTATGACAAAATCAAATCCTTTAGTGGTGATTGGGATAACTTTAGTTCCTTTTTTGCACACTCAAAGTAGTGTGTGCGCACTTTTTAGCAAAACAACTTTAATATAGTTTAAAATCAGTCCTCACATTCTTCTATACATCTTTTCTACTTGTATTTTTGTCACCAACAAAGACATTAGGTAAAGATGACAGCCGAAGAATTTTATGAGCGAGGCAACCAACTTCGCCGCGAGGGAAACTACAAGCAAGCCATGGAAGCTTATTTAGAAGCCATGGCACTTGACCCCGAGAGTCCGGCAGCGGAGGCATACAAGATGTTACGTGACATTTATGCTTTTTATTGCAAAGACATTTATAATCCTTGAAGCTCGCCATCCACGTTAACAACACATAGTATAGAACACATTATGGGAAAAATTGTTGGTGCCATTGTTGTCAATACAGATCGGTGTAAAGGCTGCTCGCTGTGCGTTGTGGCCTGCCCCAAGTCTGTAATTGAACTGGCAGGAAAGAAAGTCAATGTTCATGGCTATCCGTATGTAGAAGCCATCCGCCCCGATGATTGTATCGGCTGTGCGGCTTGTGGTGTCGTTTGCCCCGACGGATGCATTACGGTTTATCGAAAGAAAATTGATTGAAAGGAGAAAAATCTATGGAAGATCAAGAAGTAAAATTAATGAAAGGGAACGAGGCCATTGCCCACGCGGCTATCCGTTGCGGCACCGATGGCTATTTTGGTTATCCCATAACCCCACAGAGTGAGATTATCGAAACCTTGGCTTTGCTTAAGCCTTGGGAGACAACGGGCATGGTGGTGCTGCAAGCTGAGAGCGAAGTGGCATCGATTAACATGCTTTATGGCGGTGCCGGAGCCGGCAAACGTGTGCTCACATCGAGTTCAAGTCCAGGTGTTGCGCTCATGCAAGAAGGCATTTCTTACATGGCCGGAGCCGAACTCCCCGGCGTGATTGTCAATGTGCAGCGCGGAGGTCCGGGCTTAGGAACCATCCAACCCAGCCAGAGCGACTATAATCAGGCTACGCGTGGCGGTGGAAATGGCGACTACAACGTCATTGTTTTGGCTCCTGCATCGGTACAAGAGATGGCCGACTTTGTTGATTTGGCCTTCACCTTAGCGTTCAAATACCGCAATCCTGCAATGATTTTGAGCGATGGTGTGATTGGTCAGATGATGGAGAAGGTGGTGCTGCCGCCAATGAAACCCCGCCGCACCGAGGAAGAAATCTTGAAAGAATGTCCCTGGGCTTCAACGGGAAGAACGCGCAATCGCCAACCCAACATCATCACATCGTTGGAATTGATGCCCGAGGTGATGGAGCAAAAGAATTTGCATTTGCAAGCCAAATACCAGCAAATTCGCGACACGGAGACACGCTGCGAGATGACAAACTGCGATGATGCAGACTACATCATCGTGGCCTTTGGCAGTGCTTCGCGCATCGCCGAGAAGAGCATGGAGACTGCACGCAAGCAAGGTATTAAAGTAGGCCTGTTCCGTCCGATTACGCTTTGGCCATTCCCCGAGAAAGAACTGCAAAAGGCAGCAAAGGGAAAACGTGGCATTTTAGTTGCCGAAATCAATGCCGGACAGATGATTCAAGACGTAAAGATTGCCTTGGGAAATAGCATTCCTGTGGAACACTTCGGTCGATTGGGAGGAATTGTGCCCGACCCCGAAGAGATTGTACACGCAATTCAAACAAAACTGATGAGCAATGAATAACGATATTATTTCACCCGAGAACTTAGTTTACGAGAAGCCTGCCCTCATGAACGACACGGCTATGCACTATTGTGCAGGCTGTTCGCATGGCGTGGTGCACAAATTAGTAGCCGAGGTGATTGCCGAGATGGGCATGGAAGACAAGGCTGTGGGCATCAGTCCCGTGGGCTGTGCCGTCTTTGCCTACCGCTATATCGACATTGATTGGCAAGAAGCGCCTCATGGTCGCGCACCGGCTTTGGCAACAGGTGTGAAACGTTTGTGGCCCGATCGCTTGGTGTTCACCTATCAAGGCGATGGCGACTTGGCCTGCATCGGCACGGCAGAAGCTATTCATGCCCTCAACCGCGGCGAACACATCACCATCATCTTTATCAACAATGCCATTTATGGTATGACGGGTGGGCAGATGGCTCCGACAACATTGTTAGGTCAAAAGACCGCAACATGCCCCTATGGACGCGAGCCCGATTTGCATGGCTATCCACTCAACCTCACCGATTTAGCTTCACGATTAGAAGGCACTTGCTACGTGACGCGCCAAAGCGTCGAAACGGTGGGAGCCATTCAAAAGGCCAAGAAAGCCATTCGAAAAGCGTTTGAAGCATCGATGAAAGGCTTAGGTTCGAGCCTGGTTGAGATTGTGTCCACCTGCAACAGCGGTTGGAAAATGTCGCCCGTAGATGCTAACAAATGGATGCAAGAAAACATGTTTAAGAAGTATCCCAAGGGCGACCTCAAGGATACTACGCAAGGTTAACAACAACTTGGTTTATGAAAACAGAAATTATCATCGCAGGCTTTGGCGGACAGGGCGTGCTCTCCATGGGCAAAATCTTAGCCTATTCGGGTCTGCTCGAAAATAAAGAAGTGACCTGGATGCCTGCTTACGGCCCAGAACAGCGCGGCGGAACAGCCAATGTCACCGTCATTGTGAGCGACGAGCGCATCTCCTCGCCCATCCTCAGTAAATATGATGTAGCCATTGTGCTCAACCAACCCTCGTTAGACAAGTTCATGCCCAAGCTCAAACCCGGTGGCATACTCATCTACGATGGCTTTGGAATTGTCAATCCGCCCCAACGCGACGACATACACATTTATCGTGTTGACGCAATGGACAAGGCGGCAGAAATGAAGAATGCCAAAGTGTTTAACATGATTGTGCTCGGTGCATTGCTCAAAGTGTGCCCCATTGTGAGCACCGATGGGCTGCAAAAAGCACTCTACAAGACGCTTCCCGAACGCCATCACGGCCTCATCCCCCTCAACATGCAGGCCGTAGAAGAAGGGATGAAGCTCGTTAACGAATAAACAACAGCACACATTTTTGATAACAGATACCGAGAGAGCATGCCCATTGGGACATGCTCTCTCGGTTTTAAAGCAGCCCGAACGGACGTTCCAAGGGGTTGGAACAATCGTTTTTGAGAAAAACAAGCGTTCAGCAGGTGCGGAACAACCAGTTTTGAGAAAAACAAGCGTTCAGCAGGTGCGGAACAACCATTTTTGAGAAAAACAAGTGTTCAGCAAGTGCGGAACAACTATTTTTGAGGAAAACAAGTGTTCAGCAGGTGCGGAACAACCATTTTTGAGGAAAACAAGCGTTCAGCAGGTGCGGAACAACCATTTTTGAGAAAAACAAGTGTTCAGCAGGTGCGGAACAACCATTTTTGAGGAAAACAAGCGTTCAGCAGGTGCGGAACAACCGGTTTTGAGGAAAACAAGCGTTCAGCAGGTGCGGAACAACTGTTTTTGAGAAAAACAAACGTTCGGGGGTGCACGAACAACTGTTTTTGAGAAAAACAAGCGTTCGGGGGTGCACGAACAACCATTTTTAAGAAAAACAAGCGTTCGGGGAGGCACGAACAACCGTTTTTGAGAAAGGCAACTCGCCCAAGAGGTTGGGCGATGATGATAATCAAGGATTGCTTACAGACGATGTTGCTTGCAGCTGGCGCAACACTTTGACAGCCGCTTCAACCGTTGCTATGCCCGACACTTTGAGCAGGCGGCGGTTGCCCATTTGCTTGAATTCGCATTGGCGGGCATGGTTACCCACGTAATGAATGACACCCTCGAAAGCCTTGCTTTGGTAGTAGGCGCTGTTGGGATTGGACACAAACTGCAACGTCATCAGGCTTTGTCGCAAGATGATTTTCTCGCAGCCTAACAATTTACCTAAGCGGCGCAGCGAAACTACCTGCATCAGCTCCTCACCCTCATGAGGCACAGGACCAAAACGGTCGACAAGCCGTTGACGATAAGCATGGAGGTCGTCGTCGGTTTCGATGTTGTCTAATTCGCGATAGAGCAACATGCGCTCGCTGCTGCCCGGCACATAGTTGTCGGGGAAATACATCTCGAGGTCGCTCTCTATGGCACAATCGTCCACAAACTCTTCACCGCTGACGGCTGCACCTTCGGCCATTTGGTTGCGATAAATCTCGCCAAACTCCTCGTTTTTGAGTTCAGTAACGGCCTGCGAGAGAATTTTCTGATAGGTTTCGTAGCCCAAATCCTCCATAAAACCGCTTTGCTCGGCACCCAGCAAATTGCCTGCGCCGCGGATATCCAAGTCTTGCATGGCCAAATGAAAGCCACTCCCCAGCTCGGAAAAGTTCTCCAAAGCCTCCAATCGGCGGCGCGCCTCGGGCGTGAGCACACTCTTTGGCGGTGCCAACAGATAGCAGAACGCCTTTTTGTTGCTGCGTCCTACGCGTCCGCGCATCTGGTGAAGGTCGCTCAAGCCAAACCGATGCGCATCATTAATGATAATGGTGTTGGCATTGCTGATATCGATGCCGTTTTCAACGATGGTGGTCGAGAGGAGCACGTCGTAATCGTAGTTCATGAAGCCCATGATGATTTCTTCTAACTCATCGGGTTTCATCTGCCCGTGACCGATGGCAATGCGGCAGTCGGGCACATATTTTTTAATGAGATTGGCTATCTCTTGCAAGCCGTTGATGCGATCGTGCACAAAATAAACCTGGCCGTTGCGGCTCATTTCGAAATTGATGGCGTCGGCAATCACCTCATGCCCAAAGGTGGAAAGCTCGGTGTGGATGGGATAGCGGTTGGGCGGCGGCGTGCGGATAATGCTCATGTCGCGCGCTCCCATCAGCGAGAACTGCAACGTGCGCGGTATGGGCGTGGCCGACATGGTGAGCGTGTCGACGTTGGTTTTGAGTTTCCGCAATTTCTCTTTGGTAGAAACACCAAACTTTTGCTCCTCGTCGATGATGAGTAAACCCAAGTCGTGCCACTTCACTTGCTTGCCGATGAGCTTGTGAGTGCCGATGAGAATATCTATTTTGCCGTCGGCTAAATCGGCCAGCACGGCATGGGTTTGTTTGGCCGAGCGCGCACGTGAGAGATAATCGACGCGCACTGGCATATGCTTCAACCGATGGCTAAAAGTTTGGAAATGCTGATAGGCCAGCACCGTCGTAGGCACCAGCACGGCCACCTGCTTGCCATCGCAAGCCGCTTTAAAGGCGGCACGCACGGCCACCTCGGTTTTTCCGAAGCCCACATCGCCGCAAACCAAGCGATCCATGGGGCGAGCACGCTCCATGTCGGCCTTCACCTCTTGCGTGGCCTTGCTCTGATCGGGCGTGTCTTCGTAGAGGAAGCTCGCCTCCAACTCGTGCTGCAAATAACTGTCTTTGGCAAAGGCAAAACCCTTCTCCTGCCGGCGCTTGGCATAGAGCTTTATCAAATCGCGGGCAATATCCTTGATGCGCTTCTTGGTTTTCTCCTTCAGTCGTTCCCACGCACCCGTCCCGAGTGTGCTCAAACGTGGTGGTTCGCCCGTGTCGGCACGCCGGTATTTGCTGATTTTATAGAGCGAATGGATGCTCACATCCACCTTGTCGTTGTTTTGATAGATGATGCGTATCATCTCTTGATAGCTGTTGCCGGTGGGCACGCGCACCAAACCGCCGAATTTGCCGATACCAAAATCCACATGAACGATGAAGTCACCGGGCTCCATCTCTTGCAGTTCCTTCATGGTGAGGGCCATTTTTCCGGCGCGCGCACCATCGCTCTTGAGGTTGTATTTGTGGAAACGGTCGAAAATTTGATGGTCGGTGAAGCAACACAGCTTGAGCGCATCATCGGTAAACCCTTCGTGAAGCGTTTTGTTCACCGCCTCGAAGCGAATATTTTTGGCGGCCGCGCTACCCATGTCGGCAAAGATGTCGCGCAGGCGTTGCGTCTGCTTTTCGCTGTCGGCCAGGATGTAGAGCATGTAGCCATGACGCAAATAATCGTCAAAGGTGGTCACCAGCAAATCGAAATTCTTATGGAACAACGGTTGGGGCGTGATGTGAAACGCCACCACGCTAAACGCCTCTTCCCTACCCTCTGCACGATTTCGCGACGTTTTGGGCAGCGTCCCGATTTCAATGCGTCGGAAAGTCGCCGCATCAGCGACAAACTCTGTGGCCGGCACCAGCGCTTGGGTTTTGCTGAACGTCTGCCTGATTTCTTGCTGTTCCATCTCGGTGGCACCCGCCAACTTTTCAGTGAGTGCCTGTTCTGAAAAGCCTTCTTCATAGATTTTCTCCACCGTTTCGCTCACAAAAGCAAAATCTTTGGTCACCAAGACAGCGTTCTCGGGTAGGAATTTGAAAAACGAAACGCGATGAGCCTCCAACGTAGACAACTCGGGGACGATTTCCACGGCATTGCATTTGGTCTTCGAAAGCTGGTCTTGGATTTCGAATGTGCGGATGGAATCAACCTCCTTCCCAAAGAAATCCACGCGAAAAGGGTCTTCGCAACTGAAAGAGAAGACATCGAGCAAGCTGCCACGCACGGCAAATTGGCCGGGCTCATAGACGTAATCGGTTTCGATGAAGCCCAACTCGCGCAACGCATGCACCACCTCGGTCAAATCGATTGCTTGCCCCACCTTCAGCGACAGGCGACGCTCATTCAACTGCTGTTTGGCCACCACCCACTCGGCCAGCGCCTCGGGATAGCTCACTACGAGCAATGGTGCAGCAGCGTCGGCATGGGTTGAAAGCCGCGTAAGCACCTCAGTGCGCAATATTTCGTTGGCACTGTCGCGCTGCCCATATTTCACGGCACGCTTGAAGCTCGACGGAAAGAAAAACACCTCGTCGTCGCCTTTGATTTGCTGCAAATCGTGATAGAAATAGCCCGCCTCTTCCTCGTCTTGCAAGATAAAGACAAAAGTCGAGGGCACGCTGTCGGCCAATGCGGCAAAAACCAGCGGCGCCGACGAGCCCACAAGTCCGTCGGCATAAATAGTTCCACGCGTCGAGGTACGCAGCAGTTTGGCCAGCGCGCCCACTTGAGCTGACTTGGCATAGCGTTGTTGCAGAGATTGTATGTCCAAAATTGTTGATTTAAACGGCTGCGCCACCATGTGCTATCGGCCCGCAGCAGTGAAGTCGTAGGAAAAAATTAAGCTTTCGGCGTGGGATATTTGCGCAACCAGCCGTCCAAGCGCAGTTGCATCACACCAAAGAAAGCCTCGCCAAAGATGCTGCCGCTCATTTTGCTCACACCTTCGCGGCGATTGACAAACACCACGGGAACTTCTTTGATTTTGAAACCTATCTTATAAGCGGTGTACTTCATCTCGATCTGAAAACCATAGCCCTTGAAACGCACCTCGTCCAAAGGAATCGTTTCTAACACGCGCCGACGATAGCACACAAAGCCAGCCGTGGTGTCGTGCACCGAAAAGCCCGTAACCAAGCGCACATATTTCGATGCAAAATAGCTCATGAGCACGCGCCCCATGGGCCAGTTCACCACATTGACACCGCTCACATAGCGCGAACCGATGGCCATGTCGTAGCCCTCGTCGTGGGTAGCCGCATAAAGCCGCGGCAAATCGTTGGGGTCGTGGCTAAAATCGGCATCCATCTCGAAAACATAGTCGTAGCCCTGCTCCAGCGCCCATTTGAACCCTGCAATATAAGCGGTGCCCAAACCCAGTTTCCCAGCGCGCTCGATGATAAACAATCGCCCCTCGAACGCCGTTTGCATGAGCCCGCGCACAATGGATGCCGTGCCGTCGGGACTGCCATCGTCGATAACTAAAATGTGGAAACACTTGTCCAACCCAAACACCGCCCGAATGATTTTCTCGATATTCTCCTTTTCATTATAGGTGGGGATAATCACTATCGAATCGCTCTCTTGCATGCTTTTCTCGTTTTTAATTCTCGGTGCAAACTTACTTATTTTTTTTCGATTACAGCCCCCCTCGCGACAAAAAAGACCTCCCGCCCCTCCGTTTTATTGCAAGGAAATAGCTATCTTTGCACACATAACACTGCAAAATGGAAATAACCTTTGCCCAAGACTATCTGCGAGAACTCTTCTATAAAGGAAAGGCAAGCGACAAGAAGCACCGATTTCAACCACAGATTGTGCGCAAGTATATTCAGGTGCTCAACTTAATGGAGTCATTGCACAGCACTGAAGATTTATATCGTTTCAAAGCACTTAACTACGAAGTGCTACATGGAAAGGGCAGCCGTCGCGAGTCTGTGCGCATAAACAATCAGTATCGCATAGAATTTGCTTCAGAAATTATCAGGCAAGAAAAGGTTATCACCATCTGCAACATATTAGAATTATCAAACCATTACAAATAAAGTTTAGCTATGGACAGTTTAGGTTATGGCGCTTTCCCCACACATCCCGGTGAGATTCTGAAAGACGAGCTCGAGGCGCGCAACATCCCACAACGAAAATTTGCCGAATACATTGGCATCAGTTATTCATCACTCAACGATATGCTCAACGGCCATAGTGCACTCACCACTACAATGGCACTCAAGTTTGAAGCCGCTTTAAACATACCCGCCGATAGTCTCATGCGATTGCAAGCGAAATATGATTTGCAAACAGCACGAACCGACAAATCGTTAGCCCATAAATTGAAAGAAATAGCCTGCAGAGCCGCCCTGTTATAAAAAAAACGGGGCATTTTCTTGCGCTTTCGAAAAACTTTTTGCAACTTTGCAACATCGCACAACCACAACCATGGAACGCGATACCATCAGAAAAGCGATCTCTGACAAAATGAACACGGGTGAAGCAGGCATAGACTTATGCTTTCGCCAACCCAAACAGGGAAGCACTGGCATAGACTTATGACTGCACCAACTCAAACAGGGAAGCACAGGTATAGACTTATGCTTTCGCCAACCCAAACAGGGAAGCACAGGCATAGACTTATGCTTTCGCCAACCTAAACAGGGAAGCACAGGCATAGACTTATGACTCCACCAACCCAAACAGGGAAGCACTGGCATAGACTTATGCTTTCATCAACCCAAACAGGGAAGCACTGGCATAGACTTATGCTTTCATCAACCCAAACAGGGAAGCACAGGCATAGACTTATGCTTTCGCCAACCCAAACAGGGAAGCACTGGCATAGACTTATGACTGCGCCAACCCAAACAGGGAAGCACTGGCATAGACTTATGCTTTCATCAACCCAAACAGGGAAGCACAGGCATAGACTTATGACTGCACCAACCCAAACAGGGAGAAACAATCTTGCAAGAAATCGCACAAAAAGATTAACCCGGGCACTAAGGATTCGAACTTATTTCGTTTTCTGCCCACTTAAATATAAACATTTTATGAAAAAGATTAAAAGCCTAAATCTGGTGAATCTTAACAACGCAGTTCATTTTCAATTCATGAAAACCGTTGTAGAACAAGTAGCCACCGAAACGGCAATCACTGGCAACACCATTGCCAAAACAGCAATCGAGGAACTGAAAACGGCATTTAAAAAAGAAGATGAGTTGTATGTTCCGCAGAAGGCCAACCTCAACACCGAGGCCATCGCCGAAAACGACCGCGTGCGCGACAACGTGCTCATGGGTTTCAAACAAGCAGTGAAAGGTTTTCTGAGATTTCCCCTGCCCGACATGGCCAGCGCCGCACGCGCACTCATGCAAAATCTCAAAGACTATGACATCAACCCCGACATGCAGCTCGACCGCGAAACGGGCGCTATCAACAACCTGATTAGCGACTGCGAAGGCAAAAACGCCCCACACGTGAGCAAACTTGGGCTCGGCATCTATGTGACGCAACTCAAATTGGCCAACACAAAAGTTGAAGAGCTGCTCAACGTGCGCGACAAAGAACGCTCGGCCACCGAAGCCGGAGCATTGAAAAAGGCACGCCGCAACAGCGACACGGCCTACCGACGCCTCGCAGATGTCATCAATTCGCTCATCAGCCTCGGCATGGCCGAAGGGTTTGAGCCCTTTGTGAATTTCATCAATGAGCGCATAGAACGCTATGAGAACGAGGTGATGCCCAAGGCAACAGTCGACAACCCAGCACCCGATAAACCCCAAAAGCCCGGAAAAGGACAGGGAGCAGCTGAGGTGAAACCCAAAGAAGGCGGGAAAACTGGCAAGAAACCCGAGACCAATGTGCCCCCTAAACCCGACGACACCAAGCCTGCCGAACATGGTAGCGCCGAAGTGACGCCAAAGAAATAACCCAAAATGAAGGGGATTTTTTTCTTTCATCTTTCATATGTGTAAAAATTTAAAGTTAGAGGTTGGCGTGCGCAGCGATGCGCGCGCCAACCTTTTTATATCCACTCCGCCTATCCAAAAATGACACGTTCTGCCTACCATTCCTTTAAAATTCTTTAGTAGAAAAAGCGAGAAAAAGACTAAAATCGCGTTGTCTTAACACGTTTTAACAAAAAAAACAAATCATACTTACTAAATACACATTATCTTTGCTCTCACTTTAATCCTTCCATCTATAACGATCTTAGGAAGCTAAGTACTTTTAACAAAACAATTAAACAACCCTGAAACGGGCTACTTTTTAGAGATTTAGAAACGAAGTAAAGAACTAAAATCTAACGTAATGACGTACTTAAAACGTAACAAAAACAAAACGTTATTCGCCTTAGCATTGCTGGGCGCGAACGTAAGTCCTGCAATGGCCTCATCGGCGTTGCCTGTGGCTATGGTGCAACAACAAAACGCCTGCAAAGGTGTGGTGGTTGATGCACAAGGTGCACCGATTATTGGTGCATCGGTTACCACAACCATTAACGGACAAAAGAAAGGCGGAATCACCGACCTCGACGGCAAGTTCGACCTCGCAGGTGTGAAGCCAGGCGCAACGTTAACCGTGTCCTACATTGGTTACAAGACGCAACGTGTGGTGTGGAACGGCAAAGAACTCACCGTGAACATGGTAGAAGATGCTGGAACCCTCGACGATGTTGTGGTTGTGGCTTATGGTACACAAAAGAAGGTAAACCTCACTGGAGCCGTGTCTGTAGTGAACGCTAAAACTCTCGCAGCACGTCCTGTCACCAGCGTAGCACAAGCTTTGCAAGGTGCCGTCCCAGGTTTGAACCTCAACGTGGGTAATGCTGGTGGCGCCCTCAATGGAAAGCTCAGCATGAACATCCGCGGAACAGGTACCATCGACGGCGGCTCGAGCGCAGCTCCCTTAGTGCTCATCGATGGCTCTGAAGGCGACCTCTACTCTATCTCACCCAACGACATCGAAAGTATATCTGTGCTGAAAGATGCCTCTTCGAGCGCCATCTATGGTTCGCGCGCAGCATTTGGTGTCATCTTAGTCACCACCAAGAGTGGGCACGATGGTCGCATGAATGTATCTTATAACGGCAACGTGCGATTCTCCACTGCAACACAAGTTCCCGAGATGCCCAATTCCTACGACTTTGCACGCTACTGGAATGATGCAGCAACCAATAATGGCGAGGCTGTGCCCTTCGACAATGCAATGTTGACCAAGATTAAAAACAACATCAATGGCACACCTGCTCCTGGCGAAGAAGTGCCCACCACATGGCGTGGCTATGCTGCCAACGAGCCCTGGGGCATGTACAATAGCTCATGGGCCAACACCGATTGGTTTAAGGAAATGTACAAGAAAGGTGTTCCTTCACAAGAGCATAACGTGTCGTTAAGCGGCGGCTCAAAGAATGTGAACTATTATCTCAGCGGCTCGCTGCTCAACCAACATGGCCTCATTCGCCATGGCGAGGATGTGATGAATCGCTACAACTTCACTGCCAAAGTGACGGCTAAACTGAAAGACTGGTTCACCGTTAGTTATAACAACAAATGGAGTCGTGAGAACTATCATCGTCCAAGTTATATGACAGGACTCTTCTTCCACAACATCGCACGTCGATGGCCCACAAACCCTGTCTACGACCCACACGGACATTATGTGCACGGCAACGAAATCCTGCAAATGGAGAATGGTGGTTTAGACAAAACTTCAACCGACAAAATCTTCCAGCAATTGGCATTGGAATTTACCCCGCTAAAAGGTTGGAAAATTCGTTTGGAAGGCAACTATAACATCACCAACTATGTCAACCATTGGGATGTATTGCCCATCTACTACTATGATCCCAACAACCTCCCTGTAGCTGCAGCATGGAGCGGTGACTATGCTCCTGGAAAATCAAATGTTGGCGACGAAATGTCGAAGAACAACTATTTCAACGGGCGTTTCTACACCGAGTATGCATTTACACTCAACGAGAAACACGACATCAAAGTGCTCGGAGGTTTGGATATGGAGTCAAATCGTTACACCCTCTTAGGTGCCTCACGTGCCGACCTTATCACCCCTGAAGTTCCCACTCTTAACAATGCTACCAACAAGGTGGTAAATCCCAGTTTCAGCGATACACAGTGGGCTACGATGGGCGTTTTCGCTCGTGCAAACTACGCTTACGACAATCGCTATTTGGCTGAATTCTCTATCCGTCGTGATGGCTCTTCTCGCTTCATTGGCGATAAGACATGGGGTGTCTTCCCCTCTTTCTCTCTTGGTTGGAACATTGCCAACGAAGCCTTCTTTAAGCCGCTCACCAACACAGTGCAAGTGTTGAAGCTACGTGGCTCATGGGGTGCACTCGGCAACACCAATATCACTGCACTCTATCCTTGGTTCTTGAGACAGCCTGCATGGGCCACAGCATCCAGCTGGCTACTCAATAATTCACGCATCAATGTGGCTGGTGTGGCTGGCTTAGTTTCACCTTTCCTCACATGGGAACGTATCCAGTCATGGAATATCGGTGTTGACTTTGGCTTGTTTAACAACCGCTTGCAAGGAAACTTCGACTACTTTGTACGCACAACCAAAAATATGGTGGGACCTGCACCCGCAAAACCATCAATCTTAGGTGCAACACAACCTGCTGAAAACAATAGCGATATGCGCTCTAATGGATGGGAGTTAGAAGTGAGATGGCGCGACCAAATCGGTCAAGTGAACTATGGCGCCAAATTAGTCCTTTCTGACGATTACCAAACCATCACACGTTACCACAACCCTAACCGTCTGCTTTCACGCTGGTGTGAGGGGCAACGAATGGGTAACATTTGGGGCTATGAAGTGGAAGGCATTGCGCAGACCGACCAACAAATGAATGATTGGCTTGTCAACAACAAACCCTCTTGGGGCTCAAACTGGGCTGCCGGAGACATCATGTATAAGGACTTAAATGGCGATAAGAAAGTAAACAATGGCAATGGAACCTATGACGATACGGGCGACATGAGAATAATTGGTAACACCACACCTCGCTATCGTTTCGGTCTAACCTTGGATGCCACTTGGAAAGGTTTCGATTTCCTCATCTTTATGCAAGGAGTACTCAAACGCGATTTCTGGGATTCATCACCCTACAGCGTTGGTGCCAACGTTGGTTTGTGGCAAGCAGCTGCATTCAAAGAGCATTTAGATTATTGGCGTCCTGCAACAGATACCAACTTTGGTCCCAACCCCAACGGCTTCTATCCTCGACCATTGTTCGGTAGTGGCTCAAAGAACTTCCAAACCAGTGATCGCTACATGCAAAATGCTGCATATATGCGAATCAAGAATATCCAATTAGGCTACACACTTCCTACTATACTCGTAAGAAAAATCGGTGTAAACCGCGTGCGTGTTTATTTCTCGGCCGAGAATCTTTGCACCTTCACCAAGATGAATAAGATTTTCGATCCAGAAGCAACTGGCGGTGACTGGGGACCAGGTAAACTTTATCCCCTACAGCGTGCTATCTCATTTGGTTTAAATCTCAACTTCTAAAATAAGACGTATGAAACGTATCATTAAAAATATTTTCAACACAGGCTTGTCACTTTGCGGTGCAGCTTTGTTACTGACTTCATGTAATGATTTCTTAGATCGTCCGCCTCTCGACCAGATTTCGCCCGACAATTATTTTACGACGGCAGAACAATTGGGTGGCTTCACTTTTAACTATTATCGCACCATCTTCCCGAATAATAGTGGATGGTTTGCTGGAATTGCTACCTTCGACGATGGAACCGACAACCAGGCAGCAGTCAATGGTAACCGCGCCATGTTCTTACCTGACCAATGGCTGGTACCTACATCTGGTGGAATTGGCTTCAATGCTATCCGCGATGTCAACAAGTTTATCCACGAAAGTGAAGCTAAAATTGCAGCTGGCAAGGTGACAGGAGACACCAATTTGATTAATCAATACATGGGCGAGGCCTATTTCATCCGCGCCATGCTCTATTATGACAAACTCAAAACCTATGGCGATTTCCCCATCGAGCTCAACGAACTCAATGTCGACCAAGACTTGGCTGCTGCCAGCAAACGACAACCTCGCAACTTGGTGGCACGACAGATTCTCTCCGATATGGACAACGCCATCAGTAAGTTGCAAGTGTCTATAGCCAACAAATTGCGTATTAATAAATACACTGCTTTGGCATTCAAGTCACGCATAGCACTCTACGAAGCCACCTTCGAGAAATATCATCGTGGCACAGGACGCGTACCAGGCGATGCAAACTGGCCTGGAAAGAACAAATCTTGGAACCAAAGTTTCACCATCAACCAAAACAATGAGGTGAACTTCTTCCTCGACCAAGCCATGAGCGCTGCCAAACAAGTTTGTGATGCGGTACCCTTGACGACACAAAACAGTCATGTTATGAATCCGTCGTCCATCGGACAATATAATGGTTGGAATCCTTATTACGATATGTTTGCTAGCACTGACCTATCAACCGTTCCCGAAGTATTGATGTGGCGCCAGTTTTATGCCGATTTATCTGTGGCTCACCTCACTTCGAACAAGCTCCGCACAGGCTCCGCAACAGGATGGACACGCGGGCTGGTTGAATCATTCCTCATGAAAAATGGCTTACCTATCTATGCATCTGGCGCAGGCTATCATGGCGATGCAACCATCGATTTGGCAAAAGAAGACCGCGATGAACGCTTGCAACTATTCGTCTTTGGAGAATCGGATGTGTTAGCCATCGACCAAGCCAGCATCGATTTGGCCAATCGTAACAAACCCGTTTCGCAACATGTGAATAAGGTGAAATTCAACATTGCTAACATCATCACCAGTGCACAAGAAGAGAAAGATATCACAGGCTATCGCCAACGCAAGTTCTACAACTACAATCCTGCGATGCAATTGGGACAAAGCTTCTCGGATGTCTCTGGCCAAATCCTCATTCGTGTAGAGGAAGCTATGCTTAACTACATAGAGGCCAGCTATCTGCGCAATGGAAATATCGATGCCACAGCCAATCAATATTGGACAGCTTTGAGGGCACGTGCGGGCATCACTGCACCTATCGCTACCACCATTGCTAACACCGACATGACCTATGAAGCCAATGTCAACCGTCCATCCTATGACTGGGGAGCATTCTCTGCAGGAAATCCCGTCGATGCGACACTCTATTCTATTCGCCGTGAGCGCCGTTGCGAATTGGCAGGTGAAGGATTCCGCGATGACGATTTAACGCGTTGGGCTGCTTTAGACCAGGTGCACAACTACCAAATTGAAGGTGCTAACTTCTGGGACAACATGCACAATAACCCTGCATTTGTTAAGAATGGTCAGAGCCTCATCGTTGCTGACGGAACAGCCAAAGCCACCATGTCGGCACAAAGCCTCTCAAAGTACATCCACCCTTATCAGATTAATAACAGCTACAATCTCTACAATGGGTATACCTTCTACAAGGCACACTACCTTGCTCCCTTCTCTGTTGAAGAGATGAGGCTCTGCTCGCCTGACGGAACGGTTGAAAATAGCTATCTCTATCAGAATCTTTACTGGCCTACAACGGCCAATTCGCCAGCCGAACAATAAAGGTGTAAGAATTTAAGTTCACAGATGCACGTATAACAACGATGCATCCTATGAATAAAAAAAACAGACATTCCGATGCATCGGAATGTCTGTTTTTTTTATTTGGCGTCCATTCTGAGCTTCAGAATGGATACTTCTTAAGTTTGATAATCATTTGAGCCCCAGGAGAGTAATCTGTCTAAATCACGCCAATCAACTCGATACCAATAAGTGTGACAAAAAGTTTGGGTGCCATGCGCTTCATAAAAAGAACTTGCAGTTGAATACTCCCCTGCAGGGTTAAAACTTTTTTCCAACAAGCATATAGCGAAAAGTTGTAGAGAGGATGTGAAAATCGAGCCGCCAGCTGCGATGATGCAAGTAATATAAATCCCATTTCAAGCGCATGAGCATCTTCTCCATGGTGTCGGTATAGCCATTGTGTAACGTGGCATAGCTCGTCACTCCTGGGCGGATAGCATATAATTGTGCATAGCGTGGGTCTCTAATCATTATTCTATCAATATAGAATTGCCGTTCAGGTCGCGGCCCCACAAAGCTCATGTCACCACACAGAATATTCCAAAGTTGTGGCAATTCATCAAGATGGTGGGCACGTAGAAAGGCTCCTGCCATCGTGAGCCGAGTATCTTTTCCTGGTTGATAGAGCGCTGGACCTTGATATTCGGCATCCATTGTCATACTACGAAATTTATACATCATAAAGGGCTTTCCATAACGGCCGATGCGTTCTTGCTTGAAAAACACGCTACCATCATGTTCATGCCACACCAACCAATAGCAATAAAGCAGTAGTGGTATGCAGACGATGAGCATCGAGAGCGCAAGAAAAATATCGAAAAGCCGCTTTAGGAAGATGCTCATGCGAGATGATGCGTCGGAAATAGTCATATATCCCCTCCTTTCTTCACCATATCTGGCGAACAAACAACTGTCGAAGCTGCTATACGAAGCTGTGCCAGATAGAACTTCTTCCTCAAAAAAGCAGGTAGGAGCCTCACGCCAAGTCGCATCATCATATTACCAAAAGCCTGCACTGGCGTGAGAAATCGCAGGCGAACCAAGCCTTTCTGGAAGTGCATTTCTGCAGCAATATAGTTTACTCCTCCTCGCCGACGAAACGTATTCGCATTAAGACGAAACCACAACAGACACTCTTGCAAATTATGAAAGCACGCCCCTTGCTGCAACATGCGCGCCCAAAGGTCATAATCTTCAAAAGCTGGCATATGGCGATAGCCACCTGCTTGCACCACCTTTACTTTACGAAACATCACGGTAGGATGGTTCATGGGATTGCGAAAATGTGCAAATTGCCAAATCGCTTGGTGGGTTTCGGGCACACAACGAACCGAAATCACCTGCGCGGGTGTGGTTGAAAACTCGGCCACCCAGCTCCCCACGACATCCACCTCTGGATGAGTTTGCAAATAAGACAGCTGCTTTTCAAAACGTTGTGGCATGCAAATATCATCGCTATCCATGCGCGCCACCACGTCATGTTGACAATGTTTCAGCCCCTCATTCAATGCCAATCCCAACCCTTCTTGCCGCGGTTTCGCAATGCGTTTGCACGCTTTATATTGCCGCTGAAAGTGTGCCAACACCTCATTTAAAGCGGAGGTCAGCGGTCCATCTTCCACTACAATCACCTCGTTGGGTAACCATGTCTGTTGCAACAAACTCTCTAAAGCTTGCTGTAGAAAATGGGGTTGCTCTTGGTTGTAAACGGCTATTAAAACAGAAAAGGACATAACGACACCAGATGTAGTTGCAAAGATAGATGTTTTTATTGAAAAAGTACCATGATGAAATTCATAATTTAAACCAGCTCTCAGCAGCTGGCGACACCTTTCCGTCCTGCGCATACCATCGTTTTGGCGCAATAATCCAGCCCGCTTGATGTGACGAAAGCCAGGCGCCCCACCATGAAAAAGACGAATTAGCGATGATGTGATGCCGACAAAGGGTCATCAGGTACAGGTCGCAAATGCTGGCACTCCCACTATTCCAGTCTATAAAAACGGCTTCGTTGGTTTGCAACAACGGTTGAATATGCTGCCGACACCAAGCCATGTCATCTGAAAAAAGATAGAACACAGGATGCACAACATGCTGCAAAATGGTAGCTATCGCACGCTGATAATAAGTCAGCCCACATACGTCTCGAAACAGCACATCGTGCAAATAATCGCCTCGTCGCACATGTATCGCCACACTCTCCGTGGTGTTTATCTGCTGCTGCACGGCTAAGTTCCGTGGATTTGTAAATGCAGGGAATGTGAATGCTTGTAAGATGGCCGGGCGGCAGTGGCTGAAATAGCGCTCATCCTGCCAATAACCCTCATAATAAGCATCACCCTTTCTTTGCAAGGCTTCAGGCAAAAAAGCGTCATTTTCTGGTTCCTTCACCATCGTTTTGCGCACAGGCAGCACACGATGCCCTATGCGCCACAGCTGATAATGCGGATAATACCACGCCAACTGCGCTACCTCTTGCCATGTGGCTGCGGGCAAAGTGGTGCCAAAGCATTGCACCAATTGAAAGCCTCCGTGCTTCTCGTAGCCTCGAAAGGCCGAGAGGTCGAGCTTCACCTCTTCGTTTCCATGCCGTCGCTTCAATGCCAAAGCCAACGCATACTGAAACATTTGATTGCCCAATCCACCGATAATTCTCACGATTTTCATTGCTTTTGCGTTTTAAAACGTTGCAGCCAGCATTGCATTCCTAACGCCCAGCCTATCCATCGGTTGTAATAGTCCTTCTGTTTGATGGTGGTTTGGTCTTGTCGCAAAGCCTGCATAATGTCTATTTTGGATGTAATTTGCTCCGCATGTCCATGCTGAGAACGTACAAAGCATGCGGGCAGATAAGTAACTTTTGCATGCCTGAGCAACCGAAAATACCATTCCACATCCACCAACCACGTAAGCTTTTCATCCAACATCGGCAGCAACTCGCGCACCACTGCTACGCAAGCGCATGGTCCAATGGTGTTACAAGCAAAAAGTAATGTGGGATGATGCAGGCTACAACGCTTGATAAGGTTCGGAAGAAAACGGTTCTTTCGCCGACCTCCGACCTCCACTTGGATATTCGTCACCACCACCTGCATCTGTTGCTCAAATGCTTTTTTCACCCGATACAAATGGTCATCACTCACAAAAGCCTCATCGTGGTGAAGCAACACCACATATTTTCCCTGCGCTTTTTGCAGCCCCGCATTCCAATTTTCCACCGCATTGCCCGTGCGCTGATGCTTAAAATAACGAATGTTTGCCGACTGAAATTCGCCACATAACTGCGCAATGGCATCATCATCCGAGTCGTCTGTAACGATCAATTCTATGCTCACATGGCGCTGCCTCAACACAGAAACGATGACTTGCCGCGCCAAAGCAACATGATTATAGGTGGGAAGGACAACCGAAAAATCTTTCATCTTTTTAAAAACAACGTGAGATAAAGGGTCGCCAGTATCGACTTTAAACCATAGGCTATCAGCACAGCCAACGCTATTCCGGTGGCATTCAGCCCGCGTTCAACCAACCCATAGGCTGAAATCAATAAGGCTATGGCCCAGAAAAGATTAATTACAAAGGCCTGCCACATCTTGTTTTTGCTGTAGATTGACATCTCTATGATGTTCGAATAGGCCGAGAAAATGTTGGAGAGTGCCAAATAAACCAATGGCATTTTGTCTGAAAAGCCCTTGCCATAGAGTTGCATAATGGGACCACCCAAGAGCAAAACCACCAGCGTTATCATGGATGAGATGCCCACAATGAGCGCTATATTGGCCAACAGGACATGACGAAATTGCTGCCGCTGTTGCCGAATGCTCGTCAAAATGGGTAATACAATCTGGCTGATAGCTGTGGGAATGAACAGCATCATCACTTTCCATTGATCGGCCGCCTCAAACAAAGCCAAACTGTTGTAACCGTCATGTTGTAGCAAGATGGTGCGTATTCCCCAAAAGGTGGGGGTCACCATTAACGCCGATAGAGTAGCTGGTATGCAATCGTTCAGTAGCATTGACCAATCATTTGGCGTGTGAGGGGAATGTATTTCGTCAACAACATATTGCGCATAGTGCTTTTTAATCGACAGCCGATTGACCCAAAAGAGTGCTCCAAGGCCTATGCCTAAACCGACAATAGCCCCCATCAGTCCCCAGAAATAGGCACCAGCAACCATCAAAACAGCCTCTAACAAACTCCCAACAAACGTGTTACGCGCCATGATTTTAAATTGTTCTAACCCCGTAAGAACACCATTTTGCACGCCGTATAAGATAGAAAACAGCAACAACACACTGGCAATTTGTAGTTCAAACGTGAGGTGTTCGGCATGGAGTATGTGCCGTGCAATCGGTCGAGCCAAAACAAAACAAAACACCATGAGCACCAAAGCCATCACCCAAGCCAATTGAAATGTCAGTCGGGTCATACGCAGCAGGCGCGGAATGTCGTTGGTTCGATAGGTGGAAATCAGCTTCGTGGCGGTCACACCAATGCCCGATGCACCAAAAACGATAAAGATATTGAGAGTGGAACGAATCATGCCCAACTGCCCAAACACCTCTTGTTTCAAGAGATGTGCACAAAGAATACCCGCCACCAGCAGGCACAATTTCCCCATTGCCGTACCCGAAAACGACCAAAATGCACCATGGAACATGCGCCGCGCAAGGTCAGATTGGAATGCTGTTAAACGCCCCTTTCTCATGGTTATTTCTGCGGATAAAGATGATAATAATGGTAATGATTGCTGAAATCATAAAACCGATAGGGCACCAAGTGCAGCCATTCGGGACGAAAAGTGCTGACAACGGCGATGCGAGCTACAAAAACACAGCCGATAAAAAGCACCGCCACGCGCTGTGCCAAGTGGTATTGAGGATGAGAAACAGCCACAGAACCAATGGCCTGGGAGTGCACATAGCGCAAAAAAATCACAATGATCAGTGGCCAAAGATAGTCATTGATGCGCGAAAAGAAACTGAATACCGGCAGCATGATGGCCACACTGAGTGCTAAAACGAATACAGCATACACATTTCGATCAACTGCCTTGCAATGCATGCGCCGATGAAGTCCATAGCAAGTGCCCACAGTTGTTCCCATAATGGCTAATTCAATCATTCCAAAGATGGAGAGGGTTTCTTTTTGTAGCGCCACCTTATAATAAACACTATCTTGCAACCCGAAAAGCGAAAGCAGTTGGAAAAGGCACAGGGTAAGCAACAAAGCACCGGCCAACAGCAACAGAGTGTGGTGCTTTGTGGGGCGAATGCATTTGAGCAGTGGAAGCAACAGCAGCACAAGTGCCGAGGTATGAAACAACGTAGCAAGCAATATGAGCAGGCAATAGCCTTTATTCCGCCCTTTTTCAAGATAGCAACAATAGGCCACATAGAAGATAGCGATGGCAAAAGCCTGCCGAATGACACAATATTGCATGAAAAAGACATAACCTATCAGCATGAAAAAGCAGGTTATTGCCACATTTTGTGTCTTACGTTGAATAAACCATAAGTTGCTGATAGTGATGACAAAGGCCGAGAAGATAATGATTGTATAGGGAGACCTTGAAACATATTTGATGAGGAAATGCACCAACACTTGAAAGCCATACTCAAACTTGTCGCTCAAATGAAATGCAAATATCGACTCATTCCGATAGCTTGTGTAAAGCGATTTGAGGTAGTAGAAGCCATAATAATGCGGCGTGTCGTTCAGCACTGTGATGTCGCGAAAGCCAAAAAAGCCAAAGAGCAGCACGAAACACAACAGCATTTGGAAAACTTTCTGCGTGCGGACGTGCACAAACACCTTGGAGGTGAGGCTCACAAGAGGAAACAACAGCGCATAGAGAACGACAACAAGCATGATGAATGGTTAGGATTGAGCTTCGTCGTGCAACAGCATTTGCACATTCATGCGCAGGAAAATCACAAACAAAGGGATGCAACACCCCATGAGAAGTGCCAACACCAGCACCATCAGTTTATGGGGCTTCACGGGTTTCAAACTGCCCATAGGGGGCGAAAGCACCCGCACTTTATAGGGTGTAAAGGCACGAGAGAGGATGTTTTCTTCGCGCTTTTGCAACATAAAAATATAGAGCTGTTCCTGGATTTTCTGCTGTCGCTCGGCCGAAAGCAAGAACTTTGCTTGCTGTGGGCTCGACTTTGTTTGTGCATCATTAGCTCCTTTCAGCTGGTAATAGGTAGCAATTTGCTGATCAATTTGCTGCATATTGGTGCGCAAACTCGCATGGATTGACGACCGAAGTGCCGCTAATTGCTTATCCATGCCCTGCACAATGCTGTTTGAGGCATTGCTATTGGCCGCTACCCGATTGCGTTCTAACTGCAACTGGTTGTAGTTTTCCACCTGCATGGCAAGCGTTTTATCGTTGTTCAGCAGATTAACGGGCAACGTTTGGTTCGCGTTTGCATGCTGATTCAAGAACCGTTCCATATCACTTGCCGCAGCCCTAAGTCCACGAAGGGTGGCCAACTCGCTGCTCATCTTTGTCGAGGTCTCCATGGCCAACTTGGTCGTTTCGACCACATCGGGCAGGTTGTGCTTGGTTTTATAGGCCGTGATGGTCGTCTCTGATTTGCCCAACTCGGTTGTAATCTCTGCAATACGGTTGTCGATAAAACGTGTGGTTGAAGCATTTAATTGATTTTCATCGCCCATCCATCGCTCGTTATAAACGGCTACAAGCATACGAAGAAAGTCCTCTGCACGTTGCGGAAGGACATCCTCATAGCGCAAATCAATCACCGACCCCAATTCTTCGGCGATACCTGCATCAAGTTTTTTGGTCATGGCATCGGCCACTTCAACGGGCGGTGTATGGCGAAAAGTTATCGTTTGACTTTCTTTTCCCGTGTAAACCCGTGTGGGGAGAATAGCCACAAGGCCAATGGGTGTATGAATAATGCCATTCACTTGTCCGCGAAAGGTACCATCGAAAGCTGTTTTATTTCGTTTGATATGAGAGAGTTCGATGTTGCCTTGCGCTATTTTTATCTCCATCTGTAGCTTGTCTTCGGGCATTAGTCCTCTGGCATCTATCCGAATAGGCAGCGAAGAACCATATAAGGTGGTGCGATGAAAGAGGTTGCCTTCGGTGTAGGTATCATCCAAATGCAATCGCTTGATGGCTTCTACTATATTATAAGGTGTAGTGAGTGCAAGCAGCTCATTGTTGACATTGGCACTCCCTCCCAACATACCTCCCAAGCCTTGTATCATGCTTAGCCCGGCAGTGAGTTTTGAACTGGGCGTTGCATCTTCACGCACCATGAGTTGTGTGCTACGCTCATAAACAGGTTTTTTGAGCATAAGATAGCCTAAAGCAGCAGCCATGCAAAACGCAACGGAGATGAAAAACCATTTCTTTGCTTGCCGACAGAAAGCAAGATATTGACGGAGTGTGAAACCTGGTGTGGTGGTAGACATGAGCAACGGCATTATTTAAAGATTAAAACTGCAACCGTGGCGAGCAATGAGGCGACTGAAACCCAAAAAGAAGTGGACTGAAGTGTGTTGCCATTGATGGTAGCTTGCCGTTGACGGGTGCGATTGGCAGGCACATAAACCACGTCGTTCTGTTGCAAATAATAGGCTGGCGACTGCAGAACTTGAGGAGCTGAAGCCAAATTCAGCGTGTAGGCAACAGGCTTTCCATCGACTTCGCGAAACACTTTCACGCTATCGCGCTGTCCATAGATGGTCATATCACCCGCCATCCCTAAAGCATCGAAAATAGTGATGCGATCTTTGGTGATGTCAAAATTACCTGCTTTATTCACTTCGCCCAACACAGAAAAGGTGAGTTTGCTAAAGTCGACGGTGACAACCACATCCTTTGCGCCAAATTCCTGCACCAAACGGCTCTTAATGCGCTGTGCAGCTTCCGCACGGGTGAGCCCCAAAAGTGCTACCTTTCCTAACATCGGGAAATCGATATTGCCTTGATTGTCGAGCGTATAGGTGAGCACCTGCTGCATATTGGGCAGCGAAATATTGAAATGTTGGGTGAGCACCTCATCGCGACTTTTTACAAAAATCGAAACTTTATCATCAGCCATCAGACGGATGCTGTGCGTGGCGGCAGACTGCTGTGCATCAAAAGCACCTTGCATGTAGGTGAGGTTGCGAGGGGTCTTGCAGCTGGCGAACAACAGGATCGCCCCTATCACGGCGAGGCTATAGCTTAAAATATGTTGGAAGGTATTGCGTTTCTTCACTTGCAGTTGTATCATTTTAGCTGTTCTAAGATGCGAGAAATTATACATTTGTTGGCGAAACTAAGTGCAAGCCATCGGCCTCTATCGTGATAAGGTGTTTTTTATAGAGGTCGCCAATAGCCTTTTTAAAGACCTTTTTGCTTACTTGAAACTGATGTTTAATGGCTTCGGGGGCGCTCTTGTCGCCCAAAACGCAATAGCCATTATTCTCTTTTAAATAGCGGAGGAGCACCGACGAGAAGTCTTCAGCAGCGGCAATGCCCGTGGGTTGCAGGGTAATATCGAGCTTTCCATCCGTGCGAAGCTGTGCCACATAGGCTTTCATGCCGTCGCCAGTGTGGATAGATTTAAAGATTTGATCTTGGTAAATGAGCCCGGGATATTGGTTGTTGACAATGACTTTAAAACCTAATTCGGTTTTCTGCCAGATTAAAATGTCAACTTCTTCATTGCGTTTGAAATGTTTTGCGGCCATATCTTCCTTGAGATAGCGTTCAACCTTTGCACTGGCCACAATGCGATAGCTCTCTTCATCAATGTGGACATGCACAATGTAGCGATTGCCAATCTCCATCTTTCGCTTCTGTTCGCGAAACGGACAGAACAAATCTTTCGTTAAGCCCCAGTGCAAAAAGGCGCCATATTCGTTAACCCAGGCACATTCTAAATAAGCGAAGTCGCCAACCTTTGCAAGGGGTTGCTCGGTAGTGGCAATGGGACGCTCCTCTTGGTCTAAATAGATGAAACAAGTTATCTCGTCGCCTACACGAACATGTTCGGGCACATATTTCTGCGGCATGAGGATATCTCCCTCGCGACCGCCATCTAAATAGAGTCCAAACACTTCGCCATAACCTTCGCGTCGTGCCAATTCTTTCACACGGAGCACATTATAATCACCTAATTTAATATCGTTAGCCATTTTTTCTTTGCTCTTTATCTTTATAGATGCAAAGTTAATCAATTTGCCTACATATCTTGAATTTTTCCCCTTATTCTTGCCTTTATTGCGTGGAATATATTAATTTTGTGTGAATTAAATAACATTAAACAGGAAAATAAACAATGAAAGTTGCGATTGTTGGTGCCAGTGGTGCCGTTGGCCAAGAATTATTGCGCATTCTTGATGAGCGTAATTTCCCCTTAGATGAATTGGTTTTATTTGGTTCTTCACGCAGTGCAGGAAAGAAATATACGTTTAAGGGTAAAGAATATGAGGTGAAATTATTGCAACATAATGACGATTTTAAGGATGTTGACATCGCATTAACCTCGGCTGGAGCAGGTGTTTCTGAGGAATTTGCAAAGACCATTACCCAATATGGAGCGGTGATGATTGACAACTCCAGTGCGTTCCGCATGTGCGACGATGTGCCATTGGTGGTTCCCGAAGTGAATGCTGAGGACGCTTTGCATTGCCCTCGTCACATCATTGCCAACCCCAATTGCACCACTATCATGATGGTTGTGGTGTTGAAGCCTATCGAAGAGCTGAGTCATATTAAAAAAGTGCACATCGCAAGCTATCAAAGTGCCAGTGGAGCTGGGGCTGCTGCGATGGCCGAATTGGAGCAACAATATCGCGAATTGGTGGATGAGGGTGAAGTTAAAACGATTAAAAAGTTCCCCCATCAGTTGGCTTATAATGTGATTCCACAAATCGATAAGATGATGGAGAATGACTATACGAAGGAGGAAATGAAGATGTTTAACGAGACACGCAAGATTATGCACAGCGACATTCGTACGAGTGCCACCTGCGTTCGTGTGAGTTCTTTGCGCTCACATAGTGAGAGTGTGTGGTTTGAAACAGCTGAGCCCTTGAATGTAGAGGCCATCCGCGAGGCCTTAAAGGCTGCTCCCGGTGTGACTTTGGTTGACGATCCGCAGCATTATATCTACCCCATGCCGTTGGAAAGTGCAGGGAAAGATGATGTCTACGTGGGTCGTGTGCGTAAAGATTTGGCCGATGACTATGGCAACACGCTGTGGCTTACAGGCGACCAAATACGTAAAGGTGCGGCATTAAATGCTGTGCAAATAGCCGAGTATTTGGTGAAACAACAGGCCATAAAGAAATAATACGAATCAATTTCTGAAAGGTCATTTCATGCTTTAGAATGTTATCCTCGGAAATATCTTGTTTAGGATAAGAAAAGCGGGTATGCCTCATGAAGTATACCCGCTTTTGTTTTCAGTTAAAAACAATCACATACCCTCCTAATTTGCGGTGCTTTCTACGCAAAAGGACGCTTGAGGAAAGGGATTTTTGGAATAAGTGGAATGAGAATAAAGCAAGAGATAAAAAAGGAAATGCCCATTTCCTCCCTCAATATTCATGCAACTGACGCAGCCATTGCAATCTCTTCACTTTACAAAGGATTGGAGATACAGATTTGAAGTTACACAGAAGGCTCGAAAAAGTAAGAGCATAAAAAAAGGGGCTCCGCTGAGTCCCAATCTTTGTTAACCTTAAATCTAATACCATGAAAAACACGATGCAAAGATATGTGATACAGACTATACTTCCAAATAATTCTATAAGAAAACGTACTTCTTTAACACTTATTATACAACAAAGAGCGAATAGATACATATTTTATAAGCCTCACCCATAAAAACACACAATATTTACAACGTAACAATCCAATAAATCGAATAAAATATATGATAAGGATTACAACTTTTGGTGATGTTCCCTATTCACAAGTAAAAGGCTTAAAGATTACGGCTGCGTATTCTGCCTATGAAAAGGATAATACCAAACGACAAACCAAGATAGGATAGAAATAGCAAGGAGGACGATTGTTAGCCTATAATCTAAAAGGCCATTATTGTGTTTGAATAGATTAAAAACACCATGGAGGCAGGCACAAAGAACAAGAGAATGGGTATCGTTAGCCAATTGATCCAATCCCCACGAAGACAACAACAGAATCGCAAAGAAGATGCAGCCATTGATGCCTAAAGGCACATTTACATGCCAAAAAAACCAAAGTGTTGTCATAAATAGAATACGCCAGGGGCGCTTCCAGTTAGCAAGCTCCCCCATTAGATAACCACGCCAACCAAATTCTTCAAGAAAGGCATAGGACACACAACCTAAAAATATAAAGGCACCTTTAAGGCCGTTCGTTCTATCAAACAGGAGTAATAACAAAATAGGAAAAAGAATACAGAAAACACTACGCTTCGGTGAAGCTCCCATGATACTACAAAATAATTCCTTTTTAAAGAAACACATAACGACTAAAGCCCCTAACGTGGGGCCTAATCCTTCACAGAGCTGCTGCCATAAAGAATGTAGACCATCAGGAACTATTGCAGGTAACACATAAACAGCTATGCTTCTGCATGCAACAGCACAAAGATAGAAAAGAAGGATAGGTAGCCCCTTACGCTTCAGCAGTTCCTTTATATTCGCCATTTCCCTTTTAACGCTTCGATTGTTATAGACTTGTTGCAAAGATACAAAAAAGGTGGTTATTATAGACTTTGTTGGAAATTATTTAAAATCTCCCCTCACAAACTTTCTTTTTAATCCAAACCGGTCATTAAACACTAAACCTATTTTATTTGAAGTAATCATACCTCCTAATCCATCTATAATATAAACAGAGGTTTGAGAAAATGGCGATTTCAATGAATATACCCCCCTTTTTATGGAGGAAAGAGAAAAGATTTGCGCAAAAACTTGTTATATCTTTAAAAAAAGACTAATTTTGCAGCAGGATTTATAACTCCACAAAATAATTATAGAATATGAAAAAAGTTTTTCTGACTTTAGCCTTAGTTTGCTCAGCAGCTATGGCCTTTGCTGCAACGGCAGCAGATTCGACTGATGTAAAGGGTATTGTAATCAAACACACTGCAAAAGGTGTAACTTATGATTTAGATGCAGGTGAAGCTAAAATTGCTCAGCTCAATCAAATGATTGAGACTTACAAGACGCAAATGAGCCAGTCTCTCGAAGCAAGCAAAGCTAAGATTAGCCAATCTCAGGAGGCAAGCAAAGCTAAGATTGCACAGGAGCAAGAAGCAAACCAAGCACAAATGACAAAAGAGTTGGACACCTACAAAGCAAAGATTGCAAGTCTCCAACAGGAAATCGAAAATTGCAAGGCACAAATGGCGCAAGTAACTGAGAAGTATAAGACTCAAATGAGTCAATCTCAGGAAGCAAGCAAGGCTAAATTAGCGCAAGAGGCTGAAGCAAACAAGAACAAATTGGCTCAAGAGCAAGACGCTTACAAAGCAAAGATTGACGCTGCACGCCAAGCTATTGATTATTTGCGCAGCGAAATGAAGACTGCGAAAGAAGCTATTAGCAAGGCTACTAAGTTTACTGTTGCAAAGTAATATCTCGCTAATCGCAGCATTCAGATTTTACAAAGAACATGGAGGGGCAAAGTCGACAAAACGATTTGCCCCTTTATTTTTTAACTCAAAATTTAGCTTATGGAATGGTATACTCCCGTAGAAATCAACTCCTCCGCCTGGAAGATTGCACCAACCGATAACATCCTATGCATAGGTTCGTGTTTTGCCGACAATATAGGACGGAAGTTTGAGGAGGCCCTGTTCTCTATAACTTGCAACCCTTATGGTGTGATGTATAATCCCATAAGCATTTTACACAGCCTTACACAATGGCTAACCGACACAACAGTGCTACCTGATGTGTTGATACTCACGTTGGGTACTAACCATGTTTATCGGCTGAAACGTACGGGAGAGATTGTAGACAACTGCAAAAAACAACCACAAAGTTGGTTTCAGGAAGAGGAATTGAGCGTCGCTGACTGCGCCAAGGCTTTGGAAGAGGCTATTCAACAGGTGAAAAATCGCAACGCCAACGCGAAAATCGTGCTCACGGTAAGCCCCATTCGCTATCAAAAGTATGGTTTTCACGGAAGCCAATTGAGCAAAGCCACTTTGCTTTTGGCAACGCATGAATTAGTGAAAGTTGGGAAGGCAGACTATTTTCCTGCCTATGAAATCATGAATGATGCTTTGCGCGACTATCGGTTTTATGCCGAAGATATGCTCCATCCCACCCGACAAGCCGTGAACTATATTTGGGAAGCCTTTAGCAAGGCTTATTTCAGCGCAAAGACACATGACTACTTGCGTGAATGGCAGCCCATCAAAGCTGCACTCAACCATCGTCCCTTTGATGCCGAAAGCGACGCATACAAAGCATTCCGAGCAAAAGCAGAAGAACAAAAGCAGGCTTTTCTCAAGAAATGGAAAGGTTAAAAGAGTGAACAACGCGCTTCTGCATGGCGATAGCAGCAACAGAAATGGCTGTACCATCGTAGCACCTTAAACCGCAAAACAAAAAGCGTTTGCCACACAACAAAAGAACATCGGCGCACAACATACTTTGCTGTTGTGCGCCGATGCTGATTTTTAGCAACCGTAAGGGTTACGATTTTTGCTTGCGTTTCCACTCTGCATAGAGCCCGAAGAGCACCACAAGCAACAACACAACATAGGCAGCATAGGCCACGGTTTCGGTTTGTTTCACACTCTTGGGATCGAAGGTGAGCACCACTTGGTGTTGTCCTTTATCCACTTTCAAAGCACGCAACACATAGTCGGCACGTCCTATCTCAACGGGTTTGCCATCAACTGTGGCGGTCCATTCGGGATAATAAATCTCCGAAAACACCATCACGCCGCCCGTTGCACTCTTCACCTCATACGTAAGTTGGTTGGGGGCGTAGGCTGTTAATTTCACTACCGACGTACTATCTTGCGGTGTAGCCTCGCCCAACACAGTTTTAAACCGCGTATCGGCCACAGCTTCGTGGCGCAAATTGAGCTTACCCAACGCCTCAAGTTCTTGGTTGGCGTTGTTCACATAGTTCAGTTTGTCGACAAACCACGCATTGCCCAACACATAAGGGTTTTGAATGGGCACGGTCTTGTTGTTTTGAAGCGGCACGATAAAATATTTCGCATTGAGCATGTTGAGCACCGGAAAGATGCTATCGCCTTTAACTTTGGTCATGTCGCCGCCAGCCTTTGCCAACGCAGACATGAGCTGTTGCATTTCAGGCACAATATAGTTGTCAATCAAATCCTGATAGCGACGCAGCTTGGCAGCATGATAACCGCCAATGCTCTTGTGATAATAGCTCGTCTCGTTTTCGTTGAATGTGTTAGAAGCTAAATTCAACACCCGATAATCTAAGTCCTTATCGCGCAAAATCAGTCGGTCGGTTTCGGACATGGGCTGTGCCTGTTCGCGCGCCGATTTCTCAACAAACATGCTATCGTTGAGATAGCGTTTATTCACTTGCCACATGTCGATGAGGCACAGCAACACCATGGCACCCACCATGTATTCGTCCTTCAATTTGCGATAACGATAGAGCAACAGCAACGCCATGCCGATGGCTATAATCCAGAACGAGCGCCAGCAGTCGGCCACAAAAATGCCTTCGCGAATGCTGCGCAGATTGCTTTCTAACGGAGCAAGATAGTCGGCAGGAATACCTTTCAGTGCTTCTAATTCCGCAACCGAAATGAAATCACTGAAAAACACCGTTGGCATGAATGCAAACAGCAGCGCAATGCCACCCGTGAGGCCAAAGCTCACATACACCCACCGCATTTGCTTGCCCATCAAATCGGGTTCATCCACCAAGCGCTTCAGCGCCAGCATTGCCAGCAAGGGAATGGTAAATTCGGCGATGACAAGGATAGAAGCCACCGTGCGGAACTTGCTATACATGGGCACATAGTCCAAGAAGAAGTCGGTGAAAGGCATAAAGTTGTGGCCCCACGACAGCAGAATACTCAGCACAGTGGCACCCAGCAACGCCCATTTCATCGGTCCTTTCACAATGAAGAGCCCCAAAACAAACAGCATCAGCACAAAAGCGCCCACATAAACCGGGCCGCTCGTACCGGGCTGGTCGCCCCAGTACTGCCCCATCTGCTGATAAATCTGCATAAAGTTGGGGTCGGCTTTCTCCATTGCCTTGGCATTGGCAGCCAGCGGAACCGACGCACCACCCTTGGCATTGGGCACGAGCAACGTCCACGTTTCATCGATGCCATAACTCCATTGCGTGATATAATCGCGATCTAAACCGCTACTGGTCTGGTTGGTTACATTCTTTTTCACCAACTCACTCTTGCCACGCATGCTTTCCTGTGCGTACTGCCAGGTGTGATAAAGATTCGAAAGATTGAGCAGAACGCCTATCAAAGCGCCCGCAGCACACACGCCCGTAGCCCACAAGAAGCCTTTCCACTGCCCGCGTCGCACAGCATCCACGCCATAGGCAATCACCATGGCCGCAATCACAAACAAATAATAATAGGTCATCTGCACATGGTTGGCATCAATCTCAAAGGCCGAGAAAAGTGCCGTCACGCAGAACCCGCGCAACAACTTTCCTCGATAGGCCAACACCAACCCCGCTATCAGCGGCGGCAGATAGGCCAACGCCATAACTTTCCAAATGTGGCCTGCGGCAATGATGATGAAGAAATACGACGAGAAGGCCCACACGATGGCACCCAATGCAGCCAAATGCCAGCGGAAATCAAAAGCGCGCAGCAAAATGTAGAAGCCCAACAAATAGGCAAAAACATACCACACATTCTCGGGCAACCACAGGTGATAGGCCTTCATCACCTGGTTCAGCACACCCGTGCTCTGATACGAAGGCGCCGTTTGATAAGTGGGCATACCGCTAAACGTGGCATTCGTCCAACGCGACACCTTGCCCGTCCGCTCGTGATATTCCGACACCTCCTGACCGGCACCGCGCCCTGCCGAAGCATCGTGCCGATAGAGAATGCGACCATCTAAGTCGGCCGGAAAGAAATAGGCAAACGAGATGACAGCAAAGAGCACCACAACCAACACGTCGGGCCAATAAGTCTTTATACGTTCCATGACTGTTCTTGATTTACATTTTTATTGCTTGCAAAGATACAAATAAAAATGAAAACCACCTTTTCCACGCCAAATGAAAGTGCCACCCCTGCACAGAGATAGCAACAAATGCGCCCTTGATGGACAATCTTGCGTAGAGGCGGACACCCACGCGCAACTCTCTCAAGCAAAATGCGTAGGGGGCGGTGCCTGTGTGCCCGCCCGAACGTCCGCGTAGCGGCGTTTCCATACCAAAAATACACGGCATTATGTGCGGGAATGAATGATGGATGCGCCCTTATGGGGCGACACGGGCGGGCACACAGGCACCGCCCCTACCCATCTCCATCAAACCGTGCGGTGTGCCCCTACCCCATCGGGGTTATACTTTCGATAGCACAGGGTTGGCAAGTGCAACGCGCCTACCCTGGGTAACAATGCAAACGAGGGGGCTACCCACAACGTGGGTTGTACTTTCTTTTGCCACACGCTATTACTATTACCACTCGCAACGAACGGATGATTGCCCCGCACGCAAATGGATTTAAAGAAAGTACAATGCCGATGGCATAGGTTCCCCTCCACGACTTTACCCAGGGTAGGCTCCTATCGTCGCCAACCCTGGGCTATCAAAAGTACAAGCCCTACAGGCTTGGTTCTCCCCACAACCATTTGCACACGCGGGTTAAGGGCATTCGCACACATCATCCACCCAAACGAAATGCGTAGGCCATGCACAATCCATTCCCAAACGAAATCAACCATCTACACACAATCTACCCAAACGGAACCGTAGGGGCGGCGCCTGCGTGCCCGCCCGAACGTCCGCGTAGCGGCGTTTCCATACCAAAAATACACGCATTGTGCGTGGGGAATTTAACGATGGATGCGCCCTTATGGGGCGACACGGACGGGCACACAGGCACCGCCCCTACCCAACTCCATCATAATTTTCCACGCAATCCCACACAAATAAAATGACCATTTACACGCAATTCACCCCAAACGAAATCAACCCTCCCACATGCAATCCACCCAAACGAAACCGTAGGGGCGGCGCCTGCGTGCCCGCCCGAACGTCCGCGTAGCGGCGTTTCCATACCAACCAATACACGCATTGTGTGCGGGGGATGAACGATGGATGCGCCCTTGTGGGGCGACACGGGCGGGCACATAGGCACCGCCCCTACCAAACTCCGTTATACATTT
>NZ_KK082672.1:53301-53957 GCF_000599605.1 Prevotella sp. HJM029 | reverse complement strand
ATCGGGGGCGGAAATGCATCGCGCACTCCCGCCCCCTCAACTCTAAATGAATGGAATTTTATGGTTTTGGCGTTACCGTGGCCGAACCATGTTCGGCACTGGGATTTTCGCCGTTGGCATGGCCGCCATGCGAATTATCCGCCGCACCATGCTTTTTGTTTGACGATGCTTTCGGCAAATCCTTCTCGGCCACCTCGACCAATTTCTTGCGGCTCACCTTCGCCCAAACGCTGGTTGCGCGGCCATCGATGGTCAGGCGATAGCACTTTGCCGTCTTCGCCCCACGACTTTCACCCGAATAATGCACGGCTTCGGCCGCCACGCCCAAGGTCTTTGCAAATGTGTCGAACAGCGGTGTGAGCATCTTGCGCTGCTCCTCAATCTTTGCATCGTTGGCCTTCGCGTTCGACGTCTCGCGCTGTTTAATCACCGTTTCACGGTCGTGCACATAGTTGTTGTAGTGCTGAATCAAGGCCGTGATTTTCTCGCTCGGTTCCAAATTATCCAATGCCACCACACGCAACAACACCTCATCGATGGCATCATTCGTTGCCGTGCGCAGCTCCTTCAAATCGTCCACATCCTTGCCCCCTTTGTAGCGGTTGTGATAGCGGTCGTCGAAAGCCGTGTTGGCTGTTTCCAAACGCGTGATGGCA
>NZ_KK082672.1:0-53291 GCF_000599605.1 Prevotella sp. HJM029 | reverse complement strand
GCAAATCCTTCTCGGCCACCTCGACCAATTTCTTGCGGCTCACCTTCGCCCAAACGCTGGTTGCGCGGCCGTCGATGGTCAATCGATAGCACTTCGAGCTGCCCGACCCGCGGTTTTCACCCGAATAATGCACCGCTTCGGCCGCTACGCCTAAGGTCTTTGCGAAATCATCGAACAACGGCGTGAGCATCTTGCGTTGCTCCTCAATCTTCGCCGCATTGGCTTTCGCATTCGTCGTTTCGCGCTGTTTAATCACCATGTGGCGGTCGTGCACATAGTTGTTGTAGTGCTGAATCAAGGCCGTGATTTTCTCGCTCGGTTCCAAATTATCCAATGCCACCACACGCAACAACACCTCATCGATGGCATCATTCGTTGCCGTGCGCAGCTCCTTCAGGTCGTCCACATCCTTGCCCCCTTTGTAGCGGTTGTGATAGCGATCGTCGAAAGCCGTGTTGGCTGTTTCCAAACGCGTGATAGCCGCTGTGAGATTCAGCTTTGTTACCGCCGCCGTGCACTCAGCACTTTTCAAATCGGCCACCAAATTTTTCACCAATCCCGACTCTTTGTCGTAGTTGGCACGCACTACGCCGGGATACCTCCTTGCCACCTCTTCGATTTTTTCGGCGGCGCTCACCTCGTCGGCATCAGCGCTCAACTGCGCCAAATCCACAGCCTTCATCAAAGCCCTGTAGGCCGTGTCGCGCACGCCGTCCAACTGGTCTAAATCCTTTGAGCCCTCCTTCGTTCGTGGCCTATTCAAAGCCTCGTCCTCGCGCCCTACGGCATCTTTTAAAGGTTTCAACACGGTGGTTAATTTCTCAACTTGTGCCTCTTGGCACATGCGCAGCACATGGCTGGCATACTGGTAGTGCTCCATTCCAGGGAGCTTGCTACGGTCTAAAGCAGTTAATTTCATTGCTTGTTAATGTATTTAAAGTTGACTTTGGGAATACCCCAAAGCGTAGTTTTTTCGTGTTCTATCCCATTCTGAGGTCAATATGGCCGTTACATCGTTGCAGCAACTGATTCTGAGGTCAATATGGCCGTTACATCGCTGCAGCAAACGATTCGGGGGGCAATATGGGCCATTACATCGTTGCAGCAACTGATTCTGAGGTCAATATGGCCGTTACATCGCTGCAGCAAACGATTCGGGGGGCAATATGGGCCATTACATCGCTGCAGCAACTGATTCGGGGGGTCAATATGAGCCATTACATTGTTGCGACAGCCCATTCGAGACTCCCCAAACATAGCTTTTTACGCCCTTAGAATTTAACAAAGGGCCTAACCCACGTTCTGTAATTTGATGCGGAAAAAGCTATATTTCCATCAAGAAACCAAACATCACCACATCTAACCTTACCACCAAAACTTTCAAAAAATTCAGTGCTTGTCCAATAGCCATGTATCCCAGGAGGAGTGATTCCTAAGTCTATAAGGTCGAGGTAAAAGGCAGAGCTGGCCCATTTATAGTTCGTACCTTCAGAGGCTTGAGTACCATCACTAAAGCCCGACGCAACTGCAAATAAATACATTTCTCCGGTACTGGGCAGATACCAGTTTGCTGTGGCCATTGTTCCCGTCAATGTCACGCCACTGTTTTGCAACTCTTCGCGGTAATGAGCCGCACGATAGAAAGCCGGATAGAGGGTAGGCTGATTGGCCTTAATCGTTGTTCCATCGGCACTGCCAGATGCCTCCCAAGTGTACCGATAGCCATCCATATCTTGAATCATTGCAGCAAGCTCTGACCAATTAGGCCAAAAAGCATGTGTCCCATCGCCATAATATTTATAATTGAAGGGATGGATATATGGGCCTGTATACAACTCAATGCGTCCTCCGGCAACCTCATTCAGAGCAGCAGCCAGCCGTCTGCTTTGACTCACCACCAAGCCAATAGGCACTTTCGGCGAGGCGAGCACATGACCCAGCTTGTCGCGATAGAGCGGTGTTCCATCCGATTTGCGCAAACGTGTATATTGCGTGGCATTGATAAAGTCGGTGCTGCCATCGTTCATCAGATAGAGATAGTTGGGACGCAGCTTCACGTTGATGATATACGACCCATTGTTTTGCATTACCACCGCAGGATTGGGCGCGAGGGTGAGCGAAGCATTGTGATTGGCAAAATCAGCGCGGTAAATCTTTCCGCTATGGAAGGTTAGCTCTAATTTCGAAGCATCGGTTGTCGGCAGAAAATAAAAATAATCGTTGGTGAGGCTGGGGTAGTTAATATCTTGATAAGCTCCTTCTACTCCCCCATGCATATTACCTTCTACCCAAGTATTGTTAGCCGGGAATGTGCAGTTTTCACTCAGTGCCGCATGGGTGTAGCCTGTCCAGCTATCGGCAACGGCATCGTAGACCACTTGGTTGGGAACGGAGGTGGCGTTGACCGATGAGAGCGTGGCGGACATGGCGGGATAGGGCATGTAGCCGGTAAGCTTGATTTTCATGCGGGCACCAAGGTGCTTGAGGTTGAACACCACTTCTTGGGTCTCTAACTGCGAAGTGATGACCACGCCGGTGGTACGGCCAATCTGCGCATTGCTCATGTTGGAACGGTCGACGATGAACGTGTTGCCGCTGCGGGTTAAATCGCTATAGAGCACAAAATCGTAGGTGCCGGGGGCTAACACCATGGGGTTACCCGTGACATAGAACTCGCCGTTATTGACGGTTCCGGTGACTTCGGCTTTCAGCGTAGAACCTTGATAGGCCAGCATGGTGTAGGTGCCATTGGACAAGGCACGTGTGGTGGTGTTGTCGGCCTTGGTGGTGTCGCGCTGAATAGACACTTCGGCCAAGAGGTTGTTGTCGAGGTCGATTACTTGTTTGCTGAGTGTGTCGGGCGCAAGGGTGCGCGTGCCCTGCACTTCTTCGTCGGCATTATAGTCTTCAAAATTCACTTTGAAAGTGATTTGCTTTGCCGTGTTCACTTTGTCGTCGGCTTGGTTGTCCAACTCGTTGTGGCAGGCCGACAGTGCTAAAACGGCTGCGGCCATTGCTGCTAATCTTGTTATTTTCGTTATCTTCATTTGATTTTTCCTTTCTTTTGTATTTCTAAAACTTGTTTCCATTGCCGAGATTAAGGTGCAACGTCACCTTCGTCGCCAATGAGAATGGTTCCGCCCTCTGATTCTTCATCGTTATCCCACTGTGTGGTCGTTGACCCCGTAGCATGGGGCTTTATACTGCCACAAATGAACTGCTCGGTTTGCATTGCATAAACCTTGCTTTCCGGAGTTACGTAAACTCGTTTTGTTTTTTTCTTCATTTTGTTAAAACCATTTTATGTTGTGAATTATTTTATCCTTGTTTTGCATACAAAATCCATTCATTTATGCACGCAAAAAAGGTGTGCAAAAAGTTTATGAAAAACTTCGTGCACACCCTTTGTGTGTAAGCGTTTATGTTGTATATTACGCGTGCGTCACGCGTACCTTTATATTGGTCTCGCTCCTGTGTGTGTGTGTGTGTGTGTGTGTGTGTTTACACAATTATTTGGATTGACCAAATAAATAGGCATCAAAAAAGCGGCAGAAGAAAAATTCTTTTGCGCTGCGAAGGTTGCCTTATGGTGTAAACTACTCATCACTTCACTTTTTTGTTTCACGAGCGCAAAGTTATAAACTTTTGACGAAAGCGAAAAAACTTTGCGCCCGATTTTTTATGTTGCCTGCTGATTTTTGCCGTTTATAGCCCACGTTGCAAGCGCGAAATGTCGGCTGCAGGCTGCTGCTTCTCGGCATAATCGCCTAATTTGATGGTCAGCGACACTCCAAACTGGCGATAGCAGGAGCGATCGAAATGCAAGGAATAGCCATTTTGTTGGAAACGCGGATGGGCAACAGCTGTGCGAAACAGGTCGTTGGCAAAGGCATGAAGGCGGGCACGTTGTTTCCAAAAATCCCAGTTCACGCCCACGTCAACACTCCCTGTGGCAGGAATATCCCAAGTGCCTTGTTTGGTTTTAGTTTGCACAGATGCATCGAGCGTCAACGCAAGATGATGTAGGGTGGAAAGTGTGACCACATTCTTGAGTGCGGCTACGCCATAGATTGCCACTCGATTGAACGCCATATAGCGCACGGCATGATTAAAATCGCGTTGCCAAATGCCCATCAATGTGAGTCGGCTGTCAATCATCTGCCCCACCTTTTGTGGAATCACTGCTTGCAAGCCTGCCTGCTCTCGATATTCTAAATTGACAGGCAGCAGTAAGACACTTTCTGCTGGAGATAAATTCACACTGGCTTGACGCATGAGGCATTCGTCGGTATAAGTATACCATGCCGTGAACTGATAGCGTTGTTTCAACAAATAGGTTAGCTGCGTCTGATAGGATGTGGCGGGATGCAAATCGGCATTTCCCATCAACAGATTAAAGTTGCCTCGAGTTGGCATTATGATGGGCTGCATCGCCCAATAATCGGGATATTGCAAGCTTGAGCTTAAACTCAACAACCACATGTGATTGGCATGCGGCATATAGGTTATATTCAATGTGGGAAGGGGACGCCAATCATTGAGCGCATCCAATCTTGGCAGATGATAATATTCGGCCGCCAACGAAGCATCAACGTTTAACTGCTCGCTAAACCGCTTGCTAAATCCTGCATAGGCATTGACAAGCGTCTCTTGGCCATCATGGTGGTATTCTTCGCTATAGGGCATGCTTGGAGTGGGCAATATCATAGCCATGGTGTGATTGACTTCATCGTGCGTTGTTTTGAGCCAAGCTCCATAGTGCAGTTGCCAACTACGGCTCAAATTGTGGGTTTGCTGTGCATAAAATCGCCAGCTTTGTACATTCATCTTGCTTTCGATGCCTTCATAAAGTGTTCCCGACGACAAACTCGCGGCAAAGAATTGGTCGACAGGTGAGCGAAACCATGTTCCTTCAACGCCCACTTTTAGCCCAAAGGGTGCTTGATAGTCAAGGCGCACGTCATGAAGCCACGGACGATATTTTAATCGGTCATTGCCCGATGTGTAGCCAGCAAAATTGCGCTCAAACTTTTGATGATTGTAATCGCCTTGATATGCTAACGACAACTGGTTGTTGGTTGCAAACTGATAGGCTGCACCCAATTGGTAGGTGTGAGCAAAGACATGTGCATGGGTATCTTCGTTGCTCATGATGGTGGGGAGAGAACCTGCTGCTGTGCGATAACCCAAAGTTTCGTTTTCGAAACCAAAACGGAGGCCATGCGAATGCAGATAGAATGCATCCAAACTGAACTTTCCTTTGTGATAGCGGCCAGCTATCCGCTCTCCGAATAATGCGTCGTGGTCTTGATGATAAGCCAAATTCAGTTCTCCTGAAAAGGTTTTACTCAAGTCTTCACTGCGTTTCAAAACAAGATTGATGAGCCTGCCATGCACCTGATAGTGTGCGGGAGAGGCATACATCACATCTACTCGCTCAATGCTACTTGCAGGCATACTCTTTAGTTGTTGTGCCACTTGTTCAAACGATAAGGAAGAAACCTGACCATCGATGGCAAACGAAACGTCTTGCCCCAATAATTGTAAGTTGCTATTCGTTTCAATGACTCCAGGCAACAACTTTACGGCTTCCCAAGCATTATCGGCTCCTCGCCCTTGGAGAAGACGTTGCAAATCATAGCAGATGGTGACACCTTTAACCTGTGCAATGGGTGCCGCACCTCGAACCATGATTGTTGGAAGTGTCTGGGCAATGCTATCCATGCAACTCAATCCCATTGATGTTTGCGCTCCGACACTGCAGCTAATAGCAAGGGATAATCCCAGCACATAAGCTTTTCTTTTTGTGTTCTGCTTCATAAAAGTAATGTTTAAAGGATATATTAAAAGTTTAAATGCTTACAGATAAGTCCTCTGCCCTACATTATTTCTTGCGCAGGCCAAAGCAAAGCCAAACCACTAACGCTGCAATCATTGTGATGTTGACCAGCAACACCACACCTAAGCGATTGATTTCAGCTTCTACGATGGGGGTGATGACAGCATCAGAGGAAGCCATTTTAATAGCGAGGAGAAGATGCTCTTTAGCCAATTTCCAATAGTGGAAATCAACCATCATCAAACCATGGAAAACAATTAAGAGAATGATTTTTGTAAAACGATTCATAGGGCTTTCTAAAAAAGGGATTAAAAGGATTTAAAAGTGCTGCAGTTCTTCATAGACGCGTTGCACGGGAAGTCCCATCACATTATAATAACTACCATTCAAAGCGGTGACACCAATATAGCCTATCCATTCTTGAACGCCATAGGCACCCGCCTTGTCAAGCGGTTTATAGGTGTCTACATAATAATTGATTTCAGCTTGCGAAAGCGCTTTGAACGTGACATCGGTGGTAACTTTAAACGCTACTTGTTTGTGCTGTGTAGTCAAACTAACGCCAGTCACCACCTGATGTGTGCGGCCACTGAGCAAAGCCAGCATGGTTTTAGCGTGGGCTGCATTTCGAGGCTTCCCCAAAATCCTATTGCCTACAACGACAATCGTGTCGGCAGTGATAAGCAGTTCTTCGGGCTGTAGTTCTGCGCAATAGGCTTTCGCTTTCAATTTCGACAAATAGAGTGGCACCTCTTCTGCCGGCAAATCGTCGGGATAGGTCTCATCGATACCCGCCTTCACCCGCACTTCGAAAGGCCAATCTAATCCTTTTAAAAGTTCTTGTCGGCGAGGCGAATTGCTCGCCAAGATTAAATGATAGTCCATACGCTTCTGTTTTACCAGCCAAACGCTTTTTCATCAGCGAGCCATTTGCCTTGTGCACGCAACACTTGCTCTATGACATCGCGCCCTACTCCTTCACCTCCACGCCGTTGACTCACATAGGTAGCTATGGATTTAATATCTGTAGCTGCATCGGCGGGACAACATGCACAACCACACTCACGCATCACTTCGTAATCGGGAATATCATCGCCTACATAAATCACTTCATCATGGTTCAGTTGATACAGAGCAAGAAACTCTTGATAAACCGTTTGTTTGACAGAGGCTCCCATGAACATGTCAGTAACACCTAAGCCCTCATAGCGTTTTCTCACAGCCTCCGTTTTGCCACCTGTAAGGATCGCTATACGCAATCCCACCTTGATAGCCAATTGAATGGCATATCCATCTTTGATGTTGATGGTTCTGAGTGGTTCACCTGTGGCCGAAAGTACGATTGTCTCGGCCGAAAGCACGCCATCGACATCAAAGATGATGGCTTTTATTTTTGACAAATCATAATTAATCATACACTTCCTGATTTTGTGCAACAACATGTATCGACTGACTCATAAGCTCATAAATCTTTTGCAAACGAGGATGATGGCGTAGCAGTTCGAGTTGCTTGTTAATGATATTCTCATCGAAACGGACAGCAGGTCCTGTTTGAGCGACCTGAGGTGTCAGCGTGTTTACCTTGGTCGCTGTTTCATTGATTAGAGGTAATAGCGTGGAGAATGGAATCTGCTCGGTTTGCAACACTTCATTGGCCAACTCATAACAGTGATTGGTAAAATTGCAAGCAAACACCGCTGCCAAATGAATAGCCTGACGTTGTGACGAACTCATCCAGTGAATTGTCGAAGTAAGTGTTTGTGTAAGCTGCTGAAGTGTAGCTGCTGTAGCTTCATCTGATGCTTCTAAAAAACAAGGTATGTGCTGGAAAGCGACCTGTCTTTGCTTTGAAAACGTTTGCAAAGGATAGATTACTCCATAATGATTCACATGTCCTTTAAACACATCCATAGCAACACTACCTGCCGTGTGTACAAAAATCTTATCCATTTTGCCAGCACAAACCATAGAGATTGCCTCGCATAATACACTATCTTTAAGTGCAAAAACATAGAGATTAGCGGCATTGGTGATGGCTTTCCATTCTGATATAGGCTGCGCTTGTAGTTGTGAAGCCAAGATTTCGGCATGTGCTTGCGTGCGACTATATACCTGTATGATACGATGTCCTGCTACCTTCAGTGCCTGTCCTAAGTGCGTAGCCACATTTCCCGAACCAATTAATGTTATATTCATTTCAAAGAATTGATTTGAGTTTCGAGCTGTGCTATCCCCTTTTCTGTGCAAATGCTGCGTATGAAGAGTAAAAGTACGTTGTGGAAAATGTGTTGCACCCCATACTTTTGATATAGTTGCGCTTCCATTACATATCTCATCACAACTTGCTCAATATCACTCATCAACATAATATTAGCATCAACACAAAAGAATCCCTGCTTCACGCCTGTTTCAAAGAAATCTTTCATCTGCACGGAGCGCTCTGTATGTAACTGTGTCAAATAGGCTATTATTCGGTGATACTTATGTAAATCAGAGAAGAAAATTGGATTTAAGTCCTTCACTGCGTCCATTCGCAACTTGTAATATAGTGCCATCACATCAATTACTGTGACAGCCTTTGTTGCCATAAACTTTTTTATTTGATGGTCATAGTCCTCTTCTCTTTGCTTAATCCCCTCGAAAAGTAAAGCCTCTTTATTCGCATAAATCTCGTAAAGCGTACGCTTTGAAATGGCTAATTTTTGGGCTATATCATCCATTTTTACTTGTTTGATGCCTCGTGCACAAAACTCTTTCATGGCCGTTTCTAAAATGCGTCCACGCAATTGTTCTCGATATTCAGTTGGTGTATTTGTTTTATACATGCGCCATTACTAAATAATAATTGTCTGATAATTTTGATGCAAAGTTACAAAAAAACATAGAAAGCTATTAGGGTATAGGCCGTTTTTAGTAACTTTGCACGCATAGCAAAGAAGCATACGACGATAAAAAATAATAGTATTTTTAAAGATATGGTAAAGATTACGAAAGAAGCAGCACTGGAATACCACTCAAATGGGCGTCCAGGAAAAATTGAAGTAAAACCCACCAAGCCCTATAGTACACAAACTGACCTGAGTTTGGCCTATTCTCCAGGCGTGGCTTTCCCATGCCTCGAGATACAAGCCAACCCAGATGATGCCTATAAATATACTGATAAAGGCAATCTTGTGGCAGTTATTAGTAACGGAACTGCAGTTTTAGGGCTGGGCGATATAGGTGCCATGAGTGGCAAACCTGTGATGGAAGGCAAGGGATTGCTATTTAAAATCTATGGTGGAATAGATGTTTTCGATATAGAAGTAGCCGAGAAAGACCCCGAAAAATTCTGTGAGGCCGTGGAAAAGATTGCGCCCACTTTTGGTGGTATCAACTTAGAAGACATCAAAGCCCCCGAATGTTTCTACATTGAAGAGCGTTTGAAGAAAACGTTAGACATTCCGGTGATGCATGACGACCAGCATGGAACAGCTATCATCTCTGCAGCAGGCCTACTCAATGCGCTTGAAGTGGCAGGCAAAAAGATTGAGAATGTGAAAATTGTTGTGAATGGTGCGGGTGCTGCAGCCATTAGTTGTACAAAGCTTTACATTGCATTAGGTGCAAAGCTCGAAAACATTGTGATGCTCGACTCACATGGCGTCATCAATATCGATCGTAAAGATCTGAATGCTCAGAAAAAGCAATTTGTTACCCATCGCACTGATGTGCACACATTAAAAGAGGCAATAAAAGACGCCGATGTGTTCTTAGGCTTGAGCAAAGGCAATATATTGACGCAAGACATGGTGCGCAGCATGGCCAAGAATCCCATCGTGTTTGCTTTGGCCAACCCCGTGCCCGAGATTTCTTACGAGGACGCTTTAGCCAGCCGTCCCGATGTGCTGATGAGCACGGGGCGCAGCGATTATCCCAACCAAATCAACAATGTCATCGGCTTTCCATACATCTTCCGCGGTGCGTTGGATGTGCATGCCAAGGCTATCAACGAAGCCATGAAGCTGGCTGCCGTGAAAGCAATTGCCGAATTGGCCAAACAGCCTGTTCCTGACGTGGTGAATGAGGTGTATCGTGTGACCGATCTCACCTTCGGACCGAAATATTTCATCCCCAAACCTGTCGATCCTCGCTTGATTACCGAGGTGAGTGCGGCCGTGGCTAAAGCCGCTATCGAGAGTGGCGTGGCACGCACTACCATCACCGATTGGGAGGCTTACAAGCAGAATTTGCGTCAGCTATTGGGACAAGAAACGGCTCTCACACGCAAGCTCCACGACACGGCGCGCCTACATCCACAACGTGTGGTGTTTGCAGAAGGTGGACACGCCACCATGATGAAAGCTGCGGTGCAAGCCAAGCAAGAAGGCATTTGCGAGCCTATTCTGTTGGGTAATCCCGATCGACTCAATCGTTTGGCCGCCCGTTTGAAGTTGGATCTTACGGGAGTAGAGATTATCGACATGCGCGCCGACCATGAACAAGGGCGTCGTGCCACTTTTGCCAAGCAATTAGCCGAGCGACGTGCACGGCAAGGATACACCTTTGAAGAGGCCTATGATAAGATGTATGAACGCAATTATTTTGGTATGAGCTTAGTTGAAAACGGTTATGCCGACGCCTTCATTACCGGCCTCTACACCAAATACAGCAACACCATTAAAGTGGCCAAAGAGGTGATTGGCATCAAAGATGGTTACAACACCTTTGCCACGATGCACATTTTGAACACCAAGAAAGGCGTCTATTATGTGGCCGACACGCTCATCAATCGTCATCCCGATGCCGAGGTGCTCACTGATATTGCCAAACTGAGCAAGCAAACTGTGGAGTTTTTCAACGAAGAGCCCGTGATAGCCATGCTCAGCTATTCGAACTTTGGCTCCGACGAGGTGGGTAGCCCCACGAGAGTGCACCAGGCGGTGGAACAGATGCAAAACGAGTTCCCCAATTTGGCCATCGATGGTGAGATGCAAGTGAATTTCGCTCTCGACAAAACGCTGCGCGACGACAAGTTCCCTTTCAGTCGGCTGAAAGGCAAAGAGGTCAACACGTTGGTATTCCCCAACATGAGTAGTGCTAATTGCAGCTACAAACTGTTGCAGGCTTTAAATCCCGATTGCGAAATCATCGGGCCCATTCAAATGGGTTTAAATCGCGCCATCCACTTCACCGACTTTGAAAGTTCGGTGCAAGATGTGGTCAACATCACGGCCGTTGCTGTGATTGACGCTTATGTAGAAAAACTGACCAACGCATAGGCAAGCCAAGCTATATGCCGAAAAGGTATTTGGATTCGGCATCCCATCTATCGGTTTATCAGACGTAGGACATAAGTCCTCTCTGGTAAACCGATTTTTACATTCACCTCCCCGAAGAAGACTCCGTATTAAGCTTTAGTTAAACAAGTCTCAGCTATCGTTCCAGCTGATAAACATATAGTGGAACGAATCATCATTTTTTAGTTCCCATTGAGTGATCGTACTATCATTTGCACTTGATTTCGACTCGGAGCGCTATTGTACGCCTATAGAGAAGACAAAAGAGAGAGAGGAGTAGAGTTGCATTGCAGCGATATAGAGTACAAACAAGGGTGCCAAGATATTAACCCCCACACAAAGCATAGAAAAAGCTTGTACGAGTGACGTGAGACGCCCCGAAAAAAAAGCATAACTAATGGCCACAATGCAAACTGAAAACGATAGATAGGGAATAAGACTATCCGAGAAACTGCTGGGAAACAGATGCCCATCGATGTTGAGTAACACCGCGTGAGGCAACAACGTAAGCAATGTGAGAACAGCAAGGAAAACAGCTAATTCAAGCATCACTATGCGCAAGGCCAGCCATTGTCTAAAGTCTAAAGGACGTTTTAATTGTAGTAGTCCGCTGGAGATGAGACATCCGTATCCCATTGTGGCAACTAGCAACCAAACCAAAATGGGCGATGAAAGATTGTTAGAGAATTGTCCAAAAAACCAACGAATTCCTTCGCTGCTAAGCAACGATCGCAGTGGCAAATTGGGTTGAGCGGCAGTGATGAGCCACGAGCCTAAGATCACGAGTAGCTGGCTTACAAGTAGTAATAACATCATTACAGCCAAGAAGTGTTGCACTCTCCTACTCTTCATCGGCATGCAAATTATCGATGTCTAAAATGCGCAATTCTATGGCACGCACCACCAAGCGAGTGGCATTGATACCTGTGCTACTCTCATGAAATAGCTTCTGCACCAATTCACTCTGCCTTTTCTCTAAGCTCTTCACGCCAAATGGCATACCACGCAAGTTAGTGATTTGCTCTTTGGTGTAGCCTAAAGCCAAATGGCGCAAGAAACGCTCATCATATTCATCTATTTCATAATTTACCAAAGCTTCTTGCCGCATGAGCTGATTGGTAACTCCCATTTTAAAACGTGCAACTATCTTCTCTAATATGGGCTGATTGAATACTAATCGTTTACCATCCATGACACTAGCAACATCGTTGCGGGTAAGCATCTCGCCACTCTTGAGAATAATGCCGTCACACCCCGCATCAAGCGCATCAACCCATAGTTTCTCATTGAGAATTTCTCCTGTGAAGATGAGTACCTTTACATGAGAATGCATCTCTTTCGTATGGCGGCAAAGCTCAATACCAATAGTGGTACTACCCCCCAAGCCTAAATCGAGCAATACCAAGTCTGGGACTCCTTGTTTCAGACATTTCCAATAGGCTACTTCATTTTCAGCAGTGCCAATGATTTGTGCCTCAGGAATGTCGTTTCTAAGTATTCCTTCTGTACCTTTCAGTTCAAGAGGCACATCTTCCACAATAATTACTTTAAATGGATTCATAATTCAATTATTTTTTTTATTCTTCGAGGTAAGGTGATGATTATGAGAGTTCCACCAGTCGTGCGTTGACGTGCTTGAATGCCACAAGCACGCAAATTTGTAGCATCACCAATCTCACGCACAATCTGACGACACACCATAAACTCTATGTTGATCGATGACGGCGTGAAAAGCAATGCACACTCATCTGCTGAGAGTTGTAAGGTAGGTAGTTCTACTTCAACTACAATATAGTGTCCATCTTTTTCAATCATGTGGCAATGCATGTGGGACTCATGACTGATTTTTTTGATTAAAGACAACAAGTATTTCGTTAGTTCAGGTGTTACCTTAAGATTTCTCTCAATCTGTAGCATGGCCTGTTGACTCAAAATAGCATAAAGCTGCTTATAATAATGAGCAACTTCACTGATTGATACCAAATCCTTTTCATCAGCATCTACCAATTGCTTGATACGAGAGGGGTAATACATTGTCTCATGTTTCAGAGTTGAAAGACAATTGTCGAGTACATTATTACTCACATGCAATTGTTGACATTCATATTCAATGCGATGGAGTTCGTCGCCTGCTAATTCCAAAGCTATACGTTTTTGTTGTCCTGAAGCCATACTACTTTTCAAGGCAACACGAATTCGCTCAACTACTTCATCGAGCCTTGAATCGGGTGCCTTCAATAAGAAATTTGCTCTATTCCAAAGTTTATCAATAGTACGCAACTTCTCTTCAATTGGTAGATTGGCTGATAAAACTGTATTGATTTTCCCCACACGATCAACAGCCAATCGATAATAAAGCTGGTAGCGATAATAGAGAAAATAATAAGCTGGGAAAATCGAAATTAGTAAAATAAAAAGCAACACAATTGCAACATTCTTGCTATTCTCAGAACGCTGCATCACACGAACATATTCACCCAATGAGTTATCAGCTGATGTTTCTTTAAATAGCTGTGTGTATACACGATTGTTATAATGATAGGCAGCCCACTGATGCAATGCCAAATCAGCAACGGCCGTCTCATTACGTATATCCAAAATAATGTTATAATCTATTTTCACTTTCTGCCGAAACCAATTGATTTCTGCAGGAACCACTTCTGCACCGACATAGCGCAGCGTATCAACAGCCTTCGGATAACTAAGTAGATAATAACGGTTTAAACTTTGCCGACAACTATCTGCATAGGATAATGTCTTCTCATAGTGTCCTCTGAGATTAGAGAAGTAGGCACTATCGGCAAAGCTTGCAGCCTGTTTGAGTAGATAATGGGGGCCAGCCCATGATGAAATAGTACCCAGTAGCACACTCAACAGCAATAACACGCGTTGTAGGCCTTGTGGTAACCGAAATTTAAAGTTACTCCCTTTACCTAGCTGGCTATCTACAGTGAGTGAACATACTGAGAAGATGTTGCTTATTTTACGATATTTTTCAATAATCCCTTTGCAATTCATAAGTCCAAACCCATGCGATTGCTCAATATCTTCTTGTCCTTTTCCTGGAAAAGACTCATCCGCAATTATCTTATGCTCAAATAAATGAGTTACTTGTTCAGACGACATTCCTTCACCATCATCTCGAATGGCAATTTCAACGGCATTCTCCTCTTCAAGGATTTTACTCGAAATCCAAACATGTCCCCCCATATGCGTATACTTACGTGCATTGTCGGCCAACGTATTAAGCATGAAAAGAGTGAGCGTTTTATCTGCCTTCACAATAGCAGTTGAAGGCTCAATTATCAACTGAATACCTTTTCTTTTGAAACTAAATCTGCTCTTTTCAACGATAGTAAATAAATCTTGCAAGGCAAAACGTTCAATATTAAGACTGAGTTGTCCCTGCTTCAATTGAATCCACTGAGTTAGAACATTATTATATTCGTTAATTTTGCTGGCTAACTCTCCTATGTAGGTATAACGTACAGCACGGTCTGTAGCTTTCTCCTGCCGATGTTTCAACACATACACTTCATGTAAAATGCGATCGATAAGTGGTGTGATAATATTTACCAAAGCAACTTTGGCACGCTGTTCTATATTGCGCCGTAAATTATTCGACAAATGGAGCTCTGCTACCACACGCTGCTCTTCCACAACTTGCAACGCCTCATCAATTTGCTCTAATCGTTTTTCTTCTTCTACTTGCCACTGTTCTAAGGGCGCCAGCAACTGCTCTATCGAAAATTGTTTATCACGATGTCGACGCATTTGATCAAATACTACTAATAAAAATAACACAAACACAATCATCGTGGCGACAGCAATAAGCATGCCATTAAGCAAAGTTGCCGACTTATTAAGTTGATCAGCACGTGCCTCAAGTTGCTTGTCTTGTCGAGTTTGTTCTTGCAGATCTAAATAAATATTTCTATTATAATCGCTTTGTGCCTTATCATCAATAGCAGCAAATACCAATGACATCTGCTCACGGATGGAAGACACCAAGTCAGGAGCACGATTAATAATTGTATCACTCAAAGCATTATCTAAACACATTCGTGCCGATTTATAATCTCCAATTTGCCAATAGCATTGCGCCAAAGTTCGATAGGCTCCAGCAATCTGATAGACATCACCAAACTTTAGGAACATGTTGAGCGAGCGCTGTGCTAAATTACCAGCCAAAAGCGAGTCTGGCATATTATCAATATTGATATGCTGAATGAAAGGAATATTGTTACGAATTAGGAATTTGCGTTCAGAAGGATCTATTAAAAGCTCGCTAATAGCCTGCATTGCATTTGCTTCCCAAAAAATATAATGCTTGTGACATGCTAATTCATAGCAGCGCATCAAACAATCGAATTCTTTTTGTGCAATCTCTTCACTACTCCCCTTATCGATGATATTCCCTGTACCTAAGTTGTAATAATAGGATAGTAGCTGTGCTGTGTCTTGTTGAATGGCTCCATAGGGATCTATTTGTTTTAAAGCTTCCATAGATTGCCTTTTCAAGCCGACATAATAATAATAGGTAGATGTGATAATATCGAACTCAGTTTCAGCATAAGTAAATCGCCTTTGCTGTGACTTGGTTAGGTATTTCCACTCCTCACGAATGCGATGCAATCGGCGAAGTGCCAATTCACGATAAGTGTAGAATGCTTTATTGCGTGACTGGCGCTGACAAAGGCGCATCGCTTGTACATCACTCACGAATAATTCTATTTGGTTGTCAGTTATCTTCATTGCCTTGTTCAACAGTGCATTGGCTACATGATAATTCATACGTGCTGTAGCTACAAATGCTAAGTTATTGAGTGCCTCGGCTTGGCCTTCATTGTCGTGTAAACTCAAAGTAAGTGCTTGATTGGCGTAATACTTGGCAGAATCTAAATTGCGATAGTGAAAAGCATAAGATTTATGGTTGAGCATATCAACCTTTTGCTTCTGTGAAGAAGTACAACCACTTAGTAGCAGTAGGATTAGGCTGATAAGCATAAGCAACAGCTTATTGGCTAAATTGTGATATAAAAATATGATACGTGCCAATGTTATGATGAAATTCGTAATTAGCATGGCAAAAATAGCAAATTCCATTGACATTTGAAAGTAAAAGCCTTATTTAAGAGCTTATAGTATTAAAGATTCGCCACAAAAAGATCTATTTAATCTCTATATTTTAAATTAATAAAGGACATATAGGGCTTTTTGCCACTAAATGTCCTTTATGAGAAAATATTGATAGCAGTAAATACAATCAATAGACTCTTTTGTTAGAGGATATTCGTACTAAAGATGCTTTTTCAGTCCAAGCCCTTAAGTTGTAGTTCTACTTCACCATTAATACGTTGTGCAAAATCATCAATGGACATTGTTCCTTGCTCGCCACCACCTTGCTGGCGCATTGAGACTAAACCTTCCGCAGCTTCTTTCTCGCCGACAATGAGCATATATGGAATACGTTTTAATTCATTATCCCTTATTTTACGACCTATTTTTTCATTACGATCGTCGATAATCGCACGTACGTTGGCTGTACGAAGCTGCTGCTCCACTTTACGTGCATAATCATTATATTTCTCCGAAATTGGGAGAACTGCTACCTGATCTGGAATAAGCCACAAAGGGAAATGTCCTGCAGTATGCTCGATTAAAACTGCTACAAAACGTTCAAGTGAACCAAATGGGGCGCGATGGAGCATCACAGGTGTTTTCTTGCTATTGTCTTCTGCAGTATATTCCAATTCGAATCGTTCTGGCAGGTTATAATCCACTTGGATAGTACCCAACTGCCATTTACGACCAATAGCATCTTTCACCATGAAATCTAATTTAGGTCCATAGAAAGCAGCTTCTCCAACTTCTTCATGTGCCTGTAAACCCTTTTCTTTGCAGGCCTCTCGGATTGCATTCTCACTTTCATCCCAAATTTCATCTGACCCAATATATTTTTCTTTATCATTAGGATCACGCAATGAAATTTGCACCTCGTAATTATTAAAATTGAAAATCTTGAAAACTTTAAGAATAATATCAATATTATTCTCAAATTCTGTTCTTACCTGATCTGGACGTACAAAGATATGTGCATCATCCTGCGTAAATGTACGCACACGTGTTAGACCATGTAACTCACCACTCTTCTCATAGCGGAAAACGGTTCCAAATTCTGCAATTCTGAGGGGTAAATCTTTATAAGACCTCGGCTTACGTGCATACACTTCACAATGGTGGGGGCAATTCATAGGTTTAAGCATATACTCCTCATCTTCCTCTGGAGTATGAATAGGCTGGAATGCATCCTTTCCATAATGAGCATAATGCCCAGATGTAACATAAAGGCTTTTGCCACCGATACCTGGTGTAATCACTTCTTGATAATTGTAAGGACGGAGTAGTCCACGTAATAACTCTTGTAAGCGGAGACGTAATAGAGTTCCTTTGGGCAGCCAAATAGGTAATCCCTTACCCACGCGCTCAGAGAACATGAACAATTCCATTTCCTTTCCAATTTTACGATGATCACGTTTTTTTGCCTCTTCCAGCAAAAGTAGATATTCATCTAATAATTTCTTCTTGGGAAATGATATGCCATAGATACGTGTCATTTGCTCACGTTTTGCATCCCCCCGCCAAAAAGCACCTGCAACATTTGTGAGTTTCACTGCTTTGATGAGTCCTGTTGACATCAAGTGTGGCCCACGACAAAGGTCTGTAAAGTGTCCTTGCGTATAGGTCGTTATAGTGCCATCCTCCAAATCTTGGTCGATATGCTCGTACTTATATTCTTGACCATCGGCTTTAAAAGCCTTTAGTGCATCTGCCTTCGAAATCTCTTTACGAATGACAGGCTCATCCCTCTTGGCCAATTCTAACATTTTAGCTTCAATTTTTGGAAGATCATTTTCTGAAATGACCTGGCCTTCGGCAGGCATGACATCATAAAAAAAGCCATTCTCTATGGCTGGACCAAAACCAAACTGGATGCCAGGATAGAGCTCTTGTAAGGCCTCTGCCAGTAAATGAGCTGATGTATGCCAGAATGTTTTCTTACCCTCCTCATCATCAAACTTGTAAAGCGCAATAGTTGCATCTTCATTAATAGGACGATTTAACTCAATTGTTTCTCCATTAACACCGCATGACACAACACTACGCGCAAGAGCTGGTGATATGCTCTCTGCAATTTGGATTCCTGTTATACCCTGCTCATAATCACGGACAGAGCCATCAGGAAAAGTAATTTTAATCATATTGAAATTTGTTTTATCCATCTTTATACAATGCAAAGTTACGTAAAAAAGGGCGATATAGAGAAACATGTATCTAACAAATTCTACTTTTTACCCAATTGTTAATCTACGTTCTTCCTTTATCTTCAACTAAGAAGACCTTTTTAAAAGTGATTATAACCATCCATTCTGCTTAAAAACTTCATAAAGTGGCATAGCTATAGCTTTTGCATCTGGGTGGGGAGCCCCCGTTGTCCCTAAAGCTCGTAAATCAAAAAAATGTTTCCAATCATGTAAGAATGCAGTATGAATAAGTTCTGTATTTACGTCTAAGGGTAATACTGCACGTGCCTCTTGTGGCTTCCTCCCCAATGCAATGAGTTGCATATAAGCAAATTCGGCAGCAAGATTAGCAAACAGCCAGGCATCAAAGTCCGTCCAATTTGTATTACCATTACTGTCGGCTATAGAACGGCAGTAGTTTATAAACTGCATATTGAAATTGCCTGCTTGTTCTGTCTCAGAAAACTTCTCACAGTTGGTAATCCATTCTGGAACGTTAATATTAATTTCACCCCCAAATTTATCTTTACTATAATTACAATAGCGTGTAGACTGCTCTGCCATGGAGTGTGAGCGATGACGATTAAATTCGCGTGTAATGGAAACTTGTGTGGTAAAATGAACTGTGATACGTGGTTCATGCTGAGGTTGTTGCTTAGAAAAACATTGCAAATCATCCATCCACCCTTGTTCTACCAGCACACGGAGGTTGGTCGTAATATAATTTTTCGTATCTAATGTATGGACAACAGAGAATGGATTTTGGATATACCGTTCAGCCAATTTTGCTTGTTCTGTAACCAAATATACCGTCCCATGTTCGAGCATGGCTGTATGTTTTGAAGCTATGAGCCGCTCAACAAAGGGACGTGCTGACCGATTATCTACATGATTTTCACTTTTGTAGCATACACGTCCTGCTCGTTCTATCATACGATAGATACCGTCAATTCCAGCCTCTTGCTGCCATATTTCAAATAAGGGTTGTAGAAATTTCATTGTTTCATCTATTTATATTTTTATAATTCTGTTATTGATGCTATAATCTCTTCTTTATTCTTTCGAAAAAAGGCTTTAATGCCATTTTGGGAATACCTAAAATTATTAGCTTTTGTAAATCGTTCTCTGCCTTTCCATATTGTTTTAAAGTAATCCAAATATCTGCACGAGCCAGCAAATAATCTGTATTATCAGGTGAACGTCGGATAGCCTCCGTATAATCAAATATAGCTAAATCATATTGCTGATGCTCACGTTCTAAATTTGCACGTGCAGCATAGGCAAGTGTACTATCAGGAAATTGCATCACTAAGCGATTAAGTCCGTCTAAAGCTTCTGTATGATGATTGTCCCTTTCATTGAGTAGTGCTAATCCCAACTGTGCTTCAAAATTACCAGGAACGAGATAGAGCAAGTGCTCATAGTCTAAGCGAGCAAAAGAATAACGATGAAGCTGTTCATTGACAAAAGCACGGAAATATAATGCAGACAAATTATTTGGCTCCTGTGCAAGCACCTTATCGTATTCACCTTTAGCATAATCCCATTCGCCAAGTTGGACATTCCAGGATGCTTTCTTTAACCTTAAATCAAGGCTATCTGGGTGATAGTTAAGAGCCTCTGTAGCCACTTTTAAGCTATCCCGTAGGGGATTATGTTGAGCATAAGCGCAGAGGTTATGTACTAAGACAAAGAGAAATATAAGACACTTATTCATAAACCTCATCTATTTGATTACCACTCGAATCGTTATCTTGATTCTTACAAGGGTCAAATCCATCAGGTAAGTCGAATTTAACTTTACTACTATAACCCAAAGTGTGATCATTATAGACCTTTCGCATGAAATAGGCCCATATGGGTAATGCCATTGTTGCACCTTGCCCCATGGCCATATTATCGAAGTGAATATCTCGATCTTCACCTCCTACCCAAACTCCAGAAACTAACTGAGGTGTAAAACCAATGAACCAAGCATCGCTATTGTTATTGGTTGTTCCAGTTTTCCCACCAATTTCACCTTCAAAGTTGTACTTATAGCGTAATCGACCAGCCGTACCACCATCAACCACACCTTGCAACAACACCAACATTTTATTGGCACTTTCTGCGCTAATAACTTCGTTCATGCGTGGCTGAAATGTTGCAATAACATTCCCTTCATTGTCCTCAATACGCGAAACAAATAGAGGTGCCGTCCGGATACCATGATTGGCAAAAGTAGAATAGGCGCTCACCATCTCTGCAACACTTACATCACATGGACCTAAACAAAGCGACATCGATGGATAGATATTGGGAGTATTAATACCAAATTCGTGTAGTGTAGAAACAAATAGACGTGGATTCAGCTTACTCATAAGATAGGCCGAAATCCAGTTATTACTGTTTGCTAATCCCCATTTCAGCGTAACCATTTGGCCATAGCGTGCACGCGAGGCATTACGTGGTGTCCAAGGCCTACCTGCTACAGTATAAGTCTTTTGAACATTTGGAGCAACATCGCAAGGCGAAAAACCATTTTCCATAGCCAAAGCATAGAGGAAAGGTTTAATAGTTGAACCTACTTGCCGACGTCCCCCTGTTACCATATCATACATAAAATGATTATAGTCCAATCCACCGACATAGGCTTTGACAAATCCCGTCTTAGGATCCATACTCATGAAGCCAGCACGTAAAAAACTCTTATAGTATTTAATAGAATCCATGGGGGTCATAGTTGTGTCAATATCCCCATGATAGGTAAAAATGGTCATATCAACAGGCCTATTAAAAGCAGCCTTAATTTCTGCCTCGCTTGCTCCTGATGCCTTCATATCGCGGTAGCGTTCACTTTGAAACATATTGCGATTAAGAATTGAATGCAATTGTTGGGGCGTTAGCTTCTCCGTAAAAGGTGCGTTTTTTTTACTCTTATTCTCGCGATTAAAAGCTGGTTGGAGGAACTTCGCAACATGTCCATATACTGCTTCCTCCGCATAAAGTTGCATGCGACTATCCAATGTTGTGAAGACTTTCAGCCCATCCGTATAAATATTATAGGGGCTTCCATCTTTCTTAAAATTCTTATTGCACCATCCATAAAGTGGGTCTGTTTCCCAAGCCAAAGAATCTAATGCATATTGCACACGATTCCATGCTGGATAACTCTCTAATTTGGGCTTTTCTGCCATCATATATTGGCGTAAAAACTCTCTAAAATAAGTTGCATTTCCATCTTTGTGGTCTGTGCGATGGAAATTTAATGCTAAAGGCATCTCACAAAACTCTGAGTACTCATCTTCATTCAAGTAGCCAGCCTTTAGCATTTGACGCAAAACAACATTTCGGCGATCCCGTGCACGCTCAGGAAAACGGACAGGATTAAATAATGATGGATTCTTGCATAATCCCACTAACATAGCAGACTCTGTTGTCGTTAAGTCGGCTGGTTCTTTGTTGAAGTATGTGTTTGCTGCAGTCTTAATCCCTACAGCGTTATGCAAAAAGTCGAAGTAATTGAGGTATAAAGCAATGATTTCCTCTTTGGTATAGTAGCGTTCTAATTTCACCGCTATAACCCACTCTATAGGCTTTTGCAAGAGACGCTCTAAAGAACTATGTACCTGTATAGAATATAATTGTTTGGCCAATTGCTGGGTAATGGTTGAACCTCCACCAGCTGATGCCTGGCCAAATAGACCTCGCTTTATCAAAGCGCGCCCTAAGGCTATAAAATCAATACCGCTATGTTCATAAAAACGTTCGTCTTCTGTTGCCACTAAGGCATGAACCAAATGTTTCGATATCTTATTATAAGGAACGACAATACGATTTTCTTTATTTAAATTATAGGTTCCCATCACTTTGCCATCCGCCGAATACACTTGCGTTGCAAAACGATTGATAGGGTTTTGTAAATCTTCAATAGCGGGCATATACCCAATCCAGCCATTCCAAATAGCTGTGAAAGCTAAAGCGGTTCCTGCTATTGCACATAACAAAATCGTCCACAAGGCGTGGACAAAGACTTTTCTCATTTCATTTAATTTTGGGCAAAAATACAATTTTTCTCTGAAATACCATAGTATAATCAGAATTTATCCCTACCTTTGGACTGGTTTTCAACATCAATAACATAACAATATGCACAATTTTGTGACCATTGCCGATTTGACGAAAGAAGATATATTGTATCTCATTCAAATGGCACAAGAGTTTGAAAAGAATCCTAACCGAGAATTATTAAAAGGGAAGGTCGTAGCAACATTGTTTTATGAGCCATCCACACGAACACGGCTTAGCTTTGAAACGGCGGCCAACCGATTAGGCGCTCGCGTTATTGGTTTCAGCGATGCCAAGGCTTCGAGTGTGTCAAAGGGCGAAACGCTGAAAGACACCATTCTCATGGTGAGCAATTATGCCGATGTCATTGCCATGCGACATTATATAGAAGGTGCGGCACAATATGCTTCAGAAGTAACGCGGGTGCCTATCATCAATGCAGGAGATGGTGCGCACATGCACCCTTCGCAGTGCTTGCTTGATCTCTACACCATTTATCAGACGCAAGGGAAATTAGAGAATCTCAATATCTATCTTGTCGGCGACTTGAAATATGGGCGCACGGTGCATTCCCTTATCACGGCAATGCGTCATTTTAATCCTACATTCCATTTCATTGCACCTAAAGAATTGAGTATGCCACAGGAATATAAACTTTATTGTAAACAACATCACATTGTTTACCACGAGCATACTACATTCGATGCAGAAACCATTGCCGATGCCGATATTCTGTATATGACACGTGTACAAAAGGAACGATTTTCCGATTTGATGGAATATGAACATGTGAAAAACGTGTATATTTTGAGAAATGACATGCTGCAGCACGTGAAAGAGAATATGAAGATACTTCATCCGCTTCCGCGCGTAAACGAAATTGCTTACGATGTGGATGACAACCCACATGCCTATTATATCCAGCAGGCGCAGAATGGGCTTTATGCACGCGAGGCCATCTTCTGCCATTGTTTGGGAATCACATTAGATGATGTCAAAAACGACAAAACAATTATTCAGTCAAAATTCTAACATTATGGCGAAAAAAGAAATGCAGGTGGCAGCCATTGAAAATGGCACGGTAATCGATCATATCCCGGCAGAGAAAACCTATTTAGTGGCCGACCTCCTTGACTTGAAGGCTTCCACGATGCCTGTCACCATTGGCTATAATCTTCCATCAAACCGCATTGGTAAAAAAGGAATCATTAAAATTACAAATAAATTTTTCACCGACGAAGAAATTAGTCGCCTCAGTGTTGTTGCGCCCAATGTGGTACTCAACATTATTAAAGACTATGAAGTGGTGGAAAAGAAAATGGTTGAAACGCCACAAGTGCTACGAGGCATTGTGCGCTGCAACAATCCTAAGTGCATCACCAACAATGAGCCGATGGCCACACTTTTCCATGTTGTCGACAAAGTGCACGGCGTAGTGAAATGCCACTATTGCGACAAAGAGCAAAATATGAACGAAATCAAGCTCGTATAAGAATTGTCATTTATCCGTAAAACATAAGGTAACAAATATGAGAAGAGACCAAGAAATCTTCGATTTAATCGAACAAGAGCATCAACGACAACTCAAAGGCATTGAACTTATTGCTTCTGAAAATTTTGTCAGTGATGAAGTCATGGCGGCCATGGGGTCATGCCTCACCAATAAATATGCCGAGGGACTTCCCGAAAAACGCTATTATGGCGGCTGTCAGGTGGTAGACCAAGTCGAAACTTTAGCCATCGAGCGGGTGAAGAAGCTATTTCATGCGGCTTATGCCAACGTGCAACCCCACTCGGGTGCACAGGCCAATGCAGCAGTGTTGCTGGCGGTGCTGAAGCCCGGCGACACGTTCTTTGGCCTGAATTTAGAACAGGGCGGCCACCTTTCACATGGCAGCAGCGTCAACACCTCAGGCCTACTCTATCATCCGGTGGGTTACAATCTCAACCGCGAAACAGGTCGTGTAGATTACGATGAAATGGAACAATTAGCGCACCAACACAAGCCCAAACTCATCATCGGTGGCGGTTCGGCCTACAGCCGCGAGTGGGACTATGCCCGCATGCGCAAAATCGCCGATGAAGTGGGCGCTTTGCTGATGATTGACATGGCCCATCCGGCAGGACTTATCGCTGCCGGCTTGCTGGACAATCCTTTAAAATATGCCCACATCGTCACCAGCACCACCCACAAAACATTGCGTGGTCCGCGTGGTGGAATCATTCTTATGGGCAAAGATTTTGAGAACCCCTGGGGGCTGACCACCAAGAAAGGCGAAGTGAAAATGATGAGCACCCTGCTCAATTCGGCCGTTTTCCCAGGCACACAGGGCGGTCCGCTCGAACATGTCATCGCTGCTAAGGCTGTGGGCTTTGGCGAAAACCTGCTCCCCACGTGGAAGACCTATGCGCAGCAGGTGAAAACCAATGCGGCAACATTGGCTGCCGACCTTATAGAGCGTGGCTTCACCATCATCAGTGGCGGAACCGACAACCACTCTATGCTGGTGGATTTGCGCAGCAAATATCCCGAGCTCACGGGTAAGATGGCAGAGAAAGCGCTGGTTGCGGCCGACATCACAGCCAACAAAAACATGGTGCCTTTCGACACGCGCAGTGCGTTCCTCACCTCGGGCTTGCGCCTTGGCACAGCAGCCATCACCACCCGTGGCGCGAAAGAAGATTTGATGCATCTCATCGCCGCGCTCATTGAGGACGTGCTCAATCATCCTGAAGATGACCGCGTGATAGCTCAGGTTCGCGAGAAGGTGAACGCCACAATGAAAAACTATCCGCTGTTTGCTGATTAAAGGCATCGGGGCGTTTGCATGCGCAGCCATGTAAACACCCCACTATGGGATGCAGAAACAAGGAAGGAGCACACAGAGTGGCTCCTTCCCTTTTTTGATAGCATAGCGGCATATTTTTCAAGAAAACACCCCAACTACACCCTGTATCTGGGTGGTTTTTCAAGAAAACACCCCAACTACACCCCGTATCTGGGCGATTTTTCAAGAAAACATCCCAACTACACCCCGTATCTGGGTGGTTTTTGAGAAAAGCACCCCAACTACACCCCGCATCTGGGCGATTTTTGAGAAAAGCACCCCAACTACACCCCGTATATGGGCGATTTTTGAGAAAAGCATCCCAACTACACCCCGTATATGGGCGGTTTTAGGTATCGGGAAATAGCACATCGCATCCGTTTTTAAAAGCGGATGCGACGACTTCTTATTGCATTGTATTTGGGAACGAGAACAAAGGAAAAGAAGCGACCGATAGCTGCTACAAGCCGTCGACATAGTGTTGCGCCATCTCGGCACAGCGTTCGCCATCCATACCCGCAGAAACGATGCCACCGGCATAGCCTGCTCCTTCGCCACAAGGGAAAAGTCCCCGCAGGCGCACGTGCTGCAAGGTTTCGCGGTTGCGTAAAATGCGGACAGGGCTCGATGTTCGGGTCTCGACGGCCATCATCACCGCTTCATTGGTGAGAAAGCCATGCGCTTGCCGCCCAAAGGTTTTAAAACCCTCTTGCAAGCGTTGCACAATGAAAGGCGGAAGCCAAAAATGCAGGGGACTGCTCACCAATCCGGGGGCATAAGAACTTTTGGGCAAATCATAGCTCAGCCGACCATTCACAAAGTCGGCCATGCGCTGTGCCGGTGCGGTTTGCCGCATGTTGCCTTGTTGCCAGCAGAGCCGTTCTACATGCTCTTGAAAGCGCATCACGCACAAGGCATCATCACCAGCTTCGGCAAAGGCCTGCTGACAATCTTGCGGTTCCATCTGCACCACCATGCCACTGTTGCTCCATGCTGTGCCGCGGTTGCTGGGACTCATGCCGTTCACCACAATCTGCTGTTTGTCGGTGGCGGCAGGAATAACAAAACCGCCCGGACACATGCAGAAACTATAGACGCCACGGCCTTGCGCCTGGGTCACAAACGAATATTCGGCTGCAGGAAGATAGCGGCCACGACCATTTTTGTTGTGATATTGAATTTGGTCGATAAGCTGGCTGGGGTGCTCCAAACGCACGCCCACGGCTATGCCTTTGGCTTCGATTTCGATGTTGGCATCGTGCAAATAGCGGTAGACATCGCGTGCGCTGTGCCCCGTAGCCAAAATCACAGGTCCGCGGAACGTGCGTTGTGCACCGTTTTGCAAGTCATGGGCTTCCACGCCCACCACTTCTTCACCTTGTATTAAAAGCCGCGTCATTTGCGTGAGGAAATGCACTTCGCCACCACATTGCAAAATGGTGTTGCGCATGGCCTCTATCACGCGTGGCAGCTTATCAGTGCCTATATGGGGGTGCACATCCGAGAGAATGGCTTCAGAAGCACCATGCTGACAAAACACTTGCAAAATCTTCTCCACGCTGCCGCGCTTTTTGCTGCGCGTGTAGAGCTTGCCATCGCTGTAGGCTCCAGCTCCACCCTCACCAAAACTGTAATTGCTCGTGGCATCCACCTGCTGCGTCTTCGTGATGAGTGCCAAATCCTTCTTGCGGTCGCGCACATTCTTTCCACGTTCCAGCACAATAGGACGCAAGCCCAATTCAATCAGCCGAAGTGCTGCAAACAAGCCACCCGGGCCGGCACCCACCACAACAACCGATGGTTTGCCCGAAACATCGGGATAATCGACACGCGCAAACGGCTCGTCTTGCGGAAACTCATTGATGTAAACGCGCACTTTGAGATTGATAAAAATCTGCCGTTGCCGTGCATCAATACTGCGCCGCAACACACGCACCTGGTGAATGGTGCGCACATCAATGCCATGCGTCTCTGCCACATAGGCCTTGATGCTGTCTTCCGTAAATGCTACGGCAGGTGTAACTCTTATTTGCCATTCTTGAATCATGCGTGCAAAGTTACCCAAAAATGGCCACACCCTCGCAATCTCTCGCCCTTTTTGTTGGGGATGCGCGCAATAATTCGTATTTTTGCATCGTGCTCTTCGGGGGTAACATCATTCCCAATTTAAATGTATTTTTCATGAAGGTATTAAAATTTGGAGGAACATCCGTAGGCTCTGTAGAAAGTATTCTGAGCCTAAAACAGATTGTTGAAAATGAAGCGCAGCATGGCGATGTTGTCGTGGTGGTGAGTGCTTTAGGTGGCATCACCGACCAGCTGTTGGCCACTTCGCTATTGGCGCAGCAACATCGTGACGAATGGAAAGCATCATTCGACGCCATGGTTGCACGCCATCACAACATGATTGCTTGTATCATAGGCAACACAGACGTGCGGCAACAGTTAGCACAGCAATTAGACTCCTTGTTTGAGCAACTCCGTAGCATCTATTTTGGCGTTTATCTGGTGCACGACCTCAGTGAGAAAACCACCAATACGATTGTGAGTTATGGCGAACGTCTGTCGAGCCTCATTGTTGCCACACTCATAGAGGATGCACAATGGTTTGACAGCCGCAGATTTATCAAAACAGAGCGCACCAATCACAAAAACATGTTAGACAACGAGCTCACCAACCAATTGGTGAAGCAAACATTTGCCCAGCAGCCTCACATTGCCTTGGTGCCAGGTTTCATCAGCACCGACCGCGACACGGGCGAGATTACCAACCTCGGGCGTGGAGGAAGCGACTACACAGCCGCCATCATCGCTGCGGCTTTGGATGCTGAGGTGTTAGAGATTTGGACCGATGTCAACGGCTTTATGACAGCCGACCCACGCGTCATCAAAGAAGCCTACACCATTGCCGAACTCAGCTACATCGAGGCCATGGAGCTGTGCAATTTCGGTGCCAAGGTGGTCTATCCGCCAACCATCTATCCCGTTTGCGTGAAGAACATTCCCATCAAAGTTAAAAACACCTTCAACCCCACGAATCCCGGTACCACTATAAAGGCCGAGATTAGCGATGACCATAAACCTATCAAGGGTATCAGCTCCATCAATGGCACGGCGCTTATTACCGTCACCGGCCTCTCAATGGTGGGCGTGATTGGTGTCAACCGGCGCATCTTCACCGCCCTGGCCAATCGGGGCATCAGCGTGTTTATGGTGGCGCAGGCATCGTCTGAGAACTCTACAAGTATCGGTGTACGTGACGAAGATGCCGAAAAAGCCGCACAAGTGCTCAACGAAACCTTTGCCGCCGAGATCGAAGATGGTGCCATGTTCCCCATGCATATCAAGCGCGGTTTGGCCACTGTAGCCATCGTGGGAGCCAACATGAAGGACTTGCCCGGAAGCGCGGGCAAACTTTTCGGCACTTTGGGACGAAGCGGCATCAGCGTCATCGCCTGCGCACAAGGGGCGAGCGAAACCAATATCTCGTTTGTGGTAAAAAGCGAGAGCCTGCGCAAGGCGCTCAACGTCATCCACGACTCGTTCTTCCTCTCCGAATACAAGGTGCTCAATCTGTTTATCTGCGGTGTGGGAACCGTGGGCGGAAAACTAATCGAGCAAATCCGCCAACAATACGAAACACTCAAAGCGCGCAACCAACTGCAACTAAATGTGGTGGGCATAGCTAGCTCAAAACGTGCCATCTTCAACCGCGAGGGTCTCTATTTAGACCATTATCATGAGGCATTGCAAACAGCTCAACTTAGCACGCCCGAAACATTGCGCAACACCATCACCGAGATGAACATGTTCAACAGCGTGTTTGTGGATTGCACCGCCAGCCAAGACATTGCCGCGCTCTATCAGCAATTTCTCGACCACAACATCAGCATCATCGCAGCCAACAAGATTGCGGCCAGCGGACCATTCAACACGTATGCCGCACTCAAGCAAACGGCGCTGCAACGCGGCGTGAAATTCCGCTACGAAACCAATGTGGGCGCCGGCCTCCCCATCATCAGCACCATCAACGACCTGCGCAACTCGGGCGACCAAATTCTGCGCATCGAGGCCGTGCTGAGCGGCACGCTCAACTTCATTTTCAACGAAATCAGTGCCGAGGTGCCCTTCTCTGAAGCCGTGCGGCGTGCCCAAGCAATGGGCTACAGCGAGCCCGATCCACGTATTGATCTCAGTGGCATCGACGTAGTACGTAAGTTGGTCATCCTTGCCCGCGAGGCAGGCTATGTTGTCGAACAAGCTGATGTCGACAAGCAACTTTTCATTCCACAGCACTATTTTGAGGGTACGCTCGATGAATTTTGGCAGATGCTACCACTGTTGGATACAGAATTTGAGGCTAAACGCCTGCAGCTTGAGCGCGAAGGCAAGCGTTGGCGCTTCGTGGCCACAATGGATGGGCAGAAAACGTCGGTGGCATTGAAGGCTGTCCCCCATAGCCATCCACTCTATCAGTTGGAAGGTAGCAACAACATCGTACTGCTCACTACTGCACGCTATAAAGAGTATCCCATGCTCATCCAGGGCTATGGTGCAGGAGCCAGCGTCACGGCGGCCGGCGTGTTTGCCAATATCATGTCAATAGCTAACATCTGACATGCCATTTCCACGTTCCACAACCCACTTTTCAAAAGGCAAGAACAATTCCACCTGAGATGGATTTTGCGCACAGCCAGTCTGCTGCTGCGCTACACCGATATGTCCATGAGCGAAGTGGCTCGGCGCAGTGGAGCCGGATTGCGCACCAGCCTTTATTATATGTTTCAACGCGACTACAACTATCCGCCTTCTCAAGAACGTGAAAATGCCGAGCACGACAGCCTGTGGAAATATAGAATCATGGAGTGGAAATGCGTAAAAAAAGGTATAATTACAAACATAAACCATCGTAAAGACAAAGAAAAGTTGGGAAAGGACTGCTTTTAGCAAAATAATTGTACAAAAGATTTGATTTATTGATTATTTTATATATTTTTGCGAAGACATAAGAAATCAGTTAAATTTAGTATTATGGCGAAGTATAATATTACCGAGAAGCGGGAGAAAGAAGCGGCCTATCGCACCTTAGTCAATCCGAAATTGATGGATGAATTGAAAGAGAAGATTCTCAACACTATTCTTATCCAAAAAAAGTATAAGGATAGAGATTATTCTGCCAAGCAATTAGCAACCGACTTAGGAACCAATACCCGCTACATCTCAGCCGTTGTGAATGTGAGATTCCACATGAATTACACATCGCTCGTCAACAAGTATCGCATTGAAGAAGCGATGACCTTGCTTGTCGATCGACGTTATAAACACCTAAACATGGAAGAAATCTCAGATATGGTTGGATTTGCTAATCGTCAATCGTTTTATGCTGCTTTCTTCAAAATCAATGGGTGCACGCCGCGGGAATATAAGTTAGCCAACTTTCGCAGTCATCCCCGCCTGAATGCTGAACCCAAGAAACGTGGTAGAAAACCTGGAACGAAGAACAAAGTTAAGACACTTGACAAAAATGCGTAAACACTATTCAAAACAAAACTGTCCACAGAAGAACATAAAAAATCTTGCTGTGGACTTTTTAATTTTTTAGTATATCAACAAATGAATTATATTGACGAAAAATTTGCCGACATACAAATGTTACGCTATGAGTTGACAGGATTTAAACAACTCACACGGCAGCAGAAAGTTTATATTTATTACTTATCCCAAGCAGCTTTAGCTGGTCGCGATATCACGTTTGACCAATTCGGGCGCTACAATCTCATGGTCAGGAGGGTGCTAGAGAGCATTTTCGAGCACTACACAGGGCCACGCGACACCGAGGCGTTTCAGCAACTTGTCGTCTATCTTAAACGCATCTGGTTTTCGAGTGGCATTTATCATCATTACAGCTATGACAAGATTGAGCCCCAGTTTAGCGAGTCGTTTTTCACTTCGCTCTACCAAGTACTCCCCTTCTCCACCTTAGGCTTTCAAACAGCGCATGAGAAAGATGCGACGCTGCCACTTATGCGTCAATTACTTTTCGACAAAACATTCATGCCAAAGCGTGTAAATAAGCGTGATGGTGTAGATCTTGTCCGCTCCTCGGCATGCAACTTTTATGAAAACTTGACGCAGCAAGAAGTGGAAGCCTATTATGCTGCCGAGAAAAAGCACTCGGAAAACAACCGCATTTCACATGGCTTAAACACACGGCTCATCAAGAAGGGTAATGAGATTGTGGCGCAATGCTATCGTGCGGGGGAGTATTATGGCGATAAAATAAGCCAAATCATCTATTGGCTGACTTTAGCCAAAGACTGTGCCGAAAATGATCAGCAGCGAAAGGTGATAGCTCTTTTAATCCGGTATTATCAGACGGGCGACTTAGAAGTGTTTAATGCCTATACCATTGAGTGGCTCAAAGCGCAGGCGGGCGATGTCGATTTTATTAATGGTTTTATTGAGGTCTATGCTGATCCCTTGGGGTTAAAAGGCTCTTGGGAAGGATTGGTAGAATATAAAAACCACGAAGCAACCCGACGCACGCAACTTATCAGTCAAAATGCGCAATGGTTTGAAGACCATTCGCCTGTCGATAATGCCTTTAAAAAGAAAACTGTGAAAGGCATTACCGCAAATGTCATTTGTGCAGCAATGCTCGGTGGCGATGAATATCCATCGACAGCCATTGGCATCAACCTGCCGAATGCCGACTGGATCAGGGCTGAATATGGTTCGAAAAGCATCACCATCAGCAACATTACAGATGCCTATAACAAAGCCTCGCGGCATAGTGGTTTTATGGAGGAATTTGTTATTGATGAACCAACGTTGCAGTTGATACGGCAATATGGCGATTGCTGCGACGATTTGCATACCGATTTGCACGAATGCTTGGGACATGGCAGCGGGCAAATGCTACCCACCACGCCTTCGAATGCCCTCAAAGCTTATGGCAATACGATAGAAGAAGCGCGTGCCGATTTGTTTGGTTTATATTACATTGCCGATGAGAAGTTGGTGGAATTGGGGCTCACTCCCAATCAAGAGGCTTATAAAAGTCAGTATTATACTTATATGCAAAATGGGCTGCTCACACAGTGCGTGCGCATCAAGCTGGGCGAGGACATTGAGGAAGACCACATGCGAAACAGGGCTTTAATAGCTAATTGGGCTGTCGCTTTAGATGCAAATCACGAGACTATAGAGATTGTAGAACATGAAAATAAACATTTTATAGCCATAAAAGACTATGCCAAATTGCGCGAGATTTTTGCATTCCAACTCAAAGAAATACAACGCATAAAGAGCGAAGGAGATTTTGAACAAGCGCGATGGCTCGTTGAGAAATATGCTATTCATATTGACAAGGCACTCCATCAAGAAATGCTCGAACGTTATCAACGACTCAACATTTCGCCCTATAAAGGTTTTATTAATCCCTGGATGAAACCTGTCTATGGAGAAACAGGGCAGGTTGTAGACGTCACGATTGACTATACTGAAAGTTATACACACCAAATGATGCGCTATTCAAGCGAATTTTAAAGAGAACAAAAATGAACACAACAGAAGCATTGCGAGAGATAAAACAATCTTTTCGACTGTATATGAATGGACCTGCTGCGCAATCGATGCGGCAAAAAGGGCTGAATTATAAACTAATATGGGGCGTTTCGCTGACCGATTTAAAGGAGATTGCTAAGGAATATGCACCAAATGCCGAATTAGCTCTGGCTCTTTTTCAAGAACCAATCAGAGAATGTAAAATACTATCGATTCTCTTGATGCCCATTAAAGATTTGCAAGAGCATACCGCAGAAGTGTGGATGAATCAGATAGAAACGCAAGAATTGGCTGAGATTTTTGTGTTGCATCTACTACAGCATGAACCATACGCCAACATGTTGGCCTGGCGCTGGATGGAAAGCAACAGACCATTGACGTTACTATGCAGTTTTAATCTTGTAGGAAGGTTGTTTACACAAGGCGTACTGCTGACAGAAGCGCAATGTGAAAGTTTTATCCATGCAGCACAGCAAGCACTCTTGGCAAACGATATTTCTCTGCAACATACGGTGGCAAATGCCATTCTAAGTCTATATGAAGCAGATGAAAAATTTGCAGAGACAATGCGTCGGCACTTCCCACATATTGTAGAATGGTAGAGCCAAATAAACGGCGTTATATTTTTATCTTTAAACTATAATGCTTACCTTTGTGCGAAGATAAATTCAAGGGTATTTCAAGGATGAATGTTTTATAGAAGCAAGTGTACATCATTTTAGTGCCGAACGCTGGTTTCTTAAGACTATAACAAGAAACCATCACAAAGTGAAATTAAAGTAATAAGAGAATAACTAATTTTCTATCAAACGATATGAATACGATAAGTAAAGTAGACGTCTTGCTGGGATTGCAATGGGGCGACGAAGGAAAAGGTAAGGTCGTTGACGTGTTGACACCCAACTATGATGTCGTTGCTCGCTTTCAAGGTGGCCCCAATGCAGGGCATACTTTGGAGTTTGAAGGTCAAAAATACGTACTCCGGTCTATCCCATCAGGAATTTTCCAAGGCGGAAAGATCAACATCATTGGTAATGGTGTCGTGCTGGCGCCAGATTTATTTATGAAAGAAGCCATTGAGTTAGAAAAGAGTGGACATCCTCTGGAAACACGGCTACATATCTCGAAAAAGGCTCACCTCATCATGCCTACGCATAGACTATTGGACAGAGCCTATGAAGCACAAAAAGGCGATAAGAAAGTGGGGACTACAGGAAAAGGAATCGGCCCTACCTATACAGACAAAGTGAGTAGAAATGGCCTGCGTGTAGGCGATATTCTTTCCGATTTTCAAGAAAAGTATCTGGCTCACAAGCAACAACATTTAAAAATGTTATCTGCATTAGGTTGGACAGATTTCTCAACCCTTGAGGCCGAAGAGAAAGTGTGGATGGAGGGTATAGCGTATCTTCGTCGTTTTAAGTTAGTTGATGCTTCACACGAAATAGATAGCATGCTCAAACATGGGAAGCGTGTGTTGTGTGAAGGAGCACAAGGTACGATGCTCGATGTTGACTTTGGCTCCTACCCTTTTGTTACATCTTCTAACACGATTAGTGCGGGTGCCTGCATCGGACTGGGTGTTGCTCCTAACAAAATCGGCGAGGTTTATGGTATCATGAAAGCCTATTGCACGCGTGTAGGATCAGGGCCTTTCCCCACAGAATTGTTTGATGAAACAGGAAAGAAGTTGCGTGATTTAGGCCATGAGTATGGTGCTGTAACGGGACGTGAACGGCGTTGTGGCTGGGTAGACTTGGTACAATTACGTTATTCTGTGATGTTAAATGGTGTGACCCAACTTATCCTCATGAAAAGTGATGTGCTCGACACGTTTGATACCATTAAAGCATGTGTGGGCTATCAGCTAAAAGATGGAACGACGACAACCGATTTCCCATACGAGATAGACGATGTTACCCCCATTTATCAAACATTTGAAGGTTGGAAGACAGATTTGACTCACCTCACATCTTCCTCGGAATTTCCAATAGCATTTAGAGATTATATTGCATTCTTGTCGGACTTTCTTTCTACACCAATCAAGATTATATCATTAGGTCCTGACAGAGCGCAAACCATTATATTATAAAAATAAAGACAATTATGGCACAGAAACCATCCATTCCAAAAGGTACAAGAGATTTTGGGCCTGTGGAAATGGCAAAACGAAATTATATTTTTAACACTATCCGAGAGGTCTATGCACGCTATGGCTTCCAGCAAATTGAAACACCTGCTATGGAAACGTTGCAAACCTTAATGGGGAAATATGGCGAAGAGGGCGATAAACTGCTCTTTAAAATTTTGAATTCGGGTGATTATCTCAAAAAAATAAGCGATGAAGAGTTATTGGCTCGTCAGCCTATTCATTTGGCTAAACTATTGGCCGAAAAAGGATTGCGCTATGATTTAACCGTACCTTTTGCACGCTATGTAGTACAACATCGCGAGGAATTGCAACTTCCATTTAAGCGTTATCAAATACAACCTGTCTGGAGAGCTGATCGTCCTCAGAAAGGTCGCTATAGAGAATTCTATCAATGTGATGCAGATGTGGTAGGGTCTGATTCACTTTTAAACGAAGTTGAGTTAATTCAAATTATCGACACTGTATTTACTAAATTTGGAATCCGTGTACAAATAAAAATCAACAACCGTAAAATCTTAACAGGAATTGCCGAACTTATAAATGAGGCAGAACGTATCACTGACATTACTGTAGCTATTGACAAAATAGAGAAGATTGGGGTTGAGAAAGTAATAGAAGAGCTTCAGGCGTTAGGTATCTCTGATGCGGCTATCAATAAGCTTAGACCAATCCTCATACTCACGGGAAGTAACGAAGAAAAATTGGAGACCATGGAGGGGCTCTTGCAGGTTTCTGAAATCGGAAAAAGTGGACTTGACGAGACACGCTTTATCCTAAATACGCTGAAGGCTGTAGGATTGAAAAATGAAGTGCAGCTCGATTTATCCTTAGCACGTGGATTAAATTATTATACGGGAGCCATTTTCGAAGTAAAAGCCTTAGATACCCCAATGGGAAGTATCACGGGCGGAGGACGCTATGATAATCTTACGGGGATATTTGGTATGCCAGGATTAAGTGGAGTTGGCATATCATTTGGTGCTGACCGCATTTATGATGTACTCAACACCTTGGATCTCTATCCCAAGGAAGCTATAACCACAACCCAACTGCTTTTTATAAATTTTGGAGAAGCAGAGACTACCTATAGCCTTCCATGTGTGGCTAAAGCGCGTGAAGCAGGTATACGAACAGAAATTTATCCTGACTCAGCAAAAATGAAAAAGCAGATGAGTTATGCCAATGCAAAAGAAATACCCTTTGTTGTATTGGCTGGTGAAGAAGAAATGGAAGCTAATAAATTCACACTCAAAAACATGCAAACGGGTGAACAAGTCACACTCACAGGTGAAGCACTTGTTCAAACAGTAGCCACATATCAACAGCAGTAAGATGGGAAGTGTACTTTTGACTGGTAGAACGTAAAATAAGACAAAGGCTATCCATCATATTTGATTTATCGCTCAATGCATTTATGTAATGGGCGATAACTTTTCTGATATTGCACATTCAAAAGTAACTCTTATCAGAAATTAATGTATTAAAAAGGAAAGAATACTTCTCCATATTGATAAAATGAAGTAAAGAGCATAAAGGGATGTATTCTGTTTAGATTGTGTATAAAAAGCACGATGGAAAGAAGCATTTAATGGATAGATAGGATTTCAAATATTATTTTTTAATCAGCGGACAAGACAATGCAAAATCAATTTTCACGTACACAACTTTTAATTGGGAAACCAGCTATGGACACCTTAATGGGGAGCAGAGTGGCTGTTTTTGGTTTGGGTGGCGTAGGCAGTTATGTGGTAGAGGTATTAGCGCGTAGTGGTGTAGGCGAATTAGATATTTTTGATGATGATCGTGTATGCCTCACAAATGTTAATCGTCAGCTTTATGCTGTGCTTTCCACTATTGGCAAACATAAAGTTGATGTAGCCGAAGCCCGAATTCATGATATCAATCGTCAGTGTATTGTACACAAATATCAGATGTTTTATTTACCACAAAATGCTGATTCCATCGATCTCTCACAATACGATTACGTAGTGGATTGTATCGACACTGTCTCTGCCAAGATTGAACTTATCAAACGTTGTCATCAGCTCAATATTTCAATGATTTCATCGATGGGTGCAGCTAATAAGCTTGATGCTACGGCCTTTCGTGTTACTGATATTAATAAAACGAAGATGGATCCGTTAGCAAAAGTAATTCGTAAAAAACTGCGCAAGCTAAATATTCCACATCTCAAGGTTGTTTATAGCGAAGAAGTGCCACTCAAACAAATTGATGACCCAACGATTAGTTGTCGCTTTCATTGCATCTGTCCCGATAAAGATATGCGTAAATGTACTGACAGACGCGATATTCCTGCCAGCAATGCATGGGTTCCTTCTGTTGTAGGCTTAATTATTGGTGGCGAGGTAGTGAAAGATTTAATCGCACATGCTGGTACAATGCGTATCCAACCCCAAGACATAGAGAGTAGCACAGCAGCGCAACATGCTACACAACGAGCACAGCAAGCGCATGAAAAATATAGAAAGATTGTTGCCGAAAAGAAAGCTGGTACATGGGTTGATGATAAAGTTGTGATGAAACTTCCCGAAGGATTCTAAATGGGTCGTCGAACAATTCATATCTTTAATCCTGGCCACGAGTTTGCTTTAGCTGAAAATAAATCTTATATCACGCTACCTCGGGCAGCCCAACAATTACAAAATGACTTAGCCTTTTTGCCTGCTTTGTGGGCAAAAGCAGATGATTTTGTATTAGTGAATCATGCACATTATGCTCAAATACCCTCCAATTTATATCCTTATATAAAATGTAGTAACTTCATTACACCATCAGAAATCAGCTCTCTCCCACTTGATAATGTGCAGTTTGAGCCATGGGGATGGGACAAGCCTCTGTGCCAACAGCTCATATTGTCGCTTTCAGAAAAAAGTGAAAAGCTACTCCCAAGCGAAGATACACTTGATGTATTACGCAAAATAAGTAGCCGTCAGTGGTCTGCACAACACTTGCTCCCAACGATAGTAATGCAAAATGACAATTTAGTAGGTTGGGCACATGCATTTGATGATGTTCAAAATGTGATGGAAGTGATGAATAATGCCCCTCTAAATTCTCCCTATCAGTTTGTGCTAAAAGCACCATGGAGCAGTAGTGGACGAGGAATGCGTTATGTAGATGTGCATGGCGAAGGAATCACAGAACATCTAAAAGGCTGGATCAAAAATGTTATCCGTCGGCAAGGTTGTGTGATGCTTGAACCCTTTTATCAAAAGGTGTGCGACTTTGGAATGGAATTTTATGCACACAGCAATAGTGATGTTAGCTATATGGGGCTCTCGCTTTTTAATACGACAAATGGAATTTACACAGGCAATCGTTTAGCTTCAGAGCGAGAGAAAGTAAAACTGCTCACTAAACATGTCAGGTTGGAATATTTAAAAACTATCCGTCAGCAAATTCAAAGAACTATGCGTATCCAACTTCATGGTAACTATGTAGGGCCATTTGGTGTGGATATGATGGCATTGCTTGATGGAAAAGTTCATCCGTGTGTAGAATTAAATTTGCGAAGGACGATGGGACATGTGGCATTGGACATCAGTAAAAAGATAGCAGAGCCAGGGATGATGCAGATTATCTTTCAATCAGGGCATTACACACTACACATTACTCATGATGATAAGGCTCACCTTTTATGATTGTACAAGCTCGATAAAGCTGCTCTGTAAAAATTAAACGAACCATTTGATGACTAAAAGTCATCTTCGATAGTGAGAGCTTTTCCTGCGCACGATTATAAACAGCTGGAGAAAAGCCATAAGGCCCACCAACTACAAACACTAAACGCCGTGTTAGTTGTTGCTTTTTTTGTAACCATGATGCAAATGCCATGGAATCCCATTCTCTGCCATGCTCATCTAAAAGTACCACAGTATCTGTAGGTTGCAGACTTTTAAAGATTAAATCACCCTCCCGTTCTTTCTGCTGATTTTTACTCAAACTCTTGGTATTCTTTAATTCTGGAATTACTAAGAGTTCAAAAGGCATATAATGATGGATACGTGAACTATAATCAGCTATGCTTGCAATAAAGTGTTTGTCAGTGGTTTTACCAACAACTATAAGTATACTCTTCATTACTTTTTCATATCAGCATCATCAGATGAACATTTTTTCTTTCGTTTTGGGAACCAACCCTTTGCTACGCGTTGTTTTTGTTCGAACAACTCACCAATACTCCACAAGAAAGATGCACCCAAAACTCCCAAAACAGAAGATGTTATAATATTCTCGATACAAAGCGATGCAATGACGGACATGATACCACAGATGAGAAAAAGGGACCATGGCCGTGTGCCAAAATAATACTCTGTTTTAATTACAATAGGATGAAATACACCTATAATGAGAAAGGTTGACAAGGCTATAATAATACCAGTAAAATACATAAATGAGATTGATAATTCGTGGACGAAATTACAAAAAAAAAAGTATTTAATGCTGTTTTTCCGCAAAAATGATTAATTTTGCCTTGTAAGCTAATAACAAAAGTAATATAATATGGCACATAATGCAGAACTTATTGCGCAATGCGAAGCAAAAGCAAAACAATGGCTCACACCAGCTTTTGATAAAGAAACGCATACAGAAGTAGAACAAATGCTCACATCTACTGACAAAACAGAGTTGATAGAAAGTTTTTACAAGGACTTAGAGTTTGGAACAGGAGGCTTACGAGGCATCATGGGAGCTGGAACAAACCGCATGAATATTTACACCGTTGGAATGGCTACACAAGGCTTTGCAAACTATCTTAAAAAAAACTTTAAAGATAGACCTACCATTTCGGCTGTTGTTTGTCACGATTGCCGCAACAACAGTCGCAAGTTTGCAGAGACGGTGGCAAATGTTTTCTCTGCAAATGGCATCCATGTGTATCTGTTTAACGACATGCGCCCCACCCCTGAATGCTCATATGCCATTCGGCATTTAGGATGTCAAGCAGGCGTTAATATCACGGCCAGTCACAATCCAAAAGAATATAATGGCTATAAGGCATATTGGGAAGATGGTGCGCAAGTGCTCATGCCTCACGATGAAGGGATTATCAATGAGGTAAATAAAGTGACCATAAATGATGTTAAGTTTGCTGGAGATGCAAAATTAATCAAACTTATAGGAAAAGACATTGACGAGGCCTATCTTAAAGAGATTCATACATTAAGTATTGATCCGGATGTGATAAAGCGACAGCACGATTTGAAAATCGTTTATACACCACTTCACGGAACAGGCATGATGGCTATTCCGCAAAGCCTGAAGCTATGGGGGTTTGACAATGTGCATTGTGTTGCCGAGCAAATGCAGCGCAGCGGTGATTTTCCAACTGTAAAAAGTCCTAACCCTGAAAATGGAGAGGCTTTGGCTTTGGCCATCCGAGATGCAAAAGCACTCGATGCCGACATTGTGATGGCATCTGACCCCGATGCCGACCGCGTGGGCATGGCTTGCAAGAATGACAAAGGCGAATGGGTGCTTATTAATGGAAATCAAACTTGTCTTCTCTTCTTATATTATATAATCACCAATCGCAAAGCAAAGGGATTGCTCAAGCCCACAGACTACATTGTAAAGACAATTGTTACTACAGAGGTAATTAAAAAGGTTGCAGATAAAGCTGGAATAGAGATGCGCGACTGCTATACTGGCTTTAAATGGATTGCACGTGAAATCAGAATTACGGGCGACAAACAAAAGTATATTGGTGGCGGCGAAGAGAGTTACGGCTTTATGGCGCAAGACTTTGTGCGCGATAAAGATGCTGTCTCGGCCATGTGTTTACTTGCTGAGATATGCGCTTGGGCAAAAGATCAAGGCAAAACTCTCTACGATGTACTGATGGACATTTATATCGAATATGGTTATTCCAAAGAGTTTACCGTGAATGTTGTACGTCCAGGGAAAACTGGTGCAGAAGAAATCAAGCAGATGATGACCAACTATCGCAACCACCCTCCAAAAGATTTAGGTGGCAGTAAAGTTATACTTTATAAAGATTATCAAAGTTTAGAAGCAACGACATGGGATGGAACAAAGACCAAATTAGATATGCCCACCACCAGCAACGTGTTGCAATGGTTCTGCGAAGACGGAACAAAAGTGAGTGTCCGCCCTTCAGGAACAGAACCTAAGATTAAATTCTATTTAGAGGTGAAAGGCGAGATGAAGCGCGCACAAGACTTCCCCATGCTTGAGGAGAAAGCAATGATGAAGATAGAGGCCATCAAAAAGAGCCTCGGATTAAATTAAAAAATTGTATCTGATGGATAAATTAGTAATCAAATCCTACGATGAGTTCGCATCATATTTGGGAAAAGAGTTAGGCACATCCGAATGGCTGAAAGTAGATCAAGAGCGTATTAATCAATTTGCAGATGCTACTCTCGACCACCAATGGATTCATATCGACGTACAACGTGCCAAAGAAGAAAGTCCGTATAAAAGTACCATCGCACATGGCTATCTCACACTCTCACTTCTTCCCTATATGTGGAACCAGATTATTGATGTGAGGAATCTAAAAATGATGGTCAATTATGGCATGGACAAAATGCGTTTCGGCCGACCTGTTATCACTGGTAGCAGTATTAGATTGGTCACCTCACTCAACGCTATTGAAAATCTTAGAGGTGTTTGTCGTGCACGCATCGGTTTCAAAATAGAGATTGAAAACGAAAAGAAGCCCGCACTTGAGGGTGAAGCGACATTCCTCTACTATTTTGAATAAAACAAGATACTTCCATAAGGAATAATACTTAAATATTAATAGGTAGACTATCTTCAGTCTACCTATTAATATTTAATACGCTTGATAGGATTCTTGCGATTTATGGTTTTCTGTGTATGCATAATAAATGTACATTAACTAGTTAAAGTACACATTACAAATAGTTTATTCATGATTGTTTTGGGAATAATAGTTGCTTGTCAATAGCTAAAGCAGGCTCTGCCCATGCTATAGGAACAAAGTGCCAATTATTGTGAGGTTCAGGCGCTATAGTACCATTCGATTGAATATAATCCATAATTATCTGACGCTGGTCTTTGCGACTCACCCACACAATACGTTGCGGAAGCTCTTCAAAGGGAATTCCAGCTCCACGAGTAAGTAGTTCACCTCCACCATTACCACGATAGCTGTTCATCGCCACACGATAGCTTTGATTGAGCATGAAAGGAGCCCCATTGCTCAAGCGAAGGATGTTTATTTTCTGCCCAATAGGCTGTCTCACATCAACTTCATAATTAATACCTGCTACCGTATCAAAGTTAAAAGCTAAGTTCTGCCATCGCCAATGCCCATCATTCCCCTGTTCCATACGCATAAGATGGTCGGCTGGATTATGCATTGTCTGCGTCCAAAGAGCGTAGTTGTACTCTAAATATTGTTTGATTTCTTGTCCTGTTAAGTACAACACATACAATTGGTTTTCGTAAGTGTAAAGATTAAACAGGTCGTAAACATAAATATTACCAGGCGCAATAACTGCGTCAAACTTCAGCGGTGCATTGAATGAGAGTGTGGCCGGAGCAACAGATAATTGTACATCGTGAATAAAATCACTGAAGCGCGACGAACAGAAGAAGCTGTCTCGCGTGCGCAAAGCATAGGCGGTGCGACCAACGATTTGCTGCGTATAGTCCTCCACCTGTTGCTTGTCAGCAGCAAAATGTTGCATGAAAACATCATCTATCGGTTGTTTTTCGAGCGAAACAAGCTCTCCCTTACAATCAATCTTCTGCACTTCCCCACTAGTAATTTGTAAGTTAAGCGTTAACTCAGCCATCAAGTGAGCATTACTCGATGGATTAAGCAACAGAGTAGAAGAACCATCAGCATGACCAACAACCTCCTGCTTTTGCTGGTGATCATGCCCAAAGAGTATTATATCTATTCCCATCGTCTGCTGTGCAACGACTTTCGCTTCATTCTCAGGATAACGCGTATCAGCTATTCCGCCAGTATATCCCGAATGAAATAGTCCTACTACAAAATCTGCTTGCTCATTGCTGCGCACATGATTAACCCATCTTTGCAAACACGAGGAAATGCTCTGAAATTGCATTCCTTGCCACAAACTCTCGTGCAACCAATAGGGAATCGCAGCTGTGACCATACCTATAACCGCGATGCGCACACCATCGACAACAAATAGCGTGTAAGGCTTAAAATAAGGTTTGCCAGTCTGCGCGTCCACAACATTAGCCGCTAACACAGCATAGTTCGCCTCACGGATATATTTATCGTAAACCGCATGGCCCGTTTCAATGTCGTGATTGCCTATGGCCTGCGCATCATATCCCAATTCGTTGAGCACGCGAGCCGCCATGTTTGGCTGATCTGGTGCCACGAAATTGCTGTAATAACAGGTGGGCTGACCTTGCAACACATCTCCCCCATCGAGCAATAACAACCGTTTTCCGTAGCGTGCACGTTGAGCTTTGATGTAGCTTGCTGCCCGAGCAATACTGCCTGTGCACGGCTTTCGCTCAATGAAATCATAAGGAAAAAAGCTGCCGTGAATGTCAGTTGTGTAGAGAATCTTAATCGTGGAGTGCCTGCTCATAATAATGAAGGTATTGCTGTGCCACCTTTATATAATCATGGTGAACTTTTACATAATCTATACTTTGCTGCTTCAACGCATAGAGTTGTTCAGGATGCTGGATAAATGGCACGAGCTGCTGATAGCAATTTTCCTCGTCGGGCTGCACATTAATCACCGGACGCAACAGCCTTTCACCTAATAGCTCATAGCTTTCAGGCTCACCTCCGCCCACACAAACCACACCATAACTCATGGCCTCCAAGGCATTCATGGCGGGTGTGTAGCTATAAAGTTGGTCGAAAAGCAAATCGCATTGCTGCATGGCGGCCACATATTGTGCAAAAGGCATATCACGCGCCACACGCAGACTGAATTGCTGCGGAAAATCACGCTGCAATTGCTCGGCTACGCGCAACATGCGATCGGTTCCTTTGTAAGCACTGCGCGCTTGATTAATGCCGATAAAAGCTTTCAAAGCACCCAAAACAGGAGCTGGGCAAACGGCTTTTGGGATAATGGGCAACGGACAGAAAACCATTTTTCGAGGGTAAAGCGGCTGATAACACGCCCAATATTCATAAAGTCCTGCTATGATCAAGTCGCAATCCTGGGCAATATATTGGTTGAGTGCGGCTTTCGCCGTTCCGCTCCATTCCGCGATATGACGTTGTGCCTCAGCATCCTTGCGAAGTGCATTCCCGATATTAAAATCGCTATAGCGCAGCGGAAAGCGCGTGATATTCTCGTGCACCCAATAATAATCCATGCCGAATGCGCCCAAGATAACACGCCTATTGTGACGGCGCAAATAACGATAGAAGAAGAAAAGGCGCTCGGCCTTCAACTCAAAAAACATGGGATTGATGAGTTGCACAATGTCAAATTCGCGCCACTGAGGCAACAACCTTAAAAGTTTTGCATAAAGTCGCAATCCGCTCAAAGCCCCGGGATGACGGCTCACATCCACATCGCGTGGATAGTTTTTCCAGAAATCTCCATTCGAGACCACCACCACCCGATGCCCCAAAGCGCGAAAACCTAAGGCCAGTGTGTGGTGCACATTGCTATATTCGCCCAATAATAAAATCTTCATTTCAACATTGTTGCAAGGATTACCTTTCGCCCCCAACTATAATTGATGAGGTTTCTGAAAAGCGAATATTTCTTGGTGTAATGCTTGTTAGGCAGCGGAAAAAGTCCATATCTACGCATCCGTTCGCAAGCATCTGTGAGCCGTTCATAGCTATGGGTGAGGCGTGCTGTGAGATAAAGATAATCCATCGTGAGTTGCAAGATACGCCGCTCCAACGCCTTTTGTTCAGAATGCGTAAGCGTTTTCTTTTTCTCCAATAGTGCAAGAATAACCTCCTCGGTGTCTTGCAATCGAAGCAACTTATTTTTAGGCTGCTTTTGATGCAGCGCAGAGGCTGCATGTTGCCGATAGAAATAGGCTTTGGCCGAGGTGGAGAACAAATGCTTCGATTGCAAAATAAGTTGTGCCGTGAACTCTTCATCTTCAGCATAATGCCGCATGGTTGTGAAACGAAGGCCATGCAACAAATGCTTGCTAAACAGATAGCCACAAGCTGTGCCTCGCAAATTGTGCGTCTGCATATATTCAACCCCTGCGCAAGGCCCCTCATAGTCATCTGCAAGGGGCACCTTGGGCGAGGTCGACAGCTGAAACAAAACCAAATCGGGCTGATGATAGCGCACCAAATCCAAGCAATGTTCATAGGTGGATTGCAACAAATAGTCGTCACCATCAACAAATTGCAAATACATGCCCTGCGCCATGCTGATGCCTCGATTGCGCGCCATGCTCAAGCGCTGGTTGGGCTGCCGCACATAAATCAAGTCATCGCAAAAGTCGAGCAGCACATTGATGGCAGGCTCGCGGCTTCCATCATCAATCACTATCAGCTCACGGTCATTGTGGCTCAACGAGAGCTTCAGAATGCTTTCAACGCATGCGCGCAGCTGTCGCGCGTCGGTGTTGCAAGTGGTAATGATGAAACTCACCAACGGTTTTGAAGCAGGGCTTTGTAGATTTTGTGAATGAAGCATAGACGTTGTATTCCGATTAATGAATAAATGTAGAGTTTAAACGTGCCGCGAAAAGGCGGCCGATGGGGCAAGAGAATGGGACCACCTTGCCGATAAACATCCAATTGCACATTTAAGATGCACGCAAAGTAGGCTTTGTCGCAAACCTTTTTCATCGTGTTTACATGCCAATGCAGCAGACTTTCTAACTGAAAGGATGATGCTTTGGCCGCCAAACCATGTGGGTTTTGCTGATAGTGATAGCAGCCCTCGTTCATGGTGGCTATGCACGGACAAGATGGGAGCAACCGCATCAAAAATTCGATATCCTCGAATGCCGCACCCATTTTAAACGGATGCCGCATCACCTGCTCGCGGCGATAGATTTTATTCCAAGCATAGCCATGGACATAGGCTCGCGTGCCCAGCCAATAGTGCCGCCAATCGGTGTAAAGCCGTGGTGCGAAAGCCAATTGATGCGCCTGCGCACTCCCCTCGCCTACAAGGACGGGAAACTCTAAAAGTGCTATCTCTGGATGCCGCTTCAACATTGCAAGCGCTGCCGCATAAGTGCCCGGCGCCACGGTGTCATCGCTATCCACAAAAGTAATATATTGTCCTTTTGCCACTGCAACACCCGCATTTCGAGCACTGCTCAACCCCTGATTGTCTTGGCTGACGCAGCGCACATTCTCATGCCCCGCAACGATGTCAGAGGCAATCTGCCGCGCATCGGCCGGCGCACCATCATCAACCAAGATAATTTCCATCTCATCCACCTGCTGCGCCAGCACAGAGGCCACACTTTGACGAAGCGTGGTGGCCAACTGATAGAATGGAATGACGACGGAAAGTAACATGGTTGCAAAAGTAATAAAAAACCCATGAAGGGGAAAGGCTTGCCCGTATATTTTGTGCAGCCAACCCAAATGCACAAGGAATGTAGCCTTGCAACCCTCGATTGTTACGGAATTTTTTTTTCTCGTTGGAACGACCCTCAAAACCATCGAGAAATTTTATTTTCGCGTTGGAACGACCCTCCAGAACAACGAAAAAATTCATTTTCGCGTTGGAACGACCCTCAGAACCATCGAGAAATTTTATTTTCGCGTTGGAACGACCCTCAGGCCAACGAAAAATTCCATTTTCGCGTTGGAACGACCCTCCAGACCAACGAAAAAATTTATTTTCGCGTTGGAACGACCCTGTTGCCGCAAAAAGATTAAGAAAGCAATAAACAAAGCAAGTGTTTTGTCTATTGCCTGAAAATTGCTACTTTTGCAGCAAAAGAAAAAGAGATATGAAAGAGGTGAAAATGGATGATAAGGAGTTGCAGATGGCGGCCGAAAAAGGTTATGATGAGTTTGTTTCAACCATCACGCAGGCCATATTAAATGCTATTGGTGGCGAACTGAATGGTGAAAACATGACGCAACTCAACGCCGACCAAATCACCCTGCTGGCCTATCATTATTTGCACGAAGAAGTGATGGAGGGCGGCTTTGTGCAGCTCATTCACAATGGTTTGGGCGGTTTCATCTTCCTCAACCCCACAGGCAAGGCCTTTCGTGAATGGGGCTTGCAAGAACTCTTTAAAATCTTAGGTAAAACGCATCGCCTTTATTCAAAATACCACGCCGAGATAGAGCGCGATTGCGATGACGAAACGTTTATGGCAATGTATGAGCAATTTTCCGAGTTCGACGAATTCGACGAACAGTTTGTTGAAAATGAAGAGCTTTTCACGCGGCAAATTGCGCATTATGTTGACCATCATTTAGATCATTTTGTAGCGATAGCACATGAGTAAGCAAAATAAAAGTGGCAGCAAAGGCAGTCCCGTTCAGATCAGGAATAAGAAAGCTTCGTTTGAATATTTCTTCACCGACACCTACACCGCTGGAATCGTGCTCACGGGAACCGAAATCAAAAGCATTCGGGCGGGCAAGGCTTCGTTGATAGATTCGTTTTGTGTGGTCTACAAAGGCGAGTTGTGGGTGAAAGGCTTGAACATCAGCCCCTATTTTTATGGTTCGTATAGCAACCACGAAGCGAAACGCGACCGCAAATTGTTGCTCACCAAACAAGAATTGCGCCGCTTGGCCGATGCTGCGGCACAAATAGGCTTTACCATCGTCCCCACGCTGCTTTTTATCGACGAGCACGGGCGCGCCAAAGTCAATATTGCCGTGGCAAAGGGTAAAAAGGAATTTGACAAACGGCAGACCTTGCGCGAGAAGCAAGACCGAAGAGAAATGGATCGTATGATGAAACACTATTAAATGTTTCGCACCCATCCGTTCACGATGCATTTAAATTTATGAAGAAATTACAAGATGTTATTCAGGATAGAATCTTAATCCTCGATGGCGCTTTGGGAACAATGTTCCAAACTTATGCGCTTTCTGAGGAGGATTATCGCGGAACGCTGTTTCAAAACTGCCCACAAAAGCAGTTAAAAGGCAATCACGATTTGCTAAACCTCACCCGGCCTGATGTGGTACTCGATGTGCACCGCCGCTATCTGAAGGCCGGAGCCGACATCATTGAAACCAACACTTTCTCAGCACAACGTATCTCGCAAGCCGATTATGGCTTGGAAGCGGATAGCTATAAAATAGCACTCGAAGGCGCTCGCTTAGCCAAAACGGCTGCGATGGAATTCGCTACCGAAGAGAAACCGCGCTTTGTCGCAGGCTCCATTGGTCCGACAAACAAAACCTGCTCGATGAGCCCCGATGTCAATAGTCCAGCCACACGCAACCTCACGTATGATGAATTATATGATGCTTACGCCGAAGAGATACGGGGATTATTAGATGGCGGTGTAGATGCCTTTCTCATTGAAACGATTTTCGACACGCTTAATGCAAAGGTCGCTATTGATGCAGCTATTGCAATGATGGCCGAATACAAAAGAGAGCTCCCCATTATGATTAGTGCTACGATTAGCGATTTAGCTGGTCGAACGCTGAGTGGCCAAACGTTAGAAGGCTTCTTGGGCAGCCTCAGCGGCTATCCCATCTTCTCCGTAGGACTGAACTGCTCGTTTGGCGCACGGCAAATGAAACCTTTCTTAGCCTCATTAGCCAACAAAGCTCCCTATTATATCTCTGTTTATCCCAATGCTGGTCTGCCCAATTCATTGGGACAATATGACGAATCGGCCGACAGCATGGCACAACAAATAGAGGAATACTTAGACGAAGGCTTGGTGAACATTCTGGGAGGATGTTGCGGCACAACCGATGAATTCATTGCTAAGTTTGCCCAATTAGCCAAAGGCAGGAAGCCTCACCGGATAAACGCGAAACCCGATGTGATGTGGTTGAGTGGCTTAGAGCTGTTGGAACTCACACCCGACATTCGCTTTGTGAACGTGGGCGAGCGATGCAATGTTGCCGGCAGTCGCAAGTTTCTGCGCCTCATCGAAAACAAACAATATGACGAAGCACTCGCCATTGCGCGCAAGCAAGTGGCCGATGGTGCTATGGTGATTGATGTCAACATGGACGATGGCCTGTTAGACGCAAAGAGCGAGATGGTGAACTTCCTAAACTTAGTGGCTTCTGACCCCGACGTGTCGCGCGTTCCCATCATGATTGATTCCAGCAAATGGGATGTAATCCATGCTGGATTGAAATGCATTCAAGGCAAAAGCATCGTGAATTCTATTTCACTCAAAAATGGTGAAGAGATGTTCCTTCGCGAGGCACGAGATGTAAAACGCTACGGTGCCGCTGTGGTAGTGATGTGTTTCGACGAGCAGGGACAAGCTACATCCTATGAACGCAAGATTGAAATTGCCGCACGTTCCTATCGTTTGCTGACAGAGAAAGTTGGTATTAATCCGCAAGACATCATCTTCGACCCTAATATTTTATCAATAGCTACGGGTATTGAAGAACACAACAACTATGCCGTAGATTTTATTAAAGCTGTCGGTTGGATAAAGAAGAACCTTCCAGGAGCCCACGTCAGTGGCGGTGTAAGCAATCTTTCGTTCTCTTTCCGTGGTAATAATGATATTCGAGAGGCCATGCATGCCGTGTTTCTCTACCACGCCATCCAGCAAGGAATGGATTTCGGTATCGTTAATCCCGCTACCAAAATGGTTTACGCTGACCTGCCCAAAGATTGGCTTAAAACCATTGAAGACGTGGTGCTCAATAAAGATGCAGAGGCCAGCGAACGCTTGATTGACTTAGCCAATCGTGTGAAAGCTGAGCAAGATCAACGAAAAAATGGTGCTCGGGCTGTTGCTGAACAGCATGAAGCATGGCGAGAAACTAACATAGCACAGCGATTGGCCTATGCCTTGCGAAAAGGAATCAGTGATTATTTAGAAGCCGATTTGGCCGAAGCGCGCCAACAATATCCACACGCTGTAGACATCATCGAAGGACCATTGATGGCTGGCATGAACGAAGTGGGAGAACTCTTTGGCGCGGGTAAGATGTTCTTACCCCAAGTAGTGAAGACCGCTCGCACCATGAAACAGGCTGTGGCTATTTTGCAACCTTTGATTGAGGCCGAGAAAGCCGAAGGAAACTATGTGGCAGGCAAAATCTTGTTGGCTACTGTCAAGGGCGACGTGCACGACATTGGTAAGAACATTGTAGGCGTGGTAATGGCTTGCAACAACTACGAAGTGATTGATTTGGGCGTAATGGTTCCTGCAGAACAAATCGTGGCCGAAGCCATTGCACACCGTGTCGACATGATAGGACTGAGCGGTTTGATTACCCCTTCGTTAGAAGAAATGGTGCATGTGGCGCAAGAAATGGAGAAAGCCGGCCTGCATATTCCTATCATGATTGGTGGCGCCACCACCAGTCAACTGCACGTGGCACTAAAGATTGCTCCCGCATATAGTGGTCCTGTAGTCTGGATGAAAGATGCCTCACAAAACGCATTGGTTGCTGCACACTTGCTAAACGATGAGGCGCGAGAACGGCTGAAACGTGAGTTAAACGCGAAATATGATGAATTACGCCAGCGTTTTGAACAGCGTCAAGCCAAAACGATTTCACTCGAGGAAGCTCGTGCCAATAAATTGAATCTGTTTCCTACGCCCAATGCATAAATTCACATCATCCATAACTATTCAAACAAAATGATTGATTCTTCAGCTTTTCAAGGAAAGAAAGCAAAATACTATACGCTGGGCTGCAAACTAAATTTCTCAGAGACCTCTACATTCGGCAAGATGTTGTCTGACATGGGGGTGCTCACGGCTGAGAAAGATGAGCAGGCTGACATCTGCCTCATCAATACCTGCAGCGTGACTGAAGTGGCCGACCATAAATGTCGACAAGCCATTCATAAAATGGTGCGCGAGAATCCTGGGGCATTCATCATCGTCACAGGCTGCTATGCACAGTTAGAGAGTGAAAAAGTGAGCCAAATTCAAGGCGTCGATTTAGTGTTGGGTTCCAACGAAAAAGCCAACCTCATTCAATATCTCAACAACGCATTCTTGCACAAAGATGACGATGCCCTGCATCAATACCACAGTGTCAAGACAAAAGATATTAAAAGTTTCCAACCATCGTGCTCACGAGGCAACCGAACGCGCTATTTTCTAAAAGTGCAAGACGGCTGTAACTACTTTTGCACCTATTGCACGATTCCCTATGCTCGCGGCTTTTCGCGCAATCCTACTATCGCCTCTCTCGTGCGGCAGGCTGAAGAAGCCGCTGCTGAAGGCGGAAAAGAGATTGTGCTCACGGGGGTAAACATTGGCAATTTTGGTGAAACCACCCATGAAAGCTTCCTTGATTTGGTAAAAGCACTCGACGAAGTAGATGGCATTCAGCGCTATCGCATCAGCAGTTTGGAGCCCGACTTGATTGATAATGCACTCATTGATTATTGCAGTCGCAGCCAAAAGTTCATGCCCCACTTTCATATTCCTTTGCAAAGTGGCAGCGACGAAGTGCTCAAGCTTATGCATCGGCGCTATGATACAAAGCTTTTTGCGGAAAAAGTGATGCGCATCAAACAACAAATGCCCGAAGCTTTCATTGGCGTTGATGTGATGGTGGGTAGCCGTGGTGAGCGTCCAGAATACTTTGAAGCCTGCTACGACTTTCTCAACGGCCTGCCCGTGACCCAGCTCCATGTGTTTCCTTACAGCGAACGCCCAGGCACACAAGCGCTCAACATTCCTTATGTGGTGGACGAAAAAGAAAAGAAACGCCGTGCCAAACGCCTGCTCGCCTTGAGCGATGAGAAAACACAAGCCTTCTATGCGCAATTCATTGGTCAAGAAAAACAAGTGCTTTTCGAAAAAGCGCCACGCGGGAAGGCTATGCATGGGTTTACGGACAATTACATTCGCGTGGAACTTGCCCCTACGCTGGCGCGTGAAGAATATGATAACCAGCTCATGACCGTCAAGCTGGGAGAATTCAACCACGACCACACGGCACTCAGAGCACAAAATATTGTTGAGGAATGAAGAATGTAGCCATTGTTATTTTAAATTGGAATGGGCGGAAAATGCTCGAACAATATCTGCCCGCACTCGTGCGTAACACCCTACGACAAGCTCAAATCATAGTGGCCGATAATGCATCGACAGACGACTCCGTAGCTTTTCTCGCTGCCCACTATCCCAACATCCGTTGCATCGAACTCTATCAAAACTTAGGCTTTGCAGAGGGATATAATCGCGCTTTGCAGCAGGTGGAGAGCGAATATTACGTGCTGCTCAATTCGGATGTCGAAGTAACCGAGAATTGGCTCAAGCCCCTACTCGACTACATGGAGCATCATCCCGACGTGGCAGCATGCCAACCCAAATTGCACGCGGTGGCACAACCCACGCAATTCGAATATGCTGGTGCGGCTGGCGGTTTCATGGATTGGTGGGGATACCCCTTTTGCCGTGGGCGCATGTTTGAAACGGTGGAAAACGATCATGGCCAATACGACCAGCCCACTCACACATTTTGGGCTACGGGCGCCTGTTTGTTCATTCGCGCTACAGACTATTGGGCCGCAGGAGGTTTGGACCAACGCTTCTTTGCCCACAGCGAAGAGATTGATCTTTGCTGGCGGCTCAACATTCAAGGGCGCAAAATAGCGTGTGTGCCCGGCAGCACGGTTTACCATGTTGGAGGCGGAACGCTGCCCAAAGGCAATGCACGGAAGACCTATTTAAATTTTCGCAACAACCTCACCATGCTCTATAAAAACCTTCCATCAGACCAACTTTGGCCCGTCATGGCCATGCGCTGGCTGCTGGACTATGTGGCTGCTTGGCAGACGCTCATTACCCGAGGGAACGTAGCCGACTTCAAAGCTATCTATAAGGCACGGTACGATTTTTGGACTTGGCGAAACGAGTTTAAGGACGATCGCCAGAGAATTCAGTCGGGGCGCAGTGAGAAAAGTTGCGACAAGCGCTATCGGCACGCCATCTTGTGGCAATATTATATACGCCGTCGCAGGACATTCGCCTTACTTCCTCAACACAATTAAGCTCAAACAAGCTACAGTAGAATTGATGCCCTCCAACTTCTTGAGAGGCAATTCATACCAAAAACAAGGCTGCGGAGAATCCCGACGAGCCATTTTTAGCAAAAACAAGGCTGCGGAGAATTCCGACGAGCCATTTTAATCAAAAACAAGGCTGCGGAAAATTCCGATG
>NZ_AZHT01000130.1 GCF_000599605.1 Prevotella sp. HJM029 | reverse complement strand
GAACAGTTGCACTCTCAGTGTTCCGTGCAGGCTCGGAGTGCATGGTATTCTCTGTGTCCTGCTTGTTTGTTGGTCTTTCTCTTTCAGGAACTGCAGTCGCTTCTTGTGAAGTAGATTCGTTCTCTGTTTCATCTTCCACACCCAAGAACCATGAAAGGTCTTTGTCGCTCATCATAGTTTCCTTTTCCATTTCTATTTCATTTTAAGTTTAAC
>NZ_AZHT01000129.1 GCF_000599605.1 Prevotella sp. HJM029 | reverse complement strand
TACTTTGGGGTAGACTTTTTAGGAGAAGATCTTGACAACTATCTCATCTATACATTTAGAGACTTTACACAAGAAGGGAAGACGTTATTCTTGGATACCATTAGGCTACAACCCAAGAATCCGCAAAACTATGATACGATTTATAGCTTTATGTTTTACTTTAATGAGGATAAAACATGGGGAGTTGTGAAATATAAGGGAGGAGTAGGCACGTGGAGTGATTGTACCGAGACATCGGAGTT
>NZ_AZHT01000128.1 GCF_000599605.1 Prevotella sp. HJM029 | reverse complement strand
CCTGTCGAGGAGAAACGGCCACGCGTCCATGCCACAACAGCACGTGTGCCTGGTGTGGGCGTAATGGGATTCACGCCCTCAACGGTGGTTTGCACCACGGTGTAATCGGGATTATCGGTAGGCAACACTTTGGTTTCGAAAACCGAAGCAGCTACAGGTTCGGGCATAATGGAACGCGTGAGGCCTGCAGCACGCTTGGCCGAAGCAACAAGTTGGCCATCGGTGACATTAAAACGCACCGCATCTGAAACGCCATTGGTTCCTCTTCCTTCGCTTGCGGAGTCATCTACACAAGCGGTTGTTGCTATGCTTGCCAATGCCACAAAGGCCCAAGTGGCCTGTCGACAGTGGTCGGCAACATAGCGTTTGATTACTTTATAATTCATTTTCCGTTCTTTTTCTGTTGTTTTATGATTCACAATTGAGCAGGGTTTCCACACTATGGCAACTCTTCATCGTCCTCTTCATCATACTCGCCATCGCGATGTTCTGACTCGTGTTCGGTGATGCCACCGCCTTGTCCGGGATGCACTCTTGGACTTTCGCCCAACAGCAAACTCTCAACTGGTACGGGAATCACAGTGCATGCGGGAGCCGTGTATGCCCGCTTCCTAAATTCCATTCGTTTCATTACTGTTTGTTTTTATAT
>NZ_AZHT01000127.1 GCF_000599605.1 Prevotella sp. HJM029 | reverse complement strand
CCATCATCATTGAGTATCGTTGCAAAGTAGACCTCTTGCTTCTCGTGGGCTTCACGAGAAGCAAGCTCCAACAGACCCTCTTTCTTCTTGCGACGAGAGTAACGAGTCTTGTTGTAGTCATCCAAGACTTTAAGTGCTTCTCCATCCGTTAATGGACGAAGCCATATCGTATTCCAACGATTGAGTAGAGTTTTCATTTGTTGTATATATGATTGTTAGTATCTCGAATCTTTATTCCTTTGAGGCTTGCATAATCTATCACCCTCTTAGGTATGGCTTTTGCTTGCACAGGCACCTCGAGAATCATTTGTCCATCAAGAACTTTTCCATTATTTGCCTTGAAGATACCGGCATTAGCCCCACTTATATTGGATGGTACATCCGCTATTTTTGTCCCAGGTGCATATTTATCCGATAGTTCCTTTAAGTAACGAATTGCAGTCTCCTCTGACACCTCACTAAGCTGGGTATACTTACGAGAAACAATCTCTTTATTTGGAACGTATGAATCTAACCTCACATACTGATGCTTTGTAGGAGACCCTTCTGGTAGATTTATAGCTTTCTTCGGTGCTTCTAAATAA
>NZ_AZHT01000126.1 GCF_000599605.1 Prevotella sp. HJM029 | reverse complement strand
TCTTCTCCCTGATGAGGATGTCCAATCGTTCGATAAGCATACATCGTGTCTGTACGCTGCCTTGAAACAGCTCTTTTACATCGGCTGCATCAAATGGGCAACCTTTGGATAGCAGAGATTGATAAGCCGACTGAACAGACAACAGCAGATTTTCCAATTTACCGTTTATCTCCACCGCCTCACGACTCTTTCCGTTCATTCTACTCTCACGGGGATTCCACAACTCTGGATTGCAGGAGAGTTTGCAACTGAACTGTGCAATACTCCTTCCAAGTGTAATACGTCCCATAATCGGAGCCTTGCCCGACTTGTCAAGACCGCTCTTTTTGATGTAGAGCAACACCTTCATTTTCTCTTGTTTCATACGCTTTAATTTTTATGGGCAAAGTTACCCGAATTAAAGCGTTCCTCACTTATGCAGAAAACTGCCGACCACAGCAACAGCCACACAAGCGAAAATAATTC
>NZ_KK082671.1:590-844 GCF_000599605.1 Prevotella sp. HJM029 | reverse complement strand
GCGGGAGAGTAGGTAGCCGCCTTTTTTCTTAACGAAGCGTTCATTTGAGCAATCAAGTGAACGCTTTTTTAGTTGTTATTTTGTGCAATATGGAAAATTGCTGTCACCGTATCGTCCATACACTGATGGTACACCGTGTCAAATAGGGCAATGCGGGAGAGTAGGTAGCCGCCTTTTTTCTTACGAAGCGTTCATTTGAGCAATCAAGCGAACGCTTTTTTGTTTGTATGCCATTTACTCATTCCAAGCCTGTC
>NZ_KK082671.1:0-580 GCF_000599605.1 Prevotella sp. HJM029 | reverse complement strand
TTGGCGACGATAGGAGCCTACCCTGGATGCGTTTGCAGGGCGGAAACCTATGCCATCGGCATTGTACTTTTTCTAAATTCATTTGTGCAAAAGGAATATCATTTACGAACAAATCCATTTGATATGTGCAAATGGGTGAGGAGTAGAAAAAGAAAGTACAACCCCCAAGGGGGTAGCCTTTTTGCTTGCGTCATTACCCAGGGTAGCCTCCTATCGTCGGCAACCCTGGGCTATCGAAAGTATAACCGCGTTGCGGTAGTTTTTCACCCATTGTTAGCACACAGAAACGGATGGAATGTTTGGGCGGAGGGGTTGCCAGCACGTTCAATAGGATGGAATAGTTTGTTGGGTAGATTGCCAATATATTCAAACGGCAGGAAAAGTCGGGGGGAGGGGTTGTTGGCACATTCAAACGAGGGGGATGGTCTGGCGCGGCGTTTACCAATATATCCAATCGGATGGAATATTTGAAAAGAGGGGTTGCCCGCGTTTCCAATCGGATGGAATGGCCGGACGAAGTGTTTGCCAATATATCCAAACGGATGGAATGTTTGGGCGGATAGATTGCCGCATGCCATTT
>NZ_AZHT01000123.1 GCF_000599605.1 Prevotella sp. HJM029 | reverse complement strand
CAAAACGAGTTCAACAAAATAGAGCTGCTTCTCAAAAGAATGGGCAGCCAAGGTATTCTATACCTTCAAGCGCTATTGGAAATGATAGGCGTGTTTTGGTAAAAAAGACTATTCCTACTGAAGATATTTCTTCACAGATCATAACAGACAGTGTTGAATCAGAGCAGCAGCCAGTATTCTTCCATGTAGATTCCTTGCCAAAGTATTTGGCTACTGGTGAAATCAGTATAGACGACTCCGTGCTCCGTATTCCACAAATTTCAGAAGATAAAATGTTGGCATCGAATGGAAACATGAACCTCGATGTAAACCATAAGAAGAAATACCCGTGGACATTCAACTTCGGCTATTCCTCCAATGCTGGAGCCAATGGAGCTATGTCTAATTTGAACTATCTCTCGGTGGTAGATTATGCTAACGGCGGTGCGGCTGCCAAACTATATACCTGGGATGATTATGTAAATTATTTAGTCAGGAACAATGCGCTGATGGATTCTGTAGAGAGGGCAAAAATGTCATGGATTGCACTGAATAATGCAACAGAGGGCAATGCGTCTTTAGGTGAGAAGGCGCATCACTACCGCCCAAAAATATTTGGTTTATCGCTTAATAAGCAATTAAGTCAGCATTGGACTTTTGGCACAGGATTGACCTATACAAGGTTGAAGTCTGATTTTGAGAGCGAGTTTAATGGTGCGACTTTGTTGAAGAGTCAGAAAATTGATTATATAGGCATACCATTACGATTGACCTATCGTATATGGGGAAAAGGTCGCTTCAATGCCTATACAACCGGTGGTGTGACATTCGAGGTGCCAGTCCATAGTTCGCTTGATAAGAAATATATCATAACATCCGACTCGTCGTACACTCTGAAGGGTGACATCAAGCCACGTTATCAGTGGTCCGTTAACTTGGGTATCGGTGTGCAGTACAAGCTATTCAAACCTTTCAGCTTGTATATAGAACCAAATATGTTCTATTATTTTAGAAATGGTAGTAGTCTCGAAACTTACCGTACAGAGCATCCGTTTATTATTACCGTACCATTCGGATTACGGCTTACTTGGTAAATGGAGAGAATGAATTGATAAAAAAGTTACAAAACTGTGCAGTCTTTTTTTTGTTTTCTACTCTTACAGTAAAAGACAAAACTTTAAAAAAGATGTACAGTATTTATGACTACATCCACAATGGAATGGTATTTGTCAACAATGTAGTACGCAGACAGCATAAGGAACTTACCTCTTTAATGATATATTCCACAACAAGTTGTCAGTCTCGTTGCAAACACTGTTCCATTTGGAAAAAACCTACAGAAAATCTAAGTCTGGTTGATATTATCAGAATAATGAATAGTAAATGTGTAACAAAAAGCACGATAGTAGGTTTGGAAGGAGGTGAGTTTATCCTCCATCCCGAAGCGGACAATATATTAGAATGGTTTGATACTAACCATCCTAATTATACATTGCTGTCCAACTGCCTTGCAACGAACAAGGTAATTTCTGCTGTAAAAAATCATCACCCTAAACATCTATACATATCACTTGACGGTAATAGAGAAACCTATCGTTATATGCGTGGGAGAGATGGGTATGATAAAGTGATTAAGGTTATAGAGGCATGTAAAGACATCGTGCCTATCTCCCTAATGTTTTGTCTTTCTCCATGGAACTCGTTTGAGGATATGAGGTATGTCATAGATTGTGCTAAACAATATAACATTGATGTACGTATTGGCATTTACAGCACAATGTCATTCTTCGACACAACCAAAGATTTAATAGAATCCAATGATGCGGATTTCATCAGCCAGATACCCTCTTCCATACATCAAACATATGAGAACTTTGACTTTGTAGCTTTGTATGACGAGTGGAAGAATAATAGACTGAAGTTACGGTGTCATAGCATATTCAGTGAATTGGTCATCCATTCTAATGGGGATGTCCCCTTATGCCAGAATTTAGATGTAATCTTGGATAATATTCACGAGAATACACTCGATGAGATATTCAATTCAAGGAATACGTGCAAAATTCAATGCCAACACTCCAAGGAATGTAATCAATGCTGGATCAACTATCATCGTAAGTACGATATTATCCTGTTGAGAAATCTGGAGAAAATGTTTCCCAAGCGATTGATAGAGTTATTTTATAGGAAATATCAATGGACCAGCGACAGACAAACCACCTATAAGAAACATTTCAAGCAAATAACAGCATAGCTAAAATGGGATATTTAGATAACATCATAAGCAGATACAAGAGCATGCGCAGTATGAGGGAACTGTGCCATACCTACACGCAGCAGTATGCGCTGGTAGGTCTCGGCAGTCATTGTGCAAATAACCTGTTGCCCGTCATACAGTATCTTCAATTACCCCTGAAATATATCTGCTGTACCTCAGAGAAGAAAGCCGAGCTGATTTCTCAAAAATACAAGGGAGTCAAGGGAACTACATCTTTACAAGATATTCTGAATGATGATACGGTTTCGGGAGTCTTTGTGGCTGCTCATCCACATTCACATTTTCATATAGCAACTGAAGTTATCAAAGCTGGGAAATCCTTATTTATAGAAAAACCGCCATGTGAGAATGAAAGAGAATTAAAGTCTTTGATCGATACTATCATGCTATATGGCTCACAACATATCGTTGTCGGACTGCAAAGACGTTTTGCTCCTGCCACTCAAATTCTGCAAAAGCGATTGAAAGGTGATGGCAAACGACATTATCATTATCGCTATCTTACGGGGCTATACCCAGAGGGTGATGCCCTGCTTGACCTGTTCATCCATCCTCTTGACTATGTAACATTCCTTTTTGGAGAGGCAAAGATAAAAAGCTTGGATGTCATTCGCAGTAGAGATGGCGCCCAAACTTTATTTCTTGTATTGGAGCACCAAGATATAACAGGTATGTTGGAACTATCAACAGATTATTCTTGGCAAGAAGCACGGGAACAGCTAAATATCAGTACAGATAAAGGACTTTATATGTTGGAAAACATGGAGCAACTCGATTTCACACCGAGACGCTCTGCAGTGTTGGGCGTTCCGTTGGAGAAAATATTCCGAAACAATACAACCGTAGTCAATCTATACGGAAGAAACGGCTTTGTTCCAATGATTGGGAATAACCAAATCGTTTCCCAAGGATTCTTCTCCGAAATCAAGACATTTGCTGATATGGTTGAAAACAGGTATGAGACTAATCATACTTTGGGCATAGAAAGTGTCAGCCATGTTTATTCCTTAATGTCAGAAATAAAGAAGTATATGAAGGCAATTGGTGTCCATTAATATTTTAATAACTAATTAAATTCGACAAATTATGAAAAAGTACTTTTGTGTATTGCAAGTGCTCATTTTGTCATCATTGTTGTTTATTGGTTGCAGCAATGAAGATGAGCCGGTTTCAACTCCCACAATGCAAGTTTCGAGAACAGAATTGTTTGCTATAGGGACAACCCGAATGACAAGAGCTGCTCCAAGCTCCTATCTTTTTACACTTGACAACATCAAGTCTTTCAACGCGCAGACCCGTGAGATTATCTTCCAGGATTTTGAGCCGATAAGTCAGATCTTTCCCATTTACCGTAACATCGAAATACATTCGTATGGTAAGGTTTTACTCCATATCTCAACATTTGTATCTTCTTTTAATAGCCAAATTTTCACAGACTTATCATTAGTTTCAGAATCTGGCAAGTTTTATCTGAGTGACTGTTACCCACGCAATATTGAGGACAATAGTCAATATGTTAAAGAGAACAAGGCCATTCAAAAAACAAAAGAAAAAAGAGCGGCAGAATGGGGAGAGTTTCTCTCAATACTCAAAAAACACGGAAAGTTGATTGAATAGTAAACACTATCCATAAAATGTATGTCTTTATTGCGGATTTCAGCAATAACAGAAATACGTAATAATATAAGCAAGAAATAACTTGTAATTACGTTTATATAAATATCAACATATAAAATCCTTGTAATTATGAAAAAAGTATTTTACAGCCTAATCCTTTTCTGTGGATTATCTGCATGTTCCTCTGAGAAGGTATCTCTTGAGCCATTAAGAATTTATGATGTTGCAAATTCTAATTGTAAGTTAAGCATCTCTCCGACAGATACACGTCCTGACTTCTATGCAGAAAACAATGCTATGCCAGCAATATTAAGTATAGAGTTGGATAAAGACGGTGTTGCCCAATGTATGTTGGAAGATGTGAAAGCTAACTGTGCCGTAAAAAATATTTATGTGAATATCGCTAATCAAGATAATCAGATAACCCTTATCGTGTACCATAATGTGCTTGATGCACTTGCCGATTGCATTTGCAAATATGATGTTCGTTTTAAGATGAGTAAATTGCCTTCTGGTAATTATAAACTAAAGGTTTACTATGCTAACCCAAATATGAAATATGATGAATCTAATATTGCATATAATGGACAAATAAATATTGTTCAGAATAGAAAAGTCTCTGTAAAATTCAACCCAGAAATTGGTTTACCTGAGAATTAAAGATGTAGGTGCCATATAGTATTGTCAATATTCCATCTTCATCTTATTCCCTATAGTTATTTTTTAGTATCCTCTCTATTTCTGACTCCTTATAGAGTATATTCCCTGCGAACTGTGTATAGGGAATAATCCTCCTGTCCCGATAGTCCTGCAGGGTGCGGGGGCTGATATACAGCCTCTCGCATACTTCTTTACCTGTGAGGAAATGTTCTCCACCAAACAGTGGCTTGTGTGTCTGTGCTACTTCCTTAATTCTCTTGCTTACTCCGCTGATAGCGGACAGCACCACCTGCATGTCGTCAGCCTTCATGTTTAAGCCTCTTACCTGTTCTATATTCTTCATGTTTATTTGTTGATATTAGTTTTATCCGTTTTTGATTTCTCTGTTTTGGTTTGGAGCAATTGCTCCACATCCTCACGCTTGTAATAGCACTTATGTCCTACTTGGGCAAAGGGCAGCACGCCTGTATCCCGATAGTGCTGCAAGGTACGCTTGCTGATATTAAGCAACTTACATACATCACCGTTGTGCAGCCAGTCTGTATGTCTGCTCTGTTCCCCGAATGCCTTGCGGCAGGTCTCGGCAAGATTGAGTATCTCGTCCCTCAGTCTTGCCCAATTTGAATCCGTAATGATAAGATATCCCATAGTTTTATTGTTATTTTGTTTGTAATTCTTTCTTATTGGTATTGACAACACCTTTGTCTGTTCTGCGTTTCATCGCATGTTTCTGCCTGCAAAAGTATGATGAGTTTATCACACTTCAAAGCAGTAGGGAACAGTAGGGAAACATCGGGAAGTTGAAGGAAAAGCTAACGCATTTTATCGGCAGTCGTTTGCGCATTCTTACCCTGTTTTCTTCTTTCACCGTCCGTTTGGCGCAAAGATAGGGCGGTGCATGTCCAATTCAATCAGCGTTTGTTCAACTGGCAGCTTATGGCACTTTCGATATGGACAAACGCTACCATATTTCCGTACTGATTCTATCGTTTGCAATATCAGTGCAGAATATTGCAAACATGCGCAAGTGGTACACTTCTATCTCAGTCTTTCCTTGCTATTTTATATCCAGTTTTGACTTAATTCGTGTTTAAATCAGTCATTTCTTTTCCTGTCTCCATAAAAATCTGTGCGAACTTCATTGCCAATGAACGCAACATTATGCAAGCACTCTCCGAATGCTTGGAACTTTCCAGTTCTCTTCATAACTTCACTCTCGGA
>NZ_AZHT01000122.1 GCF_000599605.1 Prevotella sp. HJM029 | reverse complement strand
ATGCTTCATCAGGCAAAATACTCTATCGCAAGTTTGTCAAAAACGAAACTAACAGAGATTATCTTGATGGACTTCGGTATATTGCGGAGCGTGGAACTGTGATAAAAGCAGTGGTGTGTGATGGGCATGTAGGACTTTTACAAGCTATACGTTTCTGTCCCGTACAAATGTGTCAATTTCACCAATTTCAGATAGTTAGAAGACTCCTTACTAACAACCCACATTT
>NZ_AZHT01000121.1 GCF_000599605.1 Prevotella sp. HJM029 | reverse complement strand
GAATTTGAAGTAAAATCAAAAAAGCAGTATATATCGGTGAACATAAGAGAAAGACCCAGACGCATCCCGTATGCAGGCAATGAGGCTGATGGTGTAACCATAGACTATAAGGCAAAATATAGTCAACAACTGCAATCCATTAAGGACAACTACAAGGCGTTTGACTTGCCTTATAATGGTAAGGACAATGACGACTACGAGAAGATGCAGTTCTACTA
>NZ_AZHT01000120.1 GCF_000599605.1 Prevotella sp. HJM029 | reverse complement strand
CAAACATATGAATATAACAAGATAAAGATCTCACCTGGCTGCGAACGTGGTTTATTAAACTTTGATTTGGCAATTCAGAATAAAAATGTTATATTGGACCTATCAGAAGAAAAAAATCTCCAACCCAATAAAATATAATTTTCGATTTATTAAGAAAGCGTGTCATGTGCTACGAAAATAATCAAAATAAATATCCATTAAAGAAGGAACTGAAATTTGAAAGATAACACGTGATGGTAGACAAACTTTATATGCAGTATTCGAAAATAAAACTTTTAAAATAGTTGATCAATGAAAATAAAAGCACCAAGTAGAAGTCGCATTCTTTTTGAAAGAGAAGATATGTTCTTAACAGAATATTGTGATGATAGCAATATGTGGTTTTGGAAAATAATAGGAGAGAAGCCTTTTTTAATAGAAAGGGGCTTTAAAGAGCAAGGAGGTTTATACACCCTATCGTTTCCTCAAAAAAGGA
>NZ_AZHT01000119.1 GCF_000599605.1 Prevotella sp. HJM029 | reverse complement strand
ACTTCTTAGTCTGTTGATAGCGTGCGATGTCTCGCTGGAGATACTGCCTAAATGCTGGAAACTCCTTGTCTGTGACTTCTAATATCGTCTCTCGAATGACCATCGGAATACGATCCAAGCGTATGAGCTGGTCATATTCACCGAACGCAGGGTAGGTTAGACAAAGTTTGGAATAGTCCTCTTCAGAGAGAGGGAACTCCGATGTCTCGGTACAATCACTCCACGTGCCTACTCCTCCCTTATATTTCACAACTCCCCATGTTT
>NZ_KK082670.1:26478-81448 GCF_000599605.1 Prevotella sp. HJM029 | reverse complement strand
TCATTGGTCCTGAGGGTCGTTCCAACGCGAAAATAAAATTTCTCGTTGGTTCTGAGGGTCGTTCCAACGCGAAAAAATTTTTCTTGATGTTTTTTGGGGTGCGCACCTCAAAAGGCGTCTGTTTCGAGCCTTTATTTGCAATGGGGCATGCAAAAGCTGGGCGCACCTCCACCTTTCCCGGCCGCGTTGTGCCCGCTATTCGTTGAGAATCTTCCGAATTTCCTGGTCGGTCTTCGTGAGCTTGTCTTTGCACAGTTTAATGAGGCGTTGCGCCTTTTTCAGTTGTTCGCTCATCGTGTCGAGATCGAGCTCATTGTTTTCCATGCGTGCAACAATCTGTTCTAAAGTGGCCATTGCCTCTTCATATTTTAATTCTTCTTTAGCCATAATTTTATTGTATAATCGATGTTATTTTTCCGTTTGCTAATTTGGTTTCAATCTCATCGCCAGCTTTCAGTTGCTGGGCATCCTTCACCACTTTTCCCTTGCAGAGCGTTATGCTGTAACCGCGTTGCAACAGGCGTTGCGGATTGAGTGCTTCGAGCCGCTGTTGCAGCAGTTGCAGCCGATAGTTTTCTCTTGTCAGCTGCTGCGAGAGGGTGGGGGCGAGCTGGCTTTCGATGAGCGATAGCCGGTGATGCTCGCGTGAGAGCTTGTCGTTGAGTGCAGTTGTGATGTTGGCAAGATGGCGCTCGATGCGCTGTTCTTGGCGCGTTTTCACCAACGAAAAGAGCACCGGAATTTTCTCGCTCATGCGCACTATGCGTGCTTGTTCCAACTCGTTTCGGTGGCGCACGGCGGCAATCAGTTCGGCTTGCGCGTCTAAAAGGCGTTCTAAAACGAGGTTCAGGTGGTCGATGAGCAAGGCTGCTGCAGCCGTGGGCGTCTTCACTTTCGTGTGGGCCACCATGTCAACAATCGACTCATCTCTGTCGTGTCCGATGCCGGTGATGATGGGAATGGGGAAGTTGGCCACATTCTCGGCCAGCCGAAGGGTGTCGAAACCGCTTAAATCGCTCGTTGCTCCGCCCCCACGAATGATGACCACTGCGTCGAACTTTTCGATGTTTTCGTTGATGCTGTTGAGCGCGGCGATGACGCTTTTCTCCACACCTTCGCCTTGCATCACCGCCGGAAACAGACACGTGTAGAACTTCAGTTGCTGCGGATTGTCGGCCAGCTGGTGGCAGAAGTCGCCATACCCCGCTGCATTTTCGCTCGAGATGACCGCGATGCGTTGTGCAAACTGGGGTAAGACAAGCTCTTTTTGCAGTTCGAAAACGCCCTCCCTTTTGAGCGTGTCGATAATCTCTTGCCGTTTGCGAGCCATGTCGCCCATCGTAAATTCGGGGTTAATGTCGGTCACAATCCACGCAAAACCATAGGCTTCATGGAAGTCGGCATAGACCTTGAGCAACACTTTCATGCCCGGTTTGAGCCCCTCGTGCGTCACCTTTTCAAACTTCTCGCGCAGCAAGGTCCATTTGCTCTTCCAGCATTTTGCCGACGCCTTGGCCACGGGTGTGTTGCTAAATAGCTCTTTTTGTATCAGCTCCATGTAGCAATGGCCGCGCACTTCGTGCACCTCAGAAAGCTCGGCTTCCACCCAATATTCTTCCGAAAGCATGGATGAAATCACCTCTCTGACGAGGTTGTTGAGTTCAAAAAGGGTGACTGTCTTCATGGTTTCGCGTTGTTATAAGCGTTCCAAAAATTGGGAATACCATAGCCATAAATGTTGTTGGGCTGTGCAAAGTTGCTGCTGTTGGCAATCACTAAATCGATTAATTCACGCGCCGTTTTTTGGGGAAGGGCTTGCCACAAACAAGCCATCAGCCCCGCAACTAAGGGCGAGGAGAACGATGTTCCCATCTCGTCAATAATGGTTCCGCGCCCCGAAACCACCGTCGTTGGACTGCCATAAGCCATCACGTCGGGTTTCACGCGCCCATCTTCTGTGGGACCAATCGCACTGAAAGCGGCATTCACACCCGATGGCATGATGGCACCAACGGTGAGGATATGCTTGGCATCGGCAGGGAAATTAATCTTTTTCCACGTGCCCATTCCGTCGTTTCCGGCACTGCTTACGAGTATCATTCCTTTGTTCACAATCATCGAAGCCGTATGCGAAATGAGGGTCTTTTCGCCATCCATGTCGCTGTATTTGTGATTGGTTGAGGCGTCATCGAAGTCGTGATAGCCCAACGATGAGTTGATGATGTCTGCGCCAATCGAGTCGGCATATTCCACCGCTTCGGCCCAAAAGTCTTCCTCGGCAAGGCTCTCCGACTGCCTGTCTTCACAGCGAATGAGGGCATAAGAGGCTTCGGGTGCAGTGCCAATAAAGATGCCATTGGCATCCATAGCCATGGTTGAAAGCACCATCGTGCCGTGGTCGCTCTCGGCAAAGATATTTTTCGAGGGCGGGAAGACGCAATCGTGTTGAGCGGCAATCTTGATTTGTTGCAGGCAGGGAATGCGATCAATATTCATGAATCCGGCGTCCAACACCGCAATTATTTTGCCGTGTCCTCGATAGCCAATCTTGTGTAACAGTGTGCCGTTGAGTGCTGCAATCTGTGCTTTCCCTAAGCCATAGGGGTCGGTAGAAGACAGCGTGTCCCAACGATTGAATTCTTTTCTGAAGTTTGTGCGTTCGCTGGTGTTGATGGAATCGGGCGAAGAAAACACCTGAAGAATACTCTTTACAAATGGAAGCTGCGACAATTTATAGGCTTTTCCCACGTCGTTACATTTCACCAAGAGCGTGTTGTTCCATTTGCTTTTCCCCACCACTTGTACCGATTTCAGGGCACGCACCGCAGCCAGATATTTCGCATTGATGGGCCAATCGGTTGAGTCGATAGGCAAATGCTGTTGTATTCGGCGCTCAAGAGCACGCTTCGATAGAAATAAAGTAGGGTTGTTTCTGAGGTTTGCAGGTGTGTTCTTATCTTTCAAGGTCACCCGAAACAAATAACATTTCCCACCCGGATAGGCTATTTTCTCTGTGCGCGTGATGCCGGCCAAGGCCGTTAGCGCACAAAGAAGAAGTGTGATGGTGCAGAAAATGTATCGTCGTTTCATGTACATACGCTGTTTATGCGGGTGTGCAATCCATCGTTCCAACAACCTTTTCCACTTGTTCCAACAGCCATTTGTTTTGCGCTTCAATGCTCATGTGGCTGTTGTCGAGCACCAATGCATCGTCTGCTTGCCGCAAAGGGCTCACTTCACGGTGACTATCGATATAATCGCGCTCCTCCACATTCTTTAATATGGCATCGAAATCGGCGGGCATTCCTTTGGCTTTCAGCTCATCAAAGCGGCGTTGAGCACGCACCTCTGCCGATGCTGTTACGAAAATTTTTAGCTCGGCTTGTGGGAAAACGGTGGTGCCGATGTCGCGACCATCCATCACAATACCTTTCATTTTGCCCATAGCCTGCTGCTGCTTTACCAACGCTTCGCGCACGAAATCGATGGATGCAATGTGGCTCACTTGCTGACTAACGGCTAAGGTTCGAATGTCGTTCTCCACGCATTCGTTATTTAAATAGGTGTCGGGGCGCCCCGTGGTTTCATTTATTTTGAAGCTGATGTGAATGGCTTTCATGTGTTTTGCCAATGCGGTTTCGTCCACCGTTCCCGTCTCGTTGATGAGCTGATGGCGCATGGCATAAAGTGTGACCGCACGATACATCGCGCCCGTGTCGACATAGATATAGCCCAATTTGCGCGCTAACGCCTTGGCCATGGTGCTCTTTCCGCATGATGAAAAACCATCAATTGCAATAATAATTTTCTTCATAAACAATAAGATACATTTATATGAATAGCGTGATTGCTCACGTGATATTTGCCATACGACAGGTTGATGCTGAACTGGTCGAGGTATAAACCTGCGCCAAAGCTTAGTCCTGCGCCAAAGCTGCTGCTGTCATCGCTGGCCGATTGCAGGTGCATCTCGTGGGCACGACGAAAACTATAGCCCGCACCCACCCACACATTCTTTGATAAAATGACGTCCAATCCTGCCACAGCATGGTTTAGTAATCGCTCATTCCAGTGGGTGAGGTCGATGAGTGTGGCCGAGATGCGAAAGGGAGAGGTGCCAAATCGTTTGGTGAGTCCCACTTGAAGGTCGAAAGGCATGGGCTCTTTCGTTTCATCATAGGCTTTGAGTTGGCCTCCTAAATTCTTCGCCACAGCCGATAAAGACAGGTTGTGCGCATCGTCAAAATAGTTTAAACCTAAGTCCACACCCACAGCGATGGAATGATAATCACCGATATAGGACGTGATTAACTTGGCTGTTATGCCGCCGGCGAGCTTGTCGGTGAGCATGTAAGACAGGTAACCCGCCAAACTGATGTCGTTGGCTTGAAACGTACCTTGCGCCACATGCTGCGCATTGACGCGTTGCATTTCGCCGTAATGCATGTATTGTGCCGAGATAGCCCATGACATCCGCTCTTTGACAACCCTGTTAAAGGCGGCACTGAGCATGTTGCTTCCTTGCGCATAGTTCATCAAATTGAAGTTCAACGTGTTGGTTCCTACGCACGAAAGCAGGGCAGGATTATTAAAAATCAATGTCTCATCGCTCTCTATCAAACTGATGTTGTCGCCACCGAGCGCTGCAGCATGCGCAGAAACTGGCAGCGCCAAGAAACGATAGGCCGTCTGATGGGTTTGCGCAAAGGTTGCACCGACCATGCCAAAGAGCATGAACAGGATGACAATGACTTTCATTTAAAATTCCTAATTATTCGGCAAAGATACTGATTTTTCCAAATATAAACATTACTTTTGCGCGGTAATGTCATTCTTGATGGCGTGAGGGGCTATGGAGTTATGCGCCAGGAAATAGTGTGTGTCGTTGTTTTGACAAGACTTTGAAGTGGCGCTTGCAAACAAGATGTAGCAGACTTGTCGCGACAAGGTGTGGCAAGCTTACAAAAAAAGCATAGCTATTGCAGCGTAAAGTGGTAGAGATTGTAGTACAAAATGGTAGTCTTTCCACATTAAAAGCATAGTGTTTGGTGACATGTCACAACGAGAGGATGATAGCACCTATCTCGAATAGGGGTAGAAAGAGAACGAGAGTAACGCGTGTGGATATAAAAAAATCATATCAAGCAGATTTGGAGCATCGCCGATTAACAGGGTTCTTGTTAGGACTGGTGTTGGCACTTTCTTTGCTTTATGTGGGGCTGGAGTGGACCACCTCTTCTACTTCTGATGGCGAGGAGAGCACGATTACGGACGATATGAGCCAAGACGTGGAGATGATGCCTGCGATGGATACGCACGATATGATAGCTGCTGCTCCTGCATCGGCAGTCCATGCGGTGACCGAAAGGGTGAAAGCGGTAGATCATTCTACCACCATAGCACAACAAATTAGTCCGAATAATGGCGATATGACACAGGGCATTGGTGGACAAGCCACTCGCATCAACGAACAGGATGGGGGAGAGAACACCGCCGCACAATCGCCTGTGGCTGTGAATGAAGATGACAACCCATTACATTTCCGCATTGTTGAACAGCTTCCTGAATATCCCGGGGGCATGGTTGCCTTTATGAAATGGATTACAAGCAATCTGCGTTATCCCTTGATGGCGCAGCGACAACACATCGAAGGTAAGGTGGTGGTGTCGTTTATTATCAATAAAGATGGTAGCATTTCGGGAGCAAAGGTGGAGCATAGTGTCGACCCTTTGCTCGACCAAGAGGCATTGCGTGTGGTGCGTTTGATGCCGAAATGGAAACCGGGATTAGAGAAAAATAAACCGTGTCGCACGCTTTTTGCGATACCCATAAACTTTAAGTTATAAGATGAATGCAGCAGAACTTTTAACGAAGGTAAATCAATTCATTGACCATTTGCCTTATGAGCGCAAACCTTCCGAGCTTTATGCACCCGTGAAATATGTGTTATCCATGGGCGGAAAGCGCATCAGACCCGTGTTGATGTTGTTGGGTTATGGGCTGTATGGCGAGGATTACGAGCAAGTTTTGATGCCCGCTTGTGGCATAGAGACCTATCATAACTACACCTTGTTGCACGATGATTTGATGGATCATGCCGAAATGCGGCGTGGAAAGCCTACGGTTCATTGTAAATGGAATGCCAATGCGGCCATCTTAAGCGGCGATTCGATGTTGGTGTTGGCTTATGAACGTATTGCACAATGTCCTGCAAAGCATTTGGCATCGGTGCTGAAAGTGTTTACAGAAACGGCTTTAGAGATTGGCGAAGGACAGCAATATGACATGGATTTTGAGCAACGCGATGATGTAACCGAGGCAGAATACATCGAGATGATCAGGCTCAAAACGAGTGTTCTTTTGGCTTGTGCGCTGAAGATGGGTGCCATCTTGGGCGAAGCTCCCACGGAAGACCAGGAAAATCTCTATAAATTTGGCGAGCAAATTGGTTTGGCTTTTCAGTTGCAAGACGATTATTTAGATGTCTATGGCGACCCCAAAGTGTTTGGGAAGACCATTGGCGGCGACATCATGAGTAATAAAAAAACGTATATGTTGATTAATGCGTTTAGCCGAGCCAATGCACAACAGCGGGCGCAGTTGCAGCAATGGGTGCACCATCCCGATGCACAGCCAGCAGAAAAGGTGGCGGCTGTGACACAACTCTATAATGAAATAGGTATTGATCAGTTGGCACAAGCCAAGATAAACGAATATTTTCAGCGGAGCAAGCAATATTTAGATGCGGTCAATGTCGATGAGCAACGCAAGCAAGAGCTGCGCCAATATGCTTTGCAAATGATGAATCGTGCTTATTAAGATGTAGGGAGTAAATACAAAAATGCACTTTACAGACACACATACCCATTTAGATGGCGAGGAATTTCGCAACGATTTGCCCGATGTAATCAGCCGTGCAAAAGCTGCAGGTGTGGCACGTGTGCTCATTCCTGCGGTTGACTTGTCCTCCATTGGTGGCATCATTGCCTTGTGCAACACCTATAAAGGTTATGCTTTTCCGATGATAGGTTTGCATCCTGAAGCGGTGAAAAGTGATTGGAAGGAGCAGCTCTCGTTATTGAAAGCGCGCTTTCATGATGCCCCTTTTATTGCCGTTGGCGAGATAGGACTTGACTTTTATTGGGAAAGAACCTATGAAAAGGAGCAACTGTTGGCCTTCGAGACGCAAGTGGAGTGGGCTGTAGAATGGCAGTTGCCTTTGGTGATTCATTGTCGGAAGGCGCAAAATGAAATGGTACCTATCTTGAAAAAGTATGAGAAGGACTTGGTGGGTGGTATCTTTCATTGCTTCACGGGCAATCAAAAAGAGGCGCAACAATTGCTGCAGTTTGATCGTTTCCTGTTGGGTATTGGAGGGGTATTGACCTTTAAGAGTAGCCATCTGCGGGAAGATTTGCCCGCTGCTGTTCCGCTTAATCGTCTTGTCTTAGAGACCGACAGCCCTTATATGGCGCCTGTTCCGCATCGTGGTGAGCGCAACGAAAGTGCTTTTGTGCGGGAAGTGTTGTTGCAGTTGGCTGCAAGTTATGGTGTTTCGCCCGAAGAAGTGGCTGCTGTGACAGAGGAAAATGTGCAGCGTTTGTTTCAGAAATTAAAAGAAAAATCATGATAAAAAGATTCTTTAGGGCACGAATGGCCCTTTTATGGTTGTTGATATTGGTTGGTGTGGCCACAGGATGGGCACAACAAAACCCCACGAAATCTGTTGCAAAGCCGGTTACTCATCGAGTGAGTGCCGCGCAAAAAGACAGTGTTGATGCAGCCGACGACTCACTTTCGGCACAGTTTGATACCGCTACCGCGAAGGAAAATGCGTTAGTGGCTGACACGAGCGATGGTGAAAGCTTTCATCAATCGTTGAAAACAAAGTTCATTGAAGGTAATGCTGGTTTCATGTCTTTAGTGGCTTTGGCTTTGGTCATCGGTTTAGCTTTCTGCATAGAGCGTATCCTTTATTTGAGCCTTTCTGAAATTAATGCCAAGAGGTTTATGGCGCGTTTGGATGAAATGATTGCCAAAGACGATGTAGAAGGAGCAAAAACATTATGCCGAGAGACGCGTGGCCCGGTAGCATCCATTTGCTATCAGGGGTTAGAGCGAGTGGAGGAATCCATCGATAATATCGAGCGTTCTATTGTTTCTTATGGCTCTGTGCAGGCCGCTAATCTAGAAAAAGGCTGTTCGTGGATTACGCTTTTCATTGCAATGGCACCATCTTTGGGATTCTTGGGTACGGTGATTGGTATGGTCATGGCCTTTGACCAGATTCAAATGGCAGGCGACATTAGTCCAACTATTGTGGCATCGGGTATGAAAGTGGCACTCATCACGACAATCTTTGGTATTATTGTAGCCTTGATTTTGCAGATTTTCTACAATTATATCCTCTCGAAGATTGAGCATCTCACCGCACAGATGGAGGAGAGTGCTATTTCGTTATTAGATAGTTTGGTGAAATATAAAGTCAAACATGGGTCGCTTTAACTTTCAAACGTTGCGCAAAAAGCCCACGGAATGGCTCACACAGCGTGTGCTCTATGGGTTTATTGGCATTGCTGTCGTCGTGTTTGCACTCTTCTATTTGGTGGGGTTTCATCAACCATTTGAAGAGAATGCCGATTTCAATGCACCGCTCTTTACCAATCTCTTATTGTTGTTGATGGGCTTGTTGGTGGTCTTGTCGGTTGTGCTTTCCATTGTAACCATAGGACGTAGTTTGCGCCTTCATCGAGGTAAAGCCAATGGATTGGAGAACAATGTGCCTGTGCGTCGGCTGGAACAGTGCGTCGTCTATGGCACACTCGCAGTTGTAGTTTTATCGTTTGTTGTGGGGTCTTCTCAATCAATGCGTATCAATGGCGAGCCCTTCCATGATTGGTGGTGGCTCAAGGTAGCCGATATGTTTGTTTATTCTGCAGCGATATTGTTGCTTGTTGCTGTGGGATGTGTCATCTATGGGGCGACGAAATATTATCGAAAGGCAAAAAGAAGCTAATGTTCAGGCGCAGAAAACATCAAGTTCCGGGGCTCAATACCACGTCAACAGCCGACATCTCATTTATGTTGTTGATATTCTTTTTGGTGGCATCGTCAATGGATATCGACAAAGGTTTGTCACGTCAATTACCACCTTTGGCTGTGGAAAAAGAGCAAGATGAAACGCCCATTCAGCGTGAAAGACTGCTACAGGTGGTATTAACTCCCGAAAATAAGGTGTCGTTGGATGGAAAGGTTGTGGAGCAAAGATTGTTGCAACAACATATTTATCAATTTATCTCGTCGCGTGGTGCTGCACACCTTATTACCATAGAAGTGCCCGCATCGGCCACCTATGATGCTTATTTTCAATTGCAAGATGCCTTAGCTGAGGCTTATAAGCAATGGCGTGATGACAGCGCTCTACGTTTGTTTCATCAGCATTACGCTTTGTTGACACCGCCACAACGGGAAAAGATTCGTGAACTTTGCCCGCAACGTGTGAGTGAAACCTATCAGAACAAAGTGAAGGAGGAGCAGCTATGAGTAGATTCCACCCATCAAAACACGAAGTTCCAGGACTTAACACGGCCTCACTTCCTGATTTGATTTTCTCAGTTTTGTTTTTCTTTATGATTGTTACGCATATGCGTACAGAAACCCTTAAGGTGACTTATCGGGTGCCACAAGGGCGAGAGTTGTCGCGTTTAGTAAAGAAGTCGGCAGTGATTTATATTCATATCGGGAAACCAGTCCCAGGAAAGACGCCCCCTTCTGCATTGATTTTTGAGGGATCGTGTATTCAGATGAATGACAAGTATATATCTCCAGCAGATATAGTGGATTATATTTCAGCCGATAGGGCACGTATGTTGCCTGAAGACCAGCAGCGGATGGTTGTTTCTATTAAGGCCGATCGAGATACGAAAATGGTAGTTGTCCAAGCGGTAAAGCAAGCTTTGCGGCAAGCTAAAGCGTTAAAAGTAAGCTATTCGGCAACAGAAAGTCCTACGAAAAAAGTAAAATTGGTGATAGATTAATACAAAAATATTGTTTTCTTTGTAATAATCAAAGAAAATGATTATATTTGCATGCAAATTAATAGGTCTTATGTCACATCATTATTTAGACGAATTAGATAAGAAAATCCTCAAGCTAATCTCGGAGGATGCGCGTACACCATTTCTTGAAGTAGCGCGTGCTTGTAATGTGAGTGGTGCAGCTATTCACCAACGTGTGCAGAAACTGACGACTTTAGGCGTACTGAAAGGCTCACAGTTTGTTGTTGACCCTGTGAAAATAGGGTATGAAACCTGTGCCTATGTGGCACTTTATTTGCGCGAACCCGAGCGTCATGATGCTGTTGTGGAGGCGTTAAAACAGGTTCCAGAGGTAGTGGAATGTCACACCACTACAGGTGGAATGGATCTTTTCATTAAGCTTTATGCTCATAATAATCAGCATCTGATGCAACTTATTCACGATAAATTGCAACCATTGGGCTTGCAACGTAGTGAAACCATTATTTCTTTTGATGTGATTTTTGATCGTCAGTTGCCCGTTGATAAAATGGAAGTAGACGACGAAGCAGAAGAAGGTGAAGATGAAGTAGCAGAATAAGATTTAATCAATTATCTCCTGTCCACCTTCTATTATAGCAAAAAGAAGGCGAATGGGGCATCGTATGAGTGGCCATTTGAAAGGTTAATGTGCAAAACGCATAGTCTTTCGAATGGCTATTTCTATAGAATCATGCTAAAGAATAGTTTGTGTTGTGCAGGTGATTAGCGATAATCGTATTTAGACTCAGATGAATCTATTTATGGAGATAAAACCTATACGAATAAAATTATGAAATAGCAGATAGAATAACGCCCTTATTTTTTATAAATGTTGAAGGAGAATGCTGGTGATGTGGGTGTTTTAGGGAAATATTCTTGGTTGATGAGCACCCAATCGGTGAAGGAAGGGAAGAAAGCATCGGCTTGTTTTGGAGTGACATCGACCTCTGTAAGATAGAGTTTGTCGGCAAAGGGCATGGCTTGTTGATAAACAGATGCGCCGCCAATGATGAACACTTCGGGGGCATGAGCACATAGTTGCAGTGCAGCTTCTAATGAGGTTGCCACTTCGCAGCCGTCAAAAGCAGGAACTGTTTGGCTTAAAACAATGTTTTTTCGCTGCAGAAGTGGTCCGTGAGGTAGCGAGAGAAAGGTGTGTCTACCCATGATGATGGGATGGTGAAGGGTGAGAGCTTTAAAGCGTTTCAAGTCGGCTTCGATATGAAACAATAATTGATTTTGATAGCCGATGGCGCGGTTTTTAGCCACAGCAGCAATCAGATTTACCTGTGTTGAATGATACATGGCGGCGTGTCGGGTAGGTGTGTGCTTTTAATTTTCCACGCTTGTGGATAGAGATTGTTGGCGCGGTTGCCCACATTTTTTACGAACCCTAAAGGACAATTTTCGTAGAAAAGCACCACGATGCCGCGCGGTGTATCGGTAGGAAGAGTGAGTGCCTCGCCTCGGAGATAAGCAATGGCTTGGGCATAAGACACCGAAATCTGTGGGAATGCCGCAGTGTCGAATTGTATTGAAAGTGCTTTCGACTGATGAGGTAGCACCGTCTTTCCCTTGATTTCATCGGGCAACGTACCATGTGAGAGCACATTGAGGGCAGCTAAGGCTTTAGGAGAAATGGGCTGTTGCGCATAACTTTCGGCAAAGACACCCTCTGTTTCGGATGTGTTGCGTTTGCGTAGGATGGCCATGAACAACCCCTCACCTTGGGTTTTACCAGGAATGAAACGATAGACAGGATGGTTGTCGATGAGACTTCCCGTGATGTGCCATGCTTTAGGTACAGGAATAGAAATGAAGTCAGCCCCTAAGTGTTCGGCAATCCACGCCACATTCTCCTCGTTCTCGTGTGCATTGAAGGTGCAAGTGGAGTAGATTAGCAGGCCATTGGGCTTGAGACAGGGCCAGATGTCTGTGATGATTTTGCGCTGTAAAGCCGTACATTCGGCTACTTTTGCAAGGGTCCAATCGGCAATGGCACCCGCATCTTTGCGAAACATGCCTTCTCCAGAGCAGGGCACATCGGCTAAAACGACATCGAACAGTAAACGACTCTTTTGGTAATCGCGTGCATAGTTGTTCGTAACGAAGCAATGGGGCACGCCAAATTTCAGGATGTTCTCGTTCAATACCTGTGCCCGTTGGCGCATTGGTTCGTTGCTGAAGAGCACGCTTCCCGTAGGCAACGCACTATAGGCGCAGGTCGATTTTCCACCAGGTGCCGCACAAAGGTCAAGCATGCGTATGGGTTGTTGAACCACATTGCGCACCACATAATCGATAAACATCGAAGCCGCCTCCTGCACATAGTAAAGCCCTTGATGCAGCATGGGGTCGAAAGTGAAGTTGGGTCGCTCGGCCAAATAGAAGCCATTGGGGCACCATGGCACAGGACTTTCAGCGCCATGCACAGCAAAAGTACCCGTTTTGAGTTTGAAAGGGTTGAGGCGAATGCTCACTAAGGGATTGGTGCTGAGCCCAGCTTCTAATGTGGCATAGAGCGTTTCACCAATGAGTTGGCGAGTAGAATGAATGAAATCGTAGGGAAGTTGCATCTTCATTGTGTTGCTATTGCATGCAAAATTAAAAATTTTTTCGTTCCTTTGCAACTAAACATTCATAGGTTTCGTCAAACCAGCAAAAAGAAACTCAAAAATAAAATGGTATGAAGAAGATTTTATTTGTAGCCTTTTTGGCTTTTGGATGTGCTTCGATGGCGATGGCTTTCTCGCATAAGCATCACAAGGCACCGCAGCAAGAGATGGTAAATAAACAGGCTAAGGCAGTGCAAGATGAGGGCGTTGAAGCTTGCTCCGACACGACTGATGTAGCCGAGGACGAATCGGATTCTTTGCTTGCTGTAGCAAAAATGCAGACGAGCAAAGACGCGAATGTTGACCATACGGGCAGCCTTTTGTATGATTTAGGATTCCCATCTGACGTTTTCTCGAGTAATAATTTGGGTGAGACATTGTTTGCCATCTTTCTTTTCTGCATGATTTTTGTGTTGCCATTTGTAGTTATCATCCTCATCATCCGCTATCTTATTAAACGACATAATGACAATGTGCGTTTGACAGAAATGGCAATGGAGAAAGGGTATCCTTTAAGTTCGATGGGTACCGTTGAGAAGTGGAATCGGCATTATAATCAAAGGCAATGGGAAAAAGGCGTGCGGCAAATCTGTATTGGTGCAGGCTTGATGGTTTTATTTATCTGTCTGAATATTGATGCATTGGCAGGTGTGGGCGCTTTGTTGATGTTTATGGGTATAGGTCAGTTGGTTATTGCACGTAGTACGCGGAGACAACATGAAGCTGAAAGCTGTATGCCAGAGACGCCTGTTGCTGAAAAACCTGTCGATGCTACCCCTAAGGCTGCCGAAGAGGTAAAAGGAGAGGATGCATTTGACCCGCAAATATAAAACGAGGTGAAGGCTTTCGACGATATTGCACTTGTGACACAGGTGGCTGTGTTTCACAACCGGCGGGCTTTTGATCAGTTGGTTGTGAAATACCAGTCACCTATTCGACGCTTCTTTTTGCTGCAAACGGGTGGCGACGTGGCGCTGAGCGACGATTTAGCGCAAGAAACGTTTGTGAAAGCCTATGTGAGCATCACGCATTTTCAGGGACTTTCGCGTTTCTCAACTTGGCTCTATCGCATTGCCTATAATACATTCTACGATGATGTGCGGCGCCGAAAAATGACAGAAGATATTGACACCTCAGTCGTAGCACAGCATCGTAGCGAAACGTTGCACACTGGATTGAGGTTAGATTTGCAACAGGCTATGCAGGTGCTCTCTGCAAACGAGCGCCTTTGCATCACCTTGCAGTTGGTGGATGGACAGAGCATTGAGCAGATAGCAACGATAACAGGTATGGCGCAAGGAACAATCAAGAGCCATTTGTCGCGTGGAAAGAATAAATTAACGGCCTATTTAAAACAAAATGGATATGATGGATAACGAACAAAACGAACGCTTATTGAAGCAATTTCTCACAGAACGGGTGCCTCAAACGGTAGTCAACGAAGGCTTTTCTTCACGAGTGATACAGCATCTTCCGCCTTCGCGTGAGGGTTGGTTGTCGGCAGTGTGGACAATGTTATGTAGTATAGCCATTGTGGTTTATGTGCTATTAACACCCATATGGTCGCTGTTGCGGGAGCTCTTTTTGAAGGAGATACTCAGTTGTATATTCTTTTTGCACAGACTTTGTTGGGATGTGTTTACGATGTTTTCTGTTTATGTAGGTGTTCTTTTGGGGCTTTTTGTCCTTCTCTACATTGTGTATCCCATAGAGCGGCGTATGATTTGATTCTCTATGACATCTGCAAAAAGGCTTGTGCTTGGCCTCGGATGTGCTTTTATCACGCAAAAGTACACAATAGTAGATGTGGTTATTCATACTGAAATTTTATCCTGTAATATGAGCCTTTTAGCAATAACCTTTTGTTACTTTTAAATAGTTTCAACCCATTCCAAAATAGTGAGTGCCCTCCATAAGGTTTCTTTGCTATCTCAGCTGTTTGTTAGATCTAATGAGAGAGGCGCGGTTGATAGTTAAACTGTCCGTTTGCTCTGTTAACTTATCTTGAATAGCTATCCGTTCTACCCTGATATCGGGTTGGTGGAGTAAAGTTCAGTCCACCCTTCTTATTACTTGTGGGCAACGAATATTTTCCCCATTATCATATACAATCCTGAATTATCTTTTGCTATACGTCCTTTTTATTCTCTCTTCAATATCGAAGGAACTATACAAACATATGACGTATTATGCTGAGCCTTTTTCTTTTAAAATCGTTATTTTGTGCCCTAAGATACTTAAATAATATAAAATAAGAGTGTTATTTTTAGGGAATCGTCTGAATGTTACCAATAGGTAACGTAACTTTGTGGTTACTATTTGGCAACATAAATGTCAAGAATTGAGTGAAAAATAGAGAAAAGACAGAAGAGAAGATACTCGAAGCTGTTAGGAGTATTGTAGAAAGCGAAGGCTTTGAGAAGCTTGGTATTAATACAATAGCTTTAAAAGCTAATGTTTCCAAGATGCTTATCTATAGATATTTTGGAGGGCTTGAAGGGCTTATTGTAAAGTTTGTAATGCAAAAGGATTATTGGGCTAATGCTGATACGATTATGATTAATTCTCAGTGTGTAAAGGATAGCATAATAAAAATGTTCCGCAATCAGATTGATCAAATGCGAAATGATGTAATTTTAAGGCGTTTGTATCGGTGGGAATTGTCTTGTTATAACACAAATATTGATCAGCTTAGGACTAAACGAGAAGAAAACGGATGCGAACTAATCAAAATGATAAGTACATTAACAGGTTGCCCCAATACAGAAGTAGCCTCATTAGCAAGTATACTATCGGCTTCAATCAGTTATTTAACATTGATAGAAGATCAATGTCCGACATATAATGGTATTTGTTTGCAAACAGATGGAGGGTGGAACCAAATTATGCAAGGAGTAGAGATTATAGTTGACTTATGGATAAAAAGTATTCACAAGTGATAAAATTAATTGTTGTATGAGTTATTTTTATGGGAGTTATGAATAATATAATGACGCAGAACTCAGACTATCTCTTTATGATAGAGAATGCTTGTAAGGCACCTTCTGGGCATAATACACAGCCTTGGTTATTTAAGATAAGAGAGGCAGAAATAGATATATATCCAGATTTTTCAAAAGAATTACCTGTTGTCGATCATAATCATCGTGAATTGTTCGTTAGTTTAGGATGTGCAGTAGAGAATCTTTGTGTCGCAGCTCGGGAGAAAGGGTATCATACCGAAGTCAAAGTTATTAAGGATTCTTTTATTCGGGTTCTACTTACAAAAGATAAGAAAAAGCAATCTGACTCTTTATTTCCACAAATTGCTTTGAGACAAACCAATAGAAGCGTTTATGAGGGGAGAGAAATTCCAGAAGATAGTATTAAGATACTGAAAAATATTCCTATTGAACCATCTATCTCTATTTATTTTTATAAGCGGGGAAGTGTTGATTATGAAAGACTCGCTGATATGGTTTATCGTGGTAATAGCTTGCAAATGAATAATGAGGCTTTTAAAACAGAACTTACAACGTGGATGCGGTATAATAAGAAGCATCAGAATAAGACGCGAGATGGTTTAAGTTATGCAACTTTCGGTGCTCCGAATGTTCCCCGTTTTATAGCAAAATTTGTTATGTCGAAAGCAATCAATGAGAAAGCACAGAATAAAGAAGATCGGAAAAAGATAGCCTCATCATCTCACTTCGTTCTTTTTACAACAAAAGATGATACAGTTGAACAATGGATTGGACTTGGTAGAGTTCTGGAACGGATACTATTGTGTTCTACAGCGATGGGCATTGCAAATGCTTATCTTAATCAACCTAATGAAGAAAGTGATGTTGCAAAAGATATGGTAGCGCGGCTTCAAATCCCCAATGAACATCCGACTATTCTGATAAGGTTGGGCTATGGAATGAAAATGCCCTATTCACTAAGGCGTGATTATAAATCATGTATTCTTTTGGCAGAATAAAGCTGTGAATTATGAAGTCAATCTTTATTCATAGCACTATACGTTGTCAAGTAGAAATGAACAGCAGGATTTCAAATTAAGTTTTTGAGGTAGTTTGGATTATATTAATAAAAATATGTCTTAGATATTATTGTCGCTATATTGCTTCCCTCTTAGCTTATATAGGAATTCTGTTTTAACGAGAACTACCATAAGAGAATACCTGCATAGCTTATGTAGGCATTAGGACAGAGAACGTGGCATCATGGTTCGGCTATGGCAATTCCAAAAATATAAAGAGATTCATTTAGACTTGTGGGGCGGGAGTGCATGATGCTTTCTCGCTCCCAATGTGTGTGATGGAATGTTGGTTAGCAGAATATTTTCTTGGAGTATTTCCTCTTATGCGTTTCGCTTGGGTGGATTGCTCGCAGGGGATGATGGAAAGGTGTAATGGGCTTTATGTTATAGCGGCATTCCGTTAGAAAGTTTTCTCGGTGGTGTTGCTGTTAGTAAGCTTTTTAATGGGTTTCGTTGCACTTTCTTTTGACTTTCCCTGCGCATCAAATAGGCCGTAAGTTGTGCGCAACACGCGGAACTCCGTGCGGCGGTTGAGCTGATTGCACACTTCTTGCTGCGCTTTGTCCAACGAGGCGATGAAGGTTTCACTGAGCACATCGCCTGCTTTGAGCCACGGATAGCGCTCGGTGAGTTTCAGCGGAACGATTTTTGGCTTCGATTTTCCATAGCCCACGGCCGTTAGTCGGTCTGCTTGGATACCATGTGCAACGAGATAGTGTACCACATTTTCGGCGCGCTGCTGCGACAGGCGTTGGTTGTAGGGTGCCGAACCACGGTCGTCACAGTGGGCTGAGAGTTCGATGGTGACGTGTGGATTCTCATTCAGTAGAGCCACCAATTGGTCCAATGCGGCAGTAGATTCAGGCAGCAGGGTGGCTTTGTCGAAAGCGTAGAAGATGTTGTCGATGAGCACGGGCGCTTGGATGGAGGCCAAGGGAAATTGCAGCGTGTAGACCTTTGCGCTGTCGATGGTGTCGATATGCAGCGCTTCCTGGTGGTTGAGGAAACCATCGCAGGTGGCTAACAGCAGATAGTCGACGCCGGGTTTCACTACTTTGGTGAACGCCCCGTTGCCGCTTACACTCAACTTTTCGTTCGTTCCATCGTTGCCCACGAGGTAGATTTGTGCCTGTGGCAGTTCGTAGCCATCGCGCTCGTAGACCCATCCCTGAATAGTTTGCGTGACGTCGGGACATTCGAAGCGGTAGAGATGGTCGTAGCCGCGCGCATCGTTGCGGTTGGAGGCGAAGAAACCGCGCATGTGGTGGCCTTCGAAAGTCATGCCGAAATCGTCGGCCGAGCTGTTGACGGGCGCGGGCAGACGGCTGATTTCTATTTCATGGTGCGGTTTAAACGTGGCGCAAAATAAATCCAATCCGCCCAGGCCCGGGTGCCCATCGGAAGAGAAATAAAGGTCGCCATTGGCGCGAAAGGTGGGGAACATTTCGTTGCCCGGCGTGTTGATGGGGGTGCCGAGGTTTTCGATAAAGCCGATGCCCGTGGGCGTTAGCTGTGCACGCCACAAGTCGAGTCCGCCCTGTCCGCCTGGTAAATCCGACACGAAATAGAGCCATTTCCCATCGGGTGAAATGGCAGGATGGGCAAACGTGGCAAGCGTGTCATGTGAGAGACGTAGTGGTTGGGGATTGTTCCAGGTAGCATCGTGGCGCTGGGCTGTCCAGATCTGTGCGTAACGCGGTTGCGAGGGATGAGTGGTGCAGCGCGTGAAAAACATCGTTTGCCCATCGGTTGAAAAGGTGCAAGTGCCATCTTCGTAGGTCGAATTGACCGTGCCAACCACTGGCTCTGGGCGGCTCCATGTGCCTTTGTCGTTTTGTTTTGTGAAAAAGATGTCGCAGCTTTTAGTGCCCGTCACGCCGTTGAGTTCATTGCCTAAAGCCGTTTTGCGCGACGAAGTGAAATAAAGTTGGGTGGTATCGCCCGGCAACAGCATGGGCGCATAGTCGGCTTGCGGCGAATTGAGCGATGCCATTGGCTTCACGCGGTAGTGGCTTTTCTGCGCTTTCCACGCTGCCGCTTGTTGTGCTGACAGCAGGCCGTTGTGCCAAAGCGGGTCGTTAGGTAGTGAGTCTCTCAAGGCTTCGAACGCTCGTGTGGCGTTTTGATATTGGCCAGCCTTGAGCAAAAGACGTGCGAAAGTGAGGCGGTCGTGCAATGTTGGTTGTCCGTAACGCAAGCCCGTTTGGTAGGCAGCGAGTGCGCGTGGTGTAGCATTGAGCCGGTTATAGCAGCGCGCCATTTGCAATGAAACTGCGCCTTTGCGTGCCTTCTCCTTGGACGGTAGCTGCTGATAGACTTTGCGATAGGCAGCCGCCGCATCAGCATATTCGCCTATTTGCCAAAGTTTATCAGCCTTTCGCAGCGTTTGGTCGACACCGCAGGCGCTGAAAATGCTGATTAGCAGCAGAGAAAGCAATGTGCGTATGGTGGGCATGAGCTATACTTTTGCGTCGGTTTTAAAAGGCAAAACAAACTTACAACCCGCTTGCCATTGGCTACATCCGTAGGCAGTGCGCCCCTTAATGATTTGTCCCTTGCTGCAAAGGGGGCAGGGCTGCCCAATGAGACTGTCAGAGGGCGTTAGTGTGGTGGTCTTTTTCTTTGTGGCAACAGATAATTCCTTTTTTGTCGAACGTTTCTTAGTCGGCTTTTTCTTCTCTTCTTCTGTGATGATGGTGACGCGGCGATTGCTATTGTCACGCAGCACGTCGGTCACAATGTTGGTGATTTGTTGCTTCAGTTCGGCAATGAATTGCGCGGCATCATAGCGCTGATGCTCAATGTCACGAAGCTTCTTTTCCCAAATACCCGTTAGCTCGCAGCTTGTGAGTAGCTTTTCATGAATCATGTCAATAAGTTCGATACCCGTGGCGGTCGCGACCAAATTCTTGCGTTCGCGGCGAATGAAATGGCGTTTGAAGAGCGTCTCAATGATGCTTGCGCGGCTCGATGGACGACCAATTCCGTTCTCCTTGAGCGCCAAACGCAGTTCCTCATCGTCGACAAATTTGCCCGCCGTCTCCATGGCACGCAGCAGTGTTGCTTCGGTGTAGAACTTTGGTGGTGTGGTTTGTTTCTCAGTCAAGGTGGGCGTGTGTGGACCGCTTTCCCCTTTCTTAAACGCAGGAAGTACGCCCGTCTCAGGTGTTTCGCCGTCGGAATTCTCTTTCCCGTCGGCATGCTGATAGAGCGCGCGCCAGCCGGGTTCGAGAATTTCTTTGCCCGAAGTTTTAAACGCAATGCCATCTACCTCACCTTGAACGGTCGTGGTAGCAAATTTGCAATCGGGATAGAACACGCTGATGAAACGCATGGCAATGAGGTCGAAGACGTTTTGTTCGCGCTGCGTCAGTCCCATTACGGGAACGCCCGTTGGTATAATGGCGTGGTGATCGGTCACCTTGCTGCTGTCAAACACCTTTTTGCTCTTCGGCAATTGCTTGCTGATGGCCGCCAACTGACGAATGGGTGCTTTGTATTTGGGCTGGCTATCTATCTTCGACTGGCTGAGTCCATTCAGTATCTGCGGGCACTTGGGATAGATGTCCTCGCTGAGGTATTGTGTGTCGACACGCGGATAGGTGGTGAATTTGCGCTCGTAAAGTGTTTGAATGAGGTTGAGCGTGTCTTCTGCGGAATAGCCAAATTTGCGGTTGCAATCCACCTGCAGCGAGGTGAGGTCATACAAAAACGGCGGCGCTTCGGTGCCTTTCTTTTTTTGTACGCTCGTGATTTGCATGGGCTTCCCTTCGATGGTTGCGAAAGCTTGCTCGCCCTCCTCGCGACTTAGAAACTTGCCCGAGGTGGCCGTAAATTGCACATCGCGATAAATCGTGGCCAACACCCAATAAGGCTCTGGCTTGAAGTTGTCAATCTCTTTCTGTCGGTTCACTATCAATGCCAACGTGGGGGTTTGCACGCGACCAATGCTGAGCACCTGTCGGTTCTGTCCATACTTCAGCGTGTAGAGGCGCGTTGCATTCATTCCCAGCAGCCAGTCGCCAATGGCACGGCTCAATCCGGCAAGATAAAGCGGTTCATATTGTTGCTGATCCTTAAGCGAAGCAAAGCCTTGCTTGATGGCTTCGTCGGTCATCGATGAAATCCAAAGTCGTTTCACGGGGCATTTGACGTTAGCCTTTTGCATGACCCAACGTTGAATGAGTTCACCCTCTTGTCCCGCATCACCACAGTTGATAATCTGATCGGCGGCTGCAAATAGTTTCTCGATGATAGCAAATTGCTTGGCTATACCATCGTCGGGAATGAGCTTAATGCCAAATCTGCTCGGTATCATGGGCAATGCACCCAAACTCCAATGCTTCCAGTTCTCTTGATAATCATTGGGTTCTTTCAGCTCACACAGGTGCCCGAAGGTCCAGGTCACCTGGTAACCATTCCCTTCCATGTAGCCATTTTTCGCTTGATTAGCGCCAAGAATGTGTGCAATATCCCTTGCCACACTGGGCTTTTCGGCGATACAAACAATCATATTTCTTTTCGTACTTAGGTTTGCAAAGTTACGAAGAATTGTTGATAAAGTTGTCGCGTGACAAGAATAGCCGCGAAATTGCCGCGCGATTTCTATCATTTTCGTGGCGAATATGCGCGATATTTCCACGCAAATTGGCGCATTGCTTGAAAAAAGAACCGACTTTTGCACCTACTTAAGATTTACTTTGTACCTTTGTATCCCAATCATAAATAAGGTAGGAGCATCATGAGCAAATTGAAGATAGAAATAGATTACGATTTCTGTCAATGGAGCGAACTAACTGAACAGGATAAACAGCTGATTAAACATGCCAAAGAAGCTGTCCGCAACAGCTATGCCAACTATAGCCATTTTCATGTGGGCGCGGCGTTGCTGCTTCACGATGGGCGCATCGTCATCGGTGCCAATCAAGAGAATGCCGCATTCCCGTCAGGACTTTGTGCAGAGCGTGCCGCCATATTTGCAGCACAGTCACAAGCTCCCGAGCAGGCGATTGATGCTATCGCAGTGGCGGCACACAACGAAGAAGCCTTTCTCAACGACCCCATCTCTCCGTGCGGCGCTTGCCGACAAGTCATGCTCGAAATGGAGGATCGCTACAAGCAAAATCTGCGCGTCTTGCTCTATGGGACCGCCGGAATCTACGTTTTTAAGAGCGTCAAAGACCTCATGCCTTTCGCCTTTGTCGATGAGAATATGCGAAAATAGCGCAAGAAGATTGATTTTTTACAAAACATTATGAAAGTAGGACTGTTTGTTCCTTGCTACGTCGATGCGATGTATCCCGAAGCGGGCATCGCAACCTTCAAATTATTAAAGCACTTTGGTATCGAGGTGGTTTACCCCGAGAAACAAACTTGTTGCGGTCAGCCCATGGGTAATGCCGGGTTTGAAGACATGGCCGAGCCCTTGGCCAAGAAGTTTAACGATATGTTTACTGATGTCGACTACGTTGTAGCCCCATCCGCATCGTGCGCCTCGTATGTGAAGTTCTTCCATCCGCGCTTGCTCAAGGGCGAGCACCCCTGTCTTGCCTCCGCAAAGACCATGGACATCGTCGCGTTCCTGCATGATGTGCTCAAGATTAAAGCGCTGCCTGGAAGCTTCCCACATGTGGTCAGCGTGCACAACAGCTGTCACGGCGTGCGCGAATTGCGCCTCTCCGCACCTTCCGAGGAGCACATCGCGCCCTATAATAAGATTGTCGATCTCTTAAAACTGATGAAGGACATCACTGTGCGCGAGCCCGAACGCAAGGATGAGTGCTGCGGCTTTGGTGGGATGTTTGCTATCGAGGAAACCGCTGTGTCGATTCGTATGGGCGAAGACAAGATTGAACGCCATATCGCTACGGGAGCTGAATATGTCACCGGTGCCGATAGTAGTTGCCTCATGCACATGGCTGGTATTGCAAAGCGCAAGAAGAACCCCATACAGTTTGTGCATGTCAGCCAGATTCTGGCCGCTGGATTATAACAGAATGTAGACCAAGAAGAAACGAGCAATGAGTACACTACATGCAAAGAATGCTGCGGCATTCAACAAAAACCCCGAGAAGGTGACGCGCCACGACAAGACATTCTGGAAGGTGCGCATGGACCACGACGCCGCAGCTGCGCAACTACCCGAATGGGAAGCGCTGCGCGACTTGGCCAGTAAGATTAAGAAACACACCATCACGCATCTTCCCCACTACTTAGAGCAGTTCACCGCAAACTTAGAATCGCGCGGCGTCATCGTACATTGGGCGGCCGATGCCAACGAATTCAATGGCATCGTGCTTGATATTCTGCGCGCACACAACGTGAAGAAGCTCATCAAGTCTAAGTCGATGCTCACCGAGGAATGTGCGATGAATCCTTATCTCATCGGACAGGGTATCGATGTTGTTGAAGGCGATTTAGGCGAACGCATTGTGCAACTCAAGAAGCAACGCCCCAGTCACATCGTCATGCCTGCGCTCCACTTAACGCGCGAAGAGGTGGGCGACCTTTTCGAGGAAGAGGGCATCTCACACGAGAAGGGAAACGACGACCCGAGCTATCTCACACATTGTGCGCGTCTCAGTTTGCACCATGAGTTCATGGAAGCAGAGGCCGGCCTCACAGGATGCAACTTTGGGGTGGCCGACACAGGCGACATTGTGGTGTGCACCAACGAAGGGAATGCCGACATGGCCACCTCGATACCCAAACTCCACATTGTGGCGATGGGCATAGAGAAGCTTGTGCCCAACTATGAGAGTCTGGCGGTCTTCCATCGTCTGTTGGCGCGTTGCGGCACAGGACAGCCCGCCACCGCATTCACCTCGCACTTCCGACAGGCACGTCCGGAAGGAGAAATGCATGTGGTGCTGGTCGATAACGGCCGCAGTAACATCTTAGAAAGCGAGGAGCACCAGCAAATCCTGCAATGTATTCGTTGCGGAGCCTGCATGAACACCTGCCCCGTCTATCGGCGCAGTGGCGGACACAGCTATACCTATGTCATTCCAGGGCCGATAGGCGTCAGTCTTGGCATGATGCACAATCCCACGTTTGAGTACAACAACGTAAGCGCCTGCTCGCTCTGCTTGAGCTGTGATAGCGTCTGCCCAGCCAAGGTGGCGCCCGGAAGCCAAATCTATATCTGGCGCCAAAGCTTGTCGCAGATTGGAAAGGCCGATCCGCTGAAGCGCGAAATGTCCGTTGGGATGGATGTGCTCTTTGAGCACCCCGACCTTTATCAGGCGGCGTTGCGCATGGCACCTTTGGCCAATCTCGTGCCCGAGTCGATGACCCATTTCACGCGATTGAACCCTTGGGGCATTGGGCATACGAAGCCCGAGTTTGCTAAGAAGTCCTTCCATCAGTTGTGGAAAGAAGGAAAGGTGGATGGGATGAAACACAAAAAGAAGTAACCGATGAAAAAGGAAGAATTTCTGAAACGCCTGCACAGCAAGCAGGTGACGCCGTTCGATATGCCAGCTATCGACATCAATCCGCTCACGTTCGACGACGTTAAGCGCAAGTTCATTGAGACCTCGGAAGCTGTCGGCGGGCAAGTGATTGAGGCCGCAGTCGGCGACGATCTCAACGCTATCATTCGGAAGGACTACCCCAATGCCAAGCGCTTTGCCAGCAACGTGGCGGGCATCGAAGCCGATGTAAATCCCGACAGCGTGGCCGAAGCGGCCGATTTAGATGGTACGGATGTGGGCATCGTGCAAGGTGCGCTGGGTGTCGCAGAGAATGGTTGCATTTGGGTGCCACAAACGATGAAGGAGAAAGCCGTGTGTTTCATCGCCGAGAACCTTGTGATTTTGCTCTCAAGCAAGGCGCTCGTGAGCAACATGCACGAGGCCTATCGCCGCATCAAAATGACCGACTACGGCTTCGGTACGTTTATCAGCGGTCCCAGCAAGACGGCCGACATCGAGCAAGCGTTGGTCATGGGAGCGCAGGCGAGCCGTTCGGCTACGATTGTGTTGATTGACGACGACGAAAAACAGTAGTGGTTGCGACTTGCGCATGTCTCCTCAAAGTGGAACCAATGTTTAAAGAACAATGCGGATAGACTCATGAAGTCTATCCGCATTTGTTTAATCGAGAGACATTGTGCCGCTATTCAGTTGCCATGCGGCGATAACATTGCGACACAGCTACGTAGCTATTTTTTAGGTGTAATCTCCACCTCGCCATGATCCTTTCCACCGTTCTTCTTCTTATCCTCTGGATTTCCGCCATCCTCAGGTTTCTTGCCATCAGGTTTCTTGCCTGCGTCATCCGGCTTTTTCTTGTCGCCTCCCGGTTTCTTGTCAGGGGCAGGATTCTTGCCCTCGTCCTTTTTCTTATTGCTCGGCAATACCTCTTTCTTGTAGTGGCTTACTTGCTCGTTTATCTTATCGACAAAATCCGCATACTCGGCATCGCCCTCAATTAAGATAAAGGCATTCACCTTGTCCACCAATATGCGATAGGCCTTGTTTGCGTCGTCTTGCGCAGTGCGCAACTGCCCTGTCATTTTCGTTGCGCGCTCGTTCGCACGCAACTCGGAGTGTGTGCGCAACTTGTCGTTGGCCTGCTTCAATGCATCTACCACCTCGACCAAGTTAAGGGCAGTCACCTCTGTCGTAAATTTGTTTTGCAAATCATCAATGAGGTTGAGCAATAGGCCTGTTTCACGGTCTAACTGCATTTTGGGGTCAATCGCATACTCCTTTACCAACATTCCCAAGCGTTTGGCATGCTTCTCAAGCTCGGCATTGGGGTGGTTCTTATAATATTCGATAGCCCTTTGTAAGGCACGATAGTATTTCCCACGCAATTTGTCGGCCGCTTTGATGTCGTGGCTTAGCGCACTTGCTTGGGAAAGCTTCAAAGCCTTGTCCTCAGCTTTCAAAGCGTTCTCTAAGGTTGTCAACTCTGCAGTGACTTTCGCCTTTACCTTTGTGTCGGCTGTAACACGTTTCACCGCGTCAGTAATAAATAAAAAATGAGCTCCATTGTTTAGGTGAGCTAAATCAACATTCTGGATTTTTTTCATATTCATATTTTTTCGTTTATAAAATAGTTAAAAAATAATTTATTCAATAGATTTTCATTTTTAGACTTATTTGCGGAGTGTTCCGCAAACGTGTTTCTACTCGGAATTGACTTGCGGAGTGTTCCGCAAACATGTTTCCACTCGGAATTGGCTTGCGGAGTGTTCCGCAAACGTGTTTCCACTCGGGAATTGACTTGCGGAGTGTTCCGCAAACGTGTTTCCACTCGGGAATTGACTTGCGGAGTGTTCCGCAAATGTGTTTCCATTCGGGAATTGACTTGCGGAGTGTTCCGCAAACGTGTTTCCATTCAGGAATGACTTGCGGAGTGTTCCGCAAGGATGCCGATTTTTGAAATTTGCTTCATACAAGGTTCCTTGCATAGAGGCTGTTAGGTTTGTTGTCTTTTCTTGCATACACTTTGGTTTTTTAGTTGGAAGGTTCATTCCTCCACCACAAAAATAAAGGTTTACATCTAAAAAACCAAGAAAAATGCTTAGAAAAAGAAAAAAAATATATCGAATAACGCAAAAAGGTTAATGCGCAAAGGGAAATCGATTGAGCGCATTCGTTACGAAGCTTGTCATTTCTTCAGTCATGAGTGGATGGCAGGGCAAGCTTAGTTCCGTTTGTGCAATGCGCTCTGTAATAGGCAAGTGGAGGCTGTTCCATGCCGAGAAACAGCGTTGTTTGTGAGGAGGAATAGGGTAGTGGATGTGGGTTTCGATGCCGTTTTCCTCAAGATAGCGTTGTAACTCATCGCGTTGTGTGCAGAAAATAGGAAAAACATGATAGACCGAGTTTAGCGCAGGTAAGAAAATAATTTGTGGGTGATTGATATGGGCTTGATACTGCCGTGCAACCTCTTTGCGGAGTGCATTGTCGGCGTCAAGCTGTTGCAATTTATCCAAGAGAATAGCCGCTTGCCATTCATCCATGCGGCTATTAAGGCCGCGATAGTCATTCGCATAGCGCTTTCGCTCCCCATAATTGGCTATGCTGCGCACCGCAAACGCCAATCGCTCATCATTGGTGGTGACGGCACCTGCATCGCCCAGCGCGCCGAGGTTCTTGCTGGGATAGAAACTGTGCGCAGCGGCGTCGCCGAGACTGCCCGTGTGTTGGCCGCGGAACAATAGGCCGTGGCCTTGCGCATTGTCCTCGATGAGCAGCAGCTGATGCTTGTCGCAAAGCTGCTTGATGGTGTCGGTATAGGCACAAATGCCATAGAGATGCACCAACAACACTGCGCGGGTGCGCGATGTGATGGCGCACTCGAGCAAGCTATCATCGATTTGCATATCGGCCATGCGCGGTTCAATCAACACGGGTGTGAGCCCGTTCTCGGTGATGGCGAGGATTGAGGCGATGAATGTGTTGGCTGGCACAAGCACTTCGTCGCCCGGTTGCAGCCTTCCCAATTCGATATAAGCGCGGAAGATGAGCTGCAAGGCATCGAAGCCATTGCCGCAACCTATGCAATGTTGCGTGCCGATGTAGCGAGCATAGGCTTTTTCGAATTGCGCGGTGGCATCGCCCTTAAGATAACGTCCGCTGCTTAGAAGCTGCTGGGTTGCATGGTTGATGGTGTCGCGGAAGCGTGCATTGAGTTGGCGCAAGGGAAGATATTCAATATTCATAGTGTCCATTCATAGGTGTCACAGCAGATTGTTCGTCCGCCAAAACCTTCCTTTTGGTAAATTAAGTTTGTATTGAGGTAGCGACCTTCGTGCTCGGTTGATTTGCCAAAGTCAAAATAGTCGCGATGCACATAACGTTCGGTAATAAGTTTGTGCAACAGCGCATCGAGGGCGTGCTGCTGGCGACCAAGCTTGCTCGTGGCAAGATATTGCGTGTGCACGGTGGCGCCATAGTCGTAGACGACAGCCCCAGCAAGTAGCGTTGCAGTTTGTCGTGCGATAAAGAGTTGAATGTTTTGTGGAAACCGTGCGTGCAGCAAGCGCATCTCTTCTATGGTGTGTGTCGGCAGGGTGTGGTGGCGTTGTTGCAGGTTTTCGGTGAGTAGCAGCCAAAAATCTTCCCAGCGGTGGCTTTCTTCGACGATAATACCCTCGGCTGTAGCCTTGCGAACCCCCGTGCGGCGGTCTTTCCGCCAGGCGAGAGGCTGTTGCAAGTTAATAACGGTAGAGGCCTCTCGAGCAACAAGTTGTGGATGTGCCGTGCGAAAGATGGCATAAAGGTCTTCTTCGGTGGGAAGGCTGTGGAAAGGCCATGGCGCAGGTTTATAGACCATTTTCTGAAAGCCACAAGCTTTTAGATGAGCCAGAATTTGTGTGAACACATCGACGACAGGCGCGCACGTGGCCGAAGGTTGCAAAAGCAGTCCACCGAAAGTGAGTCCCTGATGGGAATAAAACGTGCGCCCCACGGCATGGCCAGGGAGCACTGCATAGAGCTGGTTGTGGCGATAAACCATGAGGGAATGATCGGTGAAACGTTGCTTGTGATAGTCCATGTAAGGACGAAGAAACAAGAAAAGACCGTTTTTAGCCGTGTGCACAAAGGAATCCCACTCGGCGGCTTGGCTGGGCTGATAGGCGCTTACTTCAAACATTGTCGATAGGCCTTGAAGTGGGCATAATCGTTGATATAGCCCTCGGTATTATAGAGATCTTCGGCCAGTACAAGGCAGATGGCGTCGGGCGAGAAGTGGCTGAGCTGGCTCCACATGCCTTTTTCGATGAGCAAGCCTTGTTGGGGGCGGTTCAGCACGTAGTCGCAACGTTGCGTGCCATCGTCTAAGGTCACCACAAACGAGCCACAAATGGGCACAATCACTTCGCTGCATTGCAAATGGGCATGACCACCACGCGTGGCATTTGTGGGCACATGGTTGATGAAGAAGACGCGCTGAATGGCGAAGGGGAGTTGTTTCGCCACTTCAGCGACAAAAAGATTGCCGCGTTCGTCGGCAATCTTGTTGAAATAGATGCGTGGGGCTTCGTTTGCGCCACGCATCTCTTGCGGGGTTACGGGGGTCATTTTCGTTGTGGAGGTCTACGGAATGATGGTTTGGGCGAGGCGCTTGGCTTTGCTCCTTAGCGCATCGATGTCGCTCCCCACTTCGTCATAGCAGAGCACAATCCCCATGCGGCGGCCAATGTGCTGCGTGGGTTTTCCGAATATCCTCACGCGCGTTCTATCCTCGCTGAGGGCTGTGTCGAGGTGATATTCGGGCGCGCTGTCGGTCGTCTTCTTTGCTAAGACCACCGCACTGCAGCCGCAATGCTCCAGATGGATGGCGGGAATGGGCCATCCCATGATGGCTCTGAGATGCAATTCAAATTCGCTGAGATTGGTGGTGTGGCCGAGCGTCACCATGCCTGTGTCGTGAGGACGTGGGCTAAGTTCTGAGAAGATAATCTCTCCGCGCTTGGTCTTAAAGAACTCTACGCCCCAGATGCCGTAGCCGGTGAGTGCCTCGGTCACCTTTCCAGCCATGGCTTCGGCTTGCTTGAGCGCGCAAGCGTCAATCGCATAGGGTTGCCAGCTTTCACGGTAATCGCCACCTTGTTGCGTGTGTCCGATAGGGGGACAAAAGAGCGTTTGACCATGTTTCTGGGTGACGGTGAGCAAAGTAAACTCGGAATCGAAGTCGATAAACTCTTCGATAATCACTTCCTTCACATCGCCGCGGCCTTCCTCCATGGCATCATGGAAAGCCTGTTCTAATTCAGCTTCGTTATGCACGTAACTTTGTCCGTGACCGCTTGAACTCATGAGTGGCTTAACGACGCATGGGAATCCAATGTCTTCGGCTGCGGCTTTAAACTCGGAAAATGTCTTGGCATAGTGGTACTTGGCTGTGCGGATGCCCAGTTCGCGCGATGCTAAGTCGCGAATGGCTCTGCGGTTCATCGTAAAGTTGGCTGCGCGTGCCGACGGAACCACCTGGATGCCCTGCTTTTCGAAATCGAAGAGCTTCTCGGTTCGGATGGCTTCAATCTCGGGGACAATGATGTCGGGCTTATGCTTGTCGACAACTTGCGCCAAGGTTGCGCCATCGAGCATATTGAATATTTCACACGTATCGGCCACTTGCATGGCTGGCGCAAAGGGATATTTGTCGCAGGCCACGACATAGAGACCCGCCCGCTTGGCCGCGATGGTGAATTCTTTGCCTAATTCACCCGACCCTAATAGCATAATCTTTTTCATTGTTGTTGCGGTTTGAGGTTAGTAGAGGTGTCTATGCAGAAAGTTGCTTGCGATAGACACCTTTTTGTTGTTTCTATTTCTTTCCGTACATTTCCTCGTAGTAGCGTTGATAATCCCCCGAGGTAACTTCCTTGATCCATTCTTGATGAGCAAGATTCCACTCGATGGTTTTCACGATACCATCTGCGAACTTCGTTTCCGGATACCAACCAAGCTCTTGTTTGATTTTTGTTGGGTCAATCGCATAGCGTTGGTCGTGTCCCAATCGATCGGCAACGTAAGTAATGAGGTCATTATTAATCCAACTGATGTCGATATCGCCTTGCGCATCCTTAACTTGTTTGCGCAACACCGCGCGAAGTTCTTTCTGCGTTGCCATCATGTTGCGGATGGTTTCGATGGTGAGTTTCACGATGTCGATATTCGTCATCTCGTTGTGTCCGCCAACATTATACACTTCGCCATCGCGTCCCTTGCGCACAACTAAGTCAATCGCCTTGCAATGGTCTTCAACATAGAGCCAATCGCGCACGTTTAAACCTTGCCCGTAGACGGGGAGCGGTTTCCCTTCTAAGATATTGTTGATCATCAGCGGAATGAGCTTCTCCGGGAAGTGGTAGGGGCCGTAGTTGTTGGAACAGCGCGTAATCGTGGTGGGCAAATGATAGGTATCGTGATAAGCCATGACAATCATATCGGCGCTGGCCTTGCTCGCGCTGTATGGGCTGTGTGGACATAGTGGCGTGCGCTCTGTAAAGTAACCTTCGGCGCCCAGCGAACCGTAAACCTCGTCGGTAGATACTTGATGATAGCGCTTTCCGGCCTTAAACGTGGGATAACCTTGCTCATCCTTTCCCGTCATCCAGCTTTTCTTTGCCGCATCTAACAAGTTCTGCGTGCCTAAGATGTTAACGCTTAAGAAAAGTTGTGGGTCTTCGATGCTGCGATCAACATGACTCTCGGCGGCAAAGTTAACCACGAAGTCGATGTTGTGTTCCGCAAAGAGCTGTTCGGCGAGTTGGCTGTCGCGAATGTCTCCCTTCACGAAAACACAGCGTTTACCGTCGATGTCATCTTTAATCGTACCGAGATTTCCGGCGTAGGTCAAGGCATCGAGCACCACGACCTTCACATTTTCATCGTTTTTATACTTCTTATGAAGCAAATACTTCACAAAATTAGCGCCGATAAAGCCGGCAGCTCCTGTTACAAGATACGTTTTCATAAACTATCATTTAATTTGTTTTGTTCCTAATGTAATCACTTCGCAATCATCAAACTTATTGCCGTTGATGGTGAGCCTCACGAGTGTGCGTTGCTGATGCCAGCCCTGCAAGCCTGCCGCACCGGGATTGATGTGGAGCAGATGGAGGTTTTTGTCCGACATCACCTTTAAGATATGCGAATGTCCTGAGATGAAAAGCTGCGGCGGATTGGCGTATATCGTCTGTCGAATGCTACTATCATAACGCCCGGGATAGCCGGCAATATGTTTCATCAGCACGTCAACCTCCTCACATTTGAAGCGCAAAACTTCGGGGTAGCGAGCGCGAATATCATATCCATCAACGTTCCCATAGACCGCTCTGAACTGAGGCCCCATCGCCTCGAAGCGATTGCATAACGCCAAGGAACCGATGTCACCTGCATGCCAAATCTCGTCACATTCGCATAGATATTGCTCATATTTGTCGTCCCAATAAGCGTGTGTGTCACTGATGATGCCGATTTTCTTCATAGGTTGAAGCGTTGTCGAACGAAGGCTGCAATGAAGTTTGCCGTCTCCTCTAAACCCAATCGGCTGCTGTTCACGCAGAGATCGTAGCTGTTGGCCGCGCCCCATCGCTTACCGGTGTAGTAATTATAATAGGTGGCGCGTGCCTCTTCTTTTGCCGTAATAAACTTGTGTGCCACTTCTTCGTTGCAATTTCTGCGTTCCATCACGCGTGCTATGCGGTCGTTGAGGTCGGCTGTCACAAAGATATCGAGCCTGTTTTTGTGCTCGCGGAGGATGTAATCAGCGGTCCTTCCCACAAAGATACAGTTGCCTTCGGCTGCGGCTTTTAAAATCGCATCGCTTTGAAACTGATATAAGCTCTCTTGGGATAGGTCGTTTTTATAGAAGTTGTTTTCGCCGATGAGCGGCACGTTAGCGTGGAACAGCGTGCGGAAAAAGCCCGTCTTCTCGTCGTTTTGTTCAAAAAACTTCTCGCTAAATCCACTTTCTTTGGCAGCTAAGTTGAGCAACTCGCGGTCATAGAGTTGATAACCAAAGCAAGTAGCGAGTTGTGTTGCGATGATATGTCCACCGCTCCCAATCTGCCTTCCAATGTTCAGGATGATGTTCTTGTTCTCCATGTGTTTATTGTAGCTGTTGTTGTTGGAATTTCTTCATATAATGTTTCATCATCCATGCAGCGATAACGGTTGAAATAAAATCGCTCGTCGGCATGGCATACCACACGCCATCCACATGATAAAACAGGGGCAGAATGGCCAAACAAGGAAGTAAAATCAATAATTGTCTGGACAAAGAGAGAAAGATGCTCACCTTCACTTTGCCAATACTTTGGAAGAAGTTTGTGATGACCATCTGGCAGCCCACGATAGGATAAACCAACATGGCGAGACGAATGGCCTTGATGCCCAATTGAATGAGCGTGGGGTCTTTCGTGAATGCGCGTGCGCAATAATAGGGGCCAAACATGGCAATGAGCCATCCGGCGGTCATAATGGCGGTAGCTGCAACCATCGATAGCTTCACCACACGCAACATTCTATCTAACTTCTGCGCACCATAATTATATCCAGCAATCGGTTGCATGCCTTGTGTCACACCCATTACGAGCATCGCAAAAATGATAATGATGCGGTTGGCGATCCCGAATGCACCCACATCGAGGTCGTTGCCATAATGCACCAACTGCAAGTTGATGAAGATAACCACCACGGTAGCACACACATTCATGGCAAACGGCGAGATGCCTATGCTGATGATATTCTTCACTAAGTCGCGGCGTAGCCTATAGATACCGCGCTTCAAATGCAGCAACTCCTTGGAATTGCTAAACACTTTCATCTGCCACACCAACGCAATAATCTGTGCCAATATCGTGGCATAGGCCGCTCCGGCGATGCCCCAGTCAAAAAGAATGATAAAAATGTAGTCGAGCAGCGTGTTCATCAGCACGGTGAAGATGGTGGCAAACATTGCTAAGCGGGGCTTACTTGCCGCACGAAGGATGGCATTCATGCCAAAATACATGTGCGAAAATACGTTACCCGCTAAGATAATCACCATGTAGTCGCGTGCAAAAGGCAACGTGGCGTGGCTTGCTCCGAAGAACAAAAGTATGGGGTCGAGAAATAAAAGTGTGACAATCGAAAATGCGATACCGATAATCAAGTTCAAGGTGATGGTGTTCCCTAAGATGTTTTCTGCCGTAGCATAGTCTTTTTGTCCCAACTTCACCGAGATGGAAGTGGCGGCACCTATGCCCACCGCTGCACCAAAGGCACTGGCCAAATTCATAAAAGGAAAAGTGATGGCCAAGCCCGAGATGGCTAAAGGACCTAAACGTTGGCCAATAAAAACGCTGTCCACAATGTTGTAAAGCGATGCAGCCGTCATGGCTACAATAGCGGGTAACGCGTATTGTAGCAATAATTTTCCAACGGGTTGTGTTCCTAACTGTAGGGTGGCCTCTTTATTGTCCATGTTGCAAAAGTACGAAATAAATTTCATTCTTGTTTCACATTCCTACGATAAAAAGGCTTGATGAAAGGGAACTTTTCCTACCTTTGTCCCAAATAATAACGCATTTTCAACACTAAAGTGGAAACAAGCGTTGCAAAACAGAGTAGGTAATGATTATCAAACAAAAAAGAATATGACGTTCAGACACGAGGAAACACCGCAAGGGGGCCGCTTTTTCATCAGCGCAAACAATGAAAACTATGGCCATATCGACTATGAGTGGCAAGGTGATGTGATGGCAATTACACACACTGTTGTAGCACCAGCCCATCAAGGAAAAGGCATTGCAAAAATGTTGTTAGACGAAGTGGCACGCTATGCGCGTCTCCATCAAAAGAAACTGCGTGCCGTCTGCCCTTATGTTGTGAAGATGTTTGCACGCGATGCGGCCTATGATGATGTGAAAGTGGAGTAGTTCCGTTTACAAAAATAACAAGAAAAATTTAAAGAACAAAAATTATAATGGTATGATTTTGTTTGTTATATTTACAAAATCAATAAAAATAGCCCTTTTTTTTGTTTGAAATTAAAATTAAAAATTCTATTTTTGCATTGTCCAATAAAAATCTCATAATATCATTCTCAATATAAAAATTGCAGAGGCTCAATTTTATTTTTTATATTAAACAAGAATTTTAATTTGAATATATATAGCATGAACTATTACGCGTTATCACTGCTTAACATAATCATCTTCCTTGTTATCTCCATCAGTAAGCATTTCAAGGTTATGCATTTTCGTGGAATACTTTTGTGGATAGTAGTCGTACTTACATGCATAGAAATCTATTTTTTGTGGCAGGTTAGACATCAAAAAATACGAAGAGAAAAAATATTAACTGTAGGATACATCCTTATAAATATTACTTATGTTATTTGTTCGAGCCTTGAACTTATTTAAGTGCAATCTTTGTATTTTGATTTTATGCCTTAATAGTAGCGTCTCCGCATTGAAAAAAACGAATAGATTTTCAACAGCCATTGCTATAAATAATAATAATTTTCAACTGAAAACGGCTAACTTTGCGGCAAAGCGACATCGGGAGATATGCACCGTGGCAGCATAAACATCGGCTTTATTCAGGATTAACAACACAATAAGAAGCATGCACGGCGGTGCACAAACGCCCGCTCCATTTGGGATAGCCAACACAATTTTATCATTTCCCAAGTTTCCTACATTGGTTTTGAAATCGAAACCTAAATAATTCATATATTAAAGGTTATTTTCGAAGGCTTTACATTAATAGTACTACCCACATGCAAGCGATACCCACTATTGTCATGAGGCACCCTCCTATACAAAATAGCCATGTTCTTCGTTTCCATTTTTTATGCCATTGTTCATCCTCTTTCTCAAATTCTTTGAAATATTTCAGGTAAATATCATTTGAAAATACGGCTTTATAGGCTGGAATATAACATATAAGTATGGGAATACCTATAATACACAAAATTATAATCTTATTAACCATTCCCCAATAGCGGAAAACAATACCCGACAGGATAAATGACAAAACTACGGGATATCCTGAATAAAAATATCCAAACCAATGATTTGCCCAACCGATATGGTAGCCCACTTCTTTATCATAGTAAAACTTATTCATTATTTTTTGTGCCTGTGGCAAGCGGCTTTCGTATTTCTTTCTATATTTTTTTGTAAAAAAGAGCTTGGGAATGGGTGATAATACTATATCAACAATGCGCCCTATAAAGTCTCCAAACTTTATATCATTTAACCATATACAGTAATGTACTGCATTTAAAAAATATGCAAACCTACTTCTATTCATACCATATAAAACGTTTATCTTCCATATAAGCCATCCACAGCGCCTGTTCCTATCCAACTTGCACTGAAAGAACCTGCAACACTACCGATTGCACCGCCGATTATAGCACCAGGGAAAATTCCACCTCCTCCAAAACAAATGCCAATAGCTGCACCTGCTTTCATACCTAGAGCTCCCCCAGCTGCTGCACCAGCCCATCCGCTTGCAACATCTGCTGTAGCTCTAATAGTATTATAGCCATTCGTATAGCCATAGTTCGTATAGTCTTGATAGTCTGTATAGGCACCGAAGCCTATTTGATATATATTTATCGAACCTCCGATTCGCCCCGTCCATTTTGTAATTGAACTTCCTGCTTTTGATAACCGAATTGTTCTAACATACTGGTTACCATAAAAGCCTTGCTGATTAGCTGCATGCCAATAGAATCGACCATTGCTACCAATCGTGGAGTTTCCTGCATTCTTTTTCAATGATGTTCCTATACCATCTATGACCGTGTTTACACCAGCAGCAACCGTTAACACTCCAAATTTTGAAGCAGGGCGCCCGCCAACAACGATAACTTCATAAGTTCCGTCTTCATGGGTTACAACAGAAACACTCACAGGTTGACTTCCCTCATCTCCATGCATGGAATGATTCAATGTGCCTATCATCAGCCCTTGCATGGCTCCTTGCAGGAAGTCACCACCGGTTGCCCATGCAACGACACTGCCCATAGCAGTGGTTGAGGCAATCATAATAGAGTTATCTAATTTGATACCTTTGGCATAAGACCCTATGCCCGATGCTACTGCACCGGCAATAAAGCTACTTGTGAAGCTACCATTATCTAAAGCGGAGAGCACACCTGAGGCTAAACCATGAGCACCTGCGCGCAGTAATTCATTCCCAAATGTCGTAGTAGCATTGCTGAACAATCCTCCTATGCCCCAGCTTGCGGCTGATGACAGCAAGCTAAACGCACCTGCTTTCCAAACGTTTCCACCTGTAGCTGCAGCCTGCATCATGCTGCTTGCCACACTAAAGATGGTAAAGGCGATAGTTGCATCATCAATGACAAAGGCTTCACCTGATGGATCGGTATACTTCAATGGGTTATTCAAACAATAACTGTAGCGGTTGTAACGCTGTGCGTTGTCGGGCATTTGCACAAAGTTATCGGGACTAAGGAAACGGCCAAGTACTGGGTCATAGAGGCGACCATTCATGTTGATAATGTCGAAATCGTTCAACATTTCATGCCCCGTATAGCCGCGTTGTAAACCAATCTTGTTAAGTTTAATGGTTTGTTTACCCCACGCATCATAGCTTGCTTCAAACACTTTTTTGCATCTTCATCTATATTCCCCGTAATGTTTCTTGATCTTATTTACGATTTCAGCTGTATGCTTGTTCCTGTAATATCGGTAGAAACGAGGATGTTAGGGTTCTTTTCTCCCGCTATGATGAGGCTTGGTGAGGGTGATAATGGTGATGATTGCGCATATTTTGGAATACTATCTACAAACCCCATACGTTTAATACGGTTGCCTGCGCCATCATATCCATATTTAATCTGTCGCTGTCCGAATGAGGAGAGCGTCATAAAAAGCATAATGGCAAGTGCAATACACTTTAGGTTAGAATACATCATAACGTCAATAGTTCGTTAATTCAATGATTTTTGTTAACAATGATGAATTTAATACTTTTTCTTGTTCACTCAAAATATTTTAGAGAAAAAGTTTAGAAGAATGGCGTAATGGATAGATGATAGGGAGAAATAATCAGCCTACCGGGAATTATTTCACCGCTTTTGCAAAATAATCTCATCCATATTACGCCGTAATATGGTGCATTTTACACCGTAACTAATCAATGAAAATGAAGAAGTATAGGAGTTGGCGCAAACTAACTGATAATGAGGAGGAAATACATAAATCAGCATAATACTGCTCTATTTGTAAAGGGCAGAAATATGCAGATTTAGGCAGAAGTTCAGTTGCCAGAGTGTTACCTTGTTTTGATGTAGGTAACGATGGTGCAGCATTCGGTAACTGAATTATTTTCGCTCGTGTGGCTGTTGCTGTAGCCGGCAGTTTTCTGCATAAGTGAGGAACGCTTTAATTCGGGTAACTTTACCCACAAATATTAAAGCGTATGAAAACAGAAAAGATGAAGGTGTTGCTCTACCTTAAAAAGAGCAGTTTGGACAAGTCGGGCAAGGCTCCGATTATGGGACGAATAACCATTGGGCGTTCCATTACCCAATTTAGTTGTAAACTATCTTGTAATCCCGATTTGTGGAATCCCCGTGAGAGCAGGATGAACGGTAAGAGTCGTGAGGCAGTGGAGATTAACGGAAAGTTGGAGAATTTGTTACTTTCCATTCAATCGGCTTACCAATTATTGATTACCAAAGGTTGCCCATTTGATGCAACCGATGTAAAGGAGCAGTTTCAAGGCAGCGTGCAGGCAAGATGTATGCTTATCGAAAGATTGGATATGCTCATCAAGGAGAAAGAAAGTCATATCGGTATAGACATCAAGAAAGGGTCTATGTCCGCCTATTATTCCACTCGAAAACGATTACAGGAGTTTATTTTGAAGAAGTATAATGTTTCAGACATGGCGTTCTCCCAATTGACCGAGAACTTCATATATGAGTTCCGCCAATACTACTTGGGGGTATGTGGCTTCCAAGAAAGTTCTTTCTTCGCAGTGGCATCACATTTGAAAACGGTTTGCAGGTTGGCTTACCGTGAGGGAATAGCCGATACGCTGATGTTTGACAAAGCCCACATAGAAAGAGGAGATAAGAAAACGCCGAAGGCACTCAACAGGGAAGCCTTGGAGAAGTTAAAGGTTCTCCGCTTTGATGATTTGGAGGAGGAAATGGAAACGGCAAGGGATATTTTTCTCTTTGCCTGTTATACCGGTGCTGCGTATTGCGATTTGATGGAACTAAGCAAATCTTATCTTGTCCGTGATGACGAGGGAAATTTATGGCTGAAGTTCAATCGGCAGAAGACGGGGGTGCTTTGTCGCATCAAATTATTGCCCGAAGCCATCCGACTAATCGAGAAAATGCACAGCGATGAAAGGGAAACATTGCTCCCATTCATCAAATATCCTACCTATCAATCTTGCCTGAAAGCCCTACGGCTTCGGGCAGGTATCCCGTTTTCCTTTACCACGCATACGGCAAGGCACACCTTTGCCACGCTCATCACGCTTGAACAAGGCGTACCGATTGAAACGGTGAGTAAGATGCTCGGACATACGAATGTAAGTATGACCGAACGCTATGCAAAGGTGACACCGCAAAAACTCTTTGAGGAGTTCGCTCGCTTCCTTTCTTTCACAGAAGATTTGCAGTTGGTGATTTGACCAATTGCTTTCATTCAACATCATTTTCAATAAAAGATATACATACAAAACCATCAAGACAATGAGAAGTACATTCAAGATACTGTTCTATATCAACAGACAGAAGACAAAGTCAGACGGAAGGACTACCATTCTCTGCCGTATTACCATAGATGGGAAGAGTTCCGCCATAACCACAGGAGAGGAATGCCTGCCGGCAGAGTGGAACCCCAAACAAGGACAGACTACCGACAAAAGAAAAAACAAAAAGTTAACAGAGCTCAGAGAGCTTGTAGAAAAGACTTATCGGGATTTATTGACGAGGGACGGAGTGGTCAGCGTGGAACTTATCAAGAACCGTTTGCAAGGTATTGCCACAAATCCGACAACGATGCTTGCCATGAGCAAGGCGGAACTGCAATCCGTCAAAGAGTGCTTGGGGAAGTCAAAGACGGAGGGAACTTATCAGAACCTATATTACTCTGACAAGATGCTCACTGAGTTTGTCAAGGACAGAGGAAACGAGGATATACCCATTACTGTCATTACGGAAGATTTGTTTGAAGAATATCGTTTCTTTCTTAAAAAGCAAAGGTTGGCAGCTGCAACCATCAACCGCTATCTTTGCTGGCTAAGTAGGTTGATGTACCGTGCGGTCAGCCAAAGGCTCATTCGTTGCAATCCCTTTGAGAATACCAAGTACGAGAAAACGGAACAGAAGATACGCTTTCTGCAAAAGAACGATGTGGCCAAACTCATGGCTTTGAAAGTAAACGACAAGGAGGCGGAACAGGCAAGACTGATGTTCATCTTCGCTTGCTTTACAGGCTTGGCTGTTGCCGACATGGAACACCTGCAATATGGGCATATCCAAACGGCAGCGGACGGACAGAAATATATCCGTAAGGAACGACAGAAGACAAGAGTAGAGTTTGTCGTGCCCCTGCATCCGATAGCCGAAGTCATTATCAAACATTGCAAGGCCGAACAAGAAAGAAACGGAGGAATTCAATCGGTGAAAGAAAAAGGTGAAACTGAAACAAGGACAGACAGCCTTGTCTTTCCCTGTGATTGCAGTCGGAGTGTGATGAGTGCAAAGCTAAGCATTGTGGGCAAAGCTTGCGGCATTAGAGAGCGGTTATCCTACCATATGGCGCGACATACGTTCGGCACGATGAGTCTGAGTGCCGGTATTCCCATAGAGAGTATTGCCAAGATGATGGGGCACGCCTCTATCGCCAGCACACAAATCTATGCACAGATAACCGATAATAAGATTTCGGAGGATATGGATAGACTGATTAGGAAATATCAAAAGGAGGAAGCGATATGAACGTCAATCGCCATCAAGCAAAAAGAGACCGCAGTTATTTCGAATGGGGCGATAAGATGCAAATTGTCCGCAAAAGAAATGGCGATATAGCCATGACGGAGAGTGAACTCGTGGGGTTCTTCGGTGTAACGTGGAAGAAACTCAATTATCACCTGCAACTGCTTCTGAAAACATCTTATCTGCACCCTGACGAAAGGGACGCAGGTGAGGAAGAAGTTTTCGTGAACGGACGACCAAAGGCTATGCACCGCTTTACCCGCTTCCAATCATCATTGCCCTGTCCTTTCAGTTGGACAGCACGGAAGCCCATTTGTTCAGAAAGTACATTTGCAGGGAAATACACCGCCCGGCAAATATCATAACACCGATATTCTTAATCGACAAGACGGATAGTTGACACTGTTCTTTCTCTTTCACCGATATTCTCTTACTACATAACTACAAAGAGAGGAAATACGGTGAAAGAAAAAGGTTAAGCGTGTAGTCAGGAAGTAGAAATCGCTATTACTACAGTCTAACTACACGCTACCATCTTCTTACAGGTTTTTCACAGCAACAACGGAAAACAGCATCGGTATTTCGCCGTTCTTTCCTGCTATTTTGAACGTTCCGTTCTTTTCGGCAATCATATTTCCAAACAGATTGAAGGGCGAATAATCATACTCTCCAAAAGACTGTATCTGCAAGCCGTTACAGAGCAAGCCATTAATAACTTCAGCCAGTCCGTGGTTCCATGTAATGGTCTTTTGCCGATTATTGGTTTCTGAATCTGTATAAGTGGCTTCTTCCACTATGTAAGGCTCTTTGCGTGAATAAGCATATCGGACTTGAGAAAAGTTTTCATCGAACATCCACAATACGGGGTGAAATTCCACAATAACGAACTTCCCTCCGTCTTTCAGCATTTGTGAAATCACCTGTCCCCATTGGATTAAGTCGGGCAACCAATTGACAACACCATAAGACGTATATACAATGTCAAACTGTTGCCCTTGCAATACGGTAGGTGCATCGTAGATGTTGCAGCAGCAGAATTGCGCATTCAGTCCTAATTCCTCGTTTAAAGACTTTGCCGTTTGTATAGCTTCTTCCGAGAAATCTACCCCAACAACGTTAGCTCCTAACTTTGATAAGGAAAGTGTATCCATTCCGAAATGGCATTGAAGATGCAAGATAGACTTCTCTCGAACGTCTCCCAGTAAAGATAAATCCAAGTCGGGAACAGACTTTACTTCTCTTTTGAATTTATTCAAATCATAAAATGAGGAATGCAGATGAATTTCTGTTCTTGCATTCCATGTTTCTTTGTTTATTTTATAATAATCTTCCATTATTTATTTCTTATTGATTTGTTATTTATTACCTTTTTCCCAACGTTGAAATCTATCCATAAAGAAGAATGCAGAAAACAAGCTTAGTATGGTAAGAACAATGCCAATGGCTGCCCATAGAACCATTTGCGAGAAGGATAGAACTGTTGTTTTTGAGAATTCAGCAAAAGAATAGATGCAGTAAGGTAATGTCAGGAGGCTTGTAATGATAACGGGCACATATTTTCGATATACAATCCACTGCACGATATGCATTAAAAGGTGAACGGAATACCCTGTCAATGCAGCAAACCACCATTGATATTCACCTGTCCAAACGGAGCAAAACGAAACAACAGAAATAAGTATGAACTCGTGAGCAGTACCAACAGCAAAGGTGGAAGTGGAATAATCGAAAACTCCTCGTCGGGTAAAGAACGATTCGATTTTAGGGAATCGTTTTCTCAATTCTTCCCTATTCCTGTCTATCCAATGTCTAAACATAATAATTTCCTCGTATTCGTGAATCATAAACACGAAAGGAAGAAGTATCATTATTAAGTTTATTCTTGCCATAACTTCCCTTGTTATTTACTTCAAATTACCGATGTTGTTTTTTCCAATCCTCTAAAGTGATTTTGGTAAAATGCTCTGTGCGAACTTCGTTCAGCAATGGAACAGGTTTGTTGTCTTCTGTATGGCTGTAAACGAATCCGCATTTCTCTTGTGCTCGTTTCGATTTCTTGTTTCCGTCGTAGTACCCACACCAAACCGTAGTTTGCCGTAAGTTCTCAAAAGCATACCGAAGCAATTCGTTTACGGCTTCAGGTATCAAGCCTTGTCCCCAATAGGGTTCACCAATCCAATAACCTATTTCACACTCATTGTCTGCCATTTTTGCACTGTGGATTTCACTTCTTGCGGTCATTATCCCAACGCTGCCGACAGCTTCGCCAGTTTCTTTCAACACAACTGCATAGGTTTCAGGGGCAGAGAGTACTGTTTTTATAATTTCACGACTGTTCTCTACGCTTGTATGCGGTGTCCAACCAGCAATCGGACCAACGTTTGGATTCTGTGCATACTTGTATAATGCTTCAGCATCGCTTTCTTTCCATGCTCTCAATAGCAGGCGTTTTGTTTGTAGTTCCATACTTTTTTCTTATTTTCCACGTTTCTTTATTAGCCTTATTATAAGATTTCTATTGTTTGTTTATTGTGTTTTAATATGTACTTTTATTTTCTTTATCGCCCAATCATAATGGCTTGAAGTTGCTGAAACACTATAAGAACCAAGCGTAGAGGTGCCCGTCCAATCGAATATGCCCTTGTTAAAGAGTTCGTTGTCAGAGAAAGTTGCAATCAATTCCATTACTTGTTGATGGCTTTCTTTTAACATTGCCTTTGCATCTGATAGTGATGTGTTTTGATGTTTCTTCCAAAACTCCACGTTCATTACTGGATATGTTTTCCAATTATAAGGCTCAGGAAGAAAAGATTTGCATTCTCCCTCACGATTGGAGTTTATCCAATTCAGTAACAACTGATGCCATTCATACAGATGAACAAGTACATCGCGCAGATTTTTGTCCCTGCTCCAATGTGCTTCTTTGCCCATTGCAGCCATTTTTTCTGCAAAGGTTGCTGTCTGTAGCTCTTCGCTCATACTGTCTATGAGCTTCCACATCTTCTCAAATTGTCTATTAGCAGATGTTATTAAATCCACTTTTGTTGTTGCTCGTGCCATTGTTTTTTTTATATTTTATCAGTTGAAATAACTCTGAATGTACAAGAGTTAACGGTGATACGTATATGTTCCGTATCATTAGTTATATAATAGTTCTTTCCTTTTCTCAGGAAATGACTCGTGTCTGTACGCCTGATAATATCTGAAATAAAACTTTCTATTTCTTGTGGCAATAGATGAAGTCCGAGCTTTCGGTTTATTCTGTCATACACAAATTTTGTATAACAGAGCTTTTCTATGATGGTTGCTTTCAGCGAATCGTCTATGCTTTCATATTCTTGACCATCTCCTTTTTGCGAAAGACTATCGGCAACCTTTTCTTTTAGTTCGGTTTGGCATTGTTTAATGGTCTTTCCTGCTGTGTCAATGATGATGCGGCTTTTGTGCCACTCGTGATATTCTCGGTTTTCTATGTCGTTCCACACAGGGAGTTTCATATTTGCTACTTCTGCATTTCTCTGTTTTGCACGCTCTTTGTGTTCTGTTTTATCCGAACAAACAACCTCAATGTTTACGAAACGGCAGTTGTTATTGACAGCAACATCTTCCCATTCTCGCCTTGTCAGTTCAATAGGGTTGCAGCAATCAGCCACTACATTGTTGCCTAATTGCAGATTGTCGGCTGCCATACGATATGCCAACCGATAGCCTTCCCCCTCAACATCGATATGGCATAAGTCTTTCAAACCTTGTTCAATGGTATCAATGCGTAGGTAAACCGCTTCGAAATACTTTACAACAGACTTTGCAAGCGTGGATTTTCCTACTGCTGGTAGCCCAGAAAATACAAAGAGAATCGCTTTATTCATTGCAATCTTTATTTCAACAACTTAGTTGCAAGTTTATACGTAAACAGAACGCGTGAATCGGATAAATCCCATTGCAGTACTTCGGCTCGTATCAATTCACAATGTTTCTTGCTTATATCCTTCAAAGCATTTCCTACGGATTTCCTAAGATATTCGCTCTCGTGCGCCTTACGCTTAGCGATTAGAGCAATGGCAATTGAAGGGTTTTCTTTGAAGAATGGACGACTTGTCCAAATCCTCAACCCTTCTGTTACAGCATGGATAACATTCGGATTATCGTCATTTATCCACTCTTCGATGAGTGGCAAGGACGTTTCATATCCTCTGTGTTTGCAGACCTCATCAAAAGCCTTTGCAAGCATTTCCTGCACACGCCAATTTCCGTCAGTACTCACCTCCTCTTTGAGAAAACTGAGAGCATTGTTGTTTTCCGTAGCTAGCCGCCCCAATATTGCCGTAGCCAACATACGGATTTGATAGGCTTTGTTCTTGAACAGTTCGAGTGCAAGTTCAAAGCATCGTTCGTTAGAGCCTACTGAAAGAATTTCATCAGCCCCATCAATGATGTGCTGAAAGCCATGCTCTATTTGCAGTATTCGATTGAGTATGTTACTTATTTCCATTATTTTCTCTCTGCCGTTACTTTCGCTACAGTTAACCATTCATTGTTCTCGTTCTTTTGCTCTTTTCTCCACATAAAAGAGGAAGATTTTATTTCGGAGAATACATATCTCATCTTCTTTGTCGTGTTTTCGGTCAGGATAATTTCTTCGCCAACCTTACGAGCAGTCAATCGGATAGCTTCGCCCATACAACCGTAGAAAATATCCCACGACATAGTCTTGGGATTAAAAATGCGAAGCATCGTTCCATATTCGGCATCGGGCTGTTTATCTCGTAAACGTTCCGTACGGGATGGGACGATAAAGAGGTCTTGTACAGCAGTACCGTCCAGAATTCGGGAGAATATCCATTCACCCTTCACTCGTCTTGGTTCGGTATCCTCAAAATGGTCGTTCCACATAATATTCCATTCACCTATCAGGCTACCCCAAAATTCGTATTCTTCAGATATTCTCTCGCTTAGTGTGTTGCAACACAAAGCAGTGATAAATTCATTCATTACTTTCATATTCCTTGTTTTTCGGAAGTTTTTGTGAAGTTTGTTCGAGCTTTTTCTCGTCTCGGGCAACCTTGCGTTGCAGTTTCTTTATATCTTCTGCCGGTGGAAGCTCTTCAGGTTTGATACCACGCTTCCCCAACATATCGCGCACACTTTGGTTGTTCTGTATGTGTTCCCGAGTAATGGGCTGTTCTCCATATAGGTCTTTGTTTTCTACGTTATAGTTGGTCATTTCCGTAGCAAGGTTCTTGGCTGCTATGGTAAGGGTGGGCAGGAAGTCTGCCAACGGTCTGTTGGATTTCACACCCAAACGGTTTTTCATATCTTCGGTGGTGTGCCCTCCGAAAAGTGCAGTATCGCCTTTAGAACGTATACGCCCGAACCCTTTGTCATCAATACCTCGTTGATATATATTCTGCGACAATTGTTTTTCTGCTGTTCTTAGTTTATCGCGGGTCTCTAAGCGAGATAGCAGGTTTAGTCGCTCTTCTATCAATTCTGCCTTTCGTGTTTGTACGGCAAAATAGCTTTGGGCGAAAGCGATTTCTTCTTTCTTGGGATCACCGTTTTGAGCGATAAGGTAGCAGGCATAGCGAGTTAGCATGAAGTCAGATACCTCTCGTTTTCCACCTTTACCGATTTCGATCATTTTCGTGGCCTCACGAAAATGATCATCTATGCTGATTCCCTGCGATTTACACGAATCTACTGCTCGGCGTATAGCAACGAGAAAGTTCTCCCAGCGCGCATAACCCAATATCGCTTGCAGTTCGCGGGCAAACCACACTTCTATTTGTTCTTTGGCATCGTCGCTTTCAATGTATCGGGCGATGCTGTCAAACGATGATTTATATTGTAGAATGATACTTTTGTCCATTGTCTTTTATTTATAAATCTATTCTTCACCCGTATCCGTTCTTTTCGGGTCTAGTTGATAGCCGAAATTCTATGGTCACATGTTCTTCAAACTGTACAAGGATAATCATAACTTGGATTGTTTACGAAGTCCAATTACAGCATTTGTAATATCTTGTTTAGCATCCTTATTACTCCACTCTTTCCAAAATTTTACTGTCGCACTATCGGGCTTTATTTTAGGTTCTGAAATTAAGATCCTTGTTGGCAACAATGACGCATCTCCCACGATCAATGCTTCACCAATATCTAAAATTGGAAGAACCTCCGTTAATCCTACCAGATTATCAGGTAAAAGTCTTTTGATTACGGTTTGGTCTTCTGCATTAGAAAGCCGCAACGAAATAAAGTTGTTACATTGACTCAAAACAGTTCTATTAACCTCTGCTGGTCTTTGACTTATCACGACTAAACTAACACCATATTTTCTGCCTTCTTTCGCAATTCTTTCAAAGCTTTTCAAACTTAATTCGGAAGCTGCATCTTGATTGGTTCTTTCAGGAATGTACAAATGAGCTTCATCACAAAGTAGGCAAATTGGATGTTGGTTCTCTTTTGTTGTCCATTGTTGAACGGTGAAAATGATTCTTGCAACCAATCCAATTACTAGCGGTAAGACATCTGATGGTACTTCTGAGAAATCTATGATTTTTACACCTGCCTTTTTACGATTAACCTCTGAACCAAGCATTAAAGCACTACAAAATTCATTTAACCACTCTATTTGTAATTCATCATCTGAAACTTGGAAAAGAAAGCCGATACGTTTATCATCTTTCTTCGCCTCAAGTCGTTGAATAAATCTTGTCAACTTTCCAAAGAAAGGACCTTGCTTTTCTTTTCCTGCTGCTCCAGGCACCATTTCTTCATCAAGGCGTTTCAATTCTTGAAGCACCTTTTCTAATTTATAAGGAATGGGGCTATCGATAGTAATACTATCTTTGAAAGTCGTATCTTTCACTTCATCAAGATACTTTTGTTTTTCTGTAAATACAGCCTTAGAAAATAGCATTGCTTGATTGGGAGCATTGCTGTCACTACGGTCAAGCAACATTGCTAACATCTCTTCGTAAGTCAATAACCAATAAGGCAGCATTAAAACGCCCTTTGTAAGGTTACCTTTTTTCCCTAAGTCAGAAGGCTTGGCAATTCTGAAATGCTGTATTCCGTCTGTCTTAAAGTCCTCTCCGCTATATTCTCCGTGGATATCAAACAAAATAGAATTTGCCATTGGTAATTTAGCTATCTGCTCAATAATTTTGGCAACACACCACGATTTTCCCGAACCTGTACTTCCCACAATAACTGCGTGCCGTTGGAAAAGTTTATCTCCATCCAAAAATGCTTCTGCATTTTCATCTATGGAATACTTTCCAATTGAAAGCGGGATTTCGTAATTCTCCTTTGTGGAAATAGTTTGCATAAATCTTGTAATGTTCTCTCCGTCAATAGCGAAGCATTTGGCCTCAATTTCGGGAACAGTATCAAGCGTTCTTTTAAAAACATTTTCTTTTTCTCCGTACTTATTCAATAAAGTCCCAATTAAATTCACTTTCAGAATATTTTCTGTAAAAAGAAAATTATTCAACCCTAAATCTTCACCTACTAGTTGTTCATCATCAGCAACCTTACGGGTTATACGATTTATAATTCCAATTAAGTGTTGGCCTGCCTTTGAACTTTGAATTGCTACTAAATGATTAACTTGTAACTTTCTTAACTTATCAAGTTCTTCAACTTTTACGATAAGCGTTGCTGTATCAACACTGAAAACTGTTCCAATTGAAGTGTTTTCTTCGAAACTAAAAATTGCCATATTTTCTATTTTATTAGTTTAATGTACTCTGAAAGCTGCCAATAGCTATTTTCAACAATCTGTTCTCCCTGACTTGAAGAATATATTTTTGTATGGTTGCCACCGCTCTCTTCCATTAGTATGTAATTCTTACACTCGCCATAAATGATTGCCTCTTTGGTTTTGGGTGTTAATTCTCTTGTGATTACAATTATTGGTTTTGATTTGATCTGTTGAATGAGTTTTGGCTGAACGTGTTCATCATTGAAACCATAACCAATACACAAAAAACCATTTGCGTTTTGAATTTCTATATCTGCTTGTGCGAAAATGGTTCTATATGGTTCTTTATGTGTTTCTGCATACTTGCTCAGTCCTGGAGTTACAATCAATGGTTTATAACCTTGTGGAATATTTTTACACAAAGGTAAATGAATATTTCCTTTATTTGGTATTTCAAACCAGTCTAATGACCCATGAACTTTCCATATATTAATTTGTCCGTCATATCCTCTTACATTTGCCAAGGCATTCGTATGAATGATGTCTGAAAAATGTCCAATGTAGTTGTGAGCATATCCTGTACAAATAAAAGCTTTTGCAATACTTGCACTATATTCTGCAATACGATCATAATTGGTAGTAATTATGGAAAGCTTTCTGTTGGTTGTTGAAAGTAAATGCCTCATCAATACTGCCAATGGCATATTCTCCCCATTCAAAATAAATTGTTTGTATGCTTCCAGGTCTGTTTTAGAAATCAATTCCCAAGTTGCCTTGAGTACAGATTTTAGGACAGTATCATTGAGCTGTATTTTCAATAATGTTTTCTCTAAATCTTTTTTCTCTTCAAGACTTTTCTTAAATGCTTCAAATTGTCTTTGATCCGCATCATCTTTAAAAGTTAATGTGTTTTTCAAGTGTTCGCCAAGTTTCCACATTGAAGGCAGTCCAAACATAACAGAAGCACCACTACCTAATACGAGTAATGGAACTTTGTTTGTCCAATCCTGAAGTTGTTTTAATAATGCATCAAAATCCATATCGGTTCTCTTTATATCTTTGTAGATGATTTTAAAATCATATACCCATTCTCCATATTCCTCTCAAAATTGTCTTATAGGACTTCTCAAAAAGTCTTATAGGACAATTAATACTTTACTTCATTCTTCTTCAGCGGATTCTTTTTCGCCTGAATTACATACTTTATCATATTGCTTAGAATTAAAGGGTTAGTAATATTGCAAAGGTACGGATTTCCGCTATGAAATCGGCATAATATCAGAACTTTCTGCTAAGAGAATACGATTATTTTCTAATCCTTGTAATTCTCCTCCAACATCTTTTCCAAATCCGAAGCCTTATAGAGTATCTTGCCTGCAATCTGCGTGTAGGGGATAACCTTTCGGTCGCGATAGTCCTGCAAGGTACGGGGACTGATGTACAGCCGCTCGCACACTTCTTTACCCGTGAGGAAAAGTTCTCCAGCAAATAGCGGCTTGTGCGTTTCTGCCACTTCCAAAATTCTTTTTTTCACACCTCTTAGCGCCGAGACAACCAGCTGCATCTCGTCCGTCTCCATGTTCAAGTCTCTTGCTGTTTCCATCATATCATTTTGTTTTTAGGTTTGTTCGACTTCATAAGAAGCAGTGCTTTCACATCCTCGCGCTTGTAATAGCACTTGTGTCCGATTTGCGTAAATGGAAGCACACCCGTATCACGATAATGCTGCAAGGTGCGCTTGCTGATGTTCAGCAGCTTGCACACATCTCCGTTGTGTAGCCAATCGGTGTGTTTGCTCTTTTCTCCGAATGCTTGGTGGCAACATTCTGCAAGGCTCAAGATTTCATCTCGCAGCTTTGCCCAATTGCTTTCTGTAATGACGTAATAGTTCATAATCTTATCTTGTTTTATTGTTTGTTGTTTCTGGTTCTTCCTGTTTACATCTGCAAAGATAATGGCGTATGTACGTCTCTCAAAGCAGTAGGGGACAGTAGGGAAGTGTCGGGAACAATAGGGAAAAGAGCAATCCGTTCCATCGGTTCGCATTTGCGTTTTCCTGCCCCGTCTTTTTTCTTTCATTGCAAAATTAAGATAGGACATTTCTTATTCCATCACTTTTCATTCAACTGGCAGCTTGTGGCGCTATGGCAGGGACAAAAGAGACAGATTGCTATTCTCTCCATTACACAAATGAGGATAATAAGATAATCAAGGCAAAATACTACATCTGAAAGCAAACAACGACATTGATATTTCAGCCAACCTTTTCTTCTTACCTCCCGATTTTTGCTTAATGAGGCAATAAATGCTCTTCTTTTCTGCTTGCTTCCCTAAGAATTTCGCAGCAGACGGACGCAACATTATGCAAGAAGCCTCTGAATGCTTGGAAGTTACGCATTCTCACCCTAACTTCACTCTTGGAAACCAATTCAAGGAAATAATGAAAAGAGAAGCAGATGCAGGCAATATAAAGGACAGGCAAAATCACAATCGCAGGGGTAGCTCGTCCAAGAATGCAGAGATAGAAGCCTACCTCTCTACACACTATGAGTTCAGATACAACACGGTATTGGGAAGAACTGAATATCACAGCAAGTCTAACAGCGATTTTGTAAAGGTCGGTCGGTATGAAATCAACACGCTCCGTAGGGAGATAGACAACGACATCGGGATTATCACATCTTCCGATAATCTCTATTCCATCATCGAGAGCAGTTTCTCTCCACGCATCAACCCCATACAGGAGTATTTCAAAAGGTTGCCATCAATGGATATAGGCGGTAGTGAAGATGGTTATGGTCCTGCTTCCCTTTCATTGAAAGCTATTCCCGATTTGGCAAGCTGTGTTGCCGTGCGCAACTCCCAAAAGTGGCTGCCGTATCTCACCAAATGGCTTGTGGCAGTGGTAGCCAACGCAATGGATGACCGTGAGTGCCACAACCACACCTGCCTTGTACTGACAGGCGAACAGGGTAAGTTCAAGACGACCTTCCTTGACTTACTCTGTCCGCCGGCACTGCATGGTTACAGTTATACAGGAAAGATATATCCGCAGGAGAAGGACACACTTACCTATATCGGGCAGAACCTTATCGTAAACATTGACGACCAGCTCAAAGCCCTCAACAAACGGGACGAAAACGAACTGAAAAACCTCATCACCTGTCCGATGGTCAAATATCGCATGCCCTATGACAAATATGTGGAGGAACATCCTCACTTGGCGAGCTTCGTGGCATCGGTGAATGGCAACGACTTCCTTACAGACCCGACAGGCAGCAGACGTTTTTTGCCCTTTGAGGTCTTGTCTATTGACATCAACAGGGCAAAGGCTATCTCAATGGATAGTGTCTATGCAGAAGCCAAAGCCTTGCTCAAATCAGGTTTTCGCTATTGGTTTGACGATGATGAGATAGCCGAACTGTACAGGGAAAGCGAGGACTTCCAAGTACAGACAACGGAGATGGAACTCTTGCTGCGTTGTTTTGAGAAGCCAACGGAGGACGAGAACTATTTGTTAATGACCACTACGGAGATACTCGCCTATTTGGGTATTTATACCCACCAGCCACTTGTTGCCAAACATATGGGCGAAGCTTGAAGAAAGCAGGATATATAAAGGTGAGTAAGCGAAGAAACGGTGGGAATCCCATCTATGTCTACAAGATTAGAAAAATCTTGCCATGTCCACTCATTCAAACTTGTAGTAGCCAAATGTAGTAGAATGGGTAGTATCTCCACATACTACTAACTGTTGCTGATTATCAATTACTTATATTAAAATAGTATGTAGTAAGAAGAAAGATGAAAAAGTTTGGAGGGGAAAACTTTAGAAAAGAGGATTTCATTCAAACGGCATTCAAATATCATTCAAACCAACCATTATTATTCAAATAAGAATTATCCAACCATTTAAAGTTTATGACAATGAAAGAAGAAGATTTATCACTTATCAAGCGATACCCCATCGTGGCGTATCTTGAAAGGAAAGGCATCAAGCCTGTACGCAGAACACCGACCTATGCGCTGTACCGCTCACCGCTCAGGGATGAAACACATCCGAGTTTCAAGGTGGACACAGAGAAGAACCTCTGGATAGACTATGCCGAAGGCAGAGGTGGAAGCATCATCGACCTCTGTATGCGATTGGAGAACTGCACGCTCTCGGAAGCCATCTGCCGTTTGGGGCAGACCACTTCCTTTGATACAGCGTGCAACTATGCCGAACCCTCAAAGGAGAAGGCATACAGCAGCAATGGCAGTATCAAACCGCTAAAAGAGAAAATGGCCAATGGGACAAGGAGACTGATAGAAGTATCAGACACCTTGCCGCCACATTTACAGGAGTACCTTGTAAATGAACGCTGCATCAACTTGGAAAAGGCATTGCCCTTTCTCAAATCCATCAGCTATGAGGTAAGGGGAAGAAGATACGAAGCCATCGGTTTTGTCAACCTCTCGGGCGGTTATGAACTTCGGGACGACAATATGTTCAAAGGAACGATTGCCCCAAAGGACATCACTCCGATATTTGAGAACAAGGCTCAGCCCGTCTGTCTGTTCGAGGGGTTTATGGACTTTCTCTCTTTCCTTTCAATGAAAGAAGAAGTGAATAACCGCTGCCTTGTGATAAACTCTGTGAGCAACATTGGAAGAAGTATCAGCTACCTGAACAACCAGCAAGTATCTTCTATCCGTATTTTCCTTGATAACGACGACGCGGGGCGGAGAGCAACACAGGAGCTGATAAAGGCAGGTTTTAAGGTAGAAGATATATCCCGATATTACAAAGACTTCAAAGACCTCAACGAGTATCATGTCAGCCGTGTTCGTGAGCAACAGAAAAAGCTGGAGAAAGCTCCAAAAACAAACAATAAACCCAAACAAGTCAAACTAAAAATACGATAGAGCAATGAAAAAGATGAAAGCAAGTAGAGAGGAGATAGACCAATCCATAAAAGAAGCGTTCAACATGAACAGACAGGAAAGTAATGAAAGAACAGAAAGGAGAAGTCTTACATACTACTTGGGAGATACAGAAGACGAGGTGGAAGAACAACCACAGGAAAAAGCGCCATCAAAGGAAACAGATTGCCGAGAAGTAATAGCTTCCGAGCCATCCGAACCTACACTGCACACAGAGAATGCAACCATTCAACGGCGCATCAGTGCCAAGATGAGACGGGGAACGCTCGAAGCCTACAAACAGGCGTTCCTTGTTCCGTCCAAATTGAACGACCGAAAGGCGGTTTATCTGAGCAGGGAGACACAGGAACGTGCCGACTTCGTCGTCCGCAGGTTGGGTGACAGGCGCAGCAACCTCTCAAGTTTCGTGGAGAACATCGTGCGCCTCCATCTGGAGGAGTACGGTGAGGACATAGAGAAATGGAGGAGGTTATAAACCGCAGGAGGGGGGGCGAGGGATGAATTTCAAAAGATTTATTTCCCGCTCTAATCCTACTATCGCATTAAAATATGATGTCATATTCTCGTAAATGAGACGTCATATTTTGGCAAATATGACATCATATTTTTAGCAAGCAGACATCTGAACGATGAGAACACCACGAACACAGTTAAACACAGAATGCACGGCATTCACTTTTCGGCTGCAAAACGCCTCGTGCGTAAATGGTCTTATCACTGACATTGCAAGACGTCAGTTTGTACCCACAAACTGCGCTTGCTCCCCTTGTGAGACTGTCGGGGAGATTAGACCGTAATCACTCCGTTCTCATCGGTCAGTGTTCAGGAATTAAGCAAGATTGAAAACAAAGAAAAGAGGACTTTTATATGAACAGATACAACAGCAAGACTGCCCGATGGCAGCAACAGGAGAAGGAAGAACTGCGGATGAACAAGACGGAGTTCATCAAGATAAGATGCACCTTAGAGGAAAAGCAACGTATCAAATCAAAAGCGGAAAGCGCAGGGCGGAAGTTCTCCGATTACTGCCGTGAGATGCTTCTTAGTGGAGAGGTCGTTTCTGTTCCCAAGATGACGGACAATGAAAAGGAAGCCATAGAGGTGTTGAGACGAACAGCCTACTTCTTTATGCATATTTCCAACCTTATCAAGGTAAAGGATGATGCGTGGGTACTGATTACCCAAAGCCTTTCCTATCTGGCAAGGGAAGCTTTTAAACGTTTCTTTAATCCCAAATACCGTATTGAGGAAAGGGTAATTAAACTCTTAAATCTGATGGAGAATGATAGGAAAATGTAAGGCTATCGCGCATGGCAGCAATGCACTGGAGTATATTTTCAGGGAGGGGAAACTCGGTAAAACGCTTCTCTTTCACAATCTCTGCGGCACTACGCCAAAGGAGATTTACGAGGAAATGAAGATGGTCAGCGATTACAATACACGGTGTAGAAACAAGTTCCTGCGTATCGAAATCGGCATAGCACCACAAGATGAGAAAAGATTGAGTCTTGCATCCGTCCGTAACCTTGCGTCAAACTTTGCAATACGCATGGGACTTGCCAACCATCAATGGGTGGCAGTAACACACAAGGACACCGATAATATGCACATCCATATTATTGCCAATCGCATCAGCCTGTACGGAGAAGTGTATGACACCACCTTTGTGAGCAACAGGGCAGCAAGGGTTGCAGAGGAACTCAGCCGCAAGTATGGTATGACCATCGCAAAGGAAGTCAAGGCGGAAAGGACACACCAAAAGGCAAAAGCCAATCCGACAAGAGAACAAATGAAGCAGCAAGTACAGAAGATATGCTATGCTTTACTTGATAGGTACAAAGGCACAGGCATCACTGGGCACTCCATGTTCCTCTACGACCTTAGCAAGAGTGGTGTAACCATTGAACGCTTGAAAAACAAGCAGGGCAAGGTATATGGCTTGAAGTTCTCATATGCAGGACAATCGTTCAAGGCATCTGAAATCGGCAGGGAATTCGGTTACCGTTCCTTGCAAAAGAACTTTGAATCATACAATAAAGCCGAATTAAAGGAGACGACAACAAAAGCTTCCATAATGACGCACGAGATCGCAAAGAATAAAACTCAACCGGATACAGGCTATCAACTTGTTCCTCCCAGCCGTTCGTACATACCGCCTACCAAAGCAAATGAAAATTCATCTATAGCACAA
>NZ_KK082670.1:0-26461 GCF_000599605.1 Prevotella sp. HJM029 | reverse complement strand
AAGCCGTAGGCAACGTAGTGGGTACCGCCTTAAATACAGCCGAAGAAATCATTTCCGGAGCAGGCGGGTTAATCAATCCGCAGACACATGGCGATGACTACGCCGAGATAGCATGGCAGCACAGGCTCAGAAACCAAGCCAAGAAAAAGAAGAAAAGAGGAAGAGGATTATAATCATTATCCTCATTTTTTAATCTTCCCAAACAACAGATGATGCAAAAGAAAGAAAAACTCATCAAAACGCTTGTTATTCAAAGCAAATGATTATCTTTGCAAATAGAATAACAAGCGTTCTTTGTTAATGCAGAAACTTGCGACTAAAAGCAGTTAGCTCGTTTCCAAATCGTTACCTGTTTAGTTTATGCAATAAGGTAACTTCTTTATTTTCAATTAGATATATTTTAAGAATTATCTTTGCCCGTGAAATAATAGGGATTGTCGTGTAAAACATACGAGATTTGATTTGCATCCCATATTCGTTACCATTTACATGGCAGGCTATCGCAAGGAGTATGCTTGGGGTGGGTGACGAATAAAACACCTTATTGTAATAAAGATATGCGGGAAAAACATTATCTTTGCATGGAAAAGCGTACGGATGGGCTAAATTTTCCGGTGTGATGCGTTGTGATGTACGGTGCGTTGTTGGCTCCTTGCGACCATCTCTCGGATCAATTGAAACCCCATGTTGATGCGCGCTCGTGGCAGATGGAATGAGACGAAAAGACAAAGCGATATGAAGAAGTTTACGGTATGGATGCTTTCCCTTTTGTTTTTGCCGCTCATGGCACAGGCAAATGGTTACACCACGTTGTGGAAGCAAGTTGAACAATGGCAAGCAAAAGGGCAACCACGCTCGGCCATCAACACATTACAAAAGATTGTTACCAAGGCTAAGGCCGAGAAGTCGTATGGCAATCTGCTGAAAGCGCAGCTGTCTTTGATGGCGGCGTGGGACGAGATTTCACCCGACTCTTTAGCCTCGCAGTTGCAGTCGTTTAAGGTTTCGGCTCAACGTGCTGCGCAAACCGACAAGGCTTTGGCAGCCGTTTACAACTGCCTGTTGTATAAAGGCTATTATGAGGCTCATCGTTGGAACAAGGATTCGATGGCAGTAGCCAATCGTTATAAGCTTTTGGCGATGACCAATCCTGCCGTTTTGGCCGGCACAAAGGCGACTGATTATGTGCCTTTGTTGGTTGAAGGGGTCGACAGTAAATATTTCAACAACGATTTGTTGCATGTCATCGGTATGGAAGTGGGCGATTATGCCACGTTGCATCGATGGTATGACGCCCACGATAATCGCAGTGCCGCGTGCTATGTAGCATTGCAGTTGTTGAGACAAACGGAGAATAATGCGTCGTCGTTGGCACGGAAATCGGTCTATCTGCAGCGGTTAGACTCGTTCATTTCGCGCTATGGCGACCTGCCCATTGCAGGCGAATTGGCCATTGCCCGATATGAATTTATGGACGGAGCCAATGATGTGCCCGCCCGTGAAAAGATGAGTTATTTGAATTATGCCTTGCAAAAATGGGGCGAATGGCCGCGTATGAATGTGCTGCGTAACAAACAAAGCCGGCTCACCTTGCCGTCGTTCTTAGTGAATTTCGGTAAAAGGGAAATCCGTCCGGGTGTGAAGCATCAAATAAAGGTGATGCAAATCACCAATATCCCTTCGCTCACGATGACTGTAACGCGCTTGCGTCTAACCGAGGTCACAAATCTTAATCCCAAAAACACGAAGGATTATGCCGTCCTACAGCGCCTGTTGTTGCCCGAGACAGCCGTGTCGCAAACCCATCGTTACGTGGGCAATGCACCTTATAAAGTGGTGGCCGACTCGATGACGCTGGCTCCTTTGAAGCAAGGTGTCTATTTGGTTGAGTTTAAAACCGAGGACAAAGACGTGCCGCCTGCGCGTGGATTGCTCCATGTTTCCAACCTGCGTGTGTTAGCACTCGAATTGCCTAACGACCAAATGCGCCTCGTTGCGGTGAATGCTACCACTGGAAATCCCGTGCCGGGAGCGAAGATTAGTGTTGATATTGTTTCGAGCAATGGTGCAAACAAAGATCGAAAGCTGGTGCTCACCGCCGATAAAAAGGGCGAAGTGATGCTGCAATATGGCAAAAACGACTATGTAAGTGGCTATCGTGCCTTTACAAACGATGATAATTTTGCTTTGACAACACTTGATAACTCCTATTATTCAGAAGGCGAGAGCTATGAGGATAAAGAAAAAGATGCCTACAAGGAAGAGAACTACATGGTGTTCACCGATCGCAAAATCTATCGCCCCGGCCAACAAGTGCAGGTGAGTGTGGTGGCTTTTACACGCGACGATAAAGCCAAAAAGGCACATGTCGATAGCCAAAAGGAGGTGACGTTGACCCTGGAAAATGCTGATGGAGACGCAGTGAAAAAGCTAAAGCTACGCACTGATGATTATGGAACGGCACAGGCGACGATAGACCTTCCGAAAGAAGGCAAGACAGGTGAATATAGTATTACGGTGGATGACGATGACGTATGTACGATTGTGGTTGACGAATATAAGCGTCCCAACTTCTATGTGGCATTCACTCCTTATAAGCAACACTATGCCGATGGCGACACCATTCGCATTGAAGGGGTGGCGAAGAGCTATGCCGGGGTGCCTGTGCAGCATGCAAAAGTGAAATATGAAGCCACACTTCGTCCCAATTATTTTTGGTGGCGCATCGCAAATCAAACGACAAAAGATGTTTTGAAAGATACGGTTGAGACCGATGCTGAGGGACGTTTCAGTTTTCTGTTGCCCTTGCATTTGCCTGAAAGCGAAACCACCTTGCCCCGTTATTACAATTATGAGTTGCACGCAACTGTTACCGATCAGGCCGGCGAGAGCCACGAAGCCGACATGGAACTGCCGTTGAGCAATCGCAAAGGGGTGTTCCGTTTTGCCATGGCTGAGCGCATAGAGCGCGACAGCCTGAAGCCCATCACCTTTCAGTATCTCAACTTAGCGGGAGAAAAGGTGGATGCTATGGTAAACTATCAGTTGGATAATACCCGTTACACCGTCGCTGCCAATAAGTCGGTTACCTTGCCCTTGTCGACACTGGAGAATGGTAAACACACCATAGAAGCCGTTTGCGAGGGCGACACTTTGCGCCGGTCGTTTGTGTTGTTTGATGTTAAGGATAAAGCGATGGTTGCAGATACGCCCGATTGGTTCTATGGTTCGGCCACGCAATTCCCTGCCGATGGCAAGCCTGTCTATGTGCAGGTGGGTAGCCGTGATTCGCAGGTGATGGTGTATTATAGCGTGTTGGCTGGCGATAAAGTGCTTGAAAGTGGACAGTTGTCGTTGAGCAACGAGGTGAAGACACGTACGCTAACCTATCAAGAAGCTTATAAGGATGGGGTGCGATTGGTCTATGCATGGGTCAAAGATGGGGTGCTCTATCGCCATGAAACAACCATCAGACGTCCCATTCCCATGATGGATTTGCAGTTGAAATGGACTACTTTCCGCAATCGTTTGATGCCCGGACAACAAGAAACCTGGACGCTTCACGTGAGCGACAAGCATGGAAAGCCCGTGCAAGCCCAGTTGGTGGCTACCCTCTATGATGCCAGTCTTGATGCTTTCAGCCAGCATACGTGGGACACAGACATTAACTTCCAACTCGATACCCCTTCTTCCAGGTGGAATAATCTGTGGTCGCCACAGATGAGTTTCTATAGCGAGCAACCCTTTAAGCCTCTGCGTGTGAATGCACTTCAGTTCACCCATATTGGCGACTTCAATGGTTTTGATATGCAGAATAGAGCCCGTTTATATGGTGCTCGTGCGGCAAAAGTCTTTGTTGCGCCGGTTCCCAAATACGATATGGAGGTAAAAGAAGAAAGTGCGGCGCTCAGTGAGGTGGTTGTTACGGGCTATGCCGAGCAAAAAGTGTCCTTAACAGGAGCCGCAAGCGGTGTACAAGTGACATCAGAGCAGCGAAAACCAGTAGCATCTGCGATATCGGTGCGCAAGAATTTGCATGAAACGGCTTTCTTCTTCCCTGCACTGATGGCTGACGGCAAGGGCAATTTCACGTTGAAGTTCACCTTGCCCGAGAGCGTGACCACTTGGAACTTCTTGGGTTATGCGCACGATAAAGACATGCAGAGTGCAGTGATTGCTGGTGTAACCGAGGCGAAAAAAGATGTTATGATTATGCCCAATCTGCCCCGTTTTGTGCGTATGGGCGACAGGGCTACACTATCTAATCGCGTGGTGAACACCACTTCGCAAATGCTTTCGGCACAGGTGACGATGCAACTTTTGGATGCCGCTACCGAGAAGTTGTTGCTTTCGGAGCAGAAGACACTCAACTTGCAACCCAACGAAACGCAGGAAGCAGCCTTTGTCTTTGCGCCCGAACAGTTGAAAGCAGCAGGTTTTATGGGCGATGCCGTGATTTGTCGCATGACGGTTTCTGGCGCTACTTTCAGTGATGGTGAACAGCATTTGCTGCCGATTCTGTCGGATGAAGCGAAGGTTGTCAACACCGTGGCGTTCATGCAAACGCAGGCGGGCACGAAGACCATCGCTTTAGATGCCCTCTTCCCTGTGAAACGGGCAGATAACCACTTGCTCGTGAAATATGCCAACCACCCTGCTTGGCTCATGATTGAGGCGTTGCCGTCGGTCGCTTCGGCGGATCCCACAGATGCCATTGCATTGGCTGCCAAATATTTTGCCAACACTTTGTCGATAGCCATGCTGCAGAAGGTGGGACAAACCGACTCCATCGCTGCCATGAAACGCTATCAGGAAGAGGCACTGTTTGGCTTGCGTCAGCTGCAAAACGCCGACGGTTCGTTGGCTTGGATGCCCGGCATGCGCGGCTCGTTCTATGCGACCTTGTCGGTGGCTAAGATGCTGCAACGACTGAATTTCCTATTGAATGGACAAACGGCTACACAAGCCTTGCTGAAAAATGCGATGCGCTTTTTGGCGCAAGAAGTGAAGAAGCAGGTGGCAGAATTGCGCAAAGCTGAAGCCAGGAGGAACGGAAAGTTTGTGCCTAACGAGGAACTGTTGCAATATCTCTATATTGCTTCGTTGCAGAAAGGCAAACTCACGACGCCCGATGAGCAATATCTTTTGCAGCTTGTGGCCAAACAACATAACCTGTTTTCGATTTATGGCAAGGCGGTGATGGCGGTGGTTTTGGCGCGCAATGGCAACACAGCTTTGGCTAAACAGCATATCGAGAGTTTGAAACAATATAGTGTTTGCACGCCCGAAATGGGACGCTATTATGATGCGTCGCGCGCAGAATATTCGTGGTTTGACTATCGTATCCCTACCGAGACGGCTGCCATTGAGGCATTGCGGCTCGTAACACCGGGGGATAAGCAAACCATTCAGGAGATGCAGCAATGGTTGTTGCAGAGCAAACACACGCAGCAATGGGACACGCCCCTCAATGCTGTTGAAGCTGTTTATGCGTTTATGGATGCGCGGCAGCTGCAGTTGTTGAAGCAGGAGACTGGAAATGCACAGCTGATGTTGGATGGGAAACCTTTGGAAATGACCATGGGTACCTCGAAAACGGCAGTGGCGACGGCCGAGAAGACGGGTAAAACCTTTGGCAATCTCACCGTGGACAAAACCTCGAACGACATGAGTTGGGGGGCTGTGTTTGCCGAGTTTACGCAACCCCTTCGCGACATCACGGCGCAGAGCACGGGTTTGCGTGTGAAACGTGAGGTGCTCACGACCGACGGAGCAGCTGTGAACGCTGACCGGTTGAAGGTGGGCGACCGCGTGAAAGTGCGCATCACCCTTGAGGCTTCGCACGATTTCGACTTTGTTGAGGTGAGCGATGAGCGTGCTGCTTGCTTGGAACCCGTCAACCCACTCAGCGGTTATGATTGGGGTTATTACTATATGCCCGGCGACAAGCAGACGCGCTATTTCTTCGATCAGTTGAGTAAAGGAAAGCATGTGATAGAAACGGAATATTTTATCGACCGCAAAGGCGAGTACAACAGTGGCATTTGCACGGCCAAGTGCGCCTATAGTCCGGAATTCAGCGGTCGTGATCGCGCAATAAAACTAACGAATGAATAACAGAAAAACTTTATTATTGGCGATGCTGCTGGGCGCAACCACCTTGCAAGCCCAGCGCATCAGCAGCTCACAAGAGGTGATGCGGGTGGGACAAGTGTTGTATAACCGCCCCGTGAAAGTTGCGTTCTCATTGAAGAACAAAGGAATGAAAACGCTTAAGATTAGCGAGGTGCGCACGAGTTGCGGCTGCACAACGGTCAACTATCCCACGTCGGTGGGCATGGGCAAAGAGTTTAAAATTGAAGCCGTTTATGATGCTAAAACATTGGGACATTTCCACAAACAGTTGGCCGTTTACAGCAATGCCAGCAAAGAGCCCTTGCTGTTGACGCTGCAAGGCGTAGTGGTGCGCGAGCTGAAAGAGTATACGGGCGAATACCCTTACACGTTGGGCGAACTGAAAGTGAACGATGTAGACATCGAGTTTGACAATGTTAACCGTGGCGATTGCCCCACCGCCAAACTCTATCTCTTCAACAACTCCAACGAAACGTTGCAGCCGGTGCTCATGCATCTGCCCAACTATCTCTCGGCCAAGCTGTCGCCCGCGCAGCTGCGTCCCCATCATTCGGGGGTGGCTACCATCACTCTTGACTCGCGCGAGCTGCGCGATTTCGGGCTCACCACCACAGATATCTATTTGGGTATGCGCCCTGGCGACAAAGTTTCTGAGGAGAAACGGATTAAGGTGTCGGCCATTTTGCTGCCTGCATTCCAGCGCATGACGGCGCAGCAACAGGCGCAAGCACCTCAAATGTTGCTTTCGGCCGACAGCCTCGACTTAGGAACATTTGGCGGAAAGAAGCAGTTGCGTGGCGAGATTGATATTGAAAACTTAGGCCGCTCGCCGTTGGAGATTCGCAGTTTGCAACTTTTGGGCAACGGCTTAGAGGTGTCGTTGGACAAGACAACGATTGTGCCGGGCACGCGTGCTCGCCTGAAGGTGACGGCCATTGCCGACCAAATGCAGGGCAATCGACGTGCGCCGCGCGTGCTGATGATTACCAACGACCCCAAGAAGGGCAAAGTGATGGTGAAAATTAAAGTAGGATAGATGTTACAAATCGAAATCGATAACGGCAGTGGTTTCTGTTTTGGCGTGACCACAGCCATCAAAAAAGCCGAGGAGGAGCTGGCAAAGGGCGGCACACTCTATTGCTTGGGCGACATTGTGCACAACAGCATGGAGGTGGAACGGCTGTCGCAACGTGGGCTCATCACCATCAACCACGAGCAATTAAAGGCGTTGCACAATGCCAAAGTGTTGCTGAGAGCGCATGGCGAACCCCCCGAAACCTATGCCATCGCGGCGCGAAACAACATCGAGATTATCGATGCCACGTGCCCCGTGGTGTTACAGTTGCAAAAGCGCATCAAGCGACAATATGAAAACAGTGTGGCTGCTACGCTCAACAACATGCCGAGCGACACGCAGCTCGTTATCTTTGGAAAAAACGGCCATGCCGAAGTGTTGGGGCTCGTGGGGCAAACAAAAAGCCGCGCCATCGTGATTGAAACGTTCGACGATGTGAAGCAATTAGACTTCAACAAGAGCATTTACCTTTATTCGCAAACCACAAAGAGCTTGGACGAGTTCCATCACATCATCGACTACATTCAAACCCATATCTCGCCCAACGCCACCTTCCAGAGCTTCGACACCATCTGCCGTCAGGTGGCCAATCGCATGCCCAACATCGCCAACTTTGCCACACGCCACGACGTGGTGCTGTTTGTGGCCGGGCGGAAAAGCTCGAATGGCAAGGTGCTGTTTCACGAATGCCTGCAGGTAAACCCACATAGTTATCAGGTGGAGAGTGCCGAAGAAATTGACATGCGCTGGTTTGACGGGGCAAAAACCGTGGGCATCTGTGGCGCCACGAGCACGCCCAAATGGCTCATGGAGGAGTGTCGCGATTACATTTTGCGCCGCTAACAGTGCTGTTTGATAGGCAGCTGGGTGGGCAAGGCGCATCATTCGCGCCGGCATGCAGAAAGGAGAGCGTTTGAAGCGCCCTCCTTTCTGTCTTTAATGTGCGGCGTACCCTACGCCGCACACTATTTCGTCCAGTTCTATGCGGCGTACCCTACGCCGCACATTATTTCGTCCAGTTCTATGCGGCGTACCCTACGCCGCACACTATTTCGCCCAGTTCTATGCGGCGTACCCTACGCCGCACACTTTTTTGTCCAGTTCTATGCGGCGTACCCTACGCCGCACACTATTTCGCTCAGTTCTATGCGGCGTACCCTACGCCGCACATTATTTTGTCCAGTTCTATGCGGCGTACCCTACGCCGCACACTATTTTGCCCAATTCTATGCGGCGTACCCTACGCCGCACATGTTTTTTGGTAGCGCGTGTTGCTATTGAATCGTTACGACACAATATTCGGATTGCGTGCCGATGCGGAATTTTCCACCCCAAATGCCTATGCCACTCGACACATAGTAGTGGGTTTTTCCCCTCGTATGCGCACCATAAGCCTTTTCATAGAGCGCGCGCTCAATCCAGTTGATGGGCCACACCTGGCCATTGTGGGTGTGTCCGCTGAATTGAAAATCGATGTGTTGTCGCTCGGCTGCCTCCAAATGATAGGGCTGATGGTCGAGCAAAATGGTGTATGGCGTGCCATCGATGGTCTTCATAATGTCGTTTAGGGTTTTGCGATGCGTGTTGGTGCGGTCGTCTCTCCCCACAAGTGCGATGCCTTTTCCGATGACCACGGCCGTGTCGCGCAGCAAATGTATGCCCGCTTCGCGATAGAATCGCTCGCTGTTTTCCTCGCCCGCATAATAATCGTGATTGCCCAAGCAGGCATAGATGGGGGCGTTGAGGCGTCTAAACTCGGCAGCCATGTCCGCTTTGAGCAGCGGTTGAATGCTGAAATCGGTGATGTCGCCTGCAATGAGCACCGCATCGGGATGCTCGGCATTGATTAAATCCACCCATTTCGCCAAATCGTTTCGCGTGTTGTGGTAGCCCAAATGCATGTCACTTATCATGACAAATTTGCTGGGTTGGGGGAGGGGCTTGTGCGATGACAAGGCAATCGGCACGCGCACCTTGTGATAATAGTGCAGGTAGCCGTAGCCGAAAAGCCCCACGATGGCCACGCTTACGAAGAGCGTTCCCTGCACACTATGCCGCAAAAATGAGGGTGGAACGAGCCCCATGAGGCGTGCTATATCTAAGGCAAGGAAGAGCATCGCAAGGTAGAGAAGAATGAAAATAGACGAATTGCCCACCTCATAAAACACGCGTGCCACAGGCAAGGAGAAGCGGTCTAAGCCTACGATGAAATTGAAAAAGAAACACAAAAGTGAGGCTATCAGCAGTCCCAATATCACCATTTTATAGGCGTTATCCATAGGAAGGAGCAGCCACATGCGCCGACCCACATAGCCGCAACCGGCAAGCATGAGCAGCAAGATAAGAGGAATTAAAAGCGTTCTCATGCCGCAAAGGTAGCAAGAAAGTGGCAATCGGCGAAATGAAGCGCACGAGGAGCGCTCGCTATGGTGGACAGAAACCAGCAGCAAACCCTTTATTTGCGGGCAACTCGGGTGAATGGCGAGCACGTCATGTTAGTTTTTTTAACGCAAAAGATTTTGTCTGTGCAATGAAAGTTCTTTACCTTTGCCGCCGATTTAAAAACATTTTAGGATAAAAAATAAGAGAGTATGAAAAAGATTTTAATGACAATGGTTGCAGCTTTAGGCTTGGCTATTAGTGCAAATGCACAAGTTTATGTTGGTGGTGGTTTCGCAGTTCAGGGTCACGACAACAATATTCGGGTGTGAAGACCATCAAGGATAGTTGGTGGTGGTTTCGCAGTTCAGGGTCACGACAACGGTGGTAATACTTATACTACTTACAAGTTCCTCCCTGAAGTAGGTTACAACCTCAATGAGAATTGGGCTGTAGGTACAGTTTTTGGTTGGACAGGTGCTACCAAGAATGGTAAGAAGTCATTTGACATCAATCCTTATGCTCGTTTCACTCCAGTTCACACCAAGTATATCAACGTGTTTGTTGACGGCGGTTTCGGCTATGAACACCGATATGGTACATCTAATCCCAGCGCTAATACTTGGTCAGCAGGTTTGCGTCCTGGTGTAGCAGTTAACTTGAACGAGCGTCTTTCGTTTGTTTCTCACGTAGGTTTCTTGGGTTGGAGCCAAAGCAAAGTTAGCGGCAGCAACGTAAAGAACAGCCAATATGGTTTGAATCTTGATGGCAACGACATCAGCTTCAGCCTTTATTACAACTTCTAAAGAAAGTTTCATTTAATATTTGTATTTAATAAAAGCGGATGCACCTTGTGATGCATCCGCTTTTTTGTTTTCTGTTTGTCCTAAACTTTTAGTGCAACAACCAAGGTTAGGGCATGCGCTGGCCTTTCAAAACGATGGGGAATTCTCTATCGGTTTTATTGTCTGAACTGCCATCAAGCTGAATGGCTGTAAACACCAACTGCATCATCACGTTGTTGCTATCAAGACGTTTCCCATACGAGAAGTTGGTGAATTGTTGCGCAAAGAATTTCACTTTGTGGCTTGCACCACTCAATAGGATGGGTTGCTCGGTAGTTTTAGGGGCTGCAAAGAACATCTTATACTGCGGTTTGGTGTACAACACTTTACAATTGAGTGTCATCGGTGCCGAGGTGTTGATGGCTGTTTTCAGTGCAGCATCGTTCACAAAGGTTGTCAACACGCGAGGGGAAAGGGTATGAAGCACCAGCGTTGAGTCTGTGAGCATACTCCAATACACGTTGACACTATCATTCTCAAATTTCCCATCACCATCTACTCCTTTTGGAAAATAGAGCTTTCCGGCATAATTTCCGCGCATGGTGAGGAACGTTTGATAGCGCTCAGCGGGGGTGCCAAACCAGTCTTCTTCATTATTACTGCTGTTGCCATTGAGGCATGAACTGAGTGACATGCTTGCCACAGCCATGCAAGCCATGAACCACATCTTTACTTGAAATCTTTTCATTTTGTTGAAATTTTGATGGTTAGATATTTCTTTTTCTACTTAGTTGCTGGCAAATTTACGATTTATTATGCGATTTCGTAGCTGAAATGTGTTAAAATTAGTCAGCAGCTTAGTGATGGATGGCAGCACTACCTTTTGCATCATCAAGCATCGTTGTCAATTAAAAAAGAATAAAATGCACATCAGTTCCTTTGTGTTTCGGCAGGTACGGCCTAACTTTGTGTACAGAATTCAAGCGCAAGCAAAGGATATTCGTAAAATAAATCCATTTCGTATGAAGCATTTTTTGATGATGATGATCGTCGCAGCTTTGTTATTGGCATGTTCAAATAAGCCACGAGTGGTGGACTTCAAAGAGACAGATAATTATTTCTATGCGGGGAAAGTGCAGCATCCCACATTGTTGAAAATTACTACACAGGCTGATTTTGACAAGCATTTTGGCATAGCTGCTTTTATGGGTGATGGTGGAAAGGCCACCGAAATAGATTTCAGTAAGCAGTTTGTTGTGGCTAAAGTGTTGCCCGAGACTGACACCTTGGACGACCTCAAGCCTGTGGCGCTCACACAAGAAAGTGGAAGGTTGCATCTCACAAGCACGGTGAAGCATGTGGAGAAGCGAGGCTACACCATTCAGCCTTGCTTCATTTTGATTGTTGATCGCAAGTATGTAGACGATGAATTAACAGAATAAGATGGCGCGTCGGTTCTATGTGACCTATGAAAAGCTCGCAGCAACCCATACCCTGTATCCTCTTAAAAGTTTCATCTGTGCATTTAGGCATCTTTTAGGCAGACATGTTTTTATAATTTACGATTCAAAACAATATTCAATCCTCCAATTATGGACATTCCTTCAATCATTTTATCAGTGTTGATTGCTGTTGTGGTGACAGCGCTTGTTATAGTTTATCGCAAGCAAAGGCAGCACAGCCTGTTATCGCATGGCATGGTTGTGGCCAGCAATAGCGACGAGGAAAGTTATTTACAGGCATCGGAACGTGACTATGGTGTGCCCGACGAAGTGGTGAGTGTGCACACATTTGGTAGCCCCACCTATGAGCCACCTCTGCTCTTCTATGCTGACTTTGTGGTGGTGGCGGAACAGAAACTCACGGCAGAGGATATTACAGATGTGACGTTTAACAACCGCTCAAATCCTTATACCACCAACGATTATCAAGTTGTTGTCACATGTGCTGATGGTAAAAAGCTGTCGATAGCTATAGGCAACGATATTGATAAAGCTAAATATATAGTGCAACGACTTAGCGCAGTCTTTGCACATAGTGGTAATGAGATGTGAGTTTAGAGTGGGTGATAGCACTCTTCGTATGCAAGAAAAGGGTAGATGCTTCAGTGCATCTACCCTTTTCTTGTTTGTCAGTCGGCCAGTGTGTTAATAGGCCTCGTCGTTTTCTATTTCTTCCTGCGTAATGGCTTTGCGGTCGATAGCGCGCCATGCAAAGAAGATGTAAGCCAAAACAAACGGAATGAGTAGCGAAACTACCGACATTGCTTTGAGCGTAAACAAGCTACTGCAGCTGTTGGCAATGGTCAATGAGCTTTGCAAATTAGCCGTTGAAGGGTAGTAAGCGGTGTTGTTCCAGCCTGCACAAAGCAACAATCCCAATACCACGAGTACCACACCAATACCTGCTGGCCAAATGCCGCGCATGTAAGTGGGACGCAACAACGTGCGACCCACGGCAAAAAGCAACAGCACCACACCGATGAGGATGATGAGTGTGACATACCACATATCAAGCAAATTGTGCAGATATTTCATGGGTTCCATGAAAATCACGCCTGTCTCGGGCTGATAGGCATAACCATCTTTGAGCAAGGTGCGCACCAAAAAGGCCAAAAACAGCACTAAGAACGGAACCACATTATAGAGCAATTGGCGATGTGCACGCTCATTGATGGCCTTGTTATCTACATTGTTGATGATGTAGAATAAGCCCAAAACGCGTGCCAGGAAGAATACAGCCAAACCAAAGATGAGGTTCCATGGGTCGAGCAAAGCATCTAAACCATGACTCGCATTTGCCCATTTGCTGATGACGGGTTGCATGAAATTGGTGAGGTTTTGCTTGTCAACCAAGAAGTTACTTCCATCGAAAAATGTAGCCACAGCGCCGCCTAAGAGTAACGGACCTATGAGTCCATTGATGATTAAGAACCATTGAAAGGTGCGTGTGCCAAGTAGGTTACCCAGCTTGTTTTGGAATTCATAGCTCACAGCTTGTAGCACAAATGTGAAGAGAATGGTCATCCAAAGCCAATAAGCCCCACCGAAACTTGTGCTATAAAATAGTGGGAACGAGGCAAAGAAAGCACCACCAAAAGTAACCAAAGTGGTGAAGGTGAACTCCCATTTCCTGCCCGTCGAATTCACTACCATGCGGCGCTCTTCGGGCGTGTGACCTAAGCTAAATATGAGCGAGTTGGCACCTTGCACAAACATAAGAAACACCAACAAGGCGCCCAACAATGAAACTAAAAGCCACCAATAGTGCTGAAAGAAAGAATAACTCATACGTTCGGGGCCTCCATCCCCTTTTTGATTTGTTTAAACAAAATATTGATTTCCACGGCTAACATTGTGGTGAAGAGTGCGAGGAACAAGAAGAAGGTGATGATAATGCTACCCGAATTGAGGTCGCTCACAGCAGCCCATGTGGGCAATAGATCTTGAATGGTCCAGGGTTGACGCCCCATTTCGGCTACAATCCAGCCCGACTCTGTAGCAATATAAGCCAAAGGAACTAAAGCAATGCCTACGAGATAGAGCCAGCGCCACTTATCATCGGCAATATTTTTGTGCCAGGTGATATGCCCAGCAAACAAGAAATAGAGGATGAAGAGCATGCCTAATCCCACCATGATGCGGAACGCCCAGAAGTTAATGGGGATGTTAGGCACCACTTGCTCAGGCGATTTTACATAGCCATATCCAAAATATTTCATGTCATTGCGTAAGGTTTGTTTCACCTCAGGCGTTTGTTTTCCTGCGCGGTATTGCTGCAAAGCTACTATTGCACGCCGCCCACGTTCCATCTTTTCAGCTACAGAAGGCTCTTTTGTGCCATCGTTTTTAGTGTAGCCTGCAAGAATGTTTTGCACACCAGGCACATAACCATCGAAGCTGTTTGTAGCCAGAACCGAGAGCGCATAAGGCACACCTACTTTAAAAGGTGGTTCTTGCTGGTGTAGATAGTCGGGCTGTTGGAAGGGCGAAACACCAGCCATTATCGATAGGCTTTGTGCTTTTCCGCCTTGATAGAGTGCTTCCATCGCGGCTAATTTCATAGGTTGTGTCTGTGCTACTTGGTAGGCAGAGTCGTGGCCTGTGGCTGCTGCTAAGAGCGAAGCAACTAAACCAACGATGGTAGCCACCTTCAAACTGTTTACAGCTAATAGTTGCTCTCTGCGTTTGAGTAGATACCATGAGCAAACACCTACTACGAAAACTGCACCGATAATCCATGAGGAAGTCACCGTGTGGAAGAACTTTCCAACGGCAAATGGTGATAAAGCCACATCGAAAAACGAATTCATTTCAAAGCGCATCGTGTCGGGATTGAACGTTTGCCCCACGGGATATTGCATCCATGCATTGGCTACTAAAATCCACCAAGCAGAGAGTGTGGCGCCAAGTCCTGTCAACCATGTAGAAGCCAAGTGGAAACCTGGTGACACTTTCTTCCAACCAAAGAACATCACGGCAACGAAAGTCGACTCCATGAAGAAAGCTAATATGCCTTCAATGGCTAATGGTGCGCCAAAGATGTCGCCCACAAACCACGAGTAGTTGCTCCAGTTGGTACCAAATTCGAATTCTAAAATAATACCTGTTGCTACACCCATAGCAAAGTTTACGCCAAAAAGCTTTTGCCAAAACTTGGCAGCGTCTTTCCAAAAACGCTTTTTGGTGCGATAATAACAGGTCTCAACAATTCCCATAATCAGTGCTAACCCCAGTGTTAAGGGCACAAACAACCAGTGATAAATCGCCGTGAGTGCAAATTGCCCACGTGACCAATCAATGGTAGAGGCACTGATGTCTAATAATTGATACATCATTGTAATATAATTTTATAATTTAAAATGTTAACTTTTTATCCACGCCATGCTGCTTTGTATGGCGTTGTTGCGTATCCCTTCTCTTTCTTTACCTCATTTCGGCATGCGCTGTTTGAGCTGTTCATTGACAAATGTGGGCTCGCCGCCGTGTTGTGTTTTGCTACCGATGTAGTTGGGAAAGAAGAACACTTTCAGCACCGCAAACATAATAAACAGTTTGAGTAAAATAATCATCCACAGCGTTTTGCCCAATGTCATTTGGCGAAAGCCGTCGTAGTAGAGATAGAATGCTTTTTTAAAAAAATGAGTGATGCCCATGTTCGCATAATAGGTTTTGGGCGATAAAATTATAAAAATATTTTTTTATATTGTTCGTTTTTTACGCAAAAATGCACGAAAACGAGGATAAAAGACACTGTAGTCATTAAAAAGTTGGTTATTTACGAGAAAATAGATACTTTTGTACCACTTGATGACGCAAAAAGAACTTCCAAATATGAATAAAAAAGTTTTAATTCCATTGCTTATTGTAGGGCTACTTCTTGTGGCAGGAGTTGTTTATTTTGCCGTGAAATTGCATCAGCAAAAGCAAGCAAATGAAGCTATGCAAGAATTGGCAGAGCTCGATAAAAAGGAAATGGAAAACGAGTATCAGCAGTTTGCCAATCAGTATAGCGAAATGAAAACGCAGATCAGCAACGACTCTATCGTGGCGCAGCTTTCGGCAGAGCAAGAGCGAACGCAACAGCTTTTGGCCGAACTGAGACGTGTAAAAACGACTGATGCTGCTGAAATAGCACGCCTCAAACGCGAATTGGCTACGGTGCGAAAGGTGCTGAGAAGTTATGTTCTGGAGATTGATTCGTTGAATCGTTTGAACCAGAATCTCACGGCCGAGAATACGCAAATCAAAGGGCAATATGCAGAGGCAACGCGCCAGATAGAAGGTTTGAATAGTGAAAAGGCATCGCTATCGGAGAAAGTTGCGATTGCTGCCCAGCTTGATGCTACGGGGATTAACCTTGTTGCGAAGAATAAAAAAGGGAAGACAACGAATAGTATTCAGAAGTGCACCGCTTTGCAATTGAATTTCACCATTACGAAAAATGTAACTGCAGGTAATGGAAATAAGGTTGTTTATGTGCGCATTACGTCTCCTGCGGGCAATCTCTTGGGAGGTGGCGGTAGCTTTAATTATGAAAATAAGACTCTGCAAAGCTCTATGCAGAAGACCATAGAATATGGTGGACAAGAGACTCCTGTCACCCTTTTTTGGAATGTCACGCAAACATTGATGGAAGGAACGTATAACGTGAGCATCTTTGTTGATGGCAACATGATTGGCTCAAAGAGTTTCACCTTTAAATAAAAGGTGGAATAAAGTGTGCTATTTTAGTGCATAATATGATAGTAATGTTGTGACAATCTATAGTAGATTGCGAAAAAAAGTGATAGATTTTAAAATATCCACACAATGAGAAAGATTGTTTCGGCTATGCTTTTGTGGAGCGCAATGCTTCCTGTCGCGGCGCAACAGCCCTTGAGTTTAGACAGCTGCAGGGCATTGGCACTTCGTAATAATAAGCAAGTTAATGCCGCGAAATTTAAGCAAGAGATAGCCTTGCAGCTGCGAAAGGCAGCCAAGACGAAATATCTGCCCAAGGTAGATGTTGTGGGTGGCTATCAATATTTTAGTGAAAGCGTTTCGTTGTTGAGCAAAGATCAAAAGGATGCGCTCAACCATTTGGGTACAGGAGTTACTGCTGCTGCCGGCGGAAACCTGTCGAGTTTGCTCACCAACATGGTGGCTCATGGGGTTATTTCGCCCTCAGTTGCAGGCCAAATCAGTAATGTTTTCAGTCAAGTCAGCGGTCCCATGGCGGGCATGGGCAATCAAGTGGGGCAGAATATTGTCAACAGTCTTGAGACCAACACCCATCACATGTGGGGTGGGGCGGTTGTAGTGCGGCAACCTATTTATATGGGCGGAGCCATCACGGCGCTCAATCGCATGGCTGAACTCAATGAGCGTGTGGCCGAGAACGATGCAAATGCCAAGCGCCAGGCGACGCTTTATAATGTAGACCAGGCCTATTGGATGGTTGTTTCGTTGAAACAGAAACAGCAATTAGCCAACAGCTATTTGGCCTTGGTGCAGAAGTTGTCGGGCGATGTGCAGAAAATGTTTCAAGAAGGTGTCGCCACAAAGGCCGACGGATTGAAGGTGGATGTGCGTGTGAATGAGGCTGAAATGCAAGTGACGCGGGTGGAAGATGGATTGGTTTTGGCCAAGATGTTGCTCTGTCAGCTTTGCGGTTTGCCTTTAGAGGAGCGTGTGTCGTTGGTTGATGAACAGCCATTGCAACGTGTGCTCAACCTTGATGCACAGCCACAAGCTGTGGCCGACAAGGGTTTGGCCAATGAAAATCGTCCCGAGTTGCGCATGCTTCAAAATATGGTTGACCTCACAAAGCAAGGTGAGCGCTTGGTGCGTGCCATCTATTTACCGCATGTTTTGCTCACCGGAGGCTATTTTGCCAGCAACCCTAATGTGTTTAACGGTTTCGAACGTAAGTTGGCCGGCACGTGGAATGTGGGCGTATTGGTGCAGGTTCCCGTGTGGAACTGGTTTGAAGGTGCTTATAAAGTGCGGGCAGCCAAGGCGGCAACGAGCTTTGCACAGATGGAACTGAGCGATGCACAAGAGAAGATAAGCCTGCAAATTTCACAATGTCAATTCAAGGTGAAAGAGGCGCATAAGCGGCTTGTTATGGCGCGAAAGAACATCCATAGTGCCGAAGAAAACCTCAGATGTGCAACGCTCGGCTTTAAAGAAGGCGTCATAGAATCGACCGATGTGCTGGCGGCTCAAGCGGCATGGCAGCAGGCAAAGAGTCAGGAAATAGACGCCGAAGTGGAGGTGAGACTCTCACAAGTGAATTTACAAAAGGCATTAGGCGTGCTTGAATATTAACCCATAAACTCATCAAACAGATTATCATGTCAACAAAATCACAACATAAAAATATGTATTTGGCCATCTTAGGTATCATTCTTGTGGTGGCCATTGTAGGAATTATCGGTTTCTTCACATTGGGAAAGCAGAAGGATATTATCCAAGGCGAAGTGGAAGTGGAAGAATTTCGGGTGGCTTGTAAATATCCGGGTCGCGTGGTTGAGCTCAGAGTGAAAGAGGGTGACTATGTGCATGTGGGCGACACATTGGCCATTATTGAAATTCCGGAGATGGATGCGCAGAAGAAAGTGGCGCAAGCAACAACCGCAACGACCGAGGCGATAAAGGATTTAACCGATGCAGGTGCGCGCAAAGAGCAAATTCAAGGCGCCTTCGAATTGCTGCAACAAGCACGTGCGGCGGCTGAAATTACCAAGAAGACTTATAATCGCATGCAAAACCTCTACAACGAAGGGGTGATTAGTGGGCAGAAACGCGATGAGGCTTTTGCGGCCTTTAAAGCGTCGGAAGCGCAAGTGAAGGCAGCCGAAAGCCAATATAACATGGCTAAGAATGGTGCCCGTTCGCAAGAAAAACGTGTGGCAGCCAGCAATGTAAAAGCCGCTTTGGGCGCAGTGGAAGTGGTTGCTTCGATGCTGAAAGAAACGGTTCAAGTGGCGCAGGTTGAAGGCGAAGTGAGCGAGGTTTATCCCAAGGTGGGCGAGCTGTTGGGGCTGGGTTCGCCCATTATGAGCATTTCAGAGCTAAGTGATCAGTGGGGGACATTCAACATTCGGGAAGATCAGCTCAAGGGAATGAAGATTGGAACAACATTCTCTGTGTTTGTGCCGGCGTTTAATAAGGAGATGAGAATGAAGGTCTATTATGTGAAAGATCAAGGTAGCTATGCGGTATGGAAAGCTACGAAGACCACAGGACAATATGATTTGGAGACCTTTGAGGTGCGTGCGCGTCCTCTAACAAAGATGGAAGGTCTGCGCCCTGGAATGAGTTTAATTTTGAAATAGCTGAAGGTAATGGGTATGAAAACCTTGCAACAGATTTGGACTATTGCTGTTCGCGAATGTGGCATCATGCGCGAACAGCCCATCTATTGGATTAGTCTGGTGGTGTTTCCAATCGTTGTCATTGTGTTTTTCACATCATTGATGGCACAAGGTGTACCCACAGATATGCCTGTAGGTGTGGTTGATTTGGACCAAACAGCTACTTCACGTGCCATGATTCGTCGCTTAGATGCTTTCCAATCCTCGCAAGTAGTGGCGCAATATCAGAATATGAACGAAGCACGCGAGGCTATTCAGCGCAATGAGATTTATGCATTTCTCTATATTCCAAAGGGGATGACGCGTGGATTGGGTACCAACACGCAACCCAAATTATCTTTTTATTATAGCAATACTACGTTGGTGGCTGGGTCTTTGCTGTTTAAAGATCTTAAAACCATCTCGGCTTTAGGCTCAGCTGCTGTAGGACAGGCAAAGTTAAGTGCCTTAGGACGCACGCCGCGAGAGATAAGAACAACCTTGCAGCCCATAGCGATTGATTTGCACATGCTGCAAAATCCGTGGGCCAACTATAATGTTTATCTCTCCACTGTGATGGTGCCTGGCTTGCTCATGCTGTTTGTGTTTTTGCTTACTCCCTATAGCTTAGGCATCGAGATTAAGTTTCAACGGAGTCGGGAATGGCTGGCTTTAGCTGGTAATCGTGCGTGGGTAGCCTTGGTAGGAAAGTTGCTTCCGCAGTTTATGGTGTCGCTTTTGATATTTTATGCCTTCGAGTTCTATATCTATTATGTGCAAGATTTTCCTCATGCGGGTGGACTCTTACCCATCTTGCTTTGTGGCATTTTGTCGTTGTTAGCAGCTCAAGGTTTCGGAATCTTTATCTTTGGGCTCATGCCAGGCTTGCGTATGGCTATGAGTGTTTGCTCGCTTTGGTCGGTAGTGAGTCTTTCGATTGCGGGTGCTACCTTCCCCATTTTTGCCATGAATCCAATGCTTGAGGCCGTAGCAGTACTTTTTCCATTGCGGCATTACTACATGATTTACCAGCTTTGCGTGTTCAATGGCTTTCCTATGTTGGTTGCTTGGCCCCATTTATTGGCACTGTTGTTGTTTTGTTTTTTGCCATTTGTCAGTTTGTGGAATATCAAACGGGCGATGTTGCTTTATACCTATCTCCCCTAATGGATTTGAAAATGCTTCTCTCTCGCATGGTAACGGCGTTGCAAACCCTCTGCAACATTTGGGCACAAGAGCTTCGAGCGGCCTTGAAAGATCAGGGAGTGGTGATGTTTTTCTTTCTCTTGCCCCTGGCTTATCCCTTGCTCTACTCGTGGATTTACAACAACGAAGTGGTTTATGAAGTGCCCGTAGTGGTAGTGGATGGGAGCCATAGCCACGAGAGTCGTGCTTTTATTCGGGCGTTTAATGCATCGCCCAACGTGCAAGTGGCCACTTATAGCAACAGTATTGATGAAGCACGGCAGCGTATGGGGCGGCAGGAAGGTTATGGAATTCTTTATTTTCCGCGCAACTATGCTGAGCGACTCCATCGAGGAGAGCAGGCTCATGTGAGTGTTTATTGCGATATGAGCCTCATGTTGGCCTATAAAGCTGTATTCCAAACTGCGCAGTCGGTGGCTACAAAGCTGAATTCAAGTATCTTATTGCATCGGCAACCCACATTTAATGCACATGAGGATGAGTTGGCTACTGAGCCGCTTGCCGTTGCCGAGGTTCCCATTTTCAATGCTACAGGGGGCTATGGAAATGCCATTTTGCCCGGCGTTTTGATTTTAATTATGCAGCAAGCACTGTTGTTGGGTATCGGTATGGCAGCAGGAACAGCTCGAGAACGCAACCGACAAGGTTATCCAACGCTGGTCAATACTCCAGAAGCCAATGCACTAACCTTGATTATAGGTAAGGCATTGTTCTATTTTATGGTGTTTAGTGTCATGGCTACTTATCTCACGTTGGTAGTCCCCCACCTGTTCCATTTCACAGCTTTAGCCTCAGCAAGCAGTCTTATTGCTTTGCTTATGCCCTATTTATTAGCTGTTATTTTTGCAGCGATGGCCTTATCTTTTGCTGTGCGACAGCGTGAGCAAGTGATGCTCTTAGTGGTGTTTACTTCAGTACCCTTGCTGTTCCTTACAGGCATTTCATGGCCCGAAAGCAACATGCCTTGGATATGGGAATCAGTCTCATACCTCTTCCCCTCAACCTTTGCTGTGCGCGGTTTTCTACGCATCAGCAGCATGGGTGCTACACTTTCTGACATTCAACCAGAATTGATGGGTTTGTGGTTACAAGCTGTTGTCTATTTTGGGTTGGCTTGGTTGATGTATGCTTTGCAGCGTCGGCGAATCCTCAATGCGAGAAAATGAGAAGCTGTTTGGGCGTTACTAATCGAGAAACTTAAATGTTGTGTATCCAAAGTAATGCGAATTGTTTGTTTCTCCTGAAATTCATCGGTAGAGGTTCTACCCTAATATATTTCTCAATTAATATGTTGGCAGAGCCTCTGCTCGAATGTCTTTCTTGATTGATATAGTGGCAAACTCTTTGCATGAGGGTTGGATGGGCAATAAAACCCGAAGGAAATTCCATCATAATAGAGATAATTTGCTATCTTTGCAATTGTGTATGCTTTCGCTCACCAGTGGTTAGTAGAAATACGCCTTGATTGAGCATCATCTTTCGTTTAATCAGTTTAATTCATTTATATGCAAACAAACATTCTTTATTACCTTACGGGCACAATGACACTCGGTGCCTGTATTCCTGCACAAGCACAAAAGAAACCTATGAACATCGTTTATATCATGAGCGATGACCATTCGTATCAAACCATCAGTGCCTATGACAATCGTTTCATCAACACGCCTAACATCGACTGGATTGCTAACCATGGAATGAAGTTCCAAGAGAGCTTTGTTGCCAACTCACTCAGTGGTCCTTCGCGTGCCTGTATGCTCACGGGAAAGCATAGTCATGCCAATGGATTTACGGATAACTCGAAGACATTTGACGGTAATCAACAAACTTTTCCTAAGTTGTTGCAGCAGGCTGGCTATGAAACAGCCATGATAGGCAAATGGCATCTCACCTCATTGCCCACAGGATTTAACTACTGGGATATTCTTATCAACCAGGGCGATTACTACAATCCCGACTTTCTTTGCAACGGAAAGAAGCTGCAACGGCCAGGCTATGTCACCAATATCATTGCCGACTTGGCTATCGATTGGATGGAACATAAGCGTGATAAAGACAAGCCATTTTGCCTCTTGATGCACAACAAAGCCCCCCATCGTGTGTGGGATCCAGACACTTGCGATCTCGATCTTTATGATAATGTAGTCTATCCATTGCCTAAAAACTTCTATGATAACTACGAAGGACGACTTGCTGCACAGAAACAAAAGATGAGTATCATCAAAGATATGGACATCATCTATGACAATAAGATGGCCGATCATGAGAACGAAATCCACACTAACACGGGATTAGAGGCTTGGGGACGCGGCAATTACTATCGTATGACGCCATCACAACGTGCACAATGGGATCGACATTACGACCCCATCATCAAGAAGTTTAAAGCAGACAAACTCACGGGTCATGCGCTTGCTGAGTGGAAATACCAGCGCTATATGCACGATTACATGCGCGTGATTCATTCTGTTGACCGCAATGTAGGGCGAGTTATAGACTATCTGCGCGAGAAAGGACTCTTAGACAACACGCTCATCGTCTACACGTCCGACCAAGGCTTCTACATGGGTGAGCATGGTTGGTTTGACAAGCGGTTCATGTATGAGGAGTCGTTCCGCACACCATTGCTCATCTATATGCCTGGAGGAAAGCATGGTGTGAATCGTGATATGGTGCAAAACATCGACTATGCCCCCACATTTCTCGATTTAGCAGGGGTCAAAGTACCCGCCGATATTCAAGGACGTTCGTTATTACCTTTGCTGAAAGGTAAGACACCGCGCGATTGGCGCCATTCGCTTTACTACCATTATTATGAATATCCAGCCGAACATTCGGTGTGTCGGCACTATGGTATTCGCACTCCACGCTACTCATTGATGCATTTCTACAATGACATCGATAGCTGGGAACTCTATGATTTACAGAAAGATCCTGCACAGATGCACAATATCTATGGGCGTCCTGGCACGGAGAAGCTCACACAGCAGCTTAAAAAGCAACTCGTAGGCTTGCAAGTTCAATATGATGACCCTATTCGTAACACACCGCAAGGAGTGAAATAACGAAGCAGTACTTACCAGTATGAGTCAAGGCAGAAACTCAAATGTTGCGGACACACAATGGTGTGCCCGCTTTTTTTAGCCTTTTTAAGGAATCAATTGGGGTGGTGCCCATCCAAATGTAAGAGCTGATCTTCCATCACTTGCAATACACCTTTCACCGATTGCAAGTCGTTTATCGTCTTTCTTTTATCGAGTTTTGGAGCTAATTGGATGGCAATAGCATTAAAATTCGCATAATTATAAATCACTGTGCATTGTTTGATGTGCACATAATTTAATAAGGGTTGTTTACCGATGGTGCTGTCATAAAAAATAATCAACGTGCAGTGAGAAGTTGTGTCTGTCTTTTCTATAAGTTTGTTTATAGAATCATGTGTAGGCTTTGCAGCGACAGCCTTTCTCGAAGCAGCACAAGCTGCAAGTAGAGCAATTGCAGAAAGCAGAATAAGGAAAGTGACAGATTGCCTCATATCAATACACAGTGGTGTTAAAGTCATCTGACATCTGTTGATGATAATAGGCTTTCGCTGCCTTTAAGTAAGGCCGATAGGCCGGCACGTTAGGGTTTTCGGCAATGCATTGCAAGGCATATTCCTTCACCCGCTGACAATCGTTATAGTCGTCATCTGCCGGCGAATACTCCCATCGCGCATGCATATCAAACCATTTCTCGGGCACTTTGTAGGCTTTATCAGCAGCTTTTTCGGAATGGAGCCAACGCAGCAGCTTGTCCCAAAGGGTAGCGCTGGGTGTGTGAATGCGGTTATACCACTCCCAATAGGCATCAACATCAGCGGGATCTTTCACCTTCCCATGGAGCGCATCCAAAACATATTGCACATCTTCGGTCTTGCGATAACGTGCCAAAGCAACCAAGGCTTCAATGTAATGCTCGTTGAAGAAAAGGAACTTTACACGTGTATAATACATGCGATGAGGCGGAATTCGGCGCAGTAACTGTCGGAGATAATCAAGATGCTTGACGTGAGAGGCAAACAGAACACAGCTGTCAACAGCCACTGAGTCGGCTTTCGTCAATCCGTAATGTCGACCTTCCTGCTGAAGAATTTCGATGCGAAGATTGGCCAACGACTCCTGATAGCCGCTGCAACTATATTGCGCTGGCACACAACTTTGGTCTTGCATGTTCATCAAAGCAAGGTTTTTTGCCATGTCGGGCTGCTTCTGCATCAGGGCAATGAAGGCTGCTAATCGTGTCATGGGTGCGCTATCTGAGGAAGCCAATAGATAGAGCTCGTCAATCGAAGCCACACTGGCCAACGTGTCTATAACCTTATCTTGATGCGTTAGTCGCCCTTCATAGCCTACAGCTCCTGGTGTGTAAGACCTGCCAACCCGCAGAATGATGCGCTCAACTTCTGGGCGAATGGATGTAGGTTGGCAGCTAAACAGCAGCCAAACAAGCATGAAGTTCAATCCCAAAGACGTGATTTTCTCCATTTTTAAAAATCATTTTTATCAACGATTCCATTAATCTTTTATTCCCAATTCATGCTTAGCAATAGCGCGAAGTTCGTCATTTTCGCTCTTCAACAACTTTTTGTAAAATGTAAGAGCCTGCTTTTTATTACCCGTCTCCTTATAAAGGTAAGCAACATTTGAGGTCACAATGTCGTCGTTGGGTGCCAATTCATGTAACTGCAGGAATACCTTCAATGCTTCTTCTGTCTTTCCTTGGCTAGCCAATAAAGCGCCTTTGTCATTTAAGAAATAAATATTCTTGGGATAACACCTTAGCACTTCATCCACCAACGCCGTGGAGGCGATGTCTTCTTTCGCATCGTAGAGTTGGCGGAAATAGTCTTGCAGCGTGGAGAAGAAGAAGTCTTCGGGCGCTGATGGGGTAGATTTGTCGTTCGTCCAAAGCCACTTTTGATGGTTAACCACCGAGCGGTCAATGGTTTTTTGTAAGGTCTCCACAGCGCCATTCGGATGGTTATCGAGCAGCTGCACATGAACTTTGCCAAACCAAAGATCGAGTCTGTCGGGATATTTCGCCAGTCCCTCATCAAACTTTTGATAAAGTTTTTGCATCTTCTCGGCATCATAGCACACCAGGCCGGTGATACTTCCAGCCTTATTCCCCGTTGAATCCATGAGTATAAGCCCTTCATGTATCGTCGTGTCGGCCGAGAGTTGCAAAATTTCTTTCCGCGCTTCCATTAACAGCAGGTTACACCAGGCCGCATAGGTATCGCCCGATTGTCCGGCGCTTTGTTCCCATTTGGGGATGAACTGGCGCAGTGCTGCCGTGTCTTTCTGCGTTAACAACGTTTGAAATTTGGCATAGTCGCTTTGCTGTCCCCATGCGTCGAGGCCAAAAAGTGCTGCGAGAACAAGTGTTAGAATCTGATTCATATCAATATTTTGATGGATTTCCGCTGACAAATATAGCAAATTTCTGCATAGCTTCCAAGTGGCTTTCCCTTTTTAAACGTAAGGGCTGATAATGTGATAGTCGAGGGTCTGCGCTTATTCTCCAAATCCCTTTTACATAGATGTCTGCATCGCTGTTAATAAACGCATGTAGATAGGGCGGGTAATATACCCTTGATTATCGTGTAATATGGCCTTAATCGTACTACAAAATGAATGTAATCACCATGCAATCTCAATGCTTTTGGATAGATTGAGGCCTCTGCAAAACTCCTTCTACAATTTGTCATTCTTAAATATTCTTTGTACCTTTATCGTATGAAACAAAAGCTATCCTCTCCAAGTTTTGCTGACCTATTCCTTGGGCAAAGAAAGGTCAAGCAGACATTCTTTTCACAAATAAATACAGTCATTGATTGGGCACCTATTCGTGCTATAATAGAAGTGGCTTATACAAAAGGCTATAAGTCTATTGGCTGGCCCAGCTATGACAGCCTTGTTTTATTCAAGATAGAATTACTCCGCACCTGGTATGGTCTGAGTGACGGAGAAGTTGAAGATCAGGTTAACGACCGCCTGTCTT
>NZ_AZHT01000116.1 GCF_000599605.1 Prevotella sp. HJM029 | reverse complement strand
ACGCAAATGGATTTAAAGAAAGTACAATGCCGATGGCATAGGTTCCCCTCCACGACTTTACCCAGGGTAGCCTCCTATCGTCGGCAACCCTGGGCTATCAAAAGTACAAGCCCTACAGGCTTGATCCCCCCACACCATTCTCCCACGTGGGTTAAGAGCATTCGCACGCATCACCCATCCAAACGAAACGCGTAGGCCAAGCACAATCCATTCCCAAACGAAACCAACCATCCACACGCAATCTGCCCAAACAACATCAACCGCCCCTAC
>NZ_AZHT01000115.1 GCF_000599605.1 Prevotella sp. HJM029 | reverse complement strand
CCTTTTTTAATAGAAAGGGGCTTTAAAGAGCAAGGAGGTTTATACACCCTATCGTTTCCTCAAAAAAGGAAATATCCTTATCCCGCCTATGAGGGTCGCATGTATTGCATTTACTTGGGGTACAAGTATGATGTTGAGAATATATGGCATGGATTATTCATACTATATCCAAACGAACGTAAGACGAGAAGATATTTAAAGTTAAATGATCGTGATGATAGTCGAATAGAAGTTCCTTATGAGGAATTCATCGCTTCTTCCCCAATTATTTGGGAAGAGCGAGAGCCTATCTCTGATTTTGTTTTTGATGT
>NZ_AZHT01000114.1 GCF_000599605.1 Prevotella sp. HJM029 | reverse complement strand
ATGAGCAAGGCGGAACTGCAAGCCGTCAAGGAAAGCGTTGGAAAGTCAAGGGCAGAGGGGACTTATCTGACCCTTTACTATTCTGATAGAAATCTCCGAGAATTTATCGATAACAAAGGAGTACAAGACATATCTATCGCCACCATTACGGAGAGTTTGTTCGAGGAATACCGTTTCTTCCTAAAAAAGCGTGGGCTGAAAGCATCGACTATCAATACTAACCTCTGTTGGTTGAGTCGACTGATGTTTCGTGCGGTCAGCAAGAGGATTATCCGCTGCAATCCCTTTGAAAACGCCAAGTATGAGAAGGAGGAAAAGAAGATACGTTTTCTGCAAAAGAGCGATGTAATGAAACTCATGGCAATGACGATGAACGACAGAGATTCGGAATTGGCACGGCTGATGTTTGTCTTTTCATGCTTCACAGGGTTGGCTATCGCTGATATGGAAAATTTGGAATACAGCCATATCCAAACAGCAGCGGATGGACAGATGTATATACGCAAGGAGCGTCAGAAGACAAAGGTTGAGTTTGTCGT
>NZ_AZHT01000113.1 GCF_000599605.1 Prevotella sp. HJM029 | reverse complement strand
TTCCATCATTGATGGAAAATCGGATTCTTTTGTGGATGCCAAGTCTAAAATGACCATCGAACTTGATACCATAGTAAGGGATTGGCATATGCTATTACAAACTGCAGACAATGGCATTAAGATAAAAAATGAGAACTTCTACGATAAAACGCTTTTTGTGACAATTGCCAAAAATGGCAAAACACTTTTCCATCAAAAGGCTGTAACTACGCCATGGCTATTAGGGAGTCCAGATAATGAACGACAACTATATGCCGGACCCCTCTTTGCTGTTTCTAATACGACAGTCTATCTATTTGTAGGTTCATACCTACCTGAAACAGACGATGGATACACTTACATTTTAGCATTCTCTAAAGACGGTAACGTCAACAAATACCAGATGCCACAGAGTTTAGACGAATCAGATTTGGTGACCGAATTTTATTTGTTATATTCCCATGAATGTCTTTACACACCTTTTGACGCAGAATCTTTACAGCAAATCATCAAGGAATATTGCACCGATGAATTGTTATGGAAAATCAAACAACAAGGCAAATTTGCTATCTTTCCCCCAAAAATAAGCGACAGACATTCTCTCAAGTATGATGTTGCAAGTGAAATGATAGACATAGATACAACTAAAATGCTATTATATAGTAGAATTTATTTCTACAAACGTCACAGTTATCAACCTCTCGACTCCATGAAAGTTGTGCTGAAAGGGCGTAGGAACGAATATAAAGGTGTGAGCTATGATAAGATATTGTCCATTAATCATTGATTTGGAAACGATTAATTGTTATTCTCTTCAACAAGTTCCTTTCTGAAAAAGTTGCGAATATAAAAATCCGCCATTACAAGGACTTACACCTTGGTAATGGCGGCTTTGTAAAAAAACGACCCGCACATTTGCATAATGCTTGCTGCATTCGGCAATGTGAAAGTGCACTTTCCATTGCCCTCATTTGCAAACTCATTTGAGCATCGTTGAGAGGCTTGG
>NZ_AZHT01000112.1 GCF_000599605.1 Prevotella sp. HJM029 | reverse complement strand
CAAAACGAGTTCAACAAAATAGAGCTGCTTCTCAAAAGAATGGGCAGCCAAGGTATTCTATACCTTCAAGTGCTACTGAAAATGGTAGGTGTGTTTTGGCAGAAAAGACTCTTTCTACTGAAGATATTTCATCACGAATAATAACAGATAGTATAGAAACCAGACAGCAGATTGTATCATTTCATGAGGACTCCTTGCAGAAATATCTTGCTAAAATTAGAGTAAGTATAGACGACTCAGTGCTTCACATTCCACAAATTTCGGAAGAAAAAATGTTGGCATCGAATGAAAGTATGAAGGTCGATGTAAATCATAAGAAGAAATATACGTGGAAAATTAACTTTGGTTATTCCTCAAATACATCGGGTAATACAATATCTAACTTCAATTATCTGTCAGTTATCGATTATGCAAATGGTGGTGTAGCTGCTAAAATTTATTCCTGGAGAGATTATATCGACTATCTTGACCGCAATCGTATGCTGATGGATTCAATAGAGAATGCAAGGCTACGCCAACAGGCTGTCAACCAGTCTATCTCTGCCGACCAAAGCGTAGCGGAAAAAGTACATCATTATCGTCCTCAAACCTATAGCCTGTCACTCAACAAACAGTTGAGTCCGCGATGGATTTTTGGTACAGGATTAATCTACACAAGATTGAAGTCTGAATTTGAGAATCCTTTCAATGATGCAAAATTGAAAAGAACGCAAAAAATAGATTATATAGGTATACCATTGCACATGACCTATCAAGTGTGGAATAAAGGGAGGCTGAATACTTATGTCACAGGAGGAGTAACTTTTGAAATGCCAGTTCACAGTTCTCTTACCAAAGAGTTTGTCATCACGTCGGATTCCTCGTTCACCATGAGGGGGACTATCCACCCGCGTTATCAATGGTCCGTGAATGTCGGCTTGGGAGTACAATACCAGATTTTCAAACCTTTCAGTTTTTATCTGGAGCCTGGGCTTTCCTACTACTTTAAAAATGGAAGTGGTATTCAAACATACAGAACTGAACATCCGTTTATGTTCAGCATACCTTTTGGGTTAAGATTAACATGGTAGTCATCAAATAAATATAGTATATGAGTCACTTGAATTTAACAAAAAGTCTATTGGCATTTAGCCTGCTTGGGATCATAACAGCGTGTTCATCAGAAAGCACTGTTATCGGAAATGTCAAAGTATCAAATGTCGTTACCTCTGATTGCAAGACGTCCGTATCCAAGAAAGATACTCGCCCCGAGTATCTTACGGATTTTTACAGTACAAAAACGACATTGAGTATGCTTATGGGAAATGACAATACGGTTACAGCTCAGTTTCTTGACGTGATGGATAATTGTACAATTGGTCAATTGAACGTGGATATTACTTGTGTAGAAAACAAAATCATAATCATTCTCTACCCAGACCGTGACATGCTCACTGATTGTGTCTGCCTGTATGATGTGAACTTCAAAATCAGAGATTTATTTCCCGGAAATTATCAGTTAGAAATATTTCAGACAACCACGAACAAGCAGACGAACTCATCCAACAGAATCTATCATGGTACGGTGACTTTGGATTCCAATAAGGTAGTGAGGCTGGCCATGACCCGTTAGGGGAGCCTCAGAGATAATAAAACTAAGACGGTGCGTATATGATTACGCACCGTCTTTTGTATAGATAAGTCTGTAGTATTCCAAAAATATTTTGGAAAAATGAGCAGTCATTTGCATGGATTGGTATCTTTTATTTTGACGGACATGCAGAGCCGTTTTAGATTGTTTAACCAATTAACAGATACATCAATGCAAGCAAGACACTTGGATAGGAAAAGATATTTTGAGGATTCTGCCATCACTTCTTCCCTTTTCTACCTGCCATACATCAGGAAGTTTCATCCGATAACCTCATGCAGCAAAATATTGGAAATTGGGTGTGGCGAGGGAGGAAATCTGAAACCTTTTGCAAATATTGGCTGCCAAGTCTTTGGTGTAGACATGGCACAGATACGAATAGAGCAGGCACGTCAATTCTTTTCAGAAGAAAAATTGAAAGGTCATTTTGAAAGTGGCGACTTCCTTGAATATCCGACTCCAAGTGAAGATGATAAGTTCGATATAGCAATCTTGCATGATGTTATTGAACATGTGCCCGACAAAATTGCATTCTTAAGCCATATTCGCAAGTTTCTAAAAGAAGATGGCATCTTGTTCGTGGCTTTTCCTGCATGGCAGATGCCTTTTGGTGGACATCAGCAAATATGTCGCAATAAGACATGGTCTAAAGTCCCGTACTTCCATCTCCTTCCGAATCCGCTGTATCGCTTTATCCTGAATAGGCTGGCAGGAGAAGAAGAGTCGATGGTAAGTGAACTTATATCGATAAAGAATACCAAATGTCCGATTGAACGATTTGAGAAAGTAGTTAAGGCGACAGGTTTATCTGTATGCAATCGTCAGCTATGGCTTATCAATCCTCACTATCAGCAGAAATTCGGATTACAGCCTCAAAAACTTTGTCGGGGCATTTCCTATATTCCCTTTTTCAGGAATTTCTGTTCTACTTCTTGTTTTTATTTGTTGAAACTTGGATAGTTTTTCTAAAAAACGTGCAACAGAATGGGATGAGTTTTTTCGCAATACTCAGTAAGCATGGAAAACTGATAGAATAGTAAAGGAAAAATCATATTTCTTCATGGAAGTATGTTCTATCTAATTTTTAGCCCTTTTTGATTAGTGTTGGAAAAGCCACTCTACTTTGACCCCTTTGGGCAAATAGAATTTGCTCTTGTTGGTCACAATATTATTGCCCCTTGTAAAGTCCTAGTGCAGGGGGCAATTTTATTTTACCCTTTTAGAGACTCTGGCTTTTCTTAGCCCTTAACTTACGCATGCTTTCGCCATATAATTCTATGGTATGCGCCGTATGAATAATTCGGTCAAGGATGGCGTCGGCTATTGTCGGATCGCCAATCATGTCATACCAGTTGGACGATGGGTACTGCGAGGTTATGATAGTGGATTTCCTTTCGTGCCTGTCCTCAATAATTTCGAGCAGGATAGGACGTTCCTTGGCATCAAGAGGTACAATGAACAGGTCATCAAGGATGAGTAACTGGCAACGCTCAATCTTCTTGAGCTCAGTTTCAAGTGTACCTTTGACTTTGGCAACCTTCAGTGCGCCAAGCAGTTTGGGTGCATTGGCATAGAAAGTACGGAATCCCCTTTTACATGCCTCGTGGCCAAGGGCACATGCTATATAGCTTTTCCCCGTACCTGAAGAGCCGGTAATGAAGAGGTTCTGCCCCTTATGTACAAAGTCAAGGGTGGCGAGGCGTTCCATCTGATTGCGCTCAAGGCCCCGGTTTGTGGCATAGTCAATCTGTTCGAGATAGGCCTTGTATCGGAACGCCGCATTCCTGGTAAGCCGCACTATGGCAGCCTGGGCACGGTAATCCCATTCACGTGCAAGGAGCATGGAAAGGAAAGTGTCCGCCGTCATAGACTATGGAGTAGTGCCGACAAGAAGATGTGTCAAAATAAACCGAACCCCGAAAGTCAGATAAAAGGCTTTCGGGGTTTTTCGTCTTTCCGAAAGTTGAGAAATGCAGCCAATGGCATTTTTAATTCTTCCCAATATTGGGAAAGCCGTTTTTCGCTCATCATACCCCTACGAAAGCCTCTTTTTGCCGTTTTTTATCAATTGTACCCCGTATCTGAGTGATTATAAACTAAAGGTGTACTATGCTAACCCAAATATGAAATATGATGAATCTAATATTGCATATAATGGACAAATAAATATTGTTCAGAATAGAAAAGTCTCTGTAAAATTCAACCCAGAAATTGGTTTACCTGAGAATTAAAGATGTAGGTGTCTATTCAAAATATGGCACTTGGGCTGGTATATATCAGGTCAAGTGCCATATAGTATTGTCAATATTCCATCTTCATCTTATTCCCTATAGTTATTTTTTAGTATCCTCTCTATTTCTGACTCCTTATAGAGTATCTTCCCTGCAAACTGTGTATAGGGAATAATCCTCCTGTCCCGATAGTCCTGTAAGGTGCGAGGGCTGATATACAGTTGCTCGCACACTTCCTTGCCTGTGAGGAAGTGCTCACCGCCAAAGAGCGGCTTGTGTGTCTGTGCTACTTCCTTAATTCTCTTGCTTACTTCGCTGATAGCGGACAGCACTACCTGCATATCGTCTGCCTCCATGTTCAAATCTCTTACTTGTTCCATAGTTCTTTCGCCTTATTTGTTATTCATGGATTTGTCCGTTTTTGATTTCTCCGATTTGGTTTGGAGCAATAGCTCCACATCCTCACGCCTGTAATAGCACTTATGCCTGATCTGAGAGAATGGAAGTACACCTGTATCCCGGTAGTGCTGCAATGTGCGCTTGCTGATGTTGAGCAACTTGCATACATCACCATTGTGCAGCCAATCGGTATGCTTGCTCTGTTCCCCGAATGCCTTGTGGCAGGTCTCGGCAAGGCTGAGAATCTCATTCCTGAGCCTTGCCCAATTTGAATCCGTAATGATAAAATATCCCATAGTTTTATTGTTATTTTGTTTGTAATTCCTTATTGTTTTGCGTCTTACCGCACGTTTCTGCCTGCAAAAGTAGGATGTGTTTT
>NZ_KK082669.1:68995-82081 GCF_000599605.1 Prevotella sp. HJM029 | reverse complement strand
AAAATAAAAGGAATAACAAAAATGAAGATAAAGAATAAGTTGAGCAACCTTGCATGGAGCAGACTTCGCAACCGAGGTTTGCTCGTTGCCGTTGGTGTTGCCGCTCTTTTGGCAGCAGCTTGTGCCGACGATGATTTGGCAACCGACAAGCCCAATAAACACATGGGCACCACATTGGCTTTCAATGTGAGCGATGTGCAGATGGATGCGTTGGCACAAAACCCCACCGGACAAACACGTGGTTTGAGTATGCAGCCCATTCCAGCAAGCTGTCTTGCTCCACGCAAGATCGAAGCTACTGGCAGCAATCCTCATGACTTCTGCTTGATAGAGTCGACAGTTGAGGGTCTTAACCCAGTGAAAGTGGATGCGAAGACACGTGGAACAATTCTCACCGCCAGCACGCTTGGCACCTTCTCTTCGATTGGCTATCGTGCGGCAAGTCCTACAGCTGCATCCAATCCTAACACAGCGCTGTTGTGGTTTCATGGTGAAAAGACTAATCCCGATGGCACGTTGGTAAGTCGTTACGATTGGGACTGGCCAGTGAATGTTTATGGTCGCTTCTATGCTGTGTCGCCCGAAGCTACAGCAGCCAATGGCATCACGCTCTCACCGAGCAACTATGCGCAGGTGCCTTATGTTGATTTTGAGGTGAAAAGCAATGTTGTTGACCAAGTCGACTTGATGACAGCCTGCTCGGGTGAGGTGCACTATGAGCATGGCAACGACCCCACGAGCAACCTCAAGTTCACGCATGCCTTGGCTGCTGTGAAGTTTTCCATCGGCAGCAACCTCTCACCTGTCACCATTGAGAAGATTGAAGTCTCGGGTGTGAAATACAAAGGTCGTTACGAATTGCCCAATGCGTTGAATGCAACGGGCACATGGACGTCGGTTAACGCTGCCACAACCACCGTAACGCTCGATGGCATCAACATGAATGCAGCAGAGATGCCCAACACGATGTTGGCCGGTGCACTCAATCCTGCGACAAATCCCAACAATCGTCATGGACGCGATGCTTACACATTCTTGATGATTCCACAAACCTTACCGAATAAATCAGATGGCAATCATGCTAAGGTCACCATCTATTATCAAGAAGGTCCTACCACCAAGCATGTATCATTCCCTTTGACTGGCGAATGGAAGGCCAACACCACACGAGAATATAAGCTCTCACAGAAGAATTCGAGCTGGGGCTATATCTTCACGTTGGCTAAAGAAAACAAGACATTTGATTATCAAGGTAACGAAACCAATAGCGAGGCTGCTTTTGAAGTGACGAGCTATCGTCAGGCACCCGATGGCACGAAACAGCCCGTAGCCTGGAAGGTCACCAAATACGAGGAGTGGGATTATACCACCAATAACTGGGTGACGCGCGCAGCAAAACCCGCTTGGTTAGGCAATATTGCCGACCAGGGCACAGGTGTAGCAGGGAGCGCCGAGTCGGTGAATACATCGGTAGAGGCTGCAACCATCACCGATAGGCTGAAGGAATATAACGATGTACTGAAGAATGCCACACCAAAAGGCACTGCAAGTAACCCTTATAACCTTGCAAACCCAAGTGGCAATGGTGCACGAAATTATATAGAGGAAAGTGCCAACTGCTATCTTATCTCTGCACCAGGCTATTATTGCATCCCACTGGTTTATGGTAATAGCATCAGAAATAATATGTGGAATACTAATTCTTTTAAGTCGTCAGCTCCTGCGGGTACACCATATGTGCTGAAGACGTTTAAAGCTGACGATAGGGATATTTCTAATCCATATATTGATCAAAATTTAGGTGGAGGTATGATAGGAGGTACTGTGGTTTGGGAGGATAAGCCCAATTTAGTTCGTCCTTCATCTTTCAATATTATTCCAGGTTCTCCTAATTTCTTAGAGTTTGAAGTAAAGCGAGAAGATATTCAAAATGGTAATGCCGTTATAGGAGTCCTTCGTTCAGGAATTGCTTGGTCGTGGCACTTGTGGTTCGATCATGCCGATGCATTAGACGTAATTCCAGTGAAGAATTACGATGGAACGATTTATAAATTCACTCGCAACACCTTGGGACAAGCATATACGAAATACGAGGCAACATCTTATGACAAGCCACGTAAAGCGCGTCTTACGATAGAACAGCAAGCTGGGAATAATCATACGAAGGCATCAAGCTTTGTCGAAATCACTCAAAATCCAGGTTTTAATAAAGAAGGTTTTGCTACGCTCTATCAATTTGGACGGAAAGATGCCTTACCTGGGACGGATACATTCTATCCGAATGGTAAAACATCGGCTAATCCCAGTTTTAAAGTTGTTGCAGGTGCCCAAAGTATTGGTACCACTATCAACAATCCAGGGGTAATGTATTTAGCAAGAGATCCTTACAATCAAGTTTATGCTAATACTTGGTCTGCTAATAATATCCATCTTTACAACTGGAGTAATGATCCTATTGTCAAGACTGTTTACGACCCTTGTCCAGCAGGTTTCCACATACCGTCTTCTATGGCAGGGACAGGTTTTACTACAACAGGGATTGGAACTACCAATTCGAGTGAGTTTAATATAGAGGGAATGTGGAGTAAAGGATGGAACTTCAAAACGAATATAGGAGGGGCTACTATATTTTTCCCTGCTTTAGGCGTGCGTGATGATGGTACAGGTACTTTAAATTCTGTAGGCATAGGAGCATATTATTGGACGGCTCTCCCAAATGATAGCCAGGATGGTTTTTCGATATCCTTTGGCGAAGGGGGAATCGGGCCACAAGCAATAAGCATTCGTGGGGGAGCCTGCTCCATCCGTCCTGTAGCTGAAAGCAGAACAAAAGTAAAGCCGAAGGTGCCTGGATCGACCGAAGAAGGATGGGAAGATGGTGGCGACCTTGATGGTGGCGAATATGAATTGTAATGTGGCCACTCAAGATGGTATAAGAAGAAGTTCAACGAATAGAAACAACGAACGAAGAAAGAATATGAAAAGAAATATACTGAAATTAGCTTGCTTGGCGGTGGCGGTGTTGCTGTCCGCTTGTAGCAGCGAAGACATTGTGGGTGAGGGCAAGAAGGTGGATGTGTCGAAAGGCATCACTTTCCAGTTCAGCGAGGAACGATTCCTGCCTGGAACATTCAGCGGTGCAACACGTGCGGCAATGCAACCCCAAGTGGTTGACTTGGGTAACGGCATGGAGGCCGAGATGACACTCGAACCCGACAGCAGTTGCATGGGCAACACACGTGCCGGCGATACACCCATCAGCGATGGCCACTACATGATTTACGCCATCAAAACCGAAGATGGGCAACGCTACGACGGTTTGAAAGGCGAAGTGAAGAACGGCAAGTTCATTCCCGACACGCCCACCCCTTGGTATCTCGAGTCGGGAAAGGAATATACCTTTGTCTGCTGGAAGGATAAAGAAGAGTACAATGGAACATATTATCCTTCTATTGCTGATAATGGAACAGATATAGAAGTTTATGTTGGCAGTAATGCTATGATTGGCACTACAGTTCATACCGTGACTTATGATGACGAGGATGTGGTTCCGCTCCAGATGAAGCATTTGGATGCCCGTGTGCGTGTGCAGTTCAATACCTACACCGCACCGATGAAGAATGCCGAGATTACTTGGCTCTCTGGTGATGGTACAGATAATAGCCAGCGAAAATTCGATTTAAAAGGAAACCTTACTTATGCCGATATCGGTCCGTTTCCTAATGTCTCAGGGACATTTGATATCACTCCAGCTTATACACCTTCGGCTAAAACCATCGTCTATAAGCATCTATCAAAAAATAGTTTATATTATCCTGACAATAGTCACATAGCTATTTTATATTTTCCAATTGGATTTACCTCGACTTCTACTCTTTATGGTAAATCGTTGTCTGATTTTATAAATAGTGATCCTCAAAGAACAGGTTCTGCAGGCGGCCAAAACCTTTATACAACACTGAAAAAGAACCACAGCTACACGTGGAAATTCAACATCCGCCCCTCCGTGCTCTATCTCTTCAGCGATGGCACCGTTGGCACGCTTGGCGATAAAGGCACGCGCACACCGATTGGTGTGGTGGTGAAAGAAAAAACATCGGACACGGATAAAGGCATGGCAATTGCGCTGAATAACGCGGCTGATGGCGTAAACTATGTTGCTGCTCTAAATGATTACTCCATACCTTTTAAACTTACTGATGATGATTATATTTTTAAGTTTACTACTGATGGTTATGATTACACGCATAACACAAATGTTTATGATGAAAGCCGCTATGCGGATATGGCGACAAATATGCATATACCGCAATCTCCTAAATTGCCTGCCAAGGATTTAAAGGATTTGACAACACATAGCTATCTGTTGCCAGCCTATCACAATGCTGCCACTTATAATCCTGGTGTGGCCACTCAGAATATTGGAGAATGGTTTTTGCCCAGTGGTTTGCAATGGCGAAAAGCGCTTTCGGCCTTGGGCAAAATTGCACCGACGACACTCGACAATGCTTATGGCGATAATTCGCAAAATTATTTCTTTGATCCAAGTTTCGAACCTTACGATACGCACACATTCTTTTCGATGGATCTTTCGAAATTGCAGAAATTTTTCACCGATGCGGGCGGAACATTCCCAACAGGCTGGTATAATATGTCGGGTGGTGGAGAACCAGGCAACCGTGTGCATTTCTTGTTGTTCCGTCCCACACAAGTTTGCCTGTTATGGTCGCAGGAAGCCCATTTTGAGGTAGCTCATGTGCGCCCCTTTGTTTATTACTAAAATGGTTTCGGCGTTTGCTGATGGGTTCGATAAGCATTGTAGTGGCCGTGACTATGTGCGAATGTCGTTAACCCGCGTGTGCAAATGACTGTGGGAGAACCAAGCCTGTAGGGCTTGTACTTTTGATAGGCCAGGGTAGGCGACGATAGGAGCCTACCCTGGATGCGTTTGCAGGGTGGGAACCTATGCCATTGACATTGTAGTACTTTCTTTAAACTCATTTGTGCAAAAGGAATATCATTCATGAACAAATCCATTTGATATGTGCAAATGGGCAAGGCATAAGAAAAGAAAGTACAACCCCCAAGGGGGTAGCATTTTTGCTTGCGCCGTTATCCGGGGGAGCCTCCTATCGTCGGCAACCCCGGGCTATCGAAAGTAAAACCGCGTTGCGGTAGGGCACACCACATAATCGGGCATGCGTAAGCACATATGCCACAGCGCAAAGGTCATGACGCATAGCGTTGATGGATGGACATTGGCAAAAATGCCATCGCGTGGATGAAGATAGGTTGATGGCAGATTGGCGATACCATGTCCAATCATTCTAATATAGAAAGGCATGTTGGCGGAGGCTCTGCTCGCAACTTTAATCATGAAAAAGTATTCGGCGAGGGTCTCGACAACAACTTTAATCAGAAAAAAGTATTCGGCGAGGGTCTCGACAGCAACTTTAATCAGAAAAAAGTATTCGGCGAAGGGTTCGCCAACAACTTTAATCAGAAAAAAGTATTCGGCGAAGGGTTCGTCAGAATATAAAATAAGCCCATTAGACAATACATGTCAAAGTAGGCTAACTTCAATAATTTTACAAGCAAAAAGATTGTAATGATGCAGAAGAAAATTAATAGAAGGCCGAGATTAAAACTAAATTTCAAAGACCGAAATACGAGTTCTATAAAAATATATCATAATTTTGCAGTTGTTTGTTGGCTCTATAACCTTACAGAAGACTATGCAATAATTTTGAAATTAAAAGGAAAATGTTTGCAAGGAAACTAAAAATATAGTACATTTGTGCAACTTTTAAAAGATTAACGCTTAATGAGACGGCTGAAAATCACGAAATCTATCACGAGCCGAGAAAGTGTTTCGCTTGATAAGTATTTACAAGAGATTGGGCATGAAAGCTTGATTTCTATGGAGGAGGAGGTGGCACTAGCTCAGCGGATAAAGAATGGGGATCGTGAAGCTGTAAAAGAATTAACGCGTGCCAATTTGCGGTTTGTCGTTTCGGTGGCTAAGCAATTCCAAAATCAAGGTTTGGCGCTCTCAGACTTAATAAATGAAGGGAATTTGGGGTTGATACGCGCGGCAGAACGATTTGATGAGACGCGTGGTTTTAAGTTTATATCTTATGCTGTTTGGTGGATTAGACAGAGTATATTTCAAGCGATTGCTGAGCATAGTAGGATTGTGCGCTTACCTTCAAATCGTATAGATTCTGTCAATAAGATACGGCGTGTATTGAATAGTTTTGAACAAGAGCATGAGCGCCGTCCCAATCTCGATGAGATTGCCGATAGAGTAGGGATGACAAAAGAAAAAATCCTGGAAGCATTCCACGATGATAGTCATCAGCTTTCGGTTGATGCACCATTTTCAGAGGGTGATGATGCATGTTGTTTGCTTGATATTTTGCCCAATGAGGCAGCTGTTATGGCTGATAAGCATCTTGTTTTAGAATCGTTGCGTGCAGAAATTATTTCAGCATTGAGTTTGTTGAATGAAAAAGAGCGCAAGATAATAGAAGCTTTTTTCGGTATAAATCAGTCTGAAAAGACATTGGAAGAGATTGGGAATGAATATGGATTGACACGTGAACGTGTGCGGCAAATAAAAGAAAAAGCAATTAGGAAATTGCGTAACAATACAAAGAATAAGGGTTTGAAGTCTTATTTAGGACAATAAAATGCAAGAAAATAGTTAATATAAAAGTAAGGATAAAGAAAAAATGAGGAAAATATTGTTTTTATTAAGTCTTCTTTTTTGCAGTGTAGCCAGTTATGCGGGAAGACAAACCGTACATCTCTATGGTTTTGCAGCCTCTTTTAATGATTCAATTGTTTATTTTACGGATTTGCAAACAATTGCTCAAGCGGCGATAGATAGGAATAATTTTTTGTATGGACGTGAAGAGTATTCCAACCAGTTGCGTGATTATTTGGCTGCACAGGGATACCCACATGCTACTTGTGTCACAGTTTGGGCAACTTCACGTGCTGCTTTAGAGAAGAAATATCAACGTATGCGTAGCCGCTATCTGATGCTGGCTAATCGACGTGCGAAGAAGAATGGTACAGCTTCTTACACCATTAAATATCTCACACCAGAAGAATTTAGCTATACTCCTGTCGCTATCGAGAAAGAGGTACAGACTAAATAGTATGGAAAGGTGGTCGTTTGGATATTGCGGTTGTCTTATTATTGTTCTACGTTTTTAGTGATGCATGGATTATTATTTTGAAATAGCAGAGCATTTCTTGTGTATAAAGTCATCTTATGAATTGCAAGATTTATTCGAAGTGTTTCCTTCTTCGAGGAACTTTTATTGCAAAATAACTCCGTCATGCGAATTACTTTTCACACTAACAATAGATGAAAATTTAGATACTGTAGACGAAGCACTATGTCATACTATCCGGACCTTTGATACTGGGAACGGCGATACGGTGGTGGATAAAATCAATAACGACGATTATCAATTCACCATTAAAGACATTTATGGTGAGACTTGCGCTCGATTGTTAACGGGCGCACAATTTACAGCTTATCGATGTGAGCTTTATGGCGATATTCATAAGCGATGTTTCGGTTTGAATAATGTTTTGATGTTGGCGATGGCCTTCGCTGGAAGTTTTAAAGACACCTTGTTGATTCATGCTTCAACGGTGCAGAACGGCGACTATGGTTATCCCTTTATTGCAAAAAGTGGAACAGGGAAGAGCACTCACGTAGGGCTGTGGTTGACTCATATTCCTGGAAGCGAATTACTCAATGATGACAACCCTATCATTCGCATTATTGATGGGATGCCTTTTATCTATGGTAGTCCATGGAGTGGAAAGACACCTTGCTATCGCAATAGAAAGGCAAAATTGGCTGCCATTACGCGTATTGAGCGGGCGGACGAAAATCGATTGGATCAGCTTCAAACAGTACAGGCATTCGCTTCGTTATTGCCCTCGTGCTCCTCAATGAAATGGGATAAAGTTATTTTTGATAACATCTGTAATGTGGTGAGTAAGTTTATCAAGCTTGTTCCCATCTGTACGCTACATTGCCGTCCCGATAAAGCTGCAGCCGAATTATCCTATCAAATGTTGAAAAAATGACACAGAAGACCTTCTCAAATGCACAATTACTGCCCGAAGTGGTTAAAATGTTAAACGAGGGGCACACCGTAACGCTTCCTCTGAAGGGCTATAGTATGCGTCCTTTCTTAGAAAATGGGCGTGACAAAGCACTATTAATAAAGGTGCAACACCTTAAGAAAGGAGATCCCGTTTTGGCCGAAGTGCGACCAGGGCATTATGTGCTCCATCGCATTGTGGCTATCCATAGCAATCGTGTGGTGCTCTGTGGTGATGGAAACCTCGCAAACGAATATTGCCGACAGGAAGATGTTCGCGCTTCGGTAATTGGATTTTATCGCAAAGGGCGCACCACATTAGATCGTATTGATGGTTGCAAATGGCGTATTTACTCTATGATTTGGGTAAATCTTCGTCCTTTCCGCCGTATTCTTTTGGGCGTTTATCGCCGTTTTTGGATAAAATATTTTGGAGCACTTTAATGAAGAAAATTAGATATGAGAACAAAGAAAGATTTTAATCTCAGAAATGTGTGCGGTGAAAACATCATCGTTGCTGAGGGTGAAGAAAATATTGATTTTAGCGACATCATTAGCATGAACGAAACGTCAGCCTATCTGTGGAAGCAAGTGCAGGGGAAAGAGTTTACCCCCGAACTGCTTGTTGAATTGCTAATGCAGGAATATGATGTTGCCGAGGGTGAGGCGCTACGTGATGTAGAGCAATTGATAAAAGTCTGGTGCGACGCAGGAATTGCAGAGTAGGTGAAAGTGTTTTTCTACTCTACAAAGCTGATAGGAATTCTGCAGTTCGTTTCCTCAATAGGTTTGGCACTGCCGGGAGCTTCACCACTATATTGCTTCAGTCAAGCTTTAGTCTCCTTCTATCTATTCTGAGCTAATTCTATAAAATTAGAGAAATTTTATCATTCGAATACGCTTAAAACAAAATATGAACATCTCATTTTTTTAGTTTTCTTTTCATTGGATGGACAAGATTTCCCTTTCCATTTTTTTATAAAGACCACAAAAAATGAGTTGTTCATTTATAACATAATGTCAAATGCTTAACTTGAGGTTCGCTTCTTTGATATAAATCAATAGAGGTAATGAAGGAAATGAAAAAGATAGAGATAATTTTGTAAGTTTCTTGAATTTTTATACCTTTGCAGAAGTTTCCAATCAAAGAAAATGTTTAGAATACTCATTGTTTTATTTATAGGTGTCATCTTAGGTTATGTATTTCGCAATGTGCGTCATATAAAAGTTGTAGAGAAGACAGAGCATTACACTGTTTTGGTTTTGCTTTTTGTATTTGGCATTTCCATTGGCTCTAATCATGATTTGGTGAGCAGCATTGGTTATTTTGGTTGGCAGGCTGTCGTCATAGCAGTGTTAGGCATGATAGGGAGCTTTGGTGCTGGTTATCTGTTCAATCGTTTTATAAATAAGAAAGAAACAGCAAATGAAAAATAATTTGTCATTATTATTAGCGCTGATTGGTGGTATTTTTGTAGGTATGAGCGGCATTGCACCCGATTGGATGCATGATGAATCACTTCCTATGATGGTGCTCTGCGTGTTGATTCTTCAAGTGGGAATCGGTGTGGGCGCAATGGACAACCTCACGGCGATGTTTCGTTCTATTAATATTAAAATGCTACTCTTGCCATTGTTTACAATTGTGGGTACCTTGCTTTTTACCTTATTTGCTTTCTTCATTTTTCATCACGAAAGTATGTTCGATGTAATGGCTTTGGGGAGTGGCTTTGGTTACTACTCACTTTCTTCTGTGCTGATTGCGCAGTTAAAAGCGGCAACGGTAGGCGTAGCAGCAGCTACACAATTGGGCACAATCGCTTTACTGACCAATGTTACACGCGAACTCTTGTCGCTATTTTCTTGTCAAATATTGACAAAAAAAGGAGGCTCCTTGGCAGCTATCTCAACAGCTGGAATAGGTTCAATGGACGTATGCTTACCATCAATCCTTCATGCTTCGGGCGATCAGCGTGTCGTTCCTGTAGCAGTCTTCCATGGGTTAATTTTAGAAATTAGTATCCCCATGCTCATCACTCTCTTTTGCTCTTAAGTTGTTTTGAGTTTTGTCTCGATAAAATTCTTGAGCACGACTGCTTGATTGTGCACTTCATCCTTTGCACCATAGAGCAACGTAACATTGTTTTCCTTCAGTTGTCTTTTACACAATGCGATGAAGCCTTCTGTTTCAGGATTGTCCTCCAGTTCTTCAGTATATTTTTGCACGAATATAGGGAAGTTCTCGGGCTTATGTCCAAACCATTCTCTAAGTTCAGTCGAAGGGGCAATAAACTTCGCCCAAAAAGCTATATCTGCTTTAGCCTTTGCCATACCTCTTGGCCATAGTTTATCGATTAAAATCCTGAAACCATCAGTGGCATCCTCTGGCTCGTAAACCCTTTTTATGCTAATTGTATTCATGAAGACAAAGGTACTAATATATATTAAAAGGACGGAATTAACATATTTAAAAAATGTTTTTCTTTATACTTTTGCAGCAAAATTAATGTAGTAAGATATGATAAATATAAAGAATAAGAAGGTTGCTCAGGCGTTATCGCTATTTTCATGTTTCATGGTTATGGCCACTTTGGCTGTGGTACGAAATGGGCGCTTGTTTGGAGTTTCAGTGCATCGCCAAATACCGAACGTAGAGCAGCGTAATGTGGTTTCCGATACCTTGCAGCGTTTAGCCGATGGAATGTTGGTTATTCGCACATTGCAATTGGGTAAGAATATCACAGGATATGGTGGTCCGGTTCCGTTGAAGATTTATATTAAAGACAAGAGGGTGGTTAGGATTGTTGCTGAAAAGAATCAAGAGACTCCCGAATTCTTTCATGAGGCCTGTCGTTTATTATCTGCCAGGAATGGTAAGAAAATCGATGAAGCACAACGAATGAAAGTGGATGCCGTGAGCGGCGCAACATTTTCGTCAAAAGCAATCATTGGCAATGTTGAACAAGGATCAGTCTTTGCTGCAAAGAATGCACACGAAAAAGATATTTGGGAGCTAATAAATCTTGACATAAAAACCACAGCAGGACTGATTGTGGTGTTGATGGCATCAATTTTACCACTCTTTTTGCACCGAAAGAGCTATCGCACATTATAGTTGGTGCTCAACGTAGCCGTATTGGGCTTTTGGTGTGGTACATTTATCTCCTATGCACTTATGATTGGTTATTTGGCTAATGGTGTGGATATCTGGGCTTTACCCATCCCCATAATTATATTGATTACAGCTTTTATCTATCCGCTGGTTGGAAAGAAAAATTATTATTGCACAAACATTTGTCCGTGTGGCTCGTTGCAGGAGCTGGTAGGAAAGGTAAACAAGTGGTATCGCTGGAGAATGTCAACAGAAGTTGTGCAAGCGCTAAATCGTTTTCGCGAAATTCTTTGGGCTTTGTTGCTCATGCTGATGCTACTTGACATTACGTTTAAATGGATGGATTATGAGGTATTCTCTGCCATCATCATTCAAAGTGCTTCTTGGATTGTTCTTACATTAGGTATTGTATTTCTACTTTTTTCCTTCTTTGTGCCGCGTCCCTATTGTTGCTTCTTATGTTCAACAGGGACACTCTTTAAGATTGCACAAAATTCAAAGTTTTAATTATATCTCGAGGATAAGATCCATTATAATAATATATGACACGCCAGTTCACATTTTGATATAAATCAATAAAAAACAAATTTTATGCTAAAAAGCATTTAAAGAGTTGCTACATAAAGATGAATATGCTATCTTTGCAAACACAAAAGGTTAATAGATTGTTTAGGTTTTTAGTTATTAGGTTTAAAACATGTGATCGAAAGGTGTTAGGCTTTAAAGGTAAAGACTAAGATTGTTGGATAACCCGGCGAGTGATCGTCGTATTTCAATGAAATTTCAATCACAAGATATAACAGCTTTGGAAGTGATTCCGGGGCTGTTTTTCTTTTATGTAAAAGTTAGGCTTATATGACAAAAGTGTGCTTATAAAGTTTCATTCTGGTAGTGTCTAAAAAAGTGTGTAATCATAATTTTCCATATCTTCCATTTTGTTCAAAATTATTTACTCTCTTTCCAGCATCTCCCTTGATAGACTTTCCTTCGATATGTAGTCTGTGTTTCTTCCATTGCAACAGATGCCAATAGAAATTAAAGCACCTTCAGTTGGATAATTGACAATGGTAAGCACCTCCCGACTTCCATCCTCCAACACACCCAGTATGGTATAGTAGACTTCCTTGGATACTTGCTGATCCCTCCGGGTTGCGATAAAGGTGGCATCAATATAGATCGCCAGATAGTGGGCTGATAGTCGACGATTGAGCCATGCTTCAACATCTTCTCGACAACTGTTGGCCAAGTAAGAGATTTGCTGTTTGCTATAAGCCCGACCATAAACTGTCTCTATCACCTCACTAATTTGCTCTGTGGTGAGTCCCTTGGTATAAAGTTGATAAACTAAGGCGGTACGCTCTTCACATTCGCTACGAATAATCCCTAAAAGTACGGGATAGAAATTGCCGCTACGGCTACGTGGTATGCGCAAGACAAACGTATAGCCCTTACAATACCAACGGCGAGAACGAAAGCCAGTGCATTGCTCATTCTTATTCGCTTTGACGAATAAGTCGCGCTCGTGGCCAATCAAAGAATTCATAATCAACGATTGAAGCGTGACAAAACCTTCACTGCTACTTGTGTAATTCGAAATAATTTCCGAAATTTGTCCCTGTGTAAGTTCCATATTCTTGTTGTTTTTATTACTTAATGCAAAGATAAGAATTATGTTGAACTTACACACTTTTTTAGACACTACCATAGTTCCACGCTCCGCAATATACCGAAGTCCATCAAGATAATCTCTGTTAGTTTCGTTTTTGACAAACTTGCGATAGAGTATTTTGCCTGATGAAGCATCCTGAAACAGCATCACACCAAATGTCCTGGAAAAGTGTA
>NZ_KK082669.1:0-68985 GCF_000599605.1 Prevotella sp. HJM029 | reverse complement strand
TGTATCCAATATTATTACTGCAGATTTGGGGTAAGTAGCAGTAAAGCTATCTACTACTAAGCTCAACCTACGTCGTATGGTTCGCTCTGAACATTTATAAAGAGTGGATAGAGCAGAAATCGTTCGATTTGCCGTCAGATAGGCATTCCATAGAGAAATATTATTTATACGCAGACCACCTTGAAATTGTCTACTACAATCCTTGCAGGAATACATCTGAACAGAACGCCGATGCCCATTCTTTTTAACATTTGAGCTATTACAGAAGATACAGTTTTTTTATTCATAGGTTTTCAAATGCTGCAAAGGTAGTAAATAAAAGAATTCCGAGAGATTTCAGCCTACCAAATGTCCATTACGCCTTCTATGAGTATCTTTCTTTCGTAGAAAAGTTATATAATCTCAGGCTAAAAAGTAAAAAGGTAGACTATCTATTAGCCTACCTTTTTACTTTTATGGACGCTGAACTTCTAATTATAAAATGTCCAATACGTACGTTTATAATTAAAATATTATTTCTTAAAGAATTCTTTTACCGCCTCATTAGGAACCATCTGTTCATCGAAGATATAGGCACCAGTCTTGGGGCTCTTGACCATTTTGATAACTTTCGAATATGCACGCCCATCCGTAGAACCTTCGTGGAGGGTTGCGACTGCTTTCTTTGCCATTCTTATTGCAATTAAGAGGTTATTTTACTTAATTTCCTTGTGAAGCGTCATTTTCTTCAAGATAGGATTATACTTCTTTAATTCAAGACGCTCAGGAGTATTTTTACGATTTTTTGTTGTAACGTAGCGACTAGTTCCCGGCATTCCGCTATCTTTCATTTCTGTGCACTCTAATATAACCTGCACTCTATTGCCTTTAGCTTTTTTTGCCATGATAATTATTCTCCTATGACTTTAATATCTTTCCAATCGCAGAAGCCCTTAGAAACGGCTTGCTTCAATGCTGCGTCAAGACCAACTTTATTAATGAGACGAAGACCAGCTGCACTGATCTTGAGACTAATCCAGCAACCTTCTTCTACATAGTAAAATTTCTTGCTGAAAAGGTTAACGTCAAAGCTTCTCTTTGTGCGGTGCTTTGAGTGAGACACATTACAACCTAATTGTGCCTTCTTACCTGTAATCTGACAAATCTTAGACATTGCTATCTTTAATTTTTTGTTTTCGTTTATGATACTTATTCCAAACAGGCTGCAAAATTACAATTATTTTTGAATTATACAAAATAATGAAATGAAGAATGGCTGGAATTAAGTATTTTTTTTATTTTTCATCCTGCTTGTGAGAATATTTCTCTTTAAGGAAATCAATAAACAGGCGTAGGGCATGATTAGTAGCTACAGCAAGATTGATATCGCGGCCATAGTCCGCTTCAAGTTTCAAAGTGTGCACTTCGGAAGCATTACCACATGCAATCCAAATAGTTCCTACAGGAATTTCTGGAGTTCCGCCTGAAGGCCCTGCACAACCTGTGACAGCTATAGCATAGTCTGTATGGAGTGTAGAGCAAGCACCTGCAACCATCTGCTTGGCCACTGCTTCGCTGACAGCACTCTCTTGCTCTAATGTCTCATGACTCACATGAAGTAGATTCTCTTTTACTTCATTGGTATAGGACACTATACCTCCTTTGAAATAATCGCTTGCTCCAGGAACTGCAATAATTGCTGTGGCAATGCGCCCCCCTGTACAACTCTCAGCAGTTGACACTGTGCAGTTAATGTCGTAGAAATATTGCTGAATCTCTTTACTTAATATTTTAGTTTCTAATTCCATAACTATTGGATTTATTGAAATGTTACTTTTGAAAAAGCAGGTGCATTAAGCGCACTAAACTCTTGGTGTACAAATTTAAATTGGCCGACGATAGCTATCATTGCAGCATTATCTGTCGTATAGCTGAACTTTGGAATATAGATAGTCCAGCCATACTTCTGAGCATGTTCATGAAAAGCACTACGTAACCCATTATTAGCTGAAACTCCACCAGCCACAGCTACATGGGTAATGCCTGTCATTTTCACTGCTAAGCGTAGTTTCTTCATTAATATGTCTACGATAGTGTGCTCTAAACTGGCGGCCAAATCGTTTTTATGATGTGCAACAAAGTCAGGATCTTCATTCACCCAATCACGTAAATGGTAGAGAAACGAAGTCTTTAGCCCAGAGAAAGAATAGTCGAATCCTCCGACCTGTGGCTCTGCAAATTTATAAGCATGTGGATTGCCCTGTCGCGCTAATTTATCGATGATAGGTCCACCAGGATAACCTAAGCCCATAACTTTTGAGCATTTATCTATCGCTTCGCCCGCTGCATCGTCAATGGTTTGCCCCAGCACTTTGATGTCGTTGTAAGCATTTACTTGCACAATTTGTGAATTCCCGCCCGAAACGAGCAGGCAGATGAAGGGTAGGGGGGGCGCATTGGTGTCGTCGTCGCTCTCTTTAATGAAATGTGCCAAGACGTGGCCTTGCAGATGGTTCACGTCTAACAAGGGTATGTTGAGCGCGCGTGCAAAACCTTTGGCGAAATTCACTCCCACCAGCAGCGATCCCATGAGGCCTGGCCCACGCGTGTAAGCCACAGCGCTGAGTTTTCCTTTGGTGATGCCTGCCCGCCTGATGGCTTGATCGACCACAGGAACAATATTTTGCTGATGGGCACGCGAGGCCAATTCGGGCACTACACCACCATATGCACGATGCACATCTTGCGAAGCGGTGACATTGGAAAGAATGACACCATTTTTAAGCACAGCTGCAGAGGTGTCATCACACGAGCTCTCTATACCTAATATATATATATCCTTATCCATAGTCGTTAATACGAAAGCACTTCAACGCCAGTTTCGGTCATGAGGAATGTATGTTCCCATTGTGCGCTTGGTTTCTCATCTCCTGAAATTACTTCCCATCCATAAGGGTCGTCTGCATCAATAAAAACTTTCCAAGTACCCATGTTAATCATAGGCTCGATGGTGAACACCATTCCTGGCACAAGTAGCATACCTGTACCTTTATGACCATAATGCAAAATTTCGGGTTCTTCGTGCATGGCCAATCCCACGCCGTGGCCGCAAAGGTCGCGCACCACACCATAATGATATTTCTCGGCATGTTTTTGAATGGCATGTCCAATGTCGCCCACAAAGCAATAGGGTTTGGCAGCCTCGGATCCAATTTCCAAGCACTCTTTAGCCACGCGCACTAACTGTTCCTTCTCGGGCGTGGTCTTTCCGCCAACGATAAACATGCGCGAAGCATCGCCAAAATAATTGTTCACGCTCAAGGTCATGTCGACATTCACGATGTCGCCCTCGCGCAAGATGTCCTCTTTCTTGGGAATGCCGTGGCAAACCACCTCGTTGATGCTCGTGCACACGCTTTTCGGAAATCCTTCATAATTCAGACAGGCCGGAACAGCCTGATTATCCTTGCAATATTGCATGCAGACGTCATCGATATCTTGGGTCGAGATGCCAGGACGGATGATAGCTGCCACAGCATCCAGACAGCCCGTGTTCACTTTGCTGGCAATGCGAATGCCGGCAATCTGCTCGGGCGTTTTAATCATATCGCGCGTGGGCACCAACTTCCCCTTATTTCCCCAATACATCACCTGCTTATCGAGCTCTGTAATGGGCTGCCCCGGAAGGCAGTGCCATCTTTTTTTCTTGAAATTCATATCCTGCTTTTTAAACTCATGCAAAAATACAACATATATCCGAGAAGGACATCATTTGTCACCAATATTTTCGGTTCCTTACATCCATATGAGATTTATCAACCATCACCAATATTAGTATTAAACAAAATTACATCTAATTTTCTCATATTCTATCATAATCTCTCTAGATATTGTAGCTTTCTCCCATAGTTGTTTTTTTATAAAAGAGACTCTTTAGAAGCCTTAACTGAACCTTATGATATAAAAAAGGTCCAAAGATTTGTGTATATCATTAAGAAATACTAAATTTGCAAGCGTTTTAGAAAATGACTATCGGTTCCGTAGCTCAGTTGGATTAGAGCAACAGCCTTCTAAGCTGTGGGTCTTGGGTTCGAATCCCAACGGAATCACAAACCATGTAAAAAGAGGATTTTGGAAACAAAATCCTCTTTTGCGTTTAGAATGAGCCACTTGTGTCCTAATTAGCACATTTAGAGGAGTTTATGCTTAATGTTAAACCCCGTGGCTAATGGGAAGTAATGGGAGCAAAAAGGAGCTCTCGGGAATAAAATGTGTTACCAATTTGTGTTACCAGAATACAGAATGTGTTACCACTTTCCACAATCTTCTCCATCCACACTAAAATGTTGTTAATATGGCAAAACAGGAAGTTGTGGTCATCTATGATCGGAAAAAGGTTGCTGCAAAACGTGGCAAAGGGAAAGTCGAAGTACGAGTCTATATCAGCAGGACTGAGAGGAAATATATTTCTCTTGGTGATGTAGCCCCTGATGAACTGGAAAATTTTGTAAGTTCTTCCAAGGTACTTGCTATCAAGAAAAGATGTGAGCAGATACTGGCTGCAATGAGTGTTCTTGACGATAAATTATCCGTTGAGAAGTTTGACTCCTATTATTACGAAACAGAAGACAATCCATTTGCCAAAAGTAAAGGCTCGGTAAATTTCTTGCTGTATATGGAACAATCCATTAAGCAAGAAAACATACGTGAGGGTACACGCAAACACAAGATTTGCACATTGGAAGCTATCAGGCGTTTTGGTCAGATAAAAACCACAAAGGACTTAACGCGGGAAAATTTGGTAGCCTTTGACCAATGGCTTAGAGATGGCACCCGCTCTGATGTTTCAATCAATAACTATCACAAGAATTTTCGTATCTATACAAAGAGGCTTGCTACAGAAAATGTTATAGACGTTGATCCTTACGACTTGGCTAAATTTAAGCGAGGCAAATGTAAAGAACGTGAGCCGCTTTCTGAAACAGAATTGAAAAAACTCCGAACAATAAAACTGGAGGGGAAACTGGATAAGGTCAGAGATTTGTTTGTGTTCGCCGCCTATACTGGTTTGGCATATTGTGATGTTCAATCATTTAGCTTTGATACGATGACGGAACTGCAGGGAACATTGTATTATATTGATGGAAGCAGATTAAAGACTGGCTCTAAATTCTTCACTCCCATTCTCAAACCGGCAATGGAGGTGCTCAAAAAGTATGATTTCAAGTTGCCGAGAATATCCAATCAAAAGGCAAACGACTACCTGCATCTCATCCAGGCAGCCATGAAACTCAACAAGAACCTGACCTTCCACATTGCCCGGCACTCGTTTGCGACGCTGGCTCTTGCCCACGACGTGCCCATAGAGAACGTCGCACGCATGTTGGGGCATCAGAACATCCGGACCACGCAGATTTATGCGAAGGTGCTGAAATCGACCATCGAGCGACATGCGGTAAACCTCCAGAAGGCAATCAGATGAATGATGAATAAATCTCACACCCACATAGAGCCATACCTCCCCTTCGAGGCATGGCTTTATGTTTTGCGTTCTATCAGATAATTCACCAGGTAAGCGATGCCGCCAAAGAGCATCCACAAAACATACAGAAAGCCTTGAATCACCCAACCTATCAGCTGGAAGATGGCTCTGAACAGGATATATACGAAGAGAAATACTTGCATCTTAAAACATTATTAGCTATACCAAAGATACGAAAAATATCCGAGAAAAGCAAATAATAGAGCATCTAAGCATTGACAATCAGCAAGTATTTTATGACTACATTTTCTCGTAATATCACTATCTCACGGCTTCATTTCTTCGTCTTTTCTCGAAGAAACGGACTCGTAACTTCGGTTTTTCCTTATATCGCTAAATCGGGTTTTCATTATCCCGATTTCACGATAACATTTTTCTTGAATCAGTTATCGAAGAACACCACAGTCCATCATTTCTTGCTAACTTTATGTCAGACAAGCAGGTGGCGAGACTACATTTCCCTTACGGAGTTTGGGTAGCAAGTTGTACTTTTGTGCGGACAAAAGTAACTTGCCAACTCTGTCAAGTTGGGGATTATTCTTCGCAACTCAGAATATAAACAGAAGAATATGGAACGGAAAACGAAAAGACTCTGGATAAGGATTTCTGCACAGGATGCCGAGCTGATTAAACAGAAGGCTACTAACTACAAAACGGTAAGTAGCATGATTTGGGATGCTATCAAGCAGTTTGACGATGTTGGCACAAAACGTAAAATCGCCACGCTCAACGAAATGATGACCTTCTATAAGAAGTATCACCAGGACTTGGCATGGATGGGCGGTAACTTCAATCAGGTGGTCAAGCGAGCCAACGAACTGGCGATAGCCAATGAGCTGACACTTCCCTATTTTGAGAAAGTGCTTTATCCTCAAATCATGGAGCTACAAAAGCTCTTAACAGCGATAAGACAGGAACAGCATCAGATAGCCAAACGATTAACACGATAAAGCGAAAAGCCGTAATCGGTAAATACCGATTTATCAATCACATCTTTTCACGAACACACAAGAAAACGATGATAGCAACCATATTACCCTCCAGCACGACATTCCATGCCGTTGAGTACAACGAGCGAAAAGTTGCCAAAGGCCAGGCTGTGCTTCTTGTAATGAAGAACTTCGGTTATGTGGGAGCCGCTGATAGCTATACTCCCGAACAGCTGCAACAATACCTGATTGACTATTCGGCAAAAAACGAGCATATCCGCAAGGCGCAGTTCCATGTTGCCATCTCCTGCCGAGGACATGAATATTCCCAGGAGCAGCTTCTGGATATTGCCCACCAGTATCTTCATGAAATGGGCTATGATGATGAAGGGCAACCGCTTCTTATCTATGCGCACAATGACACCGACAATAATCACCTGCACATCATCACCAGTCGGGTGAATCCCAACGGGCAGAAGATAGACCATAACCATGAGCGCATCCGATCGCAGGAGGTTATCAACAAGATCGTCGGCGAAGATGAGGAGTTGCGTGCAGACTTGTTATTGAAGGAAGCCCTTGGTTACAAGTTCAACTCCCTCACCCAATTCAAAACCATCTTGGAGGCATCGGGCTATGAGTGTTTCGAGCGTGAAGGCAATCTCGAAATTGCACGTGGTGGGCGGGTACGAAATAAAATCGGAATGCAAGATTTGACATCAAGATTCGTCCTCATTGATGAAAAAGAGACCTACAAACGCCGTAGACAGCTGGGAGCCATTATGAAGAAGTATCGCAACATGGTTTCCTGTCGAAGTGAGTTGGCAGACATCCTGCAAAAGAAGTTTGGCGTGTCGCTCATCTTCTTTGGCTCAAAGGACAAGCCATACGGTTACATGATAGTGGATCATCATAAACAGGCAGTGTATAAAGGTGGCACAGTACTCTCCATCAAGCAGCTACAACACTTCATGAGTGAGGAAGAACGTATTAACAAGGTGGAACTCTATGTGGATGCCATGCTGGAGGATAATCCCCGAATGATTGCCTACGAACTTAACAGAATGTTGTGGCGACAATACGGCACTCGCATTGCCAAGGGTCGTTTCAAACTACTTGGTGGCGGGGAGATTGCCCTGAGCGATAACGTGCAAAAGATATTGAAGTTCAACTTCATGCTGCGCCGTGTCCAGGCATTTTTCCCTACCAACGAGACCGAGCGTGACATTCTCTGCCATATCTGGAAGATTGAGAATCCCCACCTTATTTATATAGAGCCACACAGCAAGCCCAATAATGGCTTTGCTGTAGAAAAGCTGAACAATCTGGCAGCATCAACTGAGAAGCAATACTTGAGGGCAGCATTAAAAGAAAATCATCTCGCCATTTTCAGACAAGGTGACCAATATTATTGTGTCGATTTCACACACAGGTGCATCTTCAATTTAGCTTCTGAGGGTATCGCCTTCAAGTCCTTGCTCCCAACTCTGCAAGAACTCCAACCTATGCCGGCCCAAAGTTCCCGCCATTCTAATAATATTCTGGGTAACGTCCTTTCGCATCAGACATCGGTTTCCGACCGTAATGCCGAATGGGAAGTGGGCAGCAATGGTGGCTATGAGGTGGACGGCGAGTGGAAACTGAAGAGATAAGATACAAAAAGAGCCAACAAAGATGATTTGCTAAACCCGATTACGGTGCTACTCTTTCATCTTTGCGGCTCAATATAGTCATTTATTCAAACGCAATGATAGGTACAGTGTGCACACCAGCTTTACTCTCATAGCTATATGTACCTATCTGCATTGCAGACTTTCCTTTAGGAATAGTAACGATCTGCCCGTCATAGAACTGTTCATTTTCTTCAGCAACAAGAAATACAACAGGCCCTGTAAAGGCGCTGATATAATCCTTTACCTCACTTGTTGCAAGTGCTCCATCTTCAAAGCTCTGAAATACTTCAAACTTGTTTGCAACCGTAAACTTTGTCTTTTGTTTAGCCATTCTTATCCCAGACTGCTCAGGTGTACTCTGCATTTTGGAGTAAATAAAGAGACCTCCAAATGTAAGAATACATCCAACAAGAACACCTAATAAAAATAATACCTTAATTCCGCAACACTATTATAAATTAAACTTTTTAAGTACCTGAGCAACAAAAAGTTGCTCAGGATTTTGCCATGTCAGAATTTTCACTTATCTTAGTATTGCAAAAAAAAACAAGAGAATCCGACGATAGACATGGCAAAGATACAAATTAAATCTGAGAGAGACTCACTCCTTTTGGGGGATTATTTTCAATCATGGAGCAATTTGACTCCACACATTATCATCTGTAATCGACTCAACCCTCGGTCTAAGGTGTAGATCGTTCGGTTATCAGTACAGCGAAATCATCCGTTCTCTCATGAGTATCTACTTCTGTGGCGGTTCATGTACCCAAGGATGTCACTACTCATTTGATGAACCACCTCTCGCTCCATCCGACACTTCGCACTTGTAGCTCTGATACTATCCTCAGAGCGATAAAGGAGTTGACGCAAGAAAACATTTCATACACATCAGATATGGGCAAGACCTATGATTTCAATACGGCTGACACTCTCAATACTTTATTGCTCAATTGTATATTTGCATCTGGCCAACTGAAAGAGGGTGAGATGTATGATGTTGATTTCGACCATCAGTTCATAGAGACAGAGAAGTATGATGCAAAGCCTACATACAAGAAGTTCCTTGGTTATTGCCCTGGTGTGGCGGTTATTGGCGATTTGATAGTCGGTATAGAGAATAGTGATGGTAACACAAATGTTCGTTTCCATCAGAAGGACACGCTGAAGAGGATCTTTGAGAGATTTGAACAGAATGGGCTCACTATCAATCGCTTCAGAGCTGATTGTGGATCATGTTCCGAGGAAATCGTGAAGGAAATAGAAAAACACTGCAAGTCCTTCTATATCCGTGCTAACCGCTGCAGTTTGCTCTACAATGACATCTTTGCTCTCAGAGGTTGGAAAATTGAGGAAATCAATGGCGTTGAGTTCGAATTGAACTCTATCCTTGTTGAGAAGTGGAAAGGTAAGGCATATCGACTTGTGATTCAAAGACAGAAACGGATGGATGGTGTGCAGGATTTTTGGGAAGGAGAATATACATACCGTTGTATCCTGACTAACGACTATGATTCTTCCGTAAGAGAAATTGTCGAGTTCTATAACCTTCGTGGAGGAAAGGAACGTATCTTCGATGATATGAACAATGGCTTCGGGTGGGACAGATTGCCCAAATCCTTCATGGCAGAGAACACAGTGTTCCTTCTTCTTACAGCACTTATCCGTAACTTTTACAAGGCAACGAATCAAAGCCGATAAAATCAATATTATAACGGAGAAAATCCTGGTATTTTTTATCCTTCAAATAAGGAGTAACCAACATGTCTTCAATACATTTCTGACTTGCACAGTGAAAGTAAATCGCACATGATACAATTCTGAAATGTCTATAATCCTTAATCTTCATTTTGAGAAGATCCTTTACGTGCAAATCATACAGGTTGTTTTTGTATTTAAGAACCTGATCTATGGGGGACTTGGTAACGGCATTATTGGGAGTATAGACCCATTTCTTCTTGTCATTCAAACTAAAGTTGGAAAGATTCCAATCCTTTACTTCTATAATCATAACGCCATAGTCCTTATGCATAATATGGACATCGGGACGGTCTCCATTGAGGTATGGATTGAAGAATACCTCAAAAGAGTCGTCCAATGTATTGTTCAAAAAGTTCAGCAATGTTAGTTCTCCTGTTGTTGGCTGAACCTTAAACTGCATTATTTTTTCGAGTGAAGGATAGAATATTGCCATATCGCTCTGTCTGTATGCTGCATGAAGCAAGCGTTACATGCAAAATTACTTTGTAAAAGTTGATATATTCCAATCTAATGCATTCATTTCTTTATCGTCATGTTCCGACAAATAAGAATCATACCAAAGAATTATATTGCATAATTCCATTGTCAATCCTCGAAGCAGGTAAGGAGCATTCCCGATACTATCGAGGAACTTTTCAGTGTGACGGCTATTTGCTTTCTGCTCATCTGTGACATTCTTGTTTTCAGCATGTTCGTATGCCGCAGAAATCTCTATCAGTCTCTGGAAACTGTCTTTTAGCACGTTAGGCAATATGTTTTTACTTGTGATTGACACCTTCTCCCCTTGCTTTATTTCTTTTCCTGAAAGGATAAGACTACACCAGGTGTTATTGATACCGCCTCGTTTGTCAGTGAGTAAATCGTGCATTACGTACCTTCCATCTTTAGATTTGTTTGGGAGAATACCATGCTCTGCCATGGATTGGAAAACCAACTCAAGACATTTGCGTATTTTCGTCATATTGTCATTATATTCTTTCCCAGAGTAGTTGCAGGCATGGATTGGAAGCAATAATTCTTCCATATAAACCTCAACATCAGTATCCAATTGGGTATTACGAATGGCCTTGAATACATCTGGATAATATACCAGACGAATCTGCATTTCAGGAGAGACCTTGGCATGATAAGGTATTCTATGGAATAGCATATCTCGATCTGTAGCCTTGCTATAGTATTTCTTACTCTTCCAGTCACCATCCCATTCTTCTCTGCTATCAATAATCAAATCATTTAATTCTTCTTCGCTACCTCCAGAAAGAACATACCAAGGCAGTATTCGATGGCGTTGAGCACAAATTGTGTCGATTGCATGAATTGCCTGAGTTAAGAAAACAGCAGCATTATCATGACTATCTCGTTTATATTTGCACTTCGCATCCAGCACGATGGCGGACCAACGTTTGAATTCTGTTATAAGAGCCTTTTCTGCATCTTCCCAACAACTGAAAGGAACCAGTTGGATTCCATACTGAGCTGCTTCCAATGGGTAAGTTTGGGTGATTTGAGGATCATCTTCAACCCATAACACCTGTATAAATTTTCCGTTCATATCGATTTATTTTTGGGAGTCAGATGGAAAACCATCTGACCCGTGTTAAACATTTAGTATAGACTCGCAAGAGGCATTGTCAGTACATAAGTGACAGTAAACTTCTTCTCGGGAGAAGAAATGATGCGAACATCACCTCCAAACTTATGCATGATTTCTGCTATCTCGCCTCCGCCGATACCACTATGGCCATTCTGATTCAAAGCCGTTGAGTACCCATACTCCAACAACAAATCAGAATCGATATCAACCGGAAGTGGGGAACCATTGTTGGAAACCTTAATAAGCATATTAAGGCCATCTGTATTCCAACTTGTTCGAATGACAAAGTCATCCCTTTCTTTGTCCTTGAACCCATGTTCTCGTGCGTTGGCAACAATATTGTCTAAGACCTGTTGCAAAGCCTTACGAGGGAACCAAGCGGTATTCATTGACTCGCCCTTATGGAAGAGTAGTTTGCCGGTCTTCTTGTCGTGTATATCCTTAGAGAAGATGTTGGTCTCAAATGGTTCCCATAGATGCACAAACTTAAACCCAGGCTGTTTGTGAGTGTTCTCGTATGCCTCAATAAAGCCTTGAGGTTCTATGGGCTCACAGTCGCCCCAATCATTGCTATCGGTTAAGTGTTCCACGCGATAACTGATTGTTTCCAGCTCAGAGTGAAGAATACCCATTGCTTCTCCAACTGTCATTGGACTTATTGGGGATATCTGGTAGCTTGCCTTGATGTGATCATTGTGATCCCTCATGCAATACTCTAATGAGCGAAACAGACTATCAAAGGCCGAAATATTCTGTATCAAAGCATGTTTGCGGAGTCTGATAGCATGCTTAAAGCCCTGTTCCTGCTTTTTAGCATTGAGTTCCTGCAAGGCGTAGTCTTCTAAGATTACACTTTGTACAAACTGCTGCTGCTCTTGCAATGGCTGGAACTCAATGCGGATATAATTTATCCATTTTTTTGCCAGTCTTGCATTGATTCCCTTTCCGCAGACGAGTGCTACAATCTGGCTTTTTACAGATTCACGTAGCATATTAGCTGCAAGGTAACGCACATGCACTCCGCTAGAAGGAGTCAGGACATACAAGTTCTTAGGAACCAGGAAGTCTGCATCTTCTTCAGTGTAACCAACAGCGATATCCTGCTCAGATACAGCCATTATAACAGCAGGACCATGCACCCGGTAGTATCGTCTTAACCGTTCTTGCTTTACCACAGGCAACTCTGCAACCTTGAATTCTCCTTTTGTGAATACCGCAGAAAGGTGATTTACTGTTACGACCTTTTCTTTAGGATTGCACTCATCTGAGAGCACAAACTCATCCACAATATTAGCCACGTCTTCTATTGAAGAACCTTCTTGAGGAAAATGCAGATAGAAGGATGGAAGCAACATGTTTTCATCTAACATGTCATATCCATGGCGCTGCACGATTGGACAATTTTCCCGTTCAGGCATACCTGCCATTCGCACTTCCTTTACAAAGGTATCTACATCGACCACTCCTGAGCCGTCTTTTTTATGCAAGCCTCTGGCATCACACATTACGAATGAGTCCTGAGAGTTCTTGACAATATGAAGCAAGATATTACCCGATGGTAACATAATCGCCTCCTGAAGGAGTCTCTCTTTCTTGAGAGTTGTACGCATAACAGCAGAGACATCGTCCAAAATTGCATTTTTGGATAAACAGAGAAGAATCTCGCCACCTTCTTTAACGATGCGAGTGCATGAGTTAAAGAATCTATCAAAGTCAGCGTTCTCCGCAAAACTCCTCAATTCTGTATGTATGTCGACTAAAGCGACGTCATACGTACCATCAGCAATGTCATCATCATGCCATGACTCGCCGTCAGCAACATGGTATTGGTATTTAAGAATGGTATGCCCATGTGCAAGAGCCCGTATGGCGGCATCTTCATAGTCACCGCAAACCGTGAGTTCACATTTCTCAAGACCAATAAATTCTCGTCCGCCATCAGAGTGGGCTATGAATACTTTCTCCGGCTTGTTATTCAGCAGGTAAGGAACTAAGCAACTCCACTCTCGGGGGGCGTCAAAACCATCCATACCGAAAGAGTATACAGTACTAGAGTTGTTAAACGCATAATCCACAAACTCTGCGAAGTTCTCGACGAGATATTGCTCTTCTGATTCTTCGAGAAGACCTTTGACATAGTATGAAGTCTCTACAGAATACTTCTTCACAACATCAGCATCTGCATTTTCACCAGCACGGAGCAGATAGATGTGACCAAGCAATTGCTCGATAAAGTCAAGTCGGGCAAAATCGTCAGGGATATAGAAATCCGTAAAGGAACTCTGAGTTTTCTTTGCAGCCTCTGTGCTAGAAGCAAGGTTCTTGTACTTGGCTACGATAGCCTCTACCTGAAAGTACTTTTCTGTACGCATGTTTCTTCGTTTTTTGTTTGACTTTAATTTTCTGCTGCAAAGTTAGAGGTCAACTATGACCTATATGTTCGTAGATTTTATTGAATTATAAATAGTCTTCATTTTATGGATTCTTTCCGCTACTTTCTCCCTAATATTATTAGGTAATAATACTATTAGGTTCTCGCCAAAAGAACATAACTCTCTGATGAGTTCATAATTCTCTTTACATTGAATTGAGAAAAAACAGCCACCAGCAAGTGATGGATATAGTTCACGATATTCGTTTTCAGCTTTACCTTTGTAGTGTCTCTGAGAATCATGTAAAGGCTTGCTGGCTACAAAATCCTTCGATATATCACTTACCCAAAACAAAATTGTTTCTACAGAAATCTCATCATAGTTTGTAACTCCTATTATGTCATCAAAAAACTCATTGATATCACCTTCGTACTCTATATAGTTGTGAGACAATAGAGGGATAACCTTGTCTATTCTATCCAAACTAAAATTTAACAACTTGCTACCTGTTTCTGTCTGGCCTATTACGTACCAACGTCGGTTGTACTCTTTCAGCAAATAAGGGCACAAGTTCACGGACAATAGTTCATTGGTGCTTTCAAACTTATGGTATTGTAGTTCTATTACTTGCTTTTGTGAAATACTCGTAAAAAGTTCACCTATAAGGTTCGATTTTTCCAAAGGATTTTTCGTAAACGAGATAATCTTCCGATCACTGTTTCTCACGCCTAATCCAAGTCGTAATCCTTCGAGGGCATCAAGGTTAGGTAGCCCGTCAAATTGTCCAAGCAAAGATAATGCCTCACGAAGAAGATATTCTTCGTCGTCAGATAGGTCTTTCTTGAAAATTGAGAAGCCGGGAGTCTTGTATCTCAGACATTGCTTTGTATAAGATTTCTGCTTTTCTCTGTTGTAACCAGGAGCTGAGTATCGTTCTATTTCCACAAGGAATGGTCCTTCATACTCCAAATATTTTATATCCTTCTCAATGGTTCTGCGCACGACTCCATTAGTATCAGGATACATGTCAGACAATCGCTTGCTAACTTCTTCTGTTAAGTCATCAAGTGAATAGTTATGATACCGGCTGCTTAATAGTTCATCCAATATCTTATATCGTGTCATTGCATTCTTATTTGCTGGCATGGATGTTGTCTTTAAGATTTACGATGCAAAGTTATAAACTAAAAACGAACTCTTTGTTCGTATTATTGTGTTTTATAGCATCTTTTATCCTTAATTCCGCAGCATAAATTCTTGTGAGACCTCCAAGTGCCTGGGAAACAAAGTTCTCAAAACACTTGGATATGTCAGAAATCTCACCTATCTTGGTGCTGCAAACATAACAAGTAAGCAAAAATCTGACATGGCAAATGTAGCAATTAAAAACGAGAATATCACTTCTTTCGGTGGAATTTATCATGTTATGGACGTTTTCTCAAAGTTGGGCTTTGAAAAACTTACCGAATCTGTATTGGGCAAACGCGGAAGCAGCGGCAAAGCATTCTGTTATGGAAGTATTTTTGGCTCTCTCTTCTTCAGCTACCTTTGTGGAGGGGATTTCCTTGAGGACATCAATGCGCTTACAGGGCAGTTCAGGCAGAGACCTGGTACGCTGGTACCCGGTGCCGACACCGTGGGGCGAGGACTGAAGGAGCTTGTCGAAGAGAACATTATCTACAAGAGCGAGACATCAGGCAAGTCTTATAGTTTCAACACTGCAGAGAAGCTGAACACCTTACTTTTACGGATGATACGGAGAATGGGGCTTATAAAGGTGGGCAGTCATGTTGACTTAGACTTTGACCATCAGTTTATTCCAGCCCACAAGTTCGATGCAAAGTATTCTTACAAGCAGGATTTTGGCTATTTCCCTGGTTGGGTTTCCATTGGGGGAATCATAGTCGGAGGTGAGAATCGTGACGGAAACACCAATGTGAGATTCCATCAAGAAGACACGCTCCGTCGCATTATGGACCGTGTAACCTCAGAACTTGGTGTGGTAATAGAGCGTTTCCGTGCTGACTGCGGGTCATTCTCAAAGGAAATCATCCAAACCGTAGAGTCGCGCTGCAACACGTTCTATATACGTGCAGCCAGCTGCGGCAGTCGATGCGAGGACTTCCTCCAGCTGAAAGAATGGAAGAGCGTTGAAGTTGGCTATGAGAAATGCGATGTCACATCCATCAGTATGGACAACTTCATCGAAGGAAAGTCATACAGGCTTGTCGTACAGCGTAGTCCTTTGAAAGACAAGGAGGGCCGGGAGCAGACGGATATGTTCGGAGTAATATACACATACCGCTGTATCCTCACCAACAACCGGACATCTACCGAGAAAGACATCATTACATTTTATAATGAGCGTGGAGCAAGCGAAAAGAACTTTGACATACAGAACAATGACTTCGGATGGTCACATCTGCCCTTTTCCTTTATGGCTGAGAACATGGTTTTCATGATGGTTACCGCTATGCTGAAGAACTTCTATCTCTATCTCGTCGGTCATATCAGCGAGAAGGTCAAGCCATTGAAAAAGACAAGCAGGCTGAAAGCCTTTATCCTGCATTTTGTCAGCGTACCAGCAAAATGGGTGCGCACTGGAAGGCTGAACGTTCTGAACCTATATACAAATAAAACCTACTACTCTGAGGTCTTCATTGAATAAACAGTATTTCTTTGTGGTCATCAAACTTCCCCATTGGTTTGGGTGGGAGATTTTATGCTTAGAAAAGACCCAAGAAACACCGAAGCACCTCATATCAACATATAGAGCTCCAAAAAGACATCTCAACATATAGAATTTTCTCACAAGAAAAAATACTGCGGAATTAAGGAAATACAGCATAGGCAAGAATGTATTCTTGCCACATTGTAAAATCGAATAGACCTTATAGCCGAAGATTGCAGCAAGGAATTATCGTTTACTTATTTTGAGCAAGTAATATCCTGCTAAACCACCAATAATGGAAGCTGCGAAGATTCCGACCTTAGCTTGAACATGGCTTACAGGTTCGTCGAAGGCGAGTGAGGTGACAAACATCGACATGGTAAAACCAATCGAAGCAAGGAATCCCAAGCCGAAGATGCGGTGCCATGTCATTTTTTTTGAACGTTTGCCAAGCCCCAACTTGCTGAGTAACCAAACTGCCAAGACGATGCCAAGGGGCTTGCCCAATAGCAGTCCGAACATCACACCAAGAGCAACATGATTGGAGAACAGGCTCTGCAGATCCATATCGATAAAGGCTACACCTGCATTGGCGAGTGCAAAGATGGGCATGATGACAAAAGAAACAAATGGATGCATGCCATGTTCGAGGCGCTGAAGAGGTGGTACGGCATTGAAGGCTTCAGCTTTCACCTGGGAAATAATCTCCACTTGTTCTTCTTCTAATGTCCTTACATCATTGCTTTCTGCATTTTCAAACCGATGAAGCTGTCGGCGCAGACGCGCAATAAATGTCGATTCTGGTATCTGTGAATCAGCGGGGATTACAAATGCGGCAAGAACAGCTGCTATTGTAGCATGAACGCCTGACATGAGGAAGGCTACCCATACACCGCACACGCCAAGGATACCATAGAAAAAGGCATATTTGATGCCCATCTTGTTGCCAATGAACATGATACCAAGAAAAGTCAGACCCACGAGGATACTGGGGATGGAGATATTAGATGTGTAGAACAGGGCGATAACAATAACCGATCCAAGGTCATCGACAATGGCAAGCGTGGTGAGAAACACTTTAGCTGATAGCGGCACCTTATCACCAAGTAAATAAACAATGGCGAGAGCAAAGGCAATGTCTGTTGCCATGGGTATTCCCCAACCATGAGCAACAGATGTTCCGATATTAAAACTAAGATAGATAGCAGCAGGGAAAAGCATTCCCAAGATAGCAGCTCCCACAGGGAGTACCACCTTCTTTATTTCGCGTAACTCTCCTCCTATGAACTCTCGTTTCAACTCCAATCCCACGACGAAGAAGAATAGAGACATCAGCCCATCGTTAATCCAATGTTCCAAAGAGAAGTTGAAATAAGGTCTTCCGTCGAAAACAAACCCCAAGTGATGTTCAAAGAATTCAAAGTATTGCTCGCGCCAAGGCGAGTTGGCAAGCAACAGGGCTATGATAACGGCAATACCAAGAACTATTCCGCTCGACTTTTCCTGCCGCATGAACATCAAGGCAGGCATAACCAACTTCTTATTAATTTTCTGCTTATATATTTCTTTCATCTTTTCTTTTTTTATGTTAGCGAGTAGTAATGAGTCGCAGACTATCCGACTCAGTACGCGACTTGAGCCATCTGCTCAACCATTCACGGTCAGCAGTTGAGAAATTTGTCTTGCTTCCTACGATAGCCACAACGTAACGTTTCGTGGCAGAGGTGTCTGTCGGTACCTCCATTACCTTTGACAGACTGATGGAGGTAACGTTAGGATACAGGCTCCTTAATTCTTTGCCCTTGGTAGAGAGCGCGATAATGCCGGCAGCACCACACAAATGGCTATCAGCACATCATAGAGAGTTGGTGAAGTACGCGACAATAATTCCGACTGCGCTTCCTTCAGTGGGGTGATAAGGAAATAGAGTGTGGCAGTGATAACAGCTATAACGACCATGATAAGGTAGTTTCTGAAAGAGCGCTTTAGAAACTGAAGGTCGTTAATACCAATAGAGAGACCCATGCCGGTAATAGGTCCCATGAGTGGAGAGATAAGCATGGCACCGATAATCACCGCAGTAGAATTGACGTTGAGCCCCAACGATGCTATCAAGATGGCAAAGATAAGTATCCAAAGGTTGGAGCCTTTGAATGATATGCCGTCGGTTATTTGGCTAATGGTATCGCGCTCCTCATTTTTATCTGGAAGGGAGTTAAAGTGTTGCCTGATAACTCCCCACAAACTGTTATTTTGCCCTTCCATATTTTTTTGTTTTTGCAGTGTAATGTGACATTATTCAGAGTATAATTCTAACCTCCATACTAAAACTTTCATTCCTTAATTCCGCAGCATAAATTCTTGTGAGAACTCCAAGTGTCTGAGAAACAAAGTTCTCAAAACACTTCGATACGTCAGAAATTCCACCTATCTTGGTGCTGCAAACAAAAAATAGACAAAATCTGACATGGCAAAGGTAGCAATTAAAAACGAGAATATCACTTCTTTCGGTGGAATTTATCACATTATGGACATTTTCAAAGTTGGGCTTTGAAAGACAAAGATGACAAGCAACAGACAGATATCTTCGGAGTAATATACACATATCGCTGTATCCTCACCAATAACTGGATGTCTACCGAGAAAGACACCATTACATTTTATAATGAGCGTGGAGCAAGCGAAAAGAACTTCGACATACAGAACAATGACTTCGGATGGTCAGATGATCGCATCTGCCCTTTACCTTTATGGCTGAGAACATGGTTCTCATGATGGTTACCGTCATGCTGAAGAACTTCTATCTCTATCTCGTCCGTCATATCAGCGAAAAGGTCAAGCCATTGAAAAAGACAAGCAGGCTGAAAGCCTTTATCCTGCATTTTGTCAGCGTGCCAGCAAAATGGGTGAGAACGGGAAGGCAGAACGTTCTGAACCTATATACAAATAAAACCTACTACGCTGAAGTCTTCATGGAATAAACAGTATTTCTTTGTGGTTTTTCATACTTCCCCATTGGTTTGGGTGGGGGATTTCATGATTATGCAAGAACCAAGAACCCCAGAAAATCCCCATATCAATGGATAAATCCCAAAAATGTCACTTCAATATATAAAAGTACCTCACAAGGAAAAATACTGCGGAATTGAGGTAATAATCCTTTTTTCATACTTCTTTAATATTTCAATGGGATTAACTATAATCGTAAAAGTTTCGATGTGTCTTCCTTTTTTGAACAGGACTCGTTCCTACCATTCCACTTTCAAATCCTTAAACATAACGGATTCTTTATTCTCTCCATTGAGGACATCAAAGCGCAGCAGTTTGATTTCCTTCACCTTATCTATATCCACATCATTGAAGATGATACGACCGTTGGTTGGGGCATCTTTGAAAACCCTGACCATCACATCATTGCCTACGGTAAGATTCTCTGTCTTTTGCCGTTCTCCATATAAATCTACATAAGATGCTTCATACCCAGCAATAACCATATCCACCATATCGCTTGTAGTGGACATTTGGAAAATGGCCGTGATAGACTTTTCAGCCTTATTCCCCTTTAGTGAGATAAGCTTATAGGTTACACCATTGTCGCCTTGTGCCGTAGTGATGCCCTTGCCAAAGTCCATCGCCTTACGCAGATCGATATTCAGCTGCTCTACCTCACTCACACGCCTGGAAAGTCCGTTCAACTGTTGCTGCTGTGCCTCTATTTTCTGTTTTAACTCTATGACTTGACTTTCAAGGGGTTGCTGCGCCATTGCAGAAGCCGACAGCATCATACTAAATACAGCAACTAATAGTTTCTTCATAGACGGTATAGTTATGATGATTGTTTTATTTTCAACAACAAAGATACTCAATTCTTCGTACATTCTCTTTTGGCGACTCAAAAAACTATCAGATTCATAATCTTTTCTGACAAATCGGTCCATCGACCGTTAATCTATCTTAAACCTTAATTTTTATCTGCTTTTTGTACAATCCCCACATATCATATTCTCTAATCATACGTCTTATTACATTTACACAAAGGCACATTAACCATCTATCAATGAGGCTCTTCACGGCAACAAAGCCACTTGCAAGTATAAAACAAAAACACTATCTTTGTCCATGATTTCACGATTTAGCATCTTCCTCTTTTACCTAACTCGCAAGATGCCTATTTCTCGAAATAACGCTACTGGGGCCCAACTCCATTTGATAACCGGCCTACCAAAAAGGAGTTTGTTATTATCTCACAACTAATAACAACCTCGACAATGAGAGACAACATCATGATCACCTTTGCCAATCAGAAGGGCGGTGTCGGAAAGACAACGCTCTGCACCATGTTCGCCGATTATTTGGCTGCAAAGGGAGAGAACGTACTCGTTGTGGATTTCGACCGTCAGCAGACCATCTTTTCCAAACGGCAGGAAGACATCGGGAAATACGAGGGTGTGCGACTGCCTTATACCGTACAGCCCTTCGACATCAAAAACACCAACAACGTCAGGGAGTTCCTGACGAATCTACGCAACGGCTATAAAGGCTTCGTGCTGATGGACACTCCCGGCAACCTGTCGCAGCAGGGACTGGTACCCATCTTCGCCCTCAGCCATTACATCGTCTGCCCTTATCAGTTCGAGGCTACCTCCATCAGTTCCACCGCCACTTTCATCGGCTTCATCGCTAAACTCCAGCACATGCTGCCCGTCATGAAGAGCCGATTCATCTTCGTCGTGAACAAATGGGACAAGCGATATGGCCGCAAGGCGGAACTGGAACTGTGGGATAAGACGGAGGAGCGGCTGCGCCACTTCGGACTGGTTGCGCCGCGCATAGAGGTCAAGGCGGATATGCAACGGTACAATACCATTGAACTGATGGGGCCGCAAAACGACATCGTGTCACCCACCTTCGACTTTATGTATCAACAGATCTCAGAACCTAAAGAGCAGACAAAATGAAAACGAATACTTCTCATTCGCAGGTTGCACCTACCAATGACTTGCTCAACCTGCCCGACATAGATGGTGTGTTTAATGAGGTGAAAGGGCCATCTGTCCCTCCACTTTCACAAGCTATCCCTAAGGCAACTCATACTGACATTCACCAGACTGATAACAGTTGGAAACTCTTCCGGCAGTGTGCCCAGCAATACGGCTACCGTGTCAAGAAGAACGACCGCAAGAACTACGAGATAGACAACGAGGTGGTGGAGTTGCTGAAGCTCTGCAACATCAACAACATGTCCGTTACCGACATCATCAATGCCGCTCTCCGTGCCTTCATCGGCACCAACAGCGGCTACCTCAAAGAGTTTCTACGCAGTAACGATTATATTGTCAATAACCTTCAAGATCATGTATAGGCAAAGTATCATCTGGACCGCACCAATGGTGGATTTCCTTACTGACCACTACAAGGCGATGAGCAATGCCTCGTTAGCCAAGCGTCTGGGCATTTCTCTGAGCTGCTTACGCCGAAAGCTGCATGAGTTGGGCTTGCGTAAACACCCTGTCACCAAGGCGATGACGGTAGTAGAGACCGTCTGTCGGCTATACAGCAGCCATTCCCATAGTGAGATTGCCCGGCTTACCGGCATATCCACCCGGACGGTTTCACGAATCGTGAAGAAGTACCATCTTAGCAGGACTTTAGACGATGCCCGGCAGATACGGTCCCGCAGCAGAAGGAGCATCATCAAACGGGAGAAGGCTCGCGTGTTGTTCGGTCTGCCCCAGAAAACCAACATCAAAGTGGTAGGCAACAAGAAACGGGTGGTCCTGAAGAGCATCCTGAAGTCATATGGCTATCTTGTTATCCCAGGACGTAACACATTATATTATCATGAGAATCTGAAGCGCCGCCCGATTCGTGAGAGCAACAGCGAGAGGCTGGGCTTGCGGTTTCAGCCCATGAGTGCCTATCCTGCCGCATCAGTTCCATGCCCGTCATTCACTTAATGCCTATTGCGTATGAATTTTCAAGTATTCCTTGGTTTTATCGTGGCTTGCTACCTCTGCTATTACTTCTGCACGGTGGCCTACGACCTGCTGGAGAACAGCAAGCGGGCTGCCAGTGAGGACGACAAGGCGCAGGAGGAAGTCATCGACATCTCCGATGAGGTAAGGGAGTTTGCGCCCATCCTCATCACTCGCCCTATTGTCAAGAAGCAAAAGGCAGCTGCCATGAAACGGAAGCAGACGGCAGAGCTCCTGATGACTGGCGGCATTGAGGTAAACGACCTGCTGGTCAAGGTGGAAGACCTGTCGAAAGACGGTGAGAACAGTGAACTGGGTGGGCTGCTTGCCGACTGGAAGAAAAGTCCACCATCTTCATAGCGGATTTCTTCATGAATCATATATCGACCTTTATCTTTAATATTTCAGACGTAGCACTTTAACTTGCTTCACTTACGGCTTTAACATGGAATTGAATTTCAAATTTAATCCATTCGATTATGTCGCAATTAAGAGAACAAGCAGTAAGATGCGTAAAACGTGCTTGGAGCTTTGCGAAGCGTCAGTCTTTGAAATTAGCAGTGGGTGTATGTATGTTCACCCTGAGTACAGGAACAGCGTTGGCCAACAGCAGGGGGGCGGGCGGCTTCTCAAAGGCCACCACGGAGATCTCTTCGTATCAGACCCCTGTTTCCAACCTGATGAAGGCCATCGCAGCCGTCATCGTGCTTGTGGGTGCGTTCAATGTATATTTCAAGATGCAGAACGGCGACCAGGACGTGAAGAAGACCATCATGCTCACCATCGGTGGCTGTGTGGCTTTCATCGCCATGTCGGAGGCGCTTCCGCTCTTCTTCAAGTAACTAACCGGTGGGAGCCGGACCATCTGACCATGCGTCTGGCTCCTGCCAAATTTCAACATTCTATGGAAGATTTCTTTCCTATATACAAGGGCATACAGAAACCGTTGGAGTTCATGGGCATCAGAGGCCGATTCCTGACCTTTGCTGCCATAGCCATCGGCGTGTCCTTCCTCGGTTTTATCCTCTTCTCCATCATCTTGGGTAAGTTAGCCGGCTTCATTGCCATGATTGTCCTTGCCCTTGTTGGACTGGCCACCATTTACATCCGGCAGCGCAATGGCCTTCATGCCAAACGCCACGATAAGGGTATCTGCATCTATCACGGAATCTTCAAACAATAAAGGTTATGACACAGAAAAGAAAACCATTCGACAAGCTCTTTGCCCAGTTGCAGGACATCAGGGAGAAGGGCGGGAAACTGCTCAACACGGTGCTCTGGTCGCAGAAGGGCAATCCATCAGTATTTTTCGAGATAGAGAATCCCGTGCAGCAGTATTGTACCGATGCCGACCAGTATCGGCTCTTTCAGGACGTACTGGCCAATATCGTCAAGACGCTCGGCGAGGGCTATACCCTCCAGAAGCAGGATATTTTCTGCAAGCAGGAATATCACCATGAGCCGGAGGGAGAACAGGAGTTCCTCACCGAAAGTTACTTCAACTACTTCGAGGGACGGCCTTATACCGACATACGCACCTTTCTCATCATCACGCAGGAATGTGCGCACAATGCCTTCGTGAAATACGATGCCAAGCGATGGGAGGACTTCCATGTAAAGGTGGCCAAGGTAGCCGACATCCTGCAGGAGAAAGGTATTGCGCACCGTAAGCTGAGCAAGCCTGAGATTGTCGAGTACCTTCATCGCTTCATGGCGTTCCAGTTCAAGCAGGGACCATTCTCCATGACCAACTTCAAGTGCTCGGACGAGAACCTGAAGATTGGCGACCGCACGGTAAAGTCCTTCCCCTTGGTGGATATAGACGAAATCAACATGCCCAACTTCGTGCGTCCGTTCCTCTCTGTGAATATCAACGGTACTTACATTGCCACCGACCTCTTCTCCTTCCTGACGGAGATTCCTTATACCGATTGCGTCATCTACAATCAGGTCATCCAGATACCTGCCCAACGAAAACTCATGCGGAAGCTGCAAGGCAAGGCGAAACGTCATGGCTCCATGCCCGACCCGTCCAACCGCATCGCCAAGGAAGATATAGAACGATTACTGGACACGTTGGCCGTGGATAGCAAACTGATGGTCTATACCAACTTTAATATCCTCGTCAGCTGTCCACACGATAAGATAACCCCAGTTACCTCGTATATCGAGACGAAACTCTACGACTGCGCCATCATGCCTTCTCGGTCAGCGTATAACCAGTTGGAACTCTTCACATGCAGTTTCCCGGGCAACGGCTATGCCTTCAATCCCGACTACGATCTCTTCCTTACGTTGTCGGACGCCGCACTCTGCCTTTGCTTCAAGGAGCATCTGAAACACTCGGAGGAGACGCCACTCAAAACCTACTATACAGATCGGCAGGGACTACCCGTGGCGATAGACATTACCGGCAAGGAAGGTGCGCACAAATATACCGACAATGCCAATTTCTTTTGTATAGGACCTTCTGGCAGTGGCAAGAGCTTCCACATGAACAGTGTGGTGCGCCAGCTTCTGGAGCAAAACACGGATGTGGTGATGGTTGATACTGGTGACAGCTACGAGGGAATATGCAGCTACTTCGGTGGCACTTATATCACCTATTCCAAGGAGCATCCCATCTCCATGAATCCGTTCAAGATTACCAAAACGGAGTACCGACAGAACTTCGGGGAGAAGAAGAACTTCCTCAAATCCCTCATCTTCCTGATCTTCAAGGGTAGCGAGATGCCCTCCAAGATTGAGGATGCCATCATCAATCAGGTCATTGTAGAGTATTACGATGCCTACTTTCATCCTTTCCGTGGCTTTTCTTCCGAAGAAAAGGACAGACTGCGCCACCGACTTTTGCTGGAGGATAAGAAGAACGGCGAGTATGAGAAGTATGGTGAGAAGGTGGAGCATCGCTATTATCAGGACTTTGAGGAACATCAGAGCGACATTTCCACAAAGGACTATGCAGAGGGTAAGGACGACATCTTTTCAGAAGCAGAGGTGCGGCATCAGGTCAAGGCAAAGCGTCAGGTGGAGAAACTACATGCCTTGGTCAATGACAAAGCTGCGACCGAAGGCGAAAAGGTGGCGGCTAACCGTCAGCTTATGCGCATCATGGCGGAGGTGATCGAGGGCAGCTATCTTATGCGTATCGAACAGAAGATAGAGAAAATGGAACAGCGCAGACGGAAGATGACCGTCAGGAAATTGTCTTTCAATACTTTCTATGAATATGCCTTGGAACGTATTCCACAGCTGATGGCCGAGAAAAAGATAGCCTTCAACATTGACAACTTCGCTGCCATCCTCGAACAGTTCTACCGTGGCGGTGAACTGGAGAGTACACTGAACAACGATTTGGAGCAGTCGCTCTTCGATGAGCGGTTTATCGTCTTTGAGATAGACAAAATCAAGGACGACCCCGTGCTGTTTCCCATCGTTGTGCTCATCATCATGGATGTGTTCCTCCAGAAGATGCGTATCAAGAAAGGCCGAAAGGCACTCATCATCGAAGAGGCATGGAAGGCCATCGCCTCGCCTACGATGGCAGAGTATATCAAATATCTGTATAAGACGGTGCGCAAGTTCCACGGCATCGCCGGTGTGGTGACGCAGGAATTGAACGATGTGATTGACTCGCCCATTGTCAAAGAGGCGATTATCAACAACAGTGATGTGAAAATCCTGCTCGACCAGGCCAAGTTCAAGGACAGGTACGATGACATTGCGGCCATCCTCGGATTGACGGCCGTACAGCGACAGCAGATCTTCACCATCAATGCGCTCAACAACCACGAGGGACGCAACTACTTCAAGGAGGTATGGATATGCCGTGGGCAGGTGTCGGACGTGTATGGTGTGGAGGAGCCGCCTGAATGTTACTGGGCCTATACTACGGAACGGGCAGAAAAGGAAGCTCTCAAAATCTATACAAGGCACTTCGGTGGCAACATCCAACGTGCCATCACGGAGATCGAAAAAGACCGCAGACAGACTGGGATAAATAAATATCTCGACTTCGCGCGGCAGGTCAACAATCATCAAAACATTATGAGCTTATGGAAAAGTCAAAGTTAATCCTCGTTCTGACGATGCTCCTTGCCTCGCTGAATATCCGGGCTGGCTGGCGTGTGGTGATCGACAAGAGAACGATGGCAGCAGTAACGGCAAATGCAGTTTCACAGAAAATCATTGAGGACAAGCACAACGGTCGTCTGGATTCCATAAAGTCCAAGCAGGAGAAGCTGATGCAATACACCGCTACGATGGCAAGCATTAAGGAACTCTACCTACTCTCCATGCAGAACATTACAGGCTTTGGGGAGGAAAGCAAATACTATGGGGAAATAGTCTCGCTCACCGCTGGTATCTTCAAGGACGTGCCCATCGTGTTGAAACAGCTCGGCAAGTCGCCGGGCAAAAACTATGTAGTATGCATCAATGAGATGGCCAACCTCGTGTCCGAGACGGAAGGACTGGTACACGACTTTGTGGACATTGTGAACAATGGCAGAATCCGCAACCCACTCAAAGAAGGCAAAAACGGCGGCAAGGACGATGGGTATAACCTGCTTAACCGCTATGAACGGCTGACGATGGCTAACAAAATCTACAGCCGTCTGCTTGAAATCCACTACAAACTGGAGGTCATGGTGATGATGTGTCAGTTCGGTAACAGCTGGGGCGATGTGCTCATGGCCATCGACGTGGAGTCATGGGCTGCCTATATCACCGCTCGCAACTCGGTGGACGGGCTGATTGACAACTGGAACGGATTGGGTGTATAATGGAGGTCGAGCCTATGAAAAGAGCATATTATATAAATAGGTGTTGGATGTTGCTCTTATGCCTAACATTAGCAGCTCCTACTTTTGCCGATGTAATTCCCACACCGAGGGATCCGGCCACCATCGAAGCCCTCATCAGTCTGCACAAACTCATTAAGGGCGAGGAGGACAAGGCCTTGGCAAAGGTGACGACGAGTTTTGGCGAGCAGAGCATCATCACAAAAGGTGCCACGAAGTTCAATGATGTGAGGACGACCTTGGACAGCAAACTGAACAACGGCTATTCCTACGTCATCTTAGCCAGTGCGTTGGGTTCGACGGCCAACAGCATGTATCGTCTGATACAGGAGTATTCCCAGTTTACACGCTCCACCTTTCAATATACCTTCAAGAAACCGATGGTGGCATGGTACTATACCGAGGCGAACATGGCATGTGCAAGGGAAATCAAGAATATCAAAGCCCTTTATGCCTCGCTTGCCGCCAGCGGTATCAACGCAATGAAGGCCTCGGTGGACGAGAAGCTACATCTGGTCATGGAACTGAGAACATCCATCGAGAACATGAGGGGAATTATAGACGGTGCCAACGTATGGTGCAGCATCATTACCGTCGGCGGCTTCAGATACGATTACATCTGGGACATTCTCAACAGTGAGGTAACGGACAAGATAGCAGAGAGAGTAATCAATAAATGGAACAGCGTATGAGAAAGTATTTATTGATAATAGTGGGCTTGCTTTACCTATGTTTACCAGTATCGGCACAGCATCCAACCTACGACGACCAGAAGGAAAAGCAGTGGAAGTCAATGGAAAACGGGCCGTGGGATTTTTCTCCTGCATGGTATTATTACCTGCTGCATAAAAAGTATAGTGGTGGGGAGACCTACAGGAAATGGGGATTCCTTAAATCTGGTTGGAGGGTGCGGTTCAAGGAAAGTAAGTCCAAGGTGAAGCGGATCATGCCCACCCGTATCACCGCCGAGGAGACACAACGGCAGAAGATGAAGGAAGCCGAACAGGAACGTGTCAAGATGGAAGAACTCTACAAGGAGGAAGTGGCGCGTGCCGCTGACAGGAATGTCGATCTGGTTTATTCTTCGTTCAAGGCCGCCTTTGACCGTATGCAGCAATCCATTGCCGACGGACTGCTCTTCTGTATGCAGCGAAGCAAGGGCAAACTGAAATATCAGGTCGATGAACTGACACGGCAGAATGAAATGATTTGCCAGGACATCGTCTACATCCATCGGACAGGTGCAGGGTATGAACTTGAAAACGCCAAGCGGCAGAAAGCCTACCAGCAATACAAGAAACAGATGGAGGAGATGGTCAGCCGTGTGGCGCACCTTGTCGGCATGGCGCAGAACTATTACAAACGATAAAACATGGTTTAAGAATATGGTTACAGACATCTTATTGAATATCACAAGTCAGCTGCTCACGATGGGACTGCCTTCCATCGACGAGAGCCTTGACAAGCTGCTGGTGGCGATGGAAACCTTCCCGAAGTCGGCGGTGCTGGGCGACACCGTGGGCTATGCCCGTGTCATCGGCCTATGCCTTGCCCTTTGCGTGGGTTCCTACGAGTGCTGGATGATGATGCTTGGGCGCAGGGCGATGGACGTGATGAAACTCCTCCGTATCGTGGGACTGTCCATCTGCATCACTTACAGCTCGTGGATCTGTCAGGAGCTTGCCTGGCCGGGAAAGGCATTGGAGGCGGCAACCAAACAGATGGCGAGCAGCAAAAATAAGGAGGTGGCAGCCCTCGAACTGAAAGTGGCGCAGAAGCAGTCGGACTACCTCAAACGGCTCCGGCAGGTACAGGACAGCATCGAGACGGCGAAGCAGGTACAGGAAATTGGCGAGGATGCCCATTGGTGGGACAAGCTCATCTACAACATGGAGAATCTTGGCTCGACCATCAACAATTATGCGCAACGGGCTACCGTAGCCGCGGAGACAAAAGTGTCGGAATGGATCAACGACGTGATACGCTTTATCGGGGAACTGATCTTCCAAATGTCGTATTATGGCATTTTGGTGGCGCAACGTATCTTCATGACGATATTGGCGACCTTCGCGCCCATCATGTTTGCCCTGTCCATCGTACCGCCATGGAGCAGTGCGTGGTCGCAATGGATCAGCAAATACCTTTCCTTATCGCTTTGGGGATTTGTTACCTATATGTGCCTGTATTACATAGACTTCATTCTGATGTATAACCTTGGCGAGGACCTTACCGCCTATGGCAGGCTTCTACAAGGACAGGTGAACTCATGGGGACAGATAGGTGCGCTGGGCATTCAGGGCATCGGCTCCAACTGTATGTACGCTATGGGTATGCTCGTGGGTGCCTACATTATCCGCTTTGTTCCAGAGGTGGCATCATGGCTGATACCAGGTGGCGTGAGTTCGAGTGCGGGCAGTGCCGCCGGTGGTGTTGTGGCAGGTGCTGTGGGCGGAGCCATGGGCAGTGCCGCCTCTACTGGTATGGGCATCGCTTCGGTGGCTACGCCAGTAGCAGGTTCGGCGGTATCGGGTGCAGCACACCTCGGAGCGGCAGGTATGGCCGGGGCAGTAAGTGGCGCAAGTGGTTATTCCGATGGCGGTGCAGCTACTTTGGCCGGGGCGATGGGCGGTGCAGCTTCAGGTATGGCGAAAGAGGCCAAGCACATGTTCACCGAAAGCTCTGCTGGCAAGGCGGCATCGAAGATGGGCAGTTCCATGAAGGATTCATATAACAGAGGAAAATAAACTAAAACGACAGGATATGTTAATACAGAGTTTGGAACAGAAAACAAGACTCGCACTGACGACCGTACTGCTGACCATCATTGGCAGTACGGTGGTCTGTGCCTGCTGCATCTTCTACTGTGCCAAGTTGGTAACGGAAGAGCGTAATCAGATTTATGTCCTCGACGGCGACATCCCTTTCCTCGCTGAAAGGAGCAAGCAGGAGACGAACTTTGTGATGGAGGCGAAAGCACACATCCAACTCTTCCATCAGTATTTCTTCAACCTGCCGCCCGATGATGATTATATCAAGTGGACGCTGTCCAAGGCGATGTATATGGCGGACGGTACGGCACTGAAGCAGAAACAGGCAATGGAGGAAAACGGTTTCTACTCGGACATCGTGTCTTCCTCTGCCGTGTGCATGATTATCTGCGATTCCATCAAGTTGGATGAGCAGTCGAGGAAGTTCAAATATTATGGTACGCAGATTATCAAGCGCCGTTCGCGCGACATGAAACGCTCCCTCATCACGGTGGGCAGCATCGAGAATGTGCCCCGCACAAGGAATAATCCGCACGGGCTGCTGATTACCAACTGGAGAACGCTGGAGAATAAGGATTTAGACTACTAAGGGTATGAAGAAGAAAATGAAGCGTGCGAAAGCAGCAAAAGCAAGATGGGAACAGGGAGTCAAAGGTAAAATAGAAACCGTCGTAAGGAAATTCTCTCGTCAGTGGAAGATACAGGAGCGGATAGACGCTGCCAATACATGGGCTACAAATCATCCGAAGCGCACGGCGGCCATGACCATCGGTGCGTTGGTCTGTTCGCTCGGCCTTGGGATTCTTGTCTCCCTCTACACTCCACAACCCAGCAAGGATATTGTGGGAGAGATAGAGAATGTGCAGTCTATGTTCGCCGGACTACAGAGCATACAGAATGGCAAAAACGTGCAGGTGCGTGAAGTCGGGCAGCTGGCTCTCAGAGGACAACGGCTGAAATGGGAGTTGGATTCCCTTGTACACATCCCTGTAAAGACACATCGGGATTCTATGCTCATCATCTCTAAATACAGACAACTCGAAATGATAGTGGCAAACTTAAAACATCAATGATATGAATGAACTGATTAAGAAACTCTTACTCAAAGTAGGACTGAGAAAGGAGGATGACCCTTCAGACAATGCCCGGACGGAGGCTGATGCAGAAACGCAGGGTGAAAACGAGGCTAAGGGCGACGAAAGGGAAAAGACAAGTCCGAAAGAGCCGCCCGTAGTGAAGCCCTTATCACAGGGCAAGAGTTGGTGGCGCATCGACTTCAAACAGCCCAAGTACATCTTTCCTTTGGCCATTCTTCTGCCTATCTTGTTCTTAGGCTATGAGTTGATGGGGGTGTTCGGAGGTACGGACAATGCCAAGAAGGGTGTGGCCACGGACAGCATCAATGCCTCCCTGCCCACGGCGGCCAATGCTGATATGGGTGATAAGATGACTGAGATGAACAAACGCTATAACGAAGAGGATGCGGCATCGGCAGTGAACGGCATCGGTGAGGACCAGCCACAGCAGGACTCGCTCGGCAACGGCTATCAAGAGCATGAACTGGATGAGATAGACCGCCAGAATGCCATCAATGCCCAGCGGCAGAAGGATATGGAAGCCTTGCAGCAGCGGCTGGCTCAGTCACGGAAGCATATCAATGCCTATGAGGGTGGCAGTTACGGAGGTGCATCTGGCTATGGTTCGGGCGGCAGCTATGGGCGCGGTTCCAGACAGACAGAGATGGATGACTATGCCAGGGAGGTGGAGGCGATTCAGAAGAGAAGCCTTGCCCGGCAGAAAGCGTTGGAGAAGAGCATAGGTATCGGCGACGAGGATGAAAGTGCCAAAGTGTCAAAAGCGTCACATCCTTTTGGTGCGTCCAATCGTAAGTCCGAAGAGAAACCGGTCATTGTCAAGAAAGTGATGGAGGGTAATGCGGAGAAGTTCAACACCGTCAGTGCCGAGCCTACGACGGATGTTCCGTTGATCCGTGCCATGATAGACAAGACGACGAAGGCACACGAGGGTACACGCCTCCGCTTCAAGCTCCTCGACGATGTCACGCTCAAAGGGACAAAATTGAAGAAGGGCACCTACCTCTATGGTACGGTGACGGGATTCGGTCAGCAGCGTGTGATGGCGACCATCACCAGCATCCTGGTCAGGGATAAGTTCATCAAGGTGGGACTGTCGGTCTATGACAACGACGGCATGGAGGGCTTTTATGTCCCAGAGTCTGCCTTCCGTGACCTGATGAAGGATGCCAAGGCAAATGCCTTGCAGAGCAACATCAACTTTGACGGTGGGTATGGCGGTGGACTGAGTTCCGAAGCGGTGGCTCTGCAGGCCCTACAGAATATGTACCAGTCGGCAACATCAGCCGTGTCTGCCAATATCCGCAAGAATAAGGCCCGAATCAAGTACAATACCATCGTCTATCTGATCAATACCAATGCAGAGTAGCTTTCAATAATTCATCAAACATTTAGGAAATATGAAAAAAATTTTAGTTCTCATGGTTGCCCTCATGGGATTGTGTGGCAGCCTTCAGGCACAGAAGAAGTATAAGAACATCGAGGCAGACTCGGCTTCGGTGAGGTATATCCGCAACGCCAAGCCTACGGACAGCTACATCTTCGACGAAAACAGGCGCAAGGACGTGATCTTTGTCAACGAAGAGGTGACGACACACCTGCTGATGCCTGAGAATATCAAGCTCGTGGACATTTCTACGAACAAGATAGTAGGGAATCAGTGTACGGACAATATCGTGCGTATCAAACCCTCCGGGAGAATGTACGACAACGAGCTGGTGGGCACGATTACCGTGATTGGTGAACGGCATATCGTACAGCTCAACGTGGTTTATACTGCCGGACCTGCCAAAGCCAACTCCATCTACCGCATCAAAGCCGGGGACATGGGCAGGTATGAAAATCCCGACGTAACGATGCCGCGCAAGGAAATGGCGGCCTACGCCTGGGCCATCTTTACCAGCAAACCACGCAAGAACATCCATTCTAATGAGAACGGAATCAAGGCGAGGGTGAACAACATCTACAGTATCGGTGACTATTTCTTCATCGACTACTCGCTCTACAATGCTACCAAAATCAAGTATGACATCAGCGAGGTACGCATCAAGCTCACGGACAAGAAGGAGCTAAAGGCTACCAATTCGCAGACGATAGAGCTGACACCAGTGTACAGCCTGAGCAGTGTCAGGAGTTTTAAGAAGACATATCGCAACGTGCTGGTATTGGACAAGCTCACATTCCCTGAAGAGAAGGTGCTGAAGCTGGAGATTTCGGAGGAGCAGATTTCGGGCCGTGTCATCACGCTCGATATCAACTACAAGGATATGCTGCACGCTGACGGGGTCAGTGAGCAGATGGTATCGTATCTGCCAGTGTTTTAACCATCAAATTGTAAAGTCATGGCTGTAGAAGAGACAAGAGAACAGCAGCAGATGTACAACATCTTCAGGAGCTGCATCTATCTTTTCCTGATAGTGGAACTGATCATGAATCTGCCCATCACGGCGGACAACCGTGTCACAGGATTTATTTTGGAACTCATCGCACGCTTCAAAGTGTTCAACAATGTGGCATCGTGTAAGCTCGTCGAACTGATCTGCATCGGTGTGACATGTATCGGCACACGTCCGCAGAAGGCACTGAAGTTCAATGTCAAAACGATGGTGCTTTATCCTATCGGCATCGGCATCACATTCATCGCACTCTGCATGATGTTTCATAAGGGCATCTGGGGAGGAGTCTCTTTTGGTTTTCCGACCAACCGCATCCTTTATGCCATGACTTCCATCATCGGTACAATGCTCCTGCATCAGGGGCTGGACGGTATCTCGCGCTTCTACAACTATAAGTTAGGAGAGGACCGCTTCAACTTCGAGAATGAATCGTTCCAGCAGTCGGAGGAACTGAATGAGAATCCGTATTCGGTCAATATCCCGATGATTTACTATTTCAAGAGACGGATGCACAAGGGCTGGATTAACATTATCAATCCCTTCCGTGGAACCATCGTACTGGGTACACCCGGCTCTGGTAAGTCCTTCGGCATCATCGACCCGTTTATCCGTCAGCATGCGGCCAAGGGGTTAGCCATGATGGTGTACGACTATAAGTTTCCGACATTGGGAAAGACGCTGTTCTATCAGTACTGCAAGAACAAGAAACTCGGTAGGTTACCAGAGAACTGTGGTTTCCATATCGTGAACTTTACCGATGTGGAATATTCCAACCGCATCAATCCTATTCAGCGAAAGTATATCCCTGATTTGGCGGCGGCAGCAGAGACGGCAGCGACCTTGCTTGAATCGCTCAATAAAGGGGGCGACAAGAAGGGTGGCTCGGAGGCGTTTTTTCAGAACTCAGCCATTAACTTCCTCTCTGCCATCATCTATTTCTTCGTAAACTTTCACCCGACGGGATTCAAGGACGGCAAGAAGCTCACGAGGTATGTCAAATACAGGGGCAAGAAACTGAAATTGATTACGAAGAACTGGCATGACTACCGGGCTGTCGATAAGGACGGCAACACGATACTGGACTTTGTGGATGAGTTGAGCCACGATGTGTCTGTAGATGAGGACGGTATGTTCGTGGATTTGAATGACTTCACTTATATCAGCCGTAACGGGCAGAGGGTGCATATCACTTCGTCATGGTATGAGGATGAGCAGGGGCAGGTGGTGGAACCGGACACCATCACCGGCGAATACTCGGATATGCCGCACGTGCTGTCCTTCCTTGGCAAGCAGTACAGTGACGTATTCGACATCCTGATGCAGGACCAGAAGATTCTCTCGCTCATGGCTCCGTTCCAGTCGGCTTATACCAACAAGGCGATGGACCAGCTCGAAGGTATGGTGGGTACGCTCCGGGTCAATGCGGCACGCTTGGTCTCGCCAGAAGCCTACTGGATTTTTACGGGGGACGACTTCGACCTGAAGATTTCAGACCCTGCAAGTCCTTCATATCTCGTGATAGCCAACGACCCGGAGAAGGAGCAGATAGTGGGTGCACTGAATGCGTTGGTGCTGAACCGTCTCGTTACCCGTGTGAACAGCCGGGGGAATATCCCTGTTTCCATCATTGTGGACGAGCTGCCGACCTTATACTTTCATAAGATTGACCGTCTGATCGGTACGGCGCGTAGCAACAAGGTGGCGGTGACATTAGGCTTTCAGGAACTGCCACAGCTGGAGGCGGACTATGGCAAGAACGGTATGCAGAAGATTATCACCACTTGCGGAAATATCTTCATGGGTGCTGCCCGAAATAAGGAAACACTGGAATGGGCGCAGAATGACGTGTTCGGTAAGGCGAAGCAGACTTCCAAATCCATCACCATCAACGACCAGAAGGTTTCCACATCTATCTCGGAACGGTTGGACTATCTTGTTCCAGCGGCGAAGATAGCGGACATGGCAACTGGTTGGCTGGCAGGTCAGTCGGCTCGTGACTTCACGCCTACCGAGGGTAGTATGATACAAGGCTTTGACATCGAAAAGTCGGAGGAGTTCAAGACATCCAAGTATTTCTGCAAGACGCACTTTGACATGGCACAAATCAAGCAGGAGGAAAGTCAGTATGCCGACTTGCCGAAAATCTATCAGTTTGCCTCTAACCGTGAGAAGGAAATCATGCTCGGTCGTAACTTCAAGCGGGTCAATGACGAGGTGGACGCGATGATTGCCGAGCTTCTTGGCAAGGACAGGAAGAAGAAACAGGAAAATAAACAGTAGTATGGTACCTTATCAGTGGAAAGGATTGTCGGGCAGTGCCCTGAAGGTAATAGCGTTAGTGTCCATGACGATGGATCACATCGCTTATTACCTCATGGAACATGGTAGTTTGATGTATGACTTGATGCGGACGATGGGAAGAATGGCGTTCCCCATCTTCGCCTTTCTGTTGGTGGAAGGATATGTCCATACTCGTTCCACGGGGAAGTATGCGCTCAACCTCTTGGCTTTTGCACTCATATCCGAAGCTCCGTGGTGGTTGCTGAATCATGACAACACCCACAATGTGTTCTTTACCCTATTGTTAGGACTGGTGGCAATAGACTTGATAACCCGAATTGGCAACAAGCCTTTGCTCTGGTGTGTCATTATGGCTTCCATTTGTGCTAATGCTACTTGGCTGCATGTCGATTATGAATATTCTGGCATTCTCTTGATATGCGCGTTCCACTTCTTCCAGCCGGACAAGGTGACGAAATGCCTTTTAGCTACCCTGTTCATGTACCAGTATGGTGTAGTCGGGCTTTGGCTGGGGCAGGCCGTCATCCTGTGTTACAATGGAGAGCGAGGATTTATAAAAGGGCAGTATGCGAAATATTTATGCTACGCATACTATCCGTTACATCTTTGTCTCCTCATATAAAAATCTTCTAATCTATCTGTAAATCCTCTGTCAAATCTATAAAGTTGGTAACATAAGATAATTTCGGTGAACTATACCTTTTTACAGACTTTGCATACCGAGTAATATCTTCTACTCCAATATGTTCAGAGGTAAAGTACACTGTCAACTTATTAGTATCAGCTTCATCAACTTTCCATAGTTTAGATTCTCCACTATAGCTGTCGATTGCCATATAATAAACCAGCAAATCACAGAAAGGGAAGAGAATAATTGGGAAATCATATCCTGAGTATTTTTTCCGTTCAAAAAGCGAATTAGGTAATATTCTATCTAACTCGCTAACTAATTCTTGACATGAAAGCTGATGATTGACAATAGCTTCATATAATCCAAAATGATAACTTCTAATATACAAAAGCAGCAATATCAATCCTGGCAGTTCTTCTCTATTCGTGTTGAGTGAGCTATATACTAATCGAACAGACACGAACAATTTCTGCATCTGTCTCAGGGTAAGCCTTTTACTACCAGCAAGCGATCTAACAAACTCATCGAAGAATGAATATGCAGAACTTGGCATATCAGAATTATTACCAAAGAAGAAGCCTTTGAAATTAAGATCATCACACAGATACTTAATGTAGTAATCATAGTTGGGTTCTGGTAAGAAGTATTCTATATCTATAAAGCGACGTAAGTACTCTTCTGCGTCAATTCGGTCACTTCCAAAATACCCTCTAATAAAATTACTTAACTGTTGCTTATCCACAGAAAGAATAAATATAATATTAGGAATAGAGAAAAGATGCTTTACTCGTTCCAGTACTTTTACAGCATGATGTGGGTTACATCTATCTAATTCATCTACAAAAAAGATTAATGGTTGTTCTGTTAATTGGTCTACCAAACCCTTTAATTGTGCTCGAAAAGAAGTAAGACTCTTCCTTTCTTCATAGTATTTATCTATTTGCTCTTTAAGAGCAGATGCACCTTCCTCAAGCATATCGGATATACAATCAGCTGCATCACTTCCTATATGTTTTTCCACAATATGCTTCACTATTTTGGGTGTTGCTGCCAAAGTTATTTTGCCAGCATTAGCTATTACAGATGCAAACAAATCTTTGAATTTTTCTTCTTGGCTTAATTCGCCAACTTCTGCGATCATTGCAACTAAAGGATCTTCAACAAAATCTGATTCCCAAGCATTATAATAGATGGTCTTATACCCCTTGTTCTTCAGCATTTGTTCCCACATCTTTACAAATGTGGTTTTGCCAGTCCCCCATGCGCCATTAAGACTTATTACACAGCCCTCGTGGTCATGAGCAATAATGTTTGTCAATATATTGACATACTTTTTTCTTCCTAACTTGTCCTCCTGAAAAGGAGAATCTACTCCAATTTCAACGTCTTTAAATCTATACTGCATTATCTGTTTTTTTTATTTTTCTATACCTCAGCCCAGAATGATTTCCTTTTTGCCATAGTCGATAGTTTGGCAGCAACTCAAACTTTGCCAAATGTCCATTGATAGGCCTGCTACCAAAAAACAAATCGACATCATCTTTCAAGCTCATACGCAGTTTTATGAGGAATTTTATGTCAACCCCAAACTCAGACTTAGACCCGTCCCTTTGTGGTGCAAGAATATTTTTTGTCTGTGTTGATATTGAAACATCATTTGGCATTTGCTCATCCATCCCTAATTCCGCTTCATCAGTCAAACGGGATCCATCACGATTCCAAAATGAGCCTCCATCATCTGAACAGAACAATATGATTTTCTTAATAGTTGGCTTTACGAAGCTCTTGTCAAACCAAGCATCATAGTCCTTTTGGGCTGTATACCACTCTAATTTGGTAGACTTAACATTATTGTAAAGTTCGAGGGAGGTGGAAACTTCCCCGTGCGGCATCGACCAATTCTCAATAAGATATTCTTCATCGTATTGTCCATTGTTATGAAAAGCAAAGAAGTTTAGGAGTGCCAAATAGATGCTTTTTATTAAATTAACGGGTGAACAAATAGCAGAGACCGTTTGTTCTTTATCTTCTAAAGTCGAACAATACACAACAAACAATCCTCTTTGGTCTTCTACGCTACCAAATTCAGGAAGTTCAACTAACTCATAGTGCATAAAGATATGGGTACCTTCGCTGTCTATATGCAACGTATGCTCATAGTATGGATTTCCATTACCCAAATCTATGATTGCCTCCAGCCATTGTACTATATCCTGTAGCGGATCGTATAAATCGCTTAAAGGTATCATCAGCTGCTTTTGACCATTGATTCTAAAAACCATTTCCAGCCATCCATATCGTAAATTCAAAAAATCGACGTTTATCACATCAGGTTTCTTTGGAATCGATTTGGAATATTTGTCATAGATAAGACTTCGTTCATGGAACCAGTCTTGTATCTTTAGCCATCCGTCGTAAATCATATTCTTATTGGTATTGGGTATCCTCAAATAAACGAGGATACCTATTTCTATTTACACCTCTTGACTTTCAGACTCAAGTCTTCTTGCTTCTTCAAACTTTTCCTTCATTGTAGGATTGTTGTAGGTAAGCTTCTTAATAGTCAGCTCGTCAGCCTTCTTATTCGCTAAACGAAGGTTGTCTTCAGAACCAACTAAGGCTTCACGCACCTTCTGTAGATGCTTGATAGACTCGTCAATCTGGGCGATGGCTGTATTGAACTTCTTGCTGGCCAATTCATAGTTACGACTGAAGCCGCTGCGAAACTCGTTGAGTTTGTTCTCGAAGTTCGTCACATCTACCGACTGATTACGAGCGATGGCCAGCTGCCGCTTATAATCCACGGCGTTTCTCGAAGCCTTGGCCAATAGCGAGATGATGGGCATAAAGAACTGCGGGCGCACGACGAACATCTTGGGATAGCGGTGGCTCACATCTACAATACCATTATTATATAGGTCGCTCTCTGGCTCCAGCATACTCACGAGTACAGCGTACTCACATCCCTTGGTGTTGCGGTCCTTGTCGAGCTTAGCAAAAAAGTCCTCGTTCTTATGCTTCGTGGCGGTCATGTCGGCCTCATTCTTCATCTCAAACATAATCGAGATATACTCCGTGCCGCCGTCATAGTCGCGGAAGATGAAGTCGCCCTTGCTGCCACTGCTGGCATCATTGTCCTTCTCGAAGTAGGCGTTGGGATATAACCCGAGCGAACGGACATTATCAAACTCGTTGTGGCAATGTATCTCCAGGTCCTCGCCAATCATCTTGGTCGACTGGCGAATCTTAAAGTCCTTGTATCGCTCTATCTCCTCGTCTTTATCCTTCAGGCTACGCTCGTAATACTCCTTCAGATTCTTCTCGTTGAGCGTGGCCTTCGCCTCGTTCTCCGTGAGCTTGGCTTCTAGTTCGGTGATACGCTGCTGCTTCTGCTGCATTGCCTCCTGCTGTACGGTCTTCTCTTGTATCACGGCCAGTTCCTGGTCCTTGGCCTTCTGCTGTAGCGACGCCTCCAGTTCGAGTATGCGCTTGTCTTTCTCTGCCACCTTGTTGTCAATCTCCATCTGCTTGCTGTTCTGCAAGCTGGCGATCTGCTCCTTCAAGCGGGTAATCTCAGTATCTTTGTCTGCCATCTGCTCATTCATTTCGAGTTGCTTAGCCTGAGCGATACTATTCAGTCGCTCGTTGAGCTTGGCTATTTCCGTATCTTTACCGGCAATGACTGTATCCTTGGCCGACAGCTTATCCTTGTACCCTTGCTCGGTTTTTAAGATAACTGTAGCTTGCTCTGCCTCCTGCTGCTTATGAAGTTCAGCAAGTCTTTGACTTATCTCTGCATCAAAAGCATCATTCTTAACTTGATTAAGGATAGCTGCATAATCAGCTTCGTCAACGGTGAAAATAGCACCGCACTTTGGACATTTAATCTCGCTCATAAACAAACTTATTAAAAATTACAATGCAAAGGTAATTACTAACTGTGCAGACATTCTGCGTTATTGCGGATTTTTATTCGTCAGCGTACATTTTAGATAGGGTATCAGCCTCTTTCTTCATCTTTTCACGTAGTGAGGCTGGCTTTATCACCTCTATTTGGCTTCCGAAAGAACGCAACAATGCCCGCAGTTCATAGTTGTCTTTCACCTTCAAAGTTACAATCCGTCTTCCATCCTCGGTTCGTTCACCTCTGGCTACCTGTGACTCATGGAGAGGTTTGGTGTAGATATAGTTGAATGCCTTATCGTTGGCATAGAGCACCACATCCTCAACCGGAACATCTTCGACCGACACACCAATGACATCCTCAAAGAACTCATCGAAGTTGAAATCATCGTCCAGCGGTTCAAACATTTTACGGCCCAATTCCTTGATGCCGTCAATCCTGTCAATGGCATAGTTGGTCAGTCCGTCATAGTTACCTTGCTTGCCGATAAGAAACCACCTGTTATTATATTGCTTCAGATGATAAGGACTTACGACTTGCTCTTTAGCATCCTTACCAAAAGGATGATAACAAATCTCCAGAGCCTGCCTATTGACAATGGCATCGAAAATCTGCTTGTAATAGTCCTTGTCCATTCCTTTTAGGTAGGGGTTGTGCTGAAAGCTGACCACCGAACGTACATCCTTCCCTAATTGGCTGGTGGAATAGAGCTTCTTGTCAATATCCATTAGCCAGTCAAAATGTGGCACACCCTCAAAGCGTTTGAGCAGCATCAGGGCATCAGATACGATGTTCTGTTCCTCTTGATTGAAAGGTCGCTCGCTGATAGAATCATTGCGATGGTGGTAACGATAGTACATCTTATGACCGTCGCGTATGGCATCAATCGTCATTCTGTAGCCTTCCTCGCTCTGCATAAACTTCAAGTCCTCCTGTACCTGACGTTTCCTGACACCATCACCTTTCTTTCCTTCGCCATTGTAAAGGTAAAGCGCATCATTGCAAGCATCCACCAAGTCGTCAATATAGTAACGGCGACTCCAGTTGCTTAGACATCTGTCCAGTGCTTGGTATCTTATCTGTGCATTCTTATTTGTTGCCATACTCTTACTATTATAGTCGAAACAAAGGTAAAGTGGAACCATGCAGCCTTTCTGCATGGTTGGGAAAAACTTATTTCCTTTTCACTTCAACTATTCTGCCGAGATGGAACACCGCCTCCCAGAAGCAGAACTCACCATTGGAATCAGCTGCTACATTCTCCCCGTCATCGTGGAAACGAGCGGGCTTACCGTCTTTGTCAGTAAGAGGCTCGAAGGTGATGTCTGTCACTTCCACCAATGCGGTGTCGCGCTCCTTGGCATAGCCCACGGCAAGATTCAGGTATTTCAGCTCATCCTTGGGATAGTAAGGGTAAACACCGTTGTTCCACACGCAGATGTCGCCCACCAATGGGTCGTCATCACTTATCTTCTCATCATCGAAATAGGGAAAGCCATCCTCGGTACAAGCCAAATACTTCTTATAGGTGGTATCCTTGATTTCACGATATTCTTCTTTCTTCGTACCAGCTATTATCTGGTCGAAGAAAACCTGCTTGATGGTCAGGTACAAGGTATTCTCTTTTGTCGGTTCCATGATTCTTCTATTTTATTCAGACACATATCTATTACTCTTCGCCCGGTTCAGGCTCTGCGGCTACAGAATATCCAAGATGGTCCTCTTCGAACGCTTCGTAACCTTGGGGATGGGAATCAGGATCCTGCTTGATAGTAGGGGTTCCTGCACCCTCCTGCATCTCCAAATCGGTTATTGAGTTTCCTGTCACAAACAAGTACATGGCCACAAGCACCTTGATGGCGGCGTTCACCTCTTCGTCAGTTGTGATGGGCGCACGATGTGCTTCATCATTACGCCACTGACGCACCATGTCCAGATAGCCACTGAAACGCTTGCCCTCCTCTGTGGCGGCATGCCTCAGATTCCAGAGACATTTGAAACCATGGATGGCATTTGCCAATGTTGAATGGTCAGTATCTCCTGTTGACGACGGCACTTCCTCGCCATGGCAGAGGTAATAAAGTTTTTTCAGATAGCTCTCATACTTAGAAAGCAGGCTGTTGAAATAGGTCTGCTTGTCAAAGTTCTGCAGATGATCATTGCAATAGATATTGTTCAGCGCATTCTTGATAATGCCGTCTGCACCGTCGAGCGAAGGCAGGCTGCTGCGGTTGAGCACTGCGAAGAACACATCCACAAACTCATCGAACGAGCGTACATGGCTGCACACATCCACAAACTCCTCGCCGAGGCTGACCATCAGCGCCTCTTTCAGTGTATTTTCATCGTAGGCAAGTTCGCTGGCCTTCCGGCTTCTCATGGCCAGTGCATCCACAAACTTGCGGATAAGCATCATCGAGAACGACTGGTTCTTCTCCAGTTCCTCCTGGAAGTTATAGTATTTCTCTATCTGGTCGGCCACCTTCTCGTCAAACTTCTCCTTGACAAGTGCTATCAGGGCATCGTAGGAATTGCCTGCACTGAAGGCATCTGTTACATCCGGATCTTGCAGAATGTCTATCCAGATCTGCTTCAATATCTTGTCATTCTCATTGAGCAGGTCTTGGAACGGACTGTTGGCAATGTCAAGGATTTCAGCTATCGTCTTCTTCTCGTCCTCCTGCTTTTGTCCCACTTCACCTATGCGGCTCGATGCCATCTGCTGATCCTCGTCCTCCAGCTCCAGCTGCCCGTCAAAATTCAGCTGAATGCGCAGCTTGTCAAGGTCAATCCTGTCGAGAACCTCCATAGGGAGGGTTTCTTTGGTGTAGGGCAGATATTTGTAGAACACACGGCAGAACACGTAGAACTTCTCCAGGTCGGGATCGACGAAGTCCATTAGCTGCGCCATGAAACCATACTGACGCACATAGCGGTTCACAACATATTTGCGATACCGGTCCTTCTCCTCGTCGGTCATCGGTTCCACACGCTCGGTAACGATGGTCTTCAGTAGCGACGGCACGCCCACTGCCGTCTCCTTGCGCTGGAGCATCTTCACCACGCGATTCACGTCGTCATCGCTGAATATGCGCCAGCGATTCACGTCATCCATCATGGTGTACATACGCTGCGTGTCCACCTCGCCCAGGAGGTCGATGTCGGTGTAGTAACGCTGGAAGGCTGCCTTTACGTCTTCCGGATTGTTGCGGAAGTCGATGACCATGGTGTCGTCCTTGCCCGGACAGCAGCGGTTCAGGCGGCTCAGCGTCTGGATGCACTGTATACCGCCGAGTGAGCGGTCCACAAACATGGTGTGGAGCAGCGGCTGATCGAAGCCTGTCTGAAACTTGTTGGCCACAATCAGTATCTTATAGTCGCTCCCCTTGAACTTGATGCGGATGCCGTCGTCATGCACGCCTTCATCATTCATACTGGCCTCGGTACACTTGTGCCCATGACTGTCTTCCACTTCACCCGAAAAGGCCACCAAGGTCTTGATCACGCCATGATAGTTCTGCTCTATTACCTTGTCGATGATGCGCTTATAGTCGGCGGCGGCTCGGCGCGAGTCGCACACTACCATAGCCTTGGCTTCACCGCCAATCTTGCCGATGGTATGCTTCATAAAATGATCTACCATCATCGTGGCCTTGCGCAGCATGATGTAGGAGTTTTTGTTCAGCTCGCCATAGATCAGGGCGAGCGACTTCTTTTCCTCAAAGCGTTTCTTTTTCTCCTCGGGGTCGGTGGTCGTTTCGATGAGCTCAAACATGGTCTGGTACGACTTGTAGTTTTGCAGCACATCGAGGATAAACTTCTCGTCGATGGCCTGTTTCATCGAGTAGAGGTCGTGCTCCTTATGGTTCTCGTCGCCATAGAGTACAAAGGTCTTGTCCTTCGGGGTGGCGGTGAAGGCGAAGTAGCTCATGTGGTGCATGGAGCGGCGCATAATCTGCTGATAGGCCATGAAAGCATCCATCTCGTCTTCAAACTCATCGGGGTTGAAGTCGGGAATGTTTTTCAGGTCCTCGTCAGTACTCAGGGCGTTCACCAGGTCTTTGGCACTCTCGTTGCCCACGGCGGTATGGGCCTCATCAATGATGACGGCATATTGGCGGTGCTTCTCGCGCTTCAGGGTTTTCAGCGCAAAGGCAAACTTCTGCACGGTACTGATGATGATACGGTGGCCCTCGTCGATAGCGGTGGCGAGGTTCTTGCTACCATGGCGCACGTCTTTCACGGTGCCCACCACGTCCTCGAAGTTCACCACGTCCTCGGCCATGTTGCGGTTGAGCACAATGCGGTCGGTCACCATGATGATACTGTCGAACACGCAGCTGTGGTCCTCATTGGTCATGTTGGCGAGCTGGTGGGCCAGCCACGCCATGGTCTTGGTCTTGCCCGAGCCTGCCGAATGCCACACCAAGTAGTTGTGCCCGGCACCTTCCTCGCTCACCTTTCGGCGTAGCTTCCGCACGGCTCGTAGCTGATGGAAACGAGGAAAGATCACCACGGGCTTGCCGTCTTCATCGTTGTATCGCTTGATAAAGTTCTCCAGTAGGTCCAGTATGCTGTCGGCTTGTAGGATGTGCTGCCACATATAGGCCACGGGATATTCGTCTTCGATGGGCGGGTTCACGCTGTCTTGGTTGAAAGGCAGAAACTTCGTTTCGGCACCTTTCAGCCGCGTGGTCATGAACACATAGTTGTTATCCATCACGAAGTGTACCAGGCAATGCCGCAACATTCGGTTCTCGGGATTGCGGTCGTACCGGTACTGGTAGATGCCGTTGGCATAGTTCTGCCCCGTACCCTCGTTCTTCAGCTCGAAGGTGAAGAGCGGCAGACCGTTGAGCAGGATGCACATATCAAGTTCGTTGCCCTTGTCGCTGCAGGCTGTGCTATAGCGCATCTGGCGCACGATGCTGAAAGTGTTGGACCGATAGAGCCGATAAGCCTCACTGTCCTCCCCGGCGAGAACAGGTTTGAATTGGGCAAACTTGATGTCTTTCCCCCTTATCTTAAATCCCTTGCGGAAGATTTTGAGCATGCTCTCGCCACGGTTCAACTGGCTGTTCAGCTGCTTCACCACCTCATCGGTCTCCTGCCCGGGGAAGGCATGTTCGAGCATCGCCCATACAGCGGGTTGCTGGCGGAGAAACCGTTCCAGCATCTCTCGGTCGCAGAGGTGTTCGATGTCAAAGTCGCGGCTGGTGCGCTGATTATAGAGGTCGCTGCCAGCCAACTGCTGAGCAATATGCTCCTCAAAAGTTGTCTCGTTAAGATTGCTTGTTGCCATATCTGTTGTTTTTCTTTATTCTATTTTTAGGTTTCTGGCCGTTGTTTGCGCTGTGAATTATCTTTACTGTTTTCAGATACTATCATTTCGCATTGTGAAAGCATAGCTTTCGCATCGTCAAAGAGGCTCTTTCGCATGGCGAAAGGATAAGTTTTGCACAGCGAAAGAAGCTCTTTCGTTTTTGCATCCCTACTATTCTTACTGTCAATTGGTTGCAGATTTCCATTTTCTCGTTCCTCATTTTTATTGCGAAAAATTTGTCTTTACAATAGCCTTACTTATGCAAAGGTACATCATAACTATGCAACCATTCAGCGTCATTAAGAAGAAAATCCTCTCACATCAATTTTTCCTGTAACGGCATCGGTGATGAGGGCTTGCTTATACTCCTGCAAAAGTGCTATCTGCTTGCGACGCTTATCTATCCGTACATCGATTTTGGCGGTTTCGGTGTCGAGGTAGGAGGCGATGGTGCGTTGCTCATCTATAGATGGAATAGGAACAACAAAATTTTGAATCATGTGTAATCTGACAGATGGAACAGTAGACTGAGCACTTCCCATATTCATTCTTTGTGGGAACATTATTCGCATAAATTGGTACAGGTAATTAGAGTCGACAACCTTATTAAATTGGTTAAAAATGTAAACTCTCTGATGGACAGCATACTTGCCATCAACATGATGAAAGACTCTACCTGCACCAGCGCCATCGCCAGCCATTAAAATAGCATCTCCTTCACAAGTGAATTTAGAACTCCTTTCGACTTGCGGGGAACGTACATAAAAAGGATATTCTCCATCTGGCTCTGCATCTTGAGTATCACTATCGCCGGTACTGATTCTACAAAGCAATCGAAACCTTAATAAATTCCAATTCTCAGGCACTTCCCCAATCCACTCAATCCCGCTATCTTTCATCTTTGCCTCGGGATTAAGCCCTTTGGTGACGGCGCGGCTGATGATGGCCGACTTCATTTCTTCCAAAAGTGCTATCTGCTGTTCACGCTTGGCGATAATATCATCTATCGGTTTCGTCTTGGCATCAAGGAAGGATGCTATTGATTGCTGCTCGGAAAGAGGTGGCAAAAACATTACCTGGCCAAGATATTCAGGAACTTTTAAATTCTGAATACCTGTTGTTTGATTGAAGAACAAAAGATTCACCTTCTGTACATAAATCGAATAGAAGAAATAATAAAGCAATCTGGTGTTCAGAACGTTTTCATTGCAACGTACACAATGTATGAAGTTTGAACATGTTGCTTTATGATCAAGATTAGCTATTACAGCTCTGCCAACAGGATTGACGTCTCCGCCGCCTGATTTTTCAATAAGGATATCATTTGGTAGAATTTCTCTTTCTTTGAAGGTCTTTTCGTCGATATTACGAATAGTTATCTTTTCCTCGGAAAGTCCACCATTTTTATAATCGAAATCCGCTACACGATAGCACACGACATCATTATCATCTCCTTTTTCGTCGTCTCCCCATACACCAGAGAAACTCGATTTGAGACCGAACTTAATACGTGAATAGTTCCAGTGGCTCGGAACTTTCCCCAGCCACTGCACCGCACTATCTTTATATTTCCCGTACCTCTTCATACCTATATGTTCTTTTTGTTGATCAGGTTCACCACCACCTTTACCATGGTATCCTTTTCTTCCGTCCGGCTTTCCGCAATCATCAGCGTGAGTGCCACGAGGGTATTGTCGCCGATGCGCTTGGAGCCATCGGGGTTGTAGAGGATGTCGTTGTTGTTCATAAACCAAAGGAAGAGTGTGGCGGCAATGCGCTTATTGCCATCGCTGAACGAGTGGTTCTTGGTAACGAGATAGAGTAGCATGGCGGCTTTCTCCTCTACGGACGGATAAAGTTCCACACCACCGAAAGTCTGATAAATCTGTCCGATGGAGCTCTTGAACGAGTCGTCCTTCTCGTTGGCAAACCACTGGCTGGCGCCAAACTTTTCCTTCAGACTCTGTATGGCCTCCATCGCATTGTCGTAGGTGGCATGAAACCGCTCCTGCTCGTTGGTGTCGCTCACCTCCAGCCGCTGGTAGTCGTAATCGTCGAGGGTGTCGAGTGCCTGGGTATAGTCGGTTACCACACTGATGAGTGCCTCGCGCTCGTCGGCATTGTCAGCAGCCTTCTCGGTCTCGTCGAACACCTTGGCATCGAGTGACTTGATGGTGCGCCCCATCACCTCCACCACATGCCGTAGGTCGTCGTACCGCTGCCGGGCAAGGTCGTTCTTGATGGCATAGCCCTTGACGAGGTATTCCTTTAGTACGGTATTGGCCCATTGGCGAAACTGCGTACCTCTCTTACTCTTTACACGATAACCCACAGAAATAATCACGTCAAGGTTGTAGAACATCACGTCATGCTCTTGTGTCTTTCCTGTCATTGCACCGTGTTGAGTGGTTATTCGGAATTTCCGAACTACCTCTTCTTTCTCCAATTCACCCTCTTTGAACACATTGTTGATATGCTCATTGATGGTTGACTTTGACTTGTCAAACAATAGGGCAATCTGGTCTTGGTTGAGCCACACCGTCTCGTTCTCCAGTCGCACGTCGATGGCGGTCTGCCCGTCCTGCGTCTGATATATCTTTATCTCGCCTTTACTATCCATCACTTAATACTTAACACTTACAACTTAACATTTTCCAACTCCTCATCGGCCTCTTCATCAAGCCGTTTGATGTCGGCAAGGATAGCGTCGAGGTCGCGCATGGGACGATACACGTAGAACAGCTTGGTGAAGGGGAACTCGCATCCTATCTTATCTTTACTGCGGTCCATCCACGCATCGGGAGTGAAGGGCAGCACCTCACGTTCAAAGTACTGGTCGATGTCCTGCTTAAAGGGAATGTTCTCGGTGTCGTTGAGATTGCCGTCCTCCAGAAAGCCACTGTCAGCCTTGTAGGGATTGTTGAGCACTTCGGGAGCATCTTCGCTCATCGAGCCCCATGCCTTGCGGATGTTCTTGATTTCTGCTGCAGATGGTTTGCACTTCTTGCTTTTCAGAAATGCGAAAAACTCGGTGTCGCTGCGCCTCTTGTCGATTCCATCAATGGCGGCAACGTTCTTATAGATAAGGTTCTTCTTGTCATCGGGCTTGAAACCCTCTTCCGCCTTCATTTGCTCATACTTGGAGGTGATACCTTCAAACCAATAGCGCATAGGGCGGCGCACTGCTACCTTGGTATAGAGAAAGTCGTCGTAATCCAGCTTCTTGGCTGTCTCCAAATGCTCCACCTCACCCGTGTTTTCGTTGAGGATGTCGCAGCTCACGCTCTGATATTCTCTGTAGATATCAAGAATATTCTTTGCCCCCTCCTCGCTGATGTCATAACGTTTCTTGCCGAGGTTGGTCTGCAGCAACTTGGCATACTCGTGCTTGTGCGATGCGTCGATGAAGAGCACCTTTCCTTGCTTTTCCACAGGCCGTTTGTTGTCGAGTATCCACAGATAGGTAGAGATGCCCGTGCCATAAAACAGGTCGCCGGGAAGCGACACGATGCAGTCGAGCAGGTTGCGGTCGAGCAGCATTTTGCGGATATTACTCCAGCCCGAACCAGCATCACCGTTGAAGAGCGGCGAGCCGTTGAGCACGATGCCGATGCGCGAGCCGTTCTCCTGGTCCATCTTGGCAACCATGTGCATGAGGAAGAGCAGCGAGCCGTCACTGGTGGTGGGCAGACCTGCCTCGAAACGTCGGCCAGGGGCGTTGTCGTTCTGCACACATTTCTTCACATATTCATCTTTGCCCCAATCTACTCCGAAGGGTGGGTTGGCAAGCATGAAGTTGAATGTGCGGCCATAGAGACGGTCTTCGCTGAAGGTGTTGCCCTTGAAAAGCTGCTGACTGATGTTGTGGTCGTCGCCCTTCATCAGCAGGTCGGCTTTGCAGATGGCGTAGGTCTTGTCGTTAAGCTCCTGTCCGAAGAGCTGCACCTTCAAGTCGGGGTTGTGGGCCAGCCGCTGGAGATACGCCTTGCCCTCGGTAAGCATACCACCCGTGCCACAGCAGGGGTCGTAGATGGAGAAGATACGCCCGGGAATGTAAAGCTCGTCCTCGTGTCCGCTGATGGTGAGCGCCACGAGCAACTGCACGATGTCGCGTGGGGTGTAGAACTGTCCCGCCTTGGTATTGCTCGATTCCTTAGAGCGGCGAATCACATTCTCAAAGACAGTCCCCATCATGGCGTTGCTCATCTTGTCAGGGTGCAGGTCGGCACGCTGCACAAACATCTGGCACACAGAGAAGAGTTTGTTGCTCTCAGCCAACCGACGGTAGATGTCGCTCAGGTCAAGGTGGTCGCCGGCGTCCTGCTTGTGTACGAAGTTGGCAAGGATGTCGCGCACGTTGTCGGTGAAGGAGTTGAGATAATAGTCGAACGAGGTGGCAATCTGTGCCGGGGCAGCCAGCATTTTTTCCATCGAGAGACCGGACACATTAAAAAAGGTCAGGTTGTTCCGACGGAGAATGCTGTCGAGCTTAATTTTCTTCATCTTCTCGGGCGCATCAGTAGGGATCTTGCTCAGTTCCTCCATGATGGCATCGCGCTTTTCGTCGAGCACACAGTCCAGTCGGCGCAGCAGGGTGAAGGGCAAAATCACATCCTCCACCTCGGCATCATCGTACAGTCCTCTTATTATTTCTTTAATGTCCCATATCACGGACGCTAATTCTTGTTCGGTCATATCGTATCTTTTCTATTGGCAAGGCAAAAATGCTTCAATGCCGTCTGTCAGCTTTGCTTGATATTTTTTTATGAGAAGTCTATTGAGGCTATTTAATCAATAGTTCCTGCACCTCCACATCGATGAGTTTGGCTATCTGGAGCAAAGTTTCGATGTTGGGCTGGGTCGTGTTGGTACACCACTTGGAAACGGTAGTGGGGTTAATGCCCAACTGTTCGGCAAGCCACTTGTTGGTGCGCTTATGCTCAACAAGCACGACCTTGATTCGATTGATGTCTTTTGCCATGTCGCTTAGGAATTAAAATGCTTACGGCACAAATATAATGAAATTTTCCGAGAGAAGCCTCTGCATATTATAGATAATGTGGAATTTTCCTTCATTTTGTTGTTTTGACCGCCAAACAACCTCCTCTCTCATCGTGAAAGACTACTTTTTGTGGAATGATGCAGAATGGTTGCGCTGTTGAGTGTTTACTTTGCAAGCAGAAACAAATATAGTTCTCATTTAATACTAATCGGTTATGAAGAAACCACTGTTAATGATTGCCTTTGTTATGGCAACCGTGTGTGCGAATGCGCAGATTATGCGTGTAGATGAGTTGGAGAAGTACGTCAAGGAGAAGTATGGCGACAAGTGGACAGAAGCTGCCACCAACATCTCGAAGAGCATTGAACTCGACAAGAACAACGCAATGACCTTCGTGCAAGTTATCTCGTGTGACGGGCAGTCAGCGGAGCAGCTGTACGTGAACCTTAACTACTGGTTTACCGCAACCTTCAACGATGCCAACTCTGTGATCAAGTTGAACGACAAGGAGAGTGGTGTCATCATCGCGTCGGGCTATATGGCCGACATCGCCGGTCATGCAGGAGGAACGAACTCTTACAATGTGAGTATCAAGCCTGTGATTAGAGCGGATATCAAGGAAGGTAAGATCAGGGTAACTTACTCCATCGACCACTATGACGTGACGGTGCTTGCCGGAGGTGGAATCATGGGGGCACTTGCAGGCTCTATCCCTACAAGGGTTGAGGAGAAATGGGTACTTGACAAGTGTTATCCGTTCACGGAGAAAGATGTCCATCATGCCAAGAAAACATCAAGCAAAGCGCTCGTGATGTCTTACGCTTACTCGAATGTATTGCTCGACAAGATTGAAGAAGCTGCCAAGCATGGGCTTGTGGGCAACGAAAATGACAACTGGTAAAAAAGTTCCTGCAGCTGATAACTGTAGGAACTATATGTTTTTTTTATGAGCTAACCTCTCAACTTAAATCAGGTCTTTTAGTTCATCTATTACTTCTTTTATTTCGTTTGAATGAATACTTCCATCTTCATGGTCCCTCGTAGTAAATAAGTTTTCTCCTTTTACAAATCCTATAGACTCATAGAATTTACATTTTCTTTCCCAAGATTCTCTATAACCAGGGTTGTCAAGCATTCCTAGATGCTCCCAGATTATCGTATCACCAGATGCATCTTCGAACGTAAAATCAGGAATACATCTTCTTCCATTTTCTTGCAGTAATTTCTCATATTCAAATTTTATTCCTTGTTCATAAAGCATATTAGCAATAATAACTTCAGACTTACTCCTTACAATAAGTCCACTTTCGGTTGTATGAATAAGGCCTTCAACATACGGAATCTTATCAATATTGTCTCGAACAGAAAAATTAAATAAATTGGAATTTCTTCTTGCCAAGACTGACTGTTGAGGTTTAGTATATTCCATTAACCATGAGATACTATCTTGTACCAATAATATTAATTTCTTTTTGGCTCTTGTTAGTGCTGTATAAATAAGCTCACGCGAAAGAATCCTTCCTCCTTTTGGCAAAACAACTAAAACACAGTCAAAATCACTTCCTTGCGACTTGTGAATAGAAATAGCATAAGCTAATTCAATTACAGAATCCTTCTCGTCTGTTTTCGATGGAAAGTACGTAAATGTCTCATTAGGTATTCCTGCGAAAACGACGGATGCCCTTTTATCATTATTATTAGCATAGGAAACAAAACCAATTTGCCCATTTGACAATTGCTTTTCTTCTTTAGAAGGATAACTATTTCTTTTTTCATTAAGAAGTTGAATTACCTTATCACCATAAAAGATGAAATTTGGCGCTATCTCAACTGAAAGTTTTCTGTTAGTATTTCCAACCCATTCTTGAAAATTAGTATTCAACTGATAAGTTCCCCATACTGGGTTTATAACAGGTGATAAAACTTGGAATCTTTCGACACAATCAGGATTAGTCTTGGCAAAGTTCAAATCTGTAATCCCAATAGAATCCTTGATTCTGTCCTTCAAGTCTAATTCTGGATTTGGTAACTCTTTAACCAGAACTTCCTGTAGTTTGTCTTTCAAATCATTTTCGTTATTCCAAGTATAGACGGATAAATCCTTATCTAATTTTTTATCGATTATTTTTTCAAATATTTGATCTGCATCCTTTGCCGGCTTTTCCCCGGAGAACCAAGAAGCTAATGATAATATATCGGAGTCTCCTGTTCTAATAGTTCTAACAACAGTTTTGAGGTGAGTTATGGCTTTTTCATTATTATTATCAAGAAAGTTACATAAATCAGCAAAAGTACGTCCCGGCCCAATAGGCGGTAATTGAGATGGATCGCCAATAAATATGATTCGTTGTACATACTTTAGATCCAAAGCATTGAGTAGAACGTAGAAGTCATTGCATGTAAGCATGGAGCATTCATCTACAATAATATTTTTTGCTTTTGCATACTTCTTATTTTCTAAGTTGGCAGGAACAAAAGCCTCCATCTTTGACCAATTAAAGAAACCTCTTCTAGATAGGAATTGCGCTAATGTATAGGCTTGAATGTTTTCTGCCATTTTTCCTAACCGAACCCTTGCTTTTCCCGTAGGAGCTAAAAGTAGTACGCCTTCTTCTTTTATCTGCTTGGAGCTTAAAAAGGCTTGTACTACAGTAGTTTTACCAGTGCCGGCAGGACCGGTCAGAACAGACAATCTTTTGTCACTGAACATTTTTAAGGCTCTTATCTGGTCTTCTACTGCGGAACGACTTCGCTCATTTTTAGCATCATAGCCTTCTATCGAGTTGATAACTAGCGAATCCCAATCTTCATTTAAGGGAACTTTTACAGACTTTGAAGCTCTTGCTTTAAACTTTTTCCTCAAAAATTCCTCTGCGTTACTATAATATTTGAGTTGTATTGCTCCATATTTGTCTTCTGGAGTTATATATGTCAATATAGTCTGCATAAAGTCCCTGTTTGTCAGTAGGTAGTTTACCGGCAGTTGTAAGCTATCACTGGACAACGTGTTCTTTATTGATCTTTCAAGTTCATTGACAGACAACAAGGTGTCGCCATTTTGTAAAGCAGCCTTTAATTGATAAACTACCAAAGAACGGATTCTTCTTTTATCAATCATTGTTTCTACAAGAGAAGGATTTTTAGGAGTCCACTGCCCCTGAAGGTTAGGGTCTGAAATGACTCCAAGATCAATCATCTCTGTGGTGACGACATTCTCCTCGCCTAAACTACAATCTTCACTTATGATATATGGATTCTCAAGTAGTTCTGTATATTTTTCTGGGTGCCCGTACCATTTCTCTATAATATCCGATGTAATTTCAAAACGAGACAAGAGTGATAATACATTACGTGATTCTTCAGAAATGCTTTTCCACGTGTCTTTATACAAAGGCAACTCACATTCGTATACAATATCTTTCAGAGATATCTTTCCTGACATTAATTGATCAAATGCTAACCAAGGATTATCTTTTGATTTGCAAAAACCATTATTACGAAGATCCTGTTCTATTATATAGGCATAATTTACTCCTATCGCACGTAAAGATTCAGCAAAAGAAGGGAATGGACCGATTAGATCCTTTACTTTTGATATCTGCTCATCTATCCATAAAATCTGCTTTTTCCAATTCCCCCCTACGAGCTTATGTTCTATAACTTTTTCTAAACATTTTCTAGCAGCATCTAAAATAATGAGCATGCTATGGCTGCTTATATAATTACACCCATAGGAAAGTTCATTGAAAATCCGTTGGCTATTGCCAAGTTTATCTAATGATAGTTTTATTTCACTGACTACTTCTTCCTTCTTCTTGCCTGTGATTTTATTTATATAGTCATCGTCCAAATCTAAATATTCATGATATGGAAGAAGGAAACCCTCAGATTTGTCTAAATTTTGACGTATTCCATGCTCAAATATTAGATCCCAAAAAGGATATGTATATTCAGCCTTTGAATCGTAACTCTTTATCTCATGAACCCTTTTAACGTTTCCCATTCCTACAATCAATCTAGAACAGTCCTCATCAACGGGGTTCCCATTTTTGCAATAAAAAACAGCTATAGAGGAATCTGGGATAATATTTGATGAAAATTTTTTAAGAATGGCGTATTGACGTTCTCTGCCAAACACCCAACTTGTAGGGAAAGTCGTCTCTTCATCTTTTGGCAAATTTGGGTACCTCTTGTCTAATTCTTCTTGGCTGTCCTTATTTAAATACTTGAAAGGAATTCCAAAGACACTATAGGGATTCAATGAAATCTCTGTTGGCAACAATTTGCTCTGTGGGTTATTTTTATTCCAAGCATAAACATGAGTAAATGTTCGATTAAAAGACTTCTCACTCATAAAGCCCCCATTTTCAGTCATACATGCTGGCATATCTTGGCTTGAAAGTTCAAAGAAGGTTTTGCCCGAAAGACTTTGTTCTTTTTCAATATCCTTTTTTTCTGATATATTATGGAGCATCATGCAAAATGGGTTGTTTTTTGGACAGTTACAAACCGAGCCATTCCATTTTTTATCATGCCATGGTACTCTGATAGAAATATGTTTCATCTGTTTTCTAAAAAATATCGACTATGTTGATAATTCAAATTAATTGTTAGTCATTGTCTTAACCAAGAGCTCTCGAATATCAATTTTAAGCAATTTTGCTATTTGATGGAGTGTCGGTAGATCTGGCTGTGAACTATTAGTACACCACTTCGATACAGTTGCAGGATCTTTTCCTAATTGTTCTGCCAACCATTTACCAGTTTGACCAACATCAGCAAGTGCGCCTTTAATTCTATTAATCTTTTCCATTTGTCAAAAATTGATGTTAGACGCAAATTTATAAAAATTCTGTCATATTGTTAGATGATTGTGCCATTAATTCATGGTTGACTGTATTTTTCATTGATTTATACGATATAGCTAATAGATTTTTCGTATTTTTGCCTTATAAACATGATAAAGTAGCTTATGAAAGGTGCAATAATAGCTGATTTATCGGCAAGGACGTGGGAACATCATACGGATAAGTTCTACTCTAATCTCATTAGTGAAGAAGCGAATTTATCAGTGTGCAGTCAGCTGTTATTGTCTTTTATCAATGCCCCTTCATCTATACTCGATGAAAAGTCAGAATATGAGAGATTATCAGGAACAGGTTATTTACTTGTTCTATCTGTGTTGGTGGGTTGGAAGGATTTTTTCAACGATTTTTCGTATGAGCCTCTAATGGATAGTTTTTCAAAGAGAGATCAGTATCTGATAACTGTTATTGGAGATATTATCTCAAGGTTACGTCATGGTGCTTCTAAAGCACAGGCAATAGAAGGAGTGTACAGGATATTGTTAATTGGGTTGATTCCTTATCTTCTAATGATTTTGGTGGGTACATATTCCATGCTCGGCAATGTTTCAAGAAGAGTTGGGACTATACTTCTGCCCTTCACAATGGCTATGTATGATTACTATGGTAATAAACATTTGCTTGCTTTTTTAACCGGTGCTTTAGCAGAAGCGCCATGTACGGGTGTGAATATGGAATGATTAAACAGAAATATTCGGAAAATTGGTTCTTTCCTATTCAGATACCAAAGGCTATTTTATCTACATACCGCACAGAGTTTGAGAAGTTCAGAGAGATTGACGAACGGAGATTATCCTTTCCCAAGAACAGTGCGCTCACAAATGTAGAACTGCATCATTGGGAAGACATGAAGATTCGGATGTCGTTGCTGAACTTTTCTGTCTCCCTAAAAGATAAAATTATGAAATCTCACTATACCGATTGGGATAATCGATATGGAATCTATTTGGATGACGGATGGTTCTATGTGTACCGAAGTCATATATTACTTAATCGTTTTCAATTGTATAGTGAGGATGGAAAGAATTATAATATCCATCACTTACAGAAATCTGAAGCAGAACAAGCTGGAGAAATATCTTTCGAGGAAGCTATTTATTCTGAGCGTTTTCACTTCCTCGATTAGTATTTATAGGCTCTTTTCAAGGCTCATCACCTTTGAGATATAACTGCCATCTTCCGCATACCCAATCCTATTCAGGAAGTCGTAGTAGTTACCACCTTTATATTTGTACTGCACATAGTCTTTGTAGGCTTTTACACTCTCTTCCCATGAGTTGAAGGTGTAGTAGCTACCGTTACTGGGACGGCGAAGCCCGAAGAGGTTGTTGTTCTCTAAGCATACTCTGGACGTGAAATAGCCTGTTTCAAGCAGGGCTTGTGCGGCTACTATCTGTGGGAATTTCACATCATACTGTCGGAGGACGGCCATCAGGTTCTCGATGTTCAACTCTTTGTCGGGTTTTGTCCCGAATCTGACGTATGTCATCTTATCCTGTAGCTGCGTGATGTAACCGTTAAGATAATCCACGAAGACATTGGGATCGACACTCTTCCCACCTTTCCTGATTCTGATATGGAGATGCGGGCCGGTGCTTTTGCCTGTGTTACCTGATATTCCCACGATGGTTCCTGCCGAAACGGCATCGCCAACTCTTACGGTTATCTGGTCAAGATGGCCATAAAGACATTCAAAGATGCCATGTTCCAAAACGACATAGTTGCCATAGCCTCTGTTCCCGAAATGTACCTCCTTGATGATACCGGGCAGCATCGCATAGACTCGTGCATGGTTGCATTGCAGGTCTATGCCGTCATGGAAAGCCGCACATCTACTTACAGGGTCTTTGCGATAGCCGAAAGCTGAGTTGAGTTTCAGGAAGTCGAGCGGAAGGCAGACATTCATGCGCTGGCTGATCAGATTGAAAAGCAAGGAGTCCTTCACATTGACAAACAGTGGTACGTCCTTCTCAATGGTGATTTCCAAGCCACGACCTGTTTGGAAGGTCACATCAGGTTGTTTTGCGCCTACGCTGTCCTTCTTTTGCTTTGTAATTACTTGTATTCCAACCTTTACCTGTTTGCGAACTACCTCCGGACGGAGAGTATAAAACTGCGCTGCCATCTTCATGCTGATAATCATGGTGGCAAAAACCAATAGAAATAATCTGTATCGTCTCATCTTATCATCTTGCTTTTTGATAATTTTGTTCGGTGAGAAGTGAATGTGCAAGACTTCTCACGACAAATTTACCGATAAACATTCAACGTATGGAAGATGTGATGACTTTTCAAGCTCAGGGAGCTGTCTTAGAGAAACTGATGCAGTTGGGTATCGACAGGGAAAAACTGGAGTTGATGCCTGATGGTCTGCAAGTTCCGCTGCTTCGTGGAGAGATAACGCCTGTTTTCGTGGCCAACATGGGAACATCAAATGGCAAGGTGATACAGTTACCGCTCAAAGCCCAGCTGATGCTTGATGAACGCGAACAGGTAATTCTGATGACCTATCCGCTTCGCAAGGAGATTGCCAACGAACTGAACCTCAGCCAGAATGAACTTCTGCGTGTGCAGTCAGGCAAAGTGATCCGTAAGGAGGTGGACGTGGAGGGAGAAAGGAAAGTAAGATTTATCCAGTTGGACAAGGAAACCAACTCGCTCATGCACCGTGACGTGGCAAGCGTGCCTATCGAAGTGGAGCTGCAAACACGGGATAAGGTGAAAGACATTGACTTGGGGGCCAACCAGAAGGAGACACTTCAGGAAGGGAAGCCCATCGAGCTTTCCATTGGCGACACCAAGGTAACGGTGGGCGTTGACTTGCGAGAGCCACAGGGCTTCAAGGTTGTCGATGGCGACATGAAAGAGTGGGAACGGCTCCAGCAGATGCGCTACGATGATGCCCGCAAGGATTTTATGGGTTATGTGATGACCGACGAAAACCGCTGGGAATACCAGAAAGTGGTGGAACGCCAGGCCATGGTCAACAACCCATCAGAGTCTATCGAAAAGAAGCAGCGTACAGGCTTGATCCGATAGCACAAGGCCAAAACCAACCTCCCCAAACAAGGGATTCTTTAATATTCTGCTCCCGGCTTGTCACTTTCATAAGAGCCAGCGAGTGCTTTAACATTCTTCTTTGTTGGCGAGTTCTTCTGTTGTAGAACCGTAGCGTTAAAGCATATCACGACAAGCAAGGTGGGTAGAAAGAAATACAAAAATCTTGATTACGACTACATCGTCAGCTCCGTGGCTGGCTATGCCAAGGTTGCTCCCATTGCCCGAAAGGTAAAGGCTGGGGACGATATGGCCATTGCCAAGGCAGCAGCGATGATGACGGCTGCCGTCAGGAATGTCATGCCTAAGGACAAGCAGGTGGTACTGGTACCCATTCCCAACCGCACGGGCAGGGCGGGTTACACCAAAACGCTTGCCGAGAAAATCAGCGAGGCACTGCATCTACCTGTCATCGACGCATTAGCAAGCAATACCCACGAGCCGCTTTATCTGGTGAAGAAAGCCAATGGCTCGATCGATGAAGTGCCGCTCTACTTCTATCGCATCCGAAGGGTGCCCAGAGACAAGATACCCATTCTCATTGATAATGTACTCGACACCGGGCATACGGCAATGTCAGCCTATGAAGCGATAGGCAGACAGGACACGCTGATGGCGGTACTTGGTGATACGCATAAATTCACACCCAACCAGTGGAAGTCTGATATTTACCCTTTAATTGATAACAATATGGCAAGCAAGAAAAAAGAAGAGGTGCCGCAGCAAGCTACCCCGAAGGAAGAGCCGAAGGCTCAGACTGAGAAAAAAGCTGCAAAGAAAACCGCGAAGCTCCCGAAGTCAAAGACGCTGGCAGAGCTGTACGAGAACATGAAGGAGAAGCATCCTGATGCCGTCCTGCTCTTCAGGACGGGAGATTTCTACACGGCCCTGAACGCTGATGCCTCCAAGGTGGCTGACACCTTGTCCATCAAGCCAACAAAACCGGCAAAGGCAGAGGACGGCCCTCTGCAAGTCACATTCCCTCATCATGCTTTGGACACAAACCTGCCAAAACTCATCCGTGCCGGTCTTCGAGTGGCCATCGTGGACAGTCTGGAGAAGAAACAAAGCGTAGAGAAATCCACATCGGTAAAAACGGAAACAAAAGCACAGGAAACAAAAGTGCAGGAAAAGAAAGAGGAAGGAAAGAACGTGGACAAGTCGGCTTCCGCCAAACAGGAGCATCAGCCGCGTGAGCCGCAGATGGTAACGGTCAATGGCGACAAAGTTTCCCATGCCCATGCCTTCCAGTCCAAGGTGAACCCTGCCGACTGGTTTTATGTGGCTCAACTCAACGGCAAGCAGCTCAACCCTATGAAGATGGATGCTGTCGATATTGCTGCTTACCAGAAACGGGAGGCGAAGGTGGAGGACATGATGCAGAAGTATTATCCTACCAAGTTGGCTCCCAAGGTGTCGGTGGAGGAATACAAGGCTGCCAACATTCTTTCCGATGGTAGGGTCATCGACAAGATGACGGTGTATAAGGAGAAGGACGAGCAGCGTGCCGACTACGGCAAGTACAAGCTCTACGCACAGGTGGGCGACCAGCGTATGTCGGTGCCGATGACCAAGGCGGACCAGAGTGCATTCTTCGACCGTGTGACGACACCGGCTGCCCTTGTGGAGAAGAACTTCGGCGAACGGCTGCATCTGGCATCGGCATACTCGGTTTATCAGCTTCCTGCCAACATCAAGGTGGAGGACATCCGGGTGGCGAAGGACAACATAGACGGCAAATGGAAAATCTCGGCTGCCGTGGGCGAAAATGGGCGCACGGACAAGAAAGCAATTTCCTTTGACGACGGCTTTTCTCTCTTCCAAGCCAAGACCGCCACTCGTGAGCAGCTGGCAGCCAAGTATCTCTCGGATGACATCAAGATGCTATCGGGGCAGAAGCAGGCTATCAGCAATGGACTGAAGATGTAGTCTTTGGAAGTTTTTTTTTAGAATGACACACAGATAACATAAAATCAAAGAAAATGGCATATAGTTTTGAAGAGCTGGTCCAGCTCAAACAGGACAGACGAATCGGGTGGTTGCAGTTCACGCTCGAAGGCGAGCATGCGGACGGCTTCATGCAGTGGTGCAAAGAGCACAACACCCATCCCAGTGAAGATACCGCGGAGTTCTATATGGAGTCGGTGGAACTGAGTATGCAGGACAAGCAAATCTTGGCGGAGGACGACTATAACTACAGCTGGAACTGATACAAAGACGCTCGGTCAGAAAGCCGTGGACAGGTTCACGGAGATGATGATTGGGCGCATGGAACAGATGAAGTCCGTTGGTTGGCACAAGGGGTGGATTGGCGGTGCCACCGCTCCCAGTGCCATGCCTCAGAATGTGTCCGGGCGTGGATATTCGGGAAGTAACTCTTTCTTCCTCCAACTGGACACGGCTCTCCGTGGCTACTCAATGCCCGTGTATCTCACCTTCAAGCAAACCAATGACTTGGGAGCGTATGTCAAGAAGGGCGAGTCGGCCATGCCGGTGCTCTACTGGGACATCATGGCAAGGGACAAGGACGGACGCAAAATCACCAAAGACACCTACCGCAAGATGAGCCTTGCGGAGCGGATGCAGGTGCAGACCATTCCATTCCTAAAGGCCTACAATGTGTTCAATGTTGATCAGACCAATCTGGCTGAGGTGAAGCCTGATAAGGTGGAAGCACTCAAAAAGCTATTTGCACCGCCTGAACTGCGTGATGCAGAGGGGATGTTTACAAGCAAGGCACTCGACCGTATGTTTGAGAAACAGGAGTGGATTTGTCCTATCCAATATGACAAGCAGGTACCCGGTGCATACTTTTCTCCCTCCAAGGACATCATCGTCATTCCAAGGAAAGAACAGTTCAATATCGGCAAGACACCGGAGGAAGTGTACAAGGACGGTATGGAATACTACTCCACGGCCTTGCACGAGATGGCTCACTCCACGGGTACGGAACCTCGGCTGAACAGGGGCAGCCATGAGAAGTTCGGAGACGCAATGTATGCCAAGGAGGAACTGGTAGCTGAGCTGACGGCGGCGATGGTGGGCAACTCAATGGGCTTTGACAAGCGCATACTGGACAACAATGCGGCCTACCTCGATGGCTGGATCTCTACCCTCAAAGAGAATCCTAAGTTCATCGTGTCGGTGATTGCTGACGTGAACAAGGCTGCCAACATGGTACTGGAAGAGGTGGACAAGCAGAAGATGGCGTTGGGCGAAGAGCCTTTGCTCGACAAGAATAGGAACCTTTCTGCCGATACCGCCAAGGACAAGATTGTCTTTGAGAACGCTTCGATCATCAAGCAGAATGACGGCGACTATGCGGTGCGTGCCTCGTTCCAAGGCAAGGATTTGGGCATCAAACCAATTGACCGAAATGTGGGCATCCTCTATTTTTCTCTCTCGGAGGAAGCGGAGAAGGCCCGTCTGCTCTCCCATACGCTGGAAAAAAGCTATGGCGATATAATCCTCTCACAAGGACAGCGACGCTCGCATGGTATGAAAATCTAACCTCTTTATACTTGTAGATAGTTATGAAACAGACCGTAAACTTCAAAGACCTGAAAGCCAAGGTCGGCGTGGATGACATTGCCTATTACCTGGGGTATCGCCTCGACCGCTCGGCGGGTGTGGGCAGATATATCGAAATGGTGCTGCCTGACACCACGGGGCATAAGGACAAGCTCATCATCAAGAATCCGAAGGAGAAGGCTTCACAGACCTATTTTCGTCGTAACGGGGCGAAGGGCGGCGATGTGGTGTCGTTGATTCGTGAGAATCTTAACAGCTTCCACGAGTCCGGCAGGAACGAGTGGGAAATCATCGGTAAGGTGATGGCACGCTTTGCCAACGAGCCAATTCCCGACTATGGTGATAGCCAGTATCTCACAAAAGCCGGATATAGCGACAACCGTGTGTTCGATCCGAAACGCTACGAAGTGAAGGAGATAGGCCGTGATTTGTCTGAGGTGATGGCATTCTTTGCCCAACGTGGCATCAAAGAGGAGACGGTGGGTGTCTTCGCTCCATTCATCAAGCAGATAAGGGACAGCTGCCATACCACCTACAAGCAGTTCAACATCGGTTTCTCTTATACGGAGGCTGGCAAGGACAAGGTGGTAGGCTATGAAATCCGTGGCTTCGGCTCATTCAAAAGTAAAGCAGCTGGTACCAACTCGACAACAGGCGCATGGATTGCTGACCTGTCAAGAGGTGGTAATCCAGCGGACATCCGAAATGTGTATTTTGCAGAGAGTGCCTACGACATCATGGCGTTCTATCAGCTGAATCACCTTCGCTTGGATGCTGCTCATTCGGTATTCGTGTCGCTGGGCGGTACATTCTCTGACGGACAAGTCAAAGGCATCATGTCGCATTACCCTGAAGCCAAGGCGATGGACTGTTTCGACAATGACCTTGCTGGGCGCATCTATGGCATCCGTATGGCTGCCCTGTTGGAGGGTATTCGCATGAATATACATAAGGAAGATAGCGAGGTAAAGATTACCATTGGTGATAGGAGCTTTGCCATTCCTAACGACCAGTTGTCGATCCGTGAGCTTCGCAAGCACATCCATATCCGCTATAACGTGGGTGAATGGAAGACTGCCGCAAACTACAAAGACTGGAACGACCAGTTGATGGGTAAACAGTTGGAAGTTGTGGCGGTAAAAAACAAGTTTGCAAGGGACCGAAATCTGGCCGACCGCCGAGAGAAAGGAGTAGGCTTATGAAACGAATTCTTGTGACAATGATGGTTGGAGGCTTGGCCTTCTGCCCAATGCTGGCACAGCAGACGGATCCGACGCTGACGGGCGCCGTGGTAGCGCAGAGCGAGATGCTGAAAAAGATTTTCAAAGACCGCGAGAAGACGCAGAAGAAAATCATTGCAGCGGAAACGGCGGTCACGGTAGCCATGGACAGGATGCACAAGGTAGAGGACAAGATGCTGGAGTATCTTTCCAATGCACAGGGTGCGATGCAGAACCTCTATCAGATTAAGCGGGCAGCGGAATTGACGACGGTAGAAATACCCCGAAACATGAGCCTATTACGCCAGTCGCTGCCCGGTCGTCTGAAAGGAACGGCCATTGCGTTGTTGGTGTCTGATGAGCTGACGGACGCTGCCACGCAGATGGCTTCGCTCTATCCGTTCATGAAGCAGCTGGTGACAAGCGGCACATACAACGTGAGTGGCTATGATGCCACGGGCAAGCCCATCAATGAGAAGCATAAGGTAAACTTGCTCTCTTCGGCGGAACGGTATTACATTGCCAATGAGGTGGTAACGAAACTGGAGACCATCAATACTGACCTTTGGTTGCTGGCATGGCAGGTAAGGACGTACTCGTGGAATGACCTTTGGTTCGGGCTTGATCCAGAAGGCTGGGCCACGATGATGTCGGGGAAGGCGATTGTGGATGGACTGGTCTATGAGTGGAAATACATCTGACAGGCCTGAATATGGGCAATTTTCTGTACTTTTGCACTCGCTACACTTTGTTATTTCGAGGAGGAGCGGTGCAAACGGAGGGTTGCCAAAGATAGAGTAACATATAACGTAAAGAAATAACAAAATGAGTGATACTGACAATTTACAGACCTGCCCCGTGTGTGGCAGGGGCACAATGGTACATAACGAACAGGAGTGGAAGTGCAGTGAGCAGTCCTGCGGGTTCGTTATCCCTAATCGTGTGTTTAATCTGGAAATGACAGAGGAACTGGTTGCGCAGCTTGTCAAGCATGGCCATACCAATCCGTTGCAGTTACAGAACAGGGACGGCCAGCATTTCAAGGCGGCTCTCGTCATCCGTAATGGAAAGGTAGAGGTCTCGTCGGGTGTGCATTACATCGACGGCGTATGTCCTCTCTGCGGAGGCAGGATTCGCAAGACCTCGAAAGGCTACCGGTGTGAGAACTCCATCGGAGAGCATCCGTCATGCGATTTCATGATTCCGGGCATCATCTGCAACCGCAGGATCACGGAGCAGGATGCCGTGGCGTTCTTGAATGGCAAGCATATCGCTTTGGAGGGCTTTGCCTCGAATGAGTGGAAGATGTTTGCCTCGTCGCTGTCGATAGCCGAGGGCAAGGTGAAGCTGGAATCGCGCATCGCAAAGTGTCCGCATTGCGGGGGAGACCTGCATGTAGGGCTGAAGGCATACAACTGTGCCAATTACCGCAATACCGAACATCCCTGCAAGTTCTCCATCTGGCGTAACATCAGCGGTCATGCCGTGTCGGTGGAGGAGGTGAAGCAGATATGTGAGCAGGGCGTGACGAGGGACAGCATTGAGTTCTACAAGGAAGACGGTACGGTGTACTACAAGCGTCTGCAGCTAACGCCTGAAAAGGACAGAATAATCATGATTTAATTAGTTATTGATGATGAAAAGACAAAGTATTATATATTTAGTGGTGGCATTGTTATGCCTCACTGGTTGTACGAATAAACGTCATGCGTTGAAGCAGTTGGTAGTGGAGAATCTGAAACAGTCGGTGGAATATCCTAAGCAGTTACAGGTGATGGCTATATCAGAACCAGACTCGGCGTTTGGATTCAGCTACTTCTCGCAAAAGGAGAAGGCAGGCATCGTCCGTATCATGAAATCGGTAACGGACAGCATCATGAGGCGAACTGACAATATGCAGTCGCTGGACATCAACGACTTCTACGTGATGGATCTCGCTGAAAGGCAGATGCGTGCCAACTCGGACATCAGGCAAATGCTTAGCCAGGCAACTGACAGGAAGGAATGGACGGGCTGGAAAGTGAAGATCGACTATCAGGCGGTAACACATCATGGCATGAAGTACAATGCTGAGCGGTGGTTCTTCATTAGCATGGACGGCAAGGCGGTAGTAAGGACGTTTGAGTTACCGCTACCATAAAGATATTGGCATTTTTGGTTGAATTGGGTTAATTCTCTTTTGTTTAGGTGGAGATTGTCGTGAGACAGTCTCCATTTTTTGTGTATCATTTCCATGTTTGCAGTTGCCTCCTTGCTACATGTGCTCATTTTCTTTGCAAAGTTACGGCATAGGAAAGAACGGCAAGTACCGCTACGGCTATGCGCAGGAAAATAGACGGCAGCCTTCCCAACAATCATAGATTGGGGTATTCCGTCGATTTTCTGTGCATTACTTGCCTTATCTTTCCCGCTTATACCGTCCTGTTTTGCTCGAAAATTAAGTACCTGCAAGAAGTCTGAAGACTTCACAAAAGGGAAAAGATTAAGTTTAACCTCATAAAATTATAAGTTATGCACGCATGGATTTTTCAATTATCGGAAGAACGCATCGAGGGCTATCTTTGTGAAGATACCTTGTTGCAGGGTGATGGCAGCGATTACGACTACTGTGCCACCATATCGGAGGAAGAGCGGAAGAGAGCCGTTTGCTCGCTCGTAGATGACATACTGCCATTGGGTATGTTTCACCTCAAAGATGAAACGACGTTGGTGTATCAAGGTGGTTTTGAGCAGTGGAAACGTGAGTGGGTGGAGCGTATTCAGATAAGGGCTGCAAAGGTGAACATGGAAAACGTGATGAACTTTTGCGGTGAGGTGTACCGGCTGGAAAACGAATTACAGAACCCACTCGATACCGCAGCACACTTCTACCTTTGCAATGACGACTATCAGACCTTTGCGGAGAAGTCGGTGGAGTTGATGCGCATGGTGGAGCATCTGACGGAAGGCGACGAGCTTTATATCGGTGGTATCATTGATTTTCATTTTTAAGCGTATGGAGAATATCAGTATTTTTTCGATAGAGGGCGTTGATGCAAGGGAGATTTGCAATGCGCAGTTGGGCGATGCCCTGTTTGCACCTTGTAGTGTGTGCGACAAGTGGAGGGGCGACTATCCATCGGTGGACAATCTGTTTTACGGATATGTGGAGGACGATATTTTCTATAACTACTCCGATGACGAGTTTGAGACCCACGTCAATACGATGTTTGACTAAGTAGAACCAGGAGTGTGCCGAGCTATCGGCATACTCCACAAAAGCAAGTTACAATGAAGAAAACGTATAGTGTAACGGCTCGATACATCTTCGAGGGTACTTTCAAGGTAGAAGCTGAAAGCAGGGAGGAAGCCAAGGATAAAATACTAAAGCATTGTGGCATGGTCATGGACAGTGGCATACAAACCACGCTGCCAGACAATGAGATAGACTGGAATTTCTGTAACCACCCTTATAAGCAGGTGGCCAGAATAAGCAGGGAGAAGTAAGGTACGGCTGGGCATATCAGGCTGGTATGCCCGGCTTTCAAAGTCGGGCAGCGGTCACAGTTCGCTGCCTGCTTGGGAGGGAATTGCCCATCGGAAGGATGAATAACAGAGATAAAAAGTCTTGTTTTTGACGCAGAAAACAAGACAATTCGTTGGGAGTACTTTATTTCCCTGAAAGCCGTATCTCGCTATCACGCCATAAATGATCGTGATGGCTCCACACCGCTTTCATCGCTCCGCCGGAACGTAGAGCGACAAGGGAGAGCGGTTAGGTTGTTTTGTGCTGAATGGAGTGCATGGGCAATGGGGGCAGGAAGGATAGGCTACCGCTGTTTCACTTGTCAAGGACTTATCGCCCATGACCACTTCACGGCTCCGCCTATCTTACTTCCTGCTCCATGCCTATGCACACCATATCGCACGCTCTATCCAGTGTAACGCCAGTTTATTGTCGGTGTAACTCACTTTTTCGTTGCACTGACGATAAACTGACTATCTTTACAGGTTTTACCTAACTGCTTTGTGCCCATTTCCCTGAAGGCCGTATCTCCATTCATTGCGCATAGAGCAGCAATCATTGCGATACCGCTTCCATCATTCTTCAGGGACGAAGAATGACAAGGGAGAGAGGTTAGGTCATTCCGTGCGCAGCAAGGCCAGTGATGAGTTGAAGACACCACATTCTATTTCAGACTTGCAGCAAGAAGGTCCGCATCATTGCATGCAGTTCTTCCATTCTATTTTCGGCTCTCTTCAACTCATTACCTGCCATTGCGCACTCGTTTTGCTGTGAGAAATAAACCTTCTTCGGTGGTCATCCATTTCCTTCGCGAAGTTCGCTATTGGCACCTTCTGGTCAAGTACCAGTGCCTTATTTTTCAGGTTTTTAATGGCCGTTCTTAGTTTGGTTGTGGTAAGCTAATAAAAACTTGAAAAATTCCTTGCCGTTGAATGTGTCGTCCAATAGCGACTTATTTGCTCGAAAATCGTTTCCCCGAAGAAGTCGTTAGACTTCACAGGAGGGAAAAGAATCGAAATCAAGGTAACGGGGTGGCTCACCACTGCTCCACAATAGCTTTTTATATGGCAAATCGTTTGATGACGGCAGAACTCGCCGAACAGCTGAAGGACTTCCCCCTTTATTCTCAGGATGGGAAGCAAAAGGACGCTACTTGTGTCTGTGTATTCGAGATTGGACTCATCCGCTGGTATGTACTGGAGGGACAGCCAGAAGGCGATGACTTCACTTTATTCAGTATCGTCGTCGGCATGGCTGAAACGGAGTATGGCTACGCCTCTGTGAAGGAGATGGAAGGCATCACGGTGGATGGCTCACGGTATGGTCTGGGCACGTTGCGCATTAGGCAGGTGCTGAACTTTAAGCCATGCCCACTTGCCGAGATACAGGATAGGCGGCTACAGGACTTTCTGTCAAGGCTATATGAAGAGTAGTAACAAAAGACTTTGCAAACGAGAGCAAAGGGAGCTTACTTCAACTTTGCCGAGTGCAGCTAAGTGAAAAGGCGGAGCTTCCGCCTTTTTATTTTTCATAGGGCATATATTTTTTGGCTGTCTTTTCTGTCTTATTTGTCATAAACACATAAAGTGTTGATATTCAGTAATATAATATTCTTTATTATTGGACAAGACTTAATCTAATTTGACTAAATTAGAAAGATTCTCCACTTCAGCCCTTTTCTAAGACAAGCGATGACAAGTCAAGACAAAACAAGCAGCATATAACCCATTGATAATCAATGACAAGACATATAAGACAATTAAGACAAGCATTTTCGGAGGCCGAAAAGATACCCATTGAACGCTAATTAAGCTTTTCATCGATATTTTTCAAACATAAGGGTGTTTACTTTCATGTATTTTTCACTATATTTGCAATATTAAAACTAAAACAGGTGAATTATGGGAAGAAAGTTAAACTATATCCATCTACTATTCTTTAGCACTATTATTGTAATCCTGCTGATGTCGGCTGGTTGTGAAAGAAAAGCAACTATGGTTTCAAGAGCGAACGGAAGAGGTCATTCCATCATTGATGGAAAATCGGATTCTTTTGTGGATGCCAAGTCTAAAATGACCATCGAACTTGATACC
>NZ_AZHT01000109.1 GCF_000599605.1 Prevotella sp. HJM029 | reverse complement strand
AGGGTAGTGCCATTCTATCTATTGTTTGGTACTAACTTGGCGAAAGTAGTGCCGTTCTATCTATTGTTTGATACTAACTTGGGTGAAGGTAGTGCCGTTCTATCTATTGTTTGGTACTACCTTGGGCAAAGGTAGTGCCATTCTATCTATTGTTTGGTACTAACTTGGCGAAAGTAGTGCCGTTCTATCTATTGTTTGGT
>NZ_AZHT01000108.1 GCF_000599605.1 Prevotella sp. HJM029 | reverse complement strand
TTTTAGATAAACAATTGATTCTATGTCAAATTTTAAGACCTTCTATGTGTCAGAGAATTTGCCAGTTCTGAATATTTAATCAAAAATAATTTTTGTATCTATTCTTACTACACTATCATTCTCTATATAGTGTATAATTTTATTCCGTATGTCTTCCCTTCCTGCAGGAAGTTCCCTTTCTAATGATTTTAAATCAGCATAGAAAGTCGGTGGATTAAAAATTAACTCTCCTGTAATTTTTAGAGAGAGATTAACAACATTGTTACTATAATTTATAAGCATAGCCCCTCTTGAAATTATTGAATATGATATT
>NZ_AZHT01000107.1 GCF_000599605.1 Prevotella sp. HJM029 | reverse complement strand
AAAATAATGTATGGTATGATAAAATTTTAAATAAAGATAGATGAAAATTTATGGAAAGTAATATGGTAAAAGATAGTCCTGAAGTTGCAATGGCTTTTATAGATGAGTTATTTAAGACTATGTTACCTCAGTTTGAAAAAAATCTTCCTGCAATATGGGATTATATTGTTATGGACAAACATATGAATATAACAAGATAAAGATCTCACCTGGCTGCGAACGTGGTTTATTAAACTTTGATTTGG
>NZ_AZHT01000106.1 GCF_000599605.1 Prevotella sp. HJM029 | reverse complement strand
AAGGTGCGGCTGGAACACCTCCTTTCTGGAGCGAATGTTTCCTATAGCGGCGTATGAGTTGACTTGAAAGAGTTTGCATTTATGTTGCGCCTTATTGAAGTTAGTATTTTTTTAGAGGATAAGTATTCTTAGGCGAGGGTTTGTTTTCTTCTTGTACTACGTAAATCTGTTTTTCGATAAAGCGAGAAAAAGGAAGCCGGGCT
>NZ_AZHT01000105.1 GCF_000599605.1 Prevotella sp. HJM029 | reverse complement strand
CAAGTTCCTCACGCTGATATTGTTTAATGGCTTCCTGCCTTGCTTCGACTTTTTCTTCCTCTGTGAGTTCCACAATGTGATTAACGGCAACTTGGCAAGAAACAGCCTTGCCGACCTCTATATCGTCCTCATCGTAGTAGTGAACAGCCATAGAGAAGATTTCATCATCATCAAAGCCGTTGCAACCGCTTTTCTGCACTTCATTAAGAATGTAGGTGATGCACTCCTCGATATTCTTGTTCGGTTTCATCAAGTTAGGGGCAAACAAGGGGTCTGTCATAGCACGCTGATTGAGATACTCGGCTATTGTCCGTGTGAAATGTTCTGTTCCTTTCATATTGCTTAGTATTTTGGGATTTCTACTATTTGATTGATGCGTCCATATAGGTAGGCTCTTAGGCTTGTTCTGTCGGCTGCGTAATACTCTGTCCATTGTCCGTACTGATTGACAAGATATTTCTTCAGTACATCAAAGAAGTCAAAGCGATAGCCTTGCAGTGGAACGGCTGTTCGGAAATAGGTGTTTGAGTTCACCGCTTCACATAGCCAATTCTTTTCCTCACGGCTCATCATTTCGCCACGATAGAGTTTCATACGCAGGAGATATACTTTGCTGTTACAAAGGCTCTCCAACGGGGGAACGTCCCATTGTACAAACTTAATTGCCAACACTTGCTCACTTTTTTCAGCCACAGGGTTAATGCGGTAATGAGAGGAGGAGCTATATCCTTTGCTGTTCATCGACGATGTTGTATTTACTTTTTGCTTATCCATAGCGACATTTTTTTTATGCGTCCAAAGATCGGAGTATGCTGATTCCTTTTTGTAGCAAAATAGAGGTAGCGGGGCGGGCTTGCACAAGGTTTTGGCGGAAAATACAACCCGTAGGTGTGGAGATTTTCCAGACAAACCAAGCGGCACAGACCTTGGGAAAGCCACAAGCCCCGTACTACCTTTGCGGATAAAAAGGGAACAGCATCCGTCTTCTTCATTTCGCATATTGTGGAGCATTGGAAAGGAAGCGAAAGTGCAACGCTCGTAGTGGGAAATAGAAAAGGTGGCTATCTCGAAATGTGAGATAACCACCTAATGAACGATAAATGAAAGGTATTACAGAGCTGTGCTTCTCAAAGCACGCATAGCAGGATGGCACAGAGAATTGACAACCAGAAGAGTATGCTCAGCAGCGTAAATGTTACTTTTAGAATTACCCTGACTATAAAGCGTAGTATCAGAAAACCTGCAATGACAGAGACGGCAGTTACGACTTGCGGTGTTACCATCCTCGAGATAAGCCAAATGACACCGAAAACGATGGAAAGCAGGATAGCGAGTTCGATGAAGCGTGTCCAACCGAAGCGACGGACTTGCTTGGGAGAAGTCGGCTGCTGCTTGATATTATCGGTTTTATTCGATGCGTCTGCCTTGATGAAGGCAGGTGTGTGAACGTCTTGATTCATGATGATTGTATTCATATCAGAGCTTTTAATAGTTTCAAGAGCAGTTACAAGATATTCTGCCTCACAAAGCCAAGTGTTTGCCTAAACTCTTGGTGTGTGGGGAAGAATAGTTATCTTGGCTCTTGACACTACAAAAGCTCCCGATGGTATTACATCAAGTTATGTTCTCACTATCGACTGTTGGCAGACCATTGACCTCAATGAGCAAAACGATTGTCCCTGTCAGTTCGGTGTAGAGTTTCTCATACTCTGGACTTGCACCAAAATCGTCTGTCAGTTCATACTTATCGAAAACGCTTTGCACAGCCTTATTCTTTAGAAGCATTGGTGTTAGTCTTTCAGGAAGAGGAGAAGGAAGTTCTTTCTCGAACTCATTCTCTAAGACGGATACAAGCGTGTCATACTTGGAAAAGTGCAAACCTTGATATAAGACTTCGCTTGCCATTGTCTCTGCTTCGGGATGCGAGAAGCCCTGTGCCACTGCATCACAATAGGTAGTAAGGGATTCATCAGCTCTTGCCGTTATGAATGGGTTGTCAGCCAGCATTTCTGGGAAATGCTCACTGAGGTAGTTCTCTAACTTCAAACGGAAGTAGGAAAGCTCTTTCTTTGTT
>NZ_AZHT01000104.1 GCF_000599605.1 Prevotella sp. HJM029 | reverse complement strand
GGTCGTTAACCTGATCTTCAACTTCTCCGTCACTCAGACCATACCAGGTGCGGAGTAATTCAATCTTGAACAAAACAAGGCTGTCATAGCTGGGCCGGCCAGTAGACTTATAGCCTTTTGTATAAGCCACCTCTATTATAGCACGAATAGGTGCCCAATCAATGACTGTGTTTATTTGTGAAAAGAATGTCTGCTTGACCTTTCT
>NZ_AZHT01000103.1 GCF_000599605.1 Prevotella sp. HJM029 | reverse complement strand
AGCCCGGCTTCCTTTTTCTCGCTTTATCGAAAAACAGATTTACGTAGTACAAGAAGAAAACAAACCCTCGACTAAGAATACTTATCCTCTAAAAAAATACTAACCTCAATAAGGCGCAGCATAAATGTTAACGCTTTCAAGTCAACTCATACGCCGCTATAGGAAACATTCGCTCCAGAAAGGAGGTGTTCCAGCCGCACCTT
>NZ_AZHT01000102.1 GCF_000599605.1 Prevotella sp. HJM029 | reverse complement strand
TCCTTTTTTGAGGAAACGATAGGGTGTATAAACCTCCTTGCTCTTTAAAGCCCCTTTCTATTAAAAAAGGATTCTCTCCTATTATTTTCCAAAACCAGATATCGTTATCATCACAATATTCTGTTAAGAACATATCTTTTTCTTCAAAAAGAATGCGACTTCCACTTGGTGCTTTTATTTTCACTGCTCAACTATTTTGAAAGTTTTATTTTCGAATACTGCATATAAAGTCTGCCTACCATCACGTGTGATTTTCCAAATTTCAGTTCCTTCTTTAATGGATATTTATTTTGATTATTTTCGCAGCACATGACACGCTTTCTTAATAAATCGAAAATTATATTTTATTGGGTTGGAGATTTTTTTTTCTTCTGGTAAGTCCAATATAACATTTTTATTCTGAATTCCCAAATCAAAGTTTAATAAACCACGTTCGCAGCCAGGTGAGATCTTTATCTTGTTATATTCATATGTTTG
>NZ_KK082668.1:288754-336169 GCF_000599605.1 Prevotella sp. HJM029 | reverse complement strand
GGTCGTTAACCTGATCTTCAACTTCTCCGTCACTCAGACCATACCAGGTGCGGAGTAATTCAATCTTGAATAAAACAAGGCTGTCATAGCTGAGCCGGCCAGTAGACTTATAGCCTTTTGTATAAGCCACTTCTATTATAGCACGAATAGGTCCCCAATCAATGATTGTATTTATTTGTGAAAAGAATGTCTGCTTGACCTTTCTTTGCGCAAGGAACATATCAACAAAACTGGGAGAGGGCAACTTCTGTTTCATACAATAAAGGTACAAAAAATATTTAAGAAAGACAAATTATAAGAGGGGTTTTGCAGAGGTCTCATATTATTTCTTGATAATAGCATGCAAATCATAAAGTAATATGGTGCAGATTATCCCGCAATATACCCTTGATTACATCAGCATTCCACTTTCTTCTTGCAGCAAAACTATGCAAACATCCATCCCATAAGAAGTTACTCTTTCATGCATCTCAAGCCCCTCACCGGCACAAGAAACAGCCTAAATCGACTATTGAGCAAAAAAAGTTAGCCAAAAAGTTGTTGTTTTATCAGATAAACACTACCTTTGAGACAGCGAAAAAGAAAAGGACGAGTCGCCCCGCCCTGTTTGTTTTCACAACGGAAAAATCCTTATTGTGACTTGCTTAAATAATATCTGAGTGCAAATATTGGAGTTTTTTACTAAAGAACCAAACAAAATAAAGAAAATATATGAAAACAATTCTTGGCTTAGATTTAGGAACCAACAGCATTGGTTGGGCCAAAGTCATCGTTGATGACAATGAGAATTATTTAAGAGACATTCAACTTGGCAGTCGTATCATCCCCATGAGCCAAGATGTTCTTGGCAAGTTTGACAAAGGAGTAACAGAGTCCCAAACCGCCATCCGAACGAACTTCCGAGGCATTCGACGCCTTAGAGAGCGCACTTTGCAACGCCGCGAGCGCCTCCATCGCGTGCTACACACGTTGCATTGCTTACCTCCTCACTACGATTCGGCCATAGGATGGGACAGGAAGACGCCCACTACTTATGGTAAATTTTTAAATCATGGTGAACCTAAATTGGCATGGGAACGCCGAGGAGACGGCACAATGCAATTTCTTTTCATGGATGCTTTCCATGAGATGATAGCAGACTTCGCTAAATATCAGCCCGCACTCGTTGCTAACGGCAAGAAGGTGCCGCTTGATTGGACGATTTATTACCTGCGTAAGAAAGCACTTACGCAACCCATCAAGAAAGAGGAGCTTGCATGGATTTTGCTCAACTTCAACCAAAAGCGTGGCTATTACCAACTTCGTGGCGAAGAGGATGAAGAGAATGCCGCAAAACATGAAGAATATCATGAGTTGAAAGTGGTTGGCGTTGAAGCCGATGAAGCAGGAAAAGGTGACAACACCTGGTATAATGTAAAGTTAGAGAATGGCTGGATATATCGTCGTCAAAGTAAAATACCCTTAAACGACTGGGTGGGTAAAGTCAGGCCTTTCATTGTGACAACCGAATATGAAAAAGACGGAACAACACCCAAAAAAGATAAAGAAGGCAACGTGAAACATTCCTTCCGCTCACCAGATGAGAAGGATTGGGGGCTGCGAAAGAAACAAACGGAGCACTCATTAGAAGCATCGGGCACGCCTGTTGGCGCTTTTATCTATGACCACCTCTTAAAAGAACCCTCTGATAAAATCCGCGGAAAATTCATCCATACCATCGAGCGTAAATATTACAAACAGGAATTAACAGGCATTCTTCGTGAGCAAAGCAAACACCATGAGGAACTACGCAGCAAGGACATGTTAAAAGCATGCGTCGAAGAGTTATATCCAAACAACCCGCTTCATCGTGAAAGTCTGTTGAAAAAGGACATGCCTTACTTGCTCATAGAGGATCTTATCTTCTACCAACGCCCGCTGAAGAGCAAGAAATCGCTGATTGCAGAGTGCCCCTATGAGGCCTATTCCTATGTGGACAAGGAAACAGGAGAAATGAAACGGCAAGGCATTAAATGTATAGCAAAGTCCAACCCCTACTACCAAGAATTCCGTTTGTGGCAGTTTATAGCCAACTTACGCCTACGCAATCGAGCCGATGATCGCAACGTAACAGCCGAGTATCTGCCTCATCAAGAAGACTATGTTCGCTTGTTTACCTATTTGAACGATAGGAAGGAAATCAATCAAGAGACGCTGTTGAAGGACTTTTTCAAGTTGAAAAAGGTAACGATAGGTGGTGAAAAGGTGTTTCCTATTCGCTGGAACTACATCGAAGACAAAGAAAAGAAATATCCTTGTAATGCAACACGCCACGAACTTCTCTTTGCACTCGACAGAGCTGGCATAGAACATAACTGGTTAAATGATCGAGATTTGGCTTATCGATTGTGGCACTTGCTCTATTCTGTCGACTCTAAAGACGAAACAGAGCGTGCATTGCGCAAGTTAAAAGATGACGATGCTTTCGTTGAATCATTCTTAAAAATTAAGCCCTTCGAGAAAGAATATGGTGCCTATTCAGAGAAAGCCATCAAAAAACTGCTGCCCGTTATGCGGAGAGGAAGTTTATGGAACGAGGCAGACCTCTGTCCTTCTACAAAAGAGAGGATTGCTAATATCTTGCAAGGTACCATTGATGAGAAACTCAAAAAGAAGATAGGCGTGTTTATTTCGTCTTGTCAACAGGTGTCAGACTTTCAAGGACTGCCCGAATGGTTGGCGTGTTATGTGGTATATGGACGCCGTTCTGAAGCTACAGACATACAGCGTTGGGAAACACCCGAACAGCTTTTAGATTATATTCATAAGTTTAAACAATATTCCTTACGCAACCCTATCGTGGAACAATGCATCCTTGAAACCCTCCGTACGGTATATGACATTTGGAAAGAAGCGGGACATATTGATGAAATCCATGTAGAATTAGGCCGAGAAATGAAAAAGACGGCCGAACAACGTGCACATCTCACAGAGAAGGTGCTGCGCAATGAGAACACGAATCTCCGCATCAAGAGTCTGTTGATGGAATTGAAAAACAATGCTGATATAAAGGACGTTCGCCCCCATTCACCGATGCAACAAGAAATCTTACGCATTTATGAGGAAGGCGCTTTGCAAACATTATCGAAGGAAGACGCAGCATTTACCGAGATCACGAAGATTTCAAAAATGGCACAACCCTCCGCAAGTGAGTTGAAAAGGTATCGATTGTGGCTCGAACAAAAATATCGTTCGCCATATACGGGGAAACCGATTGCACTTTCAAAACTTTTCACTTCAGCCTATCAGATTGAGCATATCATTCCTAAAAAACGCTATTTTGACGACTCGTTCTCCAACAAAGTTATCTGTGAAGCAGAAGTAAATAGAGAGAAAGGCAGCATGTTAGCCTATGAATTTATTAAGAAACGTGGTGGCGATGTAATACATTGTACGACTTTAGGTGATGTTACTATCTTGAGCGAAGCTGAATACAAAGCCTTGGTAACAGAATTGTATGCGAATAACACATCGAAGAAAGAGAAGCTACTGATGGAGGATATTCCTCAGGAATTTGTCAACCGACAACTGAATGACAGCCGCTATATCAGCAGGGTGGTGATGACTTTGCTTTCTAATATTGTGCGCATTGAAGGCGAAGAAGAGACCACTTCCAAATTTGTTATTCCGTGTTCGGGAGGCATTACCGACAAACTCAAGAAGGATTGGGGTTTAAATGATGTTTGGAACAATATTGTTTATCCGCGTTTTGAACGCTTGAATGCACTCACCAACACCACTGACTTTGGCCAATGGGAGAACAAAGAAGGGAAACGGGTGTTCCAAACTTCGGTTCCACTTGAGCTGCAACGTGGCTATCAAAAGAAGCGCATCGACCACCGACACCATGCTATGGATGCATTGGTGATTGCCTGTGCCTCACGCAATATCATTAACTATTTGAACAACAAAGAAGCTAATGACCCCACGAAGCAAGAAAATGCGCGAAAACAACTTTGCATTAAAAATCGCATTATCCGCAAACCTTGGGAAACCTTTACGCAGGATGCCTACAAGGCTTTAGATAACATTGTGGTGAGTTTCAAAAACTATGTTCGTGTGATCAATAAAGCCACCAATTATTATGAACGGTATAATGCCAACGGAAAGAAAGTCGTTGACGAACAAAAGGGAGAAGCGATGTGGGCTATTCGAAAGCCTATGCACCAAGGCACAGCCTATGGTCATGTCAACTTGCGGCGCAAAGCTGTCGTTAAGTTGAAAGATGCGTTAGAGAATATTCCTACGATTTGTGATAAGACGCTCCGCCATTATATTCAAGACTTACAGAAAAAGCACTTCAACACCAAGCAATTGCTGGCACATTTTAAAAGCATTAATTACCGCTTAAATAAGCAAGCGGTTGATAAAGTTGAAGTTTGGCAGTATAGTGATGATAAAGAAAAGCTGGCAGCAACGCGGAAACCATTAGACACTTCATTTGATGCAAAGCGCATTGCCACAATCACCGACACAGGCATTCAGAAGATTCTGTTGAACTATCTTCAAGCAAAAGGTGGCGACCCTGCCATCGCTTTTACACCCGAAGGAATTGCCGAAATGAATCAAAACATAGCGATTTATAATGAGGGCAAGCAGCATCAGCCCATCCTAAAGGTAAGGATTGCAAAGCCAATGGGAAAGAAGTTCCCTATAGGACAAACGGGAAATAAAGCCTTTCAATATGTAATAGCAGAAGAAGGTACAAACCTTTACTTTGCTATCTATGAAGATGAAGAGGGCAATAGAACCTATGACACTATTGCACTAAGAGAGGTTGTAGAACGATTGAAGCAGGGACTTACTCCTGTTCCAGAGAAGAGTGAAAAGGGGGTTGCATTGAAATTTTATCTCTCACCCAACGACTTGGTGTATGTACCCACCGCGGATGAACTACTTTCTAAAGCATGTAGTTTAGACAAAAATAGAATTTATAAGATGGTAAGTGCAACAATGAACCGATGTCTCTTCCTACCTCATCGTGTGGCAAAGACGATTTATGACAAGGTTGAGTTCGAGGCTTTAAACAAGATGGAAAGAGCTTTGACTGGAGAAATGATTAAGCCAATTTGCTGGAAAATGGAAGTTGACCGCTTAGGTCACATCGTCAACATCATCAAATAGCCCCCTTAGCTTATGATTAAGAAAACACTTTGCTTTAGCAATCCCATCTATTTGAGCCTACGCCATGCGCAATTAGTGCTCCATCTGCCTGAAGTGGTGCAGAATAACACGCTACCCGAAGCAATGAAAAAAGAAGCTGAGCGTACCATCCCAATAGAAGATATTGGGGTGGTGGTGCTCGATAACCCTCGTATCACGGTAACTTCGGGTGTGTTGGAGGCTCTATTAGACAACAATTGTGCAGTGATTACATGCGACCAAAAGAGTATGCCTGTGGGGTTACTTCTGCCTTTATGCGGCAACAACACGCAAAATGAGCGATTTCGTGCACAAGTAGATGCCTCACTCCCCTTGCGTAAACAACTATGGCAACAAACCATCAAACAGAAAATCTTAAATCAAGAGCATGTTTTACGTACTACTACGGACAAGGAAACCAACTGCATGCGCGTATGGGCAAACGAGGTACGCAGCGGTGATCCGGACAATCTTGAGGCACGAGCAGCCGCCCACTATTGGCGCAATCTATTTCTTGATTATCCTCATTTTGTTCGCGATCGGGAGGGGACTCCGCCCAATAACCTCCTGAATTATGGCTATGCTATCCTGCGTGCTGTCATTGCTCGTGCCTTGGTTGGAAGCGGTTTGTTGCCAACTTTAGGTATCCACCACCACAATCGTTATAATGCTTATTGTTTGGCTGATGATATCATGGAGCCTTATCGCCCATATGTTGATCAACTTGTTATTCAGATACTGAATAAACATAAAGAGGCTTCAGTGCTTACAAAAGAACTAAAAATGGAACTCTTAGGCATTCCGATGCTCGATGTTGTAATGAATGGAAAAAGAAGTCCTCTTATGATTGCTGCACAACAGACAACAGCCTCGTTAGCAAAATGCTTCTCTGGAGAAATACGCCACATCAGTTATCCTGAGCTGTAACCCCACTTATGGTCGACTTTAAACGCTTCAGTGAGTATCGCATTATGTGGATTCTCGTATTCTTTGACTTGCCTACAGAAACCAAGAAGGAAAAGAAAGCCTATATGGATTTTCGGAAAATGCTGATAAAAGATGGTTTTACCATGTTCCAATTCTCTATCTATATTCGCCACTGTGCAAGTATAGAAAATGCAGAAGTGCACATGAAGCGCGTGCAAGTCAGCCTTCCCCAACATGGAATGGTGGGAATGTTATGCATCACCGATAAACAGTTTGCCAACATTCGTCTTTTCTTTGGCGAGAAACCTAAAGCGCCTAACGCACCCGGACAACAATTGGAATTATTCTAAAGGACGTAGGATGGCAAAGATAAAAGCTATCCATCTCCCGATAAAAAAGCTCTGTTAAAAAAGAAAAAATATTTTTATCGCTTACGAACAATCTACCATGCAACCAAGAAATATGGAAAGAAGGCTTCATAAGAAGTTACCTTAATAGAAAACAAAAATCCCACTTCAATGAAGTGGGATTTCGTTTTGTGGTACCATTTTTTATTTTCTTCAACAACCTTATATCCTTTTGATAAACAATAAATTACAAAGAATCAATTGTTGTTGCTACCACAAAGATAGATATTTTTAAGCAAATCACAACCCAGGTGAATAGTGGTAATCAGCAATCTATATTGTTGTTGCTACCACAAAGATAGATATTTTTAAGCAAATCACAACCAATGTTTCAATCATTTCTGCAATATCCTATTGTTGTTGCTACCACAAAGATAGATATTTTTAAGCAAATCACAACGTTTGAAGGACACGATTAATAACTGCACCTATTGTTGTTGCTACCACAAAGATAGATATTTTTAAGCAAATCACAACTAGTTTTTTTACTCATAATCTTTGTTGCTTGTTGTTGTTGCTACCACAAAGATAGATATTTTTAAGCAAATCACAACGCTGCTGATAAGGTTTATGAGCGCGGTAAAGTTGTTGTTGCTACCACAAAGATAGATATTTTTAAGCAAATCACAACCGGTGCAACCGTCGAAAATCTCGTTTTTGTGTTGTTGTTGCTACCACAAAGATAGATATTTTTAAGCAAATCACAACCCACAATAGCCGCTAATGATGTGCGCATTGGTTGTTGTTGCTACCACAAAGATAGATATTTTTAAGCAAATCACAACAGTTCTCGTTCTTCTATATCTACGAGATAAATGTAATTATTACACCATGGGACGAGAGAAAGAATTACAAAAGACAACTGGAGCGTACACCACTGATGCCACACTCTCATCATTATACCCATCACGCGAAGGATTATCTATACTTAGATAGACTCTTAACATGAGAGGCCAGAGAAAACAAAGCTCAGTTGCGGAAAAAGGAAAATGGAAAAGAAGTTCTCAGAGAGCATTGCAAATGTATTATAACCCACCCATCCACCATGGTGTGTTTGGCGCATACCACCAAGGGTAGTCCCCAGTTTCCTCTGCTATCATTAATCTAAGTTCCGCCTTTATCGAGCTTCGTAAGAGAAAAATAAAAAAGCTAATGAGTAACAAGGCTACACCAACAACAAACCGGAAAGCTGTTAGTTCAAAGAAAGGGATAATAAGGAATGAAGGGAATGTAATCCAAAGAATAATGGTGAGCAAAATTCTTGCGCGCACTAACGCCCTCATATAAGCCCCCCTGGACATTTTGTTTTTGTTTATTGTTCTCATATTCTGTTATTTTATAAATGCAAAAATAGCTATTGTTGCTACCACAAAGATAAATCTTTTTAAGCAAATCACAACATAAACTTAGTTGCTTTTCCGTCATCTTGTGTTGTTATTGCAACCACAAAGGTATGATGTGGCAAGCTAAGATAGTCCTTTATAGGAAAGCGTCTACAGCACACACACATCACTTATTGATTATATTTTTCTAAATGGAGTAAGTATTTTCTTAACTATGCTTGTTATAATGATAGCACTGCTGATAGGATGAGTTGCATAACGCAATTGATTTTCAAGAGACTCATGCCACGATGGTGCCCTTATAAATTGTGCGAAAGAAGTGTGTTGTGGTTTATAACTCTCTAAAGTTTTATGCCTACCGAATCACAAGTTACATTGATTGTAGCACAACCTAAGCTATAAGAGATTACTACTTAAATGAGGCATTTTATAATAACACGGAATGAAGATGGCATTTACCATACCTTTCATCACAAGAAAAGGTGTAAGTGGATGCCTTAAAAGCTATATTGATTATTAATTTTCATATTCTAAATATTACTTGATTCAAACAACATGAAATCAACTGTACAAAAGAAAACAAGTCGAAACATACCCTGGAAGAAGTCGCTTTGCGTGGGTATGCTCTTCATTTCGGCCACTCATGTGTGGGCTGAAAATCCACTTCTTCTGGCAGCTTCACTGCCCAGTACGCTTCGTTTTGAAACGATTCTCCCAGCGCCACAACAAACTCATGTTGTAGAGGGAAATGTAACCGACGTGAAAGGCGAGCCGCTTTTGGGGGTTACCGTACGCGTGAAAGGAACGAAAAATGCCGTTGTCACAGATTTAGACGGCCATTTTAAGATTCAAGCATCACGCGATGCCGTATTGGAACTTTCCTATGTGGGCTACACTTCGAAAGAGATCAAGGCCAATACCATCAACAAGCCTATTATTTTGGAAGAAAATTCAAAAGTGCTTAATGAAGTGGTTGTCACTGCCTTAGGTATTAAACGCGCAGAAAAGGCTCTGAGCTATAATGTTCAAAAGGTTACTGCCGACGAACTGACACGCAACAAAGATGCCAACTTTGTGAACTCGTTAGTAGGTAAAGTGGCTGGTGTGCAAATCAATGCGGGTGCTGGAGGTGCAGGAAGTGCTGTCCGTGTTGTGATGCGTGGTACAAAATCTATTGAGAAAAGCAACAATGTCTTGTATGTGATTGATGGTATACCGATGTACAATCATGCTTTTGGTGGTGGTGAAGGTGCCTATTCAACACCTATGGGTTCGGAAAGTTCTGCAGACATCAACCCTGAAGATATTGAAAGCGTGAATATGCTTACTGGTCCATCGGCTGCTGCATTATATGGCAGTGATGCTGCAAATGGTGTTGTCATCATCAACACCAAGCGCGGTAGTAAAGATAAGACGAGTGTCACAGTGAGCAATAGTAGTACTTTCTCTCGTGCTACGTTCCTACCAAAGATACAGAACAGCTATGGTACAAGTTCTGGACTGATGAGTTGGGGAGCCCAGCAAGTGGGTGACTTTGATATTGCGAAATTCTTCAATACAGGTTCCAATATCATTAATTCGATATCGTTGTCAACGGGGAATAGCAAGAACCAGACCTATTTATCCATGTCAACCACAAATGCGAAAGGTATCGTTCCGAAGAACACTTATTCGCGTTATAACTTCACAGCCCGCAATACCACATCGTTCTTAGATGACAAATTGGTATTAGACTTCGGTGCAAACTATATTCTACAGAAGGATGCAAATATGGTGTCGCAGGGTAAATATAACAACCCCTTGCCTGCATTATACCTCTTCCCTCGTGGCGATGACTTTAATGAAATTCGCAACTATGAGCGCTGGGATCCAGTATTGGGCTACATGACGCAGTACTGGCCTTATGGGGAAGGCGTTCATTCACTGCAAAATCCCTACTGGATTCAGAACCGAATGGAGCGCACAACAGACAAGCATCGCTATATGTTGAACGCATCGTTAAAGTGGAACGTATATGACTGGCTAAACGTTGTAGGGCGCGTTCGGGTTGACAATTCTGAATACCGACTACTGAACAAGAACTATGCTTCTACCTTATTAACCATTTCGGATGTGAATGGTGGTTACGGAGATCAGACACAACACGATCGGACACTTTATGGAGACGTGATGGTGAACATCAACAAACGGTTTGGAGAGCACTATAATCTCACGGCTAATATCGGAACATCGATAAAAGACCAGGTGTTTGAAGCTGCTGGAGGTGCAGGTAATCTCCTCCTTGTGAACTTCTTTGCAATGAACAACATCAACTATGCCAACAAGTACAAAACGATACAAGAGGGTTGGCACGATCAGACACAATCTGTCTTCGGGTCGGTAGAGCTCGGCTATAAGGACATGCTTTACCTCACCGTTACTGGACGTAATGACTGGGCATCACAATTGGCCTATTCCGACCAATCATCGTTCTTCTATCCATCTGTCGGCTTATCGGCTGTTGTCTCGAACATGACCAAGCTGCCTGAATGGATAACCTTTGCCAAGGTTCGCGCGTCTTATTCCAACGTAGCATCCGCCTTTGACCGCTTTTTGTCAAACCCCAGTTACCACTTTAACAATCAAACCCACTTGTGGGAGAAGTCCAACGTTGCACCATTAGCACACATGAAGCCTGAGAACACTCGTTCATGGGAGCTTGGTTTGAACACGAAGTTCTTAAAGAACACCATTAACTTGGATGTTACCCTCTACCGCTCCAATACGTACCATCAAACTATTTATGGAAAGACAAGCACATCATCGCTTTACTCTGAGCAGATTGTGCAGAGTGGTAACGTGCAAAACCAAGGAATCGAGCTATCATTAGGATACCGCAACACATTTGGCAGGATAGGTGTTTCCTCGGTTCTCACATATACTTTAAACCAAAATGAAATCAAAGAGTTGTCGAAGGCCAGTGTCAACCAGCAAGGCATTCCAGAGATACAAAAGGCATATCTTGGTGCCAGTTCTGTCGCTCCGCAAGTTATTTTGCGTGAAGGAGGTTCAATGAGTGACATTTATATCAAACATGAACTGAAACGAGATCCAAACGGTAGCATTGCCATCGATCCCTCTTCTGGTAATTTAAGTATGCAGGAGGTGGCACAACATAAGGCTGGCCATTTAGCTCCCAACTATAATATGGGTTGGAACAACTCTATCTCCTATCAAGGTCTCACGCTTGGCTTTGTGCTTTCTGCGCGCGTTGGCGGACTGGCTTACTCTGCCACGCAGGGTATTCTCGACTATTATGGCGGTTCAAAAGCTACTGCCGACGCACGTGATAATGGTGGTATTCCCGTAAACTTTGGCAAGGTTGACGCTAAGAAATACTATCAAACTATCTCCACTGCAGAGGGTGGTTATGGCGCTTATTATCTATATAGCGCTACCAATGTGCGTTTGCAAGAGCTAAGTTTAAGCTATGACCTACCTAAGAAGTGGTTTAGCAATAAGCTCAACCTATCTATAGGCTTATTGGCACGCAATCTATGGATGATTTACTGCAAGGCGCCTTTCGATCCCGAACTGTCGGCTTCTACCAGCAGCAACTATTATCAAGGCGTGGACTATTTCATGCTTCCTTCAACCCGCAACATTGGTTTCAATGTTAAAGTTCAATTCTAATCACAGCATATCCTTATGAAACCTATAAAAAGAATAACCAGCATTGCTCTCCTCATCTTAGGCTTGGCAAGCTGTACAAGCAATTTTGAAGATTATAACACCAATCATTACGCCATTTATAAAGGTGATCCTTCTGTATTACTCCCAGCCATGATGGAGCCTTTGATGTTTGTCCAGCAAAACAATTCACAAATGGTAGACCAAATGGTCGGCGCATTGGGTGGCTATATGACTTGTTCAAACCGCTGGGGCGGCCAAAACTTTGACACATTCAACGCCTCAGAGGGATGGAACGCCTTACCCTTTAACATACCCTTCAAAGGGCTCGTTAACCTCTATAGCATAGAGGAATCAACGCATAAATCGGGGCATTACTGGGCAATGGCCACCCTATTAAAGGCAGCAGTGCTCATGAGAGTAGCTGATTGTTATGGACCTATTCCATACAGTAGCATTGCCAATGGTCAGTTCAATACGGCCTATGAGTCCGTAGAGGATGTTTATACGCACATCATTACCGATCTCACCTCTGCAGCCAACACGCTCTATCAGTATAGCCGTCAATATCCATCATCACGACCCTTGGCTGCCAATGATTTGCTCTATGCAGGTGATTACAGCAAATGGGCACGCTTAGCTAACTCCATTGCCTTACGTGCCGCTGTGCGTATTGGCAACCAAACAGCAGCAGAGCAGATCTGTAATAGCGCCGCGGGGCTCATAGATGCCAATCAATACAATGCATTAATGTCCCCTGGCGTACAAGGTAACCCCTACCAACTGGCATCCACCAGCTGGGGCGACTTGCGTGCAAGCTCATCGATTGTCGACTATATGAATGGTTACAATGACCCACGCTGTAGCGCTTACTTCACAGCGTCGGCATTCGACCCCTCACGTTATATTGGCATGCGAACGGGCGAAGCGTCGTTCCAGAAGAACGATGTAGCCAACTATTCATTGCCCAAGTTTCAAGCTACTTCACCATTACCCATTTGCGTCGCTGCTGAGGTTTCGTTCTTAAAAGCTGAATGTGCGTTGCGCGGTTGGAACGTTGGCGGAACGGCACAAGCCTTTTATGAGCAAGGCATCAAGCTGTCGATGGAGCAATATGGTGTAGACGCAGCAACCATTCAGGCTTATATCCATAATAACACTGCTACCCCTGACGGACATGCCAACGATCCGCGTGGCTCGAAGTATAACTATCACCGCAATACAACGGTTAAGATTGAATGGGATGCCGATGGTAGCGACCATAATTTGGAACGCATTATTACACAGAAATGGATTGCCATCTATCCCATGGGGCTCGAGGCATGGGCTGAATACCGCCGCACAGGGTTCCCCGAGTTAGCACCATCTTTGGATAATCTCAATCCACAAGTCATCACTAACACACAGCGTGGCATGCGACGCTTGCGTTATCCCGACACGGAGCGCGACCTTAACAAGCAGAACTACGAAGCGGCTGTAGGGTTACTAAATGGCACTGATAACGAAGCAACAGACCTGCCATGGGCTAAGAGAAATTAAATCAAAGCACTTGCTTCGCTGCAGCCTGTCGCAACAGCTTTAACCGAAGCAATGCTCACATTTTATCAATAAATAACAGTTTATATTATGCATCATATTTTCAAAGCATTAGGTTTGACAAGTCTTGTGCTATTGACAGCCGCATGTAGCGACTGGACAGAGACCGAAGCACTACAGATGACCCAATACACCAACACGGAGATAGCGAAAAAAGAAACCTATTACCAAGCGCTCAGAGAGTGGAAAAAGAGTCCACACTCCATATCGTTTGGATGGTTCGGTGGCTGGAGTAATCCAGCTGCATCAACTACAAACATGCTGGCCGGACTACCTGATTCCATGGATGTTGTGTCATTATGGGACAACTCCACCAATCTTTCAGAAGGACAAAAGCGCGACCTTGAGTTTGTGCAAAAGGTAAAAGGCACAAAAGTGTTGTACTGCAGTTTCACCAGCTATGTTGGACAAGGAGCAACACCTAAAGCCCACAATGCCGACGAAGCTACCCGACATAAATTCTGGGGATGGGAAGCTGGCAACGCTGAAAAGCAAGAAGCTGCTGTGCGCAAGTACGCCAATGCCATTATCGACACCCTTAGCAAATACAACTATGATGGCTTCGACATCGATTTTGAACCCAATTATGGTTACGGCGGCGAACTGGCGAGCAACTATGAACTCATGCATGTCTTCATCACCGAACTGGCGAAACACATTGGGCCAATGTCGCCTCATCCCGAGAAACTGCTCATCGTGGATGGAGAACCGCAAACGCTTCTGGCCAAGACGGGGCCTTTCATCAGCTATTATGTCATTCAAGCTTACTTCGCGAAGGAAGGGAATTTGGATGGGCGCTTGCTCAATGGCATCGATAAGTTTAAGTCTGTAATGAGTGAAGAGGAAATCACTAACCGTTATGTCATGACCGAAAACTTAGAGAGTGCCATCGATTGCCTGAACGGAGGGTATTCGTATTCTACCCGCGACGGACAGCCCACCCCCTATCGTTCATTAGAAGGCTTTGCACGATGGCAACCGCTCAATGGTTACAGAAAGGGAGGCTTCGGAGCTTATCACATTGACGGCGAAGCTGTTAACACGCCTGCATACAAATACTTCAGGCAAGCCATACAAGCGCAAAACCCCGCAGTGAGATAAAACATTTAACCCGCATGCAACGGCTCTGTCTACATCATGTCGCTACCTGCACAGGGTTGACAGGCCTTAGCATCGCACATCAACAACAATTAAAAGATTAGTTTATGAAATTCATTCGATACATCTTATTATGCAACCTGTTGGCATTCATCGCATGTAATGATGCCGATTATAAGACCATCGACAACAGTGCGTTCATCAATGAGAGCCGCACAAGCACAAGTGCAAAAGTAATCATCACCGATGATGGTGCAACAGCCGAACTCACGCCATGCCTCACAAGAGAGGCACCGCACGACTGCAAACTGAAGTTAGTGGTCGACACAACGCTCCTCCACCAATACAACGAGCAGCAAGGCACAAGCTACGTACCATTGCCCGATGGAGCCTTTTCGATGCCTTCCGAAGTTATTATTCCCAAAGGCGAGTACTCGGTTGACCCTATCAAGATTAATATTCATCCACTCACGCAGGCTATGATTGGTGAAAGCTACGCTATACCCGTGCGACTGGTCAGCGAAGACACTGCTATTCCTGCTATGGCTAAAACAGGTTCCTTTGTCATCACTACCGAGGCTATCATCACTTCAAAACTGCCCCAGTTTACCGGTGCTGCAATGCTCGAAGCTGCAATGCCCAAAGGGGATGAAACCTATAATGAGTATACCATTGAAGTAAAGTTCCAGGTGAGCAACACCTATAATCGCGACCGTGCCGTCTTCATCAACAATGGCAACGGCGAATCCAATTTTGTGTTACTCCGTTTCGAAGATCCGCAGACCGATACTGGCGAGCATAAGGCTCACTCCTTAGTGCAGATTGTAGGACGCAACCGCATCTACATGAACCCTGCCTTTTCATTTGTGCCTAACAAGTGGCAACATTTAGCCCTCACCTGTGACGGCTCTCATTATCGTCTATACATCAATGGCGCCTTTGCGGGCATCAAAGATATTCCTGCAGGAGCGACAACCTTTAAAACGTTCAAATGGTTTACAAAGGGAGACGATCCTTACAGCCGCTGGGGCGCATGTAAAATACTCCTAACAGAGGCACGCGTGTGGTCGGTTTGCCGTACGGAGACGCAAATACAAAAAAACCAGTCAACGGTTAGCCCTAAATCAAAAGGATTAGAGGCTTATTGGCGCTTTAATGAAGGTTCGGGCAACACGTTCAACGACGCCACGGGACATGGACACACGCTCACAACCCATGCCACTCCTATCTGGGTGGATGGTATTAAATCAACTGATGAACAAACCAACTGGCAATAAAACAAAATGACAATGAAACATTTTTATCATATCCTCACTGCAGCTACTTTTGCCTTCACAGGCTTGTCGTTACTCAGTAGCTGCCACAGCGACGACAAAGCTATTGAAGATGAATGGACAGCCACCTACGTTTATTTGCAACGTGTAGACTATCTCACGCCATCACCTAAAACGTTTCGCATTGATCACTCCAGTGAAGGGCTTTCAACAGGCATTGACATGCCGTTTGTAGTGAAAACACAGAAGCCCACCTCACAGGATGTGCGTGTTAATCTTGAATTGCGTGACACCCATGCGCCCAATATAGGGTTACAAATTCAAGACAAGGCAGGCAATAGGCTCACGTCATCACAGGTTGTTATCAAGGCTGGCCAACAATGCTCCGATACACTACGCATCGTAGCCACCAATCTTGAAACACTGAAGACTAACGAACAAAAGGTGAACTTAGCTTTTGATGTAGTGCTCACGGGCATTGAAACCTCGCAAAGCAACACTTTCATCTCGCCACGCACAACAATGAGCGACCTTGCCGCGAAGATTGAAAAAGGTGCACTGCAAAATATGAAGATGGGTACACCTGCTGTCAATGATTTACTTGACCGCACAGATTGGGTCATCACACTGGGAGCTGGAGCCGAGAATAGTGCTGCTAACCTCGTCGATGGCAATTATTGGAGCGATGTTGCACGTAGTGGACAAGGATTTACCATCACCATTGACCTTGGTGCCGAAAAAACCATTCATGGCATCAACACCACGTCATGGGCTTGGACAAGTAATCGCTATGCACCGCAAGAAATTGAGGTTGCCGTGTCTAAAGACAACGCCACATGGACATCATTGGGCACTTTGCTTACTTCGGGCGGCTATCAAGATATAACCTTGCTCAGTCATCCGAAAGCACGCTATCTCAAATATACCATTTTGAAAATGCCTACATCTAATCGTGTCAGCATTGTTGAATTCAATCTCTATGGCACCGATAATTAAGCGACATCAGAGTTACATGTGTACACTTTGAGACATTCAAATTAAAAATGAACTTTGTATTTGGTTTTTAATTATAGTGTTCCTACCGGCCGTGATGGTTAGTAGGAACTTTTTTTCACAGCTTTCCTTTCAGCATTCCCACCATGTTGCAATTTTCTAATCCCTATCGTCCTACCCCACTCGACACTGCCCAATATCCATTTCATAACACATCATGTTTTGTCTCCTGCCTACACTTTTTTTATATTTTCATAAAATCTCTCTCAAAAGTGTGCATGTTTGGTCATGCTTTGCTCAAAAAACAAGCAATCATGCGCCATGTTGACCATCATTTTTTTAAAACACTAAAATTTTAGATAGACTGATATCACTTTTTCTATAAAACAAAAAATTCTTCATGCCCTTTTAGCCTCCATTCTATTAAAACACATCAAAAATATGGCCTTGTCGACAAGGGTCATATTCATTCATGGTCAACTATGTGCCTTGTTGCACATCATTTTGCACTATCCATTCCAACCATGCGCAAGGTTAAACAAGAAATGATCTATTCACATACCATTGTGCAAGGTTAAGTCCTTGCTGTGATGAAAAAACAGCCGTCCTATCACCATTTTAAAAATAATTCAAAAAAAGTTCTGCAAAAATTTGGAAGTTATGGTTATTTTTGATAGTTTTGAGGCAATTATTAACGTGATGTCTGCTAAAGGCATAAACAATTATTACATTTTTTTACATATATGACAAAAAAATCTATTCCAACAACAACAACACTCCCCGAAATGATCAGTTTCAAGGGTGTTAATCATTACGAGTTTCGCAATGGCGTACATGCCGAGTTCCATCGCAATCAGTATGATTTAGTGCGCGCAGTTGACAAAGCTAAAATCGGTGTCACCGATGAGCTATTAAAGCACTGGCTCGACCAAATCAATCTCGAAGATGAGTCTAATCGCCGTGTCGGAATGACAGTCTTTACAAAAGAGGTGCGAAAAAAGGATGCCTTGCGCAACGAGTGTATCTCCACACTATTTAGAAATGTGCATTCTTATAAATTCACACCCATCAAGGCGCAAAAAGAGGCTTATGAGAAGCTATACCCTATCATCAATAGCTATCGAAACATTCAATATGAAGGAATGAATGAGAAAACGGCACACATTAGGGGCTTAGAGATTGATTTAAAGAAACAAGCAGCCTCAATGACGGCATTGCATTTAGATGAGATTTTCACAGCACTGCATGATGCCAATGAAGCTTATCGCGAACTCTGTACAAAACTAATTGATGAAAGCATTGATGCCACGCTACCATCGTCGCGAACGTTACGTGCTGCCACTGATCAAGATTTAAAATTAGTGCGCCATCACATTGACTTAGCTTATTTTGGTGCAACCGATGCCGACACGAAGAAGTTAATCTTAGAGCTGGTAAATAAGATGGACCACGCTGCCACCTTGTCGAAAGCATCTCATCGATTGAGCAAAGCACAACGCAAAGCGGCAGAGATAGAAGAGCTCAAGAAACTTCATAAAACACTGCAGCCATTATATGCTGCATTTGAAGCCAAGAAACAATGGCCCACTGGCAGCTTGCAATTCACCGAGAAAAAGCTAAAAGTGAACAAGAACATCTGTTATCAACTTCAACTCAAAGACAGCGACACCTATGTTTGGGTGCGCATAGAAAAAGATGCACTCGTTGAGGTTGAACTGCCCAAACGGCTTCGCAATAAGCTTATGAATACTGCAAAGGCGGACACAAAGCATGCTGCAAACTCATCTAAAAAAGCTTCCACTGGCACATCTGATCAAGCAAAAGACGATAGAAAGAAGAAAGCTGGCAAGACTGAGAATAAAGCAGAAGGTGGAGAAACGTCAACCGAGACACCTGGAGCATCGCTTGGAGAAGCCACTGTGACACCCAAACCATAGTCGTGCATGGCGTCATGAAGCACCGCTGCACAATGTTGGATTTGTGCTGAAACAATGTAGCAACAAAAGGTTGCATGTAAAATCGTTTTATTTTCAACAAAGGGGATACGCGATGGCGTGTCCCCTTTGTTCATCTATATACATTGCATGCTTTACAAAGCGATAGCCCTGCTGGCACATTAGCCCTGCAGTAAAGAGGCCCTCACTCCTCTATTCAACTATGGTCACCTTGTAACCATTGAATGTTGCACGTTGTTCTGGTGACGGATGCAATAAAAAGATAGGCGTGTCCATCAAGCTATCGTTGGGGAGTGTTTCAACAGCTTGCCATTTCAGCGATAGTCCATCGGCCACATAGCGTGCCAATTGCGTTTTGTCGGCATCGGCTTCTATCGCAATCACTTCCGTGTGGCGATGCGTCAGCGCAAAGAGCAAAGCAAATTCACCCCAACCACTGTTTAACACTACTACGCGCTGAGCCGTGCAAGGTGTGTCAACCCATGCGGCATAGTTAGCAAACTTTGTCAAATTACGCTTCACTTCGCGCACGACTTCGACGCCCTTAAAACGATACTTGTCTAACGTTAGCTGACGATAATAAGCAGCTGTTTCAATCTGTCCAGCTACCTCGCGATACCAGTCCACATAATATTGACGCACCCGCTTGGTGCGCATGGCATAGTCTTCGCCCCATGCTGCATCGGTGGCCATGATGCGTTGCCCTGCGCAAACCGTTATCTTCCCAGCAAAGGCACACCAGCTATTGCGCGGCAGCACTTCGTTCACGCCATGCAATAGCAACGGCACCACATCGACCTGCAATGCCTCGGCCACGTGGAAGGCACCCTTGTGAAAACGCAATATCGACGAGTGGTCGTTGCGCTCACCCTCGGGAAAGAACACGATGCTATAGCCAGCAGAAAGGGATTGCTTCAATTGCTTCAGGTTCAACATTTGGCTGTCAATCAACCGAATGTGGCCAAACCAATCGAACACCTTGCGGATAACAGGGTTAAGACTGGCATGCTCGTTGGCCACGATGAGCAATCGGGGTGATAGCGCCATCACAATGGCAGCATCTAACATGGATTGATGATTGCACACCACCACAGCGGGCTCCTTGAGCACTTTTGCAAGAGCTGGGTCTTCATGCCATGCCACCGTGGGAATGTGTTGCAAGTCATAGCGGAAGAGCCGATGCACCCGTTTCTGAAAACGCTTGCGTTTGCGCGCTGTCGGTTTTGTCAGCACAAAAAGCCTAAAGCCCAAAGCATAGATGTAAACCAGCTGTGCGAAGAAAACAGTGGCCGAGAGCGCCATCACAAGGAACGGCTTCAAGGAATAGGGGCGCCGACGATAATGGCTCTTCGTCCCCACCAAACCGCTATATAAGAGCGGAGGCAGAATATAGGCCATCAGCACCACGGCAAACATACCTACGATTGTTACTTCGGCTAAAGAGTGCAGTGCTGGATGTTTGGCCAAGATGAGCGAACCTATACCGATGAACATAATCAATGCCGAGATGATGATCGATTGCTTATAGGCGGCCAGAAGCTTGCGCCGATAAGCATATTCGTAGCTCACGCCCTCGGTGATGAATATGGTATAGTCGTCGCCCTGCCCAAAGATGAAGGTGGCGAGAATGACATTGACAATATTAAACTGAATATTGAGCAGTGACATGATTCCTAAAATCCAAACCCAGCTGACCGCCATCGGGAGAAACGATAATAATGCCAATTCAATGCTGCCAAAGGAGAACCACAAGAAAAAGAACACAATGAGTGCACACGCCCAGCCAATGTAATTGAAGTTATTGGACAAATTGTTGGCCAACGCGGAGTTCATAGACTTCACATCAAAACTATAGCACGTGTCACCCGTGAACTGTTTTTCAATCTTAGCTACTTCCTGAGGGGCAACATCCAACACGTTGACAATGCTAAATGTGCCTGCAATGCTGTCGTGACTCAAGTTTCCCTGAAAGGCAGTCGTGGTTAAAGGCGCAAAGGAGGAAGGAGGAAGGGGCATGAACTTGCCGTTGAACATCACTTCGAAGTCGTAGAACGAATCGGGCGCAAAGCCTGCCTTCATGCCCTCACGGCGCAAGACATCCGGCAAATCCTTATGCTGCTGGCGAAAGGTGTCCCACAGCTTTAGCCGGCGCACTTGCTCCGCGTTGGAGGTAAGGAAGGGCGCGCAGGTGGACAGGGTGGAACCTTTCATGTGGTGTTGCACCTGCTCTAAAGCCGGTTGCAACAATTGGTTATGTTGCAAGGCCTCATCCATGGTCATGCCGTGCGCTACGACGTAGACCTTTTCGGTGGTGGTATCGCGTTGCAACAAGGTTTGAAAATAGCGCATATCGGCCTTTTGCTCTTCGGTCATGTAGTTGATGTGGCTCATATCGGCATCAAACTTTGTCTGCAGGCTGAAATAACCCAATACTCCTGTGAGCAGCGCTATCGCCCATACAACCCCTCGTTTGCGTTCCAATGAAATGTCGGTGAAACGGGCAAAGCGACCCCATGGTTTTGCCTTAACCGGTTTCACCACGTGGGGAAGATAGATGAGCACCAAGAGAATGGTGCCCACCAAGAGGAACGAACTGAAGAGCCCCAAGTCGCGCAGTGCCACCGACTGCAATGGAACCAATGCCAAAAAGGCGCCCACAGTGGTCACGTTGCCAACGAGCAAAGGCACCGTAATTTCCTTTAGTGCACTGCGAACGGTGGAGGTATGCGATAGATGGGAGATGAAATGCAAGGGGTAATTGATGGCTATGCCCAGAATAACCGACGAGATGCCAATGACTATTACTGACACGTGATCGTGTACCAACGCCAATCCCCCCATGGCGAACAACCATCCCCAGGCCACAGCTAAGACAATGAGGAGCAGGTTTTTAAGTCGTCGGAAGGTGAGGAAGAGCAACATGGTGATGAGAAGGATGGCCAACGTTACCGACAAGAGGCTATCGGTCTTGATTTGTGTAGCGTTTCCAACGGCAATCACCGGTCCGCCTGTCAAGTGCACTTCGAGCGCGGGTTGGCTCTGCTTTACCTTGGCCGCTTGCGCTTTGAGCAAGGCGATGAGCTGTGTATTGTGCTCCGTTTCGCTCGAGCCAAAGGGCGACTCAACCATCACAATGGCCCGTTTCATATCGGGTGAGAAGATGTAGCCGTCATAAAGTTCGTAGTTGAGCGAGAGATGGCGCTGTTGCAGTTTGCCCACGACGGGGGTAAAGAGGCCCAAAGGGTCGCGCTGGATGTTACTGGTGAGCATGTTGCCAGTGGGGAACATCAACATACGCTTGTCCTCTTGCAGTTGACGCGCTGCAAAGCCTGGATCACGCAAGAGACTGTCCATGCGATGATAGTCATGAGGGGTGAGGAATAGCGGCATGTAGCGGTAGACAAAGTCCACCACCTGTTGCATTTTCTCCATGTCGACTTGTGCCGTCAGCTGTCGCGCTATGCCTGCCGTATCAGCGGCCTGAAGGTTGGTTGTGAAGCGTTCTATCGCTGAAACCATTGCATCGGCATCTGTCTTTTGCCCTTTCTTTGCCTGAAAGATGACAAAGATTTTATTGGCTCCCGAAATATCTTGATAAACCTTTAACCCGCTTTGGTGGGTTGAGCTAAGTGGAAGAAAATCCGAGATGTCTTCTTTGTATTGCAACGTCAGCACCAATGCTACCAAGAGTGCTGTTGTTACAAGAAAAGAAAATAGGCGCATGGCACGGTGCATGCGCAAGAAATCATAAACTTTTAGTACTACTGAAACCATACTATTATCATTCAATTCGTCATAGGCCACTCTTCTCGAGTGGCCTTCATGGTCATGCTATCCTGTTTACAGCATCGACGCCTCAACAGGATTGGCGTAAATGCCCAAAAAAATATCTTTCAATTGGTCGAGATTGCACGTGTCATATTGATCTAAAGCGGCCAAGTGCTGTAGGAACAACGCCTGTTCTTCGGGCGTGTATAACGCTGCAAAACGTTGGCTGCCATACCGCAAATCGTGTGCTATATAGTTGTTGGGATACAACTGATAGGCCTTATGAATGCGCTGATCAATGAGCTTGGCAACAGCCTTATGGTACTCATTATTGGTTAACGCCTCTAATCTTGTGAGTTCTGCCACGGCAATAGGTTCGCAAATTTCAATGTGTACACGTCCTTTCGGTGCGATGATTCCCGTGAGGATACTGTTAAGGTCTTCACCGGGTTTCTTGGTGTAGCGCATGCTCTGCGATTCATAGAGTTCCAAGGCTTTAAGCACGTCACACGGCTCCCATTCATACGATATCGCAATCGGGACGATGTGCAAATCGGCCAAAGCTTTGATTTTATCGCTGCTCTCACTCATGCAAAACATCTTGATGATGCCTTGGTCTGTGGTGTCATAACCATCTTTCGTGCGTCCATTGCGCTGTGCTATCCACACACTCTGTTGCTTCTCGGCGATGGTGTAGCGGATATATTCTGAAAGGTGAAGCGAACTGCGGTAAAAATCCTTCACGCTACCACCGGGACGCTCCACTCTAAACATCTTGTTGCATTTGCCAATGTCGATGATTAACTGACTCATCATCAAGTTGGCACCGAACGTAATCTCGGTAGTGTCAAAATCCTGCGTGACCAGGAAATACTGCAACAAACTCGAATCCAACATGATGTCGCGATGGTTGGACACATAGAGATACGATTGCGTGGGGCTCAATTGTTGCAAGCCATCACACGAAAACGCTGTGATACTGTTGGCAATCACCTGCTCATTGACCTTGCGCATAGTCTCCGTTTGAAAGTCTTTCACTGTTCGATAGCTGGCTATGCGCTTCCGCACGTCTTCTAACGACTCATCGGGGTAAACGTAAGATGCCAATAGGGGCAGGGAGCTACTCTCGGCGATACGCGCCATCGCAGCGGGAATCTCGTCCTCATAATATGGACGGATGTCATCAAACTTGGGGTTCTTTTGCATATCTTTTCATAAAAGGATGTTCATTGGGTTGTCGTTTTGCTGGTCATTCACCTTTCCATAGTTGTGAAAGCCAAGCCAGAAACGATTGCTTCCATGTGCGACACTCCGCGCTTCCTCTCGTTTCGGAAGCACCAAAGCCATGACCACCCGTGCGGTATTGATAGTACACATGAGGTACATGCTGTGCCGTTAGGGCAGAGTCAAGTAATATAGCGTTGTGGTAGTCCACAATGGGGTCATCGATGCAGTTTGCCAGAAATATGGGTGGACACACACGCGTCACTTGCCTTTCTAAGGAGAGCGAATCACGAAGGCCGTGGTTGCGCACCCTACTTTCGCCCATGAGTGCCCTTCGAGAACGTTTGTGCACGCATGATGCCGACATTGTTACCACAGGATAGAGTGATGCAATGAAGGCCGGACGATCGTGTTTGCCAAAAAACAAACCGCCCGATACAACCAAATGGCCGCCCGCCGAGAAGCCCATCGCTCCAATCTTTGTCGTGTCGACGTTCCATCGCTCGGCATGTTGCTTGACATAGCGAATGGCTTGTCGAAGGTCGTCTTGTGGGTCGGGGTAACGGTTGCCCCGCCATATCCAACGATAATGGGTGACGAAGGCCGGCACATAAGCGGTGCGATAGCGCAACACAAAAGCAGTGATGCCATTGCGCTGTAACCACGCTCCTACGTCCTTACCCTCTGCCTTCATGTCGTGCCAAAAGTAGCTCCCACCCGGACACACGATGATCGCAGGGCGCTTTTGACCTTGTGCGAGGTAAGGGGTAAGCCAAACCTTTGCCTTGCAGGCCGTATTTTGCCAAATGTTCTCTTGCCCTTTAGTCGAGACGAGCGTCATTGCGAGGCACAGAAAGAGTACTATTCGCTGTTTCATGATTGAGTTGATTCAAAACATAGTTGCGCCCTAAGATGGCTTCACAAGTTTGGATGGCTGTTAAGGGCACACCGCAAAACCCATGAAGGTTATTGTTTTGCCCTGTAAGGAACAAGTTGCTCACTTTTGTCACTACGGGCAGCTGTGACAAAGCCAAATTGTTATAATCTTTGCTATACCCACAGATTCCACCCTCCTTTGCGCCATAGAAATCGCGAATGGTCAGGGGTGAAGCCGTGTTAACCGCCTCAATGCAAGTTGAAAATCCCGGGTGAAGCACTTCGACCATGGCCAAGAGTTGGTTGCATTGCTGCTCCTTCCACTGCCGATAGTCCGCCGTGCGATGCCCTATCGTTGTCTGTTCCCATGCTTTCACCTGCGAGAATGCCATAGGTGCCGTTACTAACACCTTCGACGCGAAGCCCCCTTGCCCTTCATTTGGTGGGGTCATGAAGAGAAAGCCCAAGGGCCACGGCTTGTCGTCGCGTCCGAACTGCCAAATGTCTGCATAGCGCGTCATGAAATACTCCGAATGATTGATGTAAGGGAAGCTGTTTGGCTTGAGTTTCACGTAAAGCGAGAAAGCAGAGTAAGAGTTTGGAATGGCTTCCAAACGGGTGCGATAGGCCTTCGTAAAGGCATCGCTGTCAATCACCTTGAGCAATGCGCAAGGGTGAATGGCCGAGATGTAATATTCTGCTTCGAAATGCTGTCCGTTGGCCGTTTCCACGCAGGTCACCTGCCTATCTGTTACGCCAATGTGCGTCACTTCGGTTGCTCCCAGCACCTTTCCTCCATGCCGTTGTATGGTTTCGGCTAAGAGATGGGCAAAGCGTAGACTACCGCCCACAAAACGACTTGGCCCATTGATGTAGAGCACCGAAATGATGGCATGGACGTAAGCGGGGGTCTGTTGCGTACGTCCACCATATAAAGGGTTCATATAAGCCAAGACACTGCGCAGTTTCTTATCGTTGATATATTGTGCGATAAAGGCCTCGGCCGACATGTTAAACTGCGCCGAGTGCATGGGTATCAAGTCTTTCGAAGGACGAAGATAGAACAAGTCTACCTCTTCGGAAAGACGAAACAAAGCCTCAACGTAGGCCTTTAGCCCGTCATGCTCATGTGGGAACTGCCGCGCAAGGGTCTCCACGAACGTGTCTTTCCCCTCAGCAATGGTATAATAGCGCTGGTCTTCGGCAAAGTAAAGCCGATCTGTGCAGTCATGGTCCACATCCCTCACGCATACTTGATCGATGATTCCCAAATAGGAGCACAGCCGATAGATGTTGCCACCGGGGCGCATGCCTCCTATGATATGCATGCCTGTGTCAAAGTCTTCATCCCACATGCGGAAGGACTGTAATCCACCTCCTATGATCTTGTTCTTTTCCAAAACGGTGACTTCAAGCCCTTCCTTTGCCAAGATGGCGCCCGAAAACAGGCCACCTAAGCCACCTCCTATAATCAAAACACGTTGTTTCATTCGCCTTGGTTGCTTTGAATAATCTGATCGTAAATGGTCTTTGCGGTTACAAACTCGCTACAAGTGACTATCGAACCCACCAAGACACCCAACATGCCATGCGAGTTGATATTCTGTCCCGTCAAGAAAAGGTTGGGCACCTTCGTGCGTTGGGGCACGCGTCCCGCTGCACCGAGATGAATATCTTTTGCAATGCCATACATCGAACCGCCCTCTGTTCCAGTGTAATCATAATAGGTCAGAGGCGTCGCGGTGGTATAACGCACAAGATTTTGACGAATGTCGGGGAACTCTTTGGCCAAAGCGTCGAGCAACAACTCGGCCTTTCGCCGCTTGAAAGCCTCATAATCGTCACCGCGTCGACCCACTTTCGTCCCCCACCAGGGTTGCAAATCCTCCATCTGCATGTAAGAAAGAATGACGCCTGTATGGGCGAACTTCGGCGCGTGCTCATGACAAAAGTGCATATAAAGGTAGCCTTTGGGCCAGGTCTCTTCTGTATAGTGCTCACAATTCCACGGCGTGTCACCAGCATAACCATAAAAGTTGTGATTCATATACGGCACCACGCCAGGCTTAAACTCCAAGTAAACCGAAAAGCCTCCTACGGTTTGCGGCATGGCATGAATGCGCTTACGAAAAGCGGGCCGAATGAGTTTCGTGTCTAAAAGTTCCAATGTGCGCATGGGATGAATGGCCGACACAACCGCATCGGCAGCCATAAAGCAGTCATCATTCACCACCACACCCGTCGCTTTCGCCTCATCACACACAATCTTCGTTACCTTTTGCCGCGTCTTCACCGTGCCGCCATAACGCAAAATGGTATTCTTCAGTGAGGTTGCAATGCTGTCACTGCCTTCCACCACACGCGCAGCACTCTGGTTATAGAAGTCCATGATGAACGCATGTGTAGAGAAAGGCGTCTTACCTTGTTCGGCTGCATAGAGCGGAAGATTGCCAACCAACACTCGTTTCAGCAGTTCATCATCGAAAAGCTCATCCAAAACGTCGTCGATAGCGCGCAGCTGAAACTCAGTATTGATAGCTGCATCCGACTCGGCGTATTTCAATGAGTGAAGCGAAGAGGCTCCAGCCACCCTACTGACTAAATCGAAATAGCGTGCCAGTGCATCACGTTGCCGTGGAAAATATGCGCTCATTGTTTCAATAAATGGCTCGCGCCCATTTGCAAAGCGAAACCGTTCACCCTGTAACGCCACGACATCATAACCGCTTTGATCCAAGAAAGACAAAGACACATCGGTGTCCAATTCCAAATAGTTCATCAGTTTTCTTAGCGTCTGCCCCGGCACAACACTTCCAATAAAGTGCATCCCTGTTTCATACTTTGCACCATAACGCGAAAAGCATTGCAGACACCCACCTATCTGTTGGCCTTGTTCCAACACCGTCACCTGATAGCCATTCTTTGCCAGGATGACGCCCGTCGAGAGACCACCTAAGCCGCTTCCTATAACCACTACTTTCTTCTGTCTCATATCTTAACAGTTCTTTTCAAACTCATCGCAGAGAGTGTTATACTTCTCTACATAGCGTTTGCGCATCCATTTTGCCTGTTCCATTGGTGAACCAATGGCTTGCAGTTGCGCTTGCGTCATAGTTTCATCCACTTCTAAATAGATGGGACTCCGATGAAGGGAGTATTTCGTCTTAGGCAAGCGCCGTCCCGTGCCATATAAGAACATGGGTGTAATGCCCAAATGCAATTGCTCGGCAATGTAAAAAGCACCACGATGGAAACGCGATATGCAACAGTCAGCCGAACGCGTCCCCTCGGGATAGAGCGCTATGCTATAGCCGCGGTCAACCAACGAACGCAACTTCGGTAACAAAGCATCAATCCCCTCGGTCACCGTCTGATATTCTGCATGACGAATAACATAGCCATAAAAAGGATTTCTCCACACCCATTGATTGGTTAAAAAGACTACCTTTGGTGTTAATATGAGCTGACAGATCAAGTCTAAGTGCGACTGGTGGTTACAAATCAGCACCGAGGGCTTATCAAAGTCCACCTGTTTGGCTATGCAACAACTAAACTCTCCGCCAGGAATGCCATGTTTCAACACGATGATTCGCGCAATATTATAAATCAAGCGATGTAAATTGAGTCGTTTTTCCTCCGTCATCTTTCCCCATTTCAGGTAGAGATAAGCCAACGGTGTCACAACGAAAAACGAGAAGAAGGAAAAGATAAAAAGTGAATAAACTGTGCGAACCATGCGCACGATTCCACAAGCCAACCGACAAGGCAGTCCATAAACGACGGCTAAAAAACACAGCACTGTGTTGAGAATGGTAATCCGTAGAAAGTCTTTATAAGGACGGAAATGGCTCACACGCTCCTCCTTGGGCGGATAATAGACATCGACAGGTATCGAAACGAGCGGCACACCATGCCACGAAGCCAACACCATCAACGCTAACTCCGCTTCGTAACGGGAAGGCATCGCACGCAGATAGCGCAGCTTCTTGATGGGATAAAGGCGATAACCCGTCTGCGTATCAGCCAACCATTTACCCGTTTGCACAAAGAACCAGAAGTTGGAAAAGCGATTGGCAAAGCTGCTACCACTCGAGCGTTCCACACCATTTAAGTCGCGTTCGCCCACGATGAGTGCTCCGGGATGTGCAATATTCGCTTGCAGAAATGAAGGAATGTCTTTTGCATAATGCTGTCCGTCGGCATCAAGGGTTATGGCATAGGCAAACGATAGCACCTTCGCCCTCTCAAAACCTTGCCGCAACGCATAGCCTTTCCCGCGGTTATGCTCATACGAGACCAACGTGATGCCCGAAATCTCTGACAAGATTTGAGCCGTACGATCGGTGCTTCCGTCATTCACCACAATCACATCGGCACAATATTCCTGGGCACTTTCAACCACTTGCCTCACCGTCTGCTCATTGTTGTACGTGGGGATGATGACACAAATTCCACGAGCCCGCAGGCGTTCCTTCAACGTTTCCTGTTCTATTCCTTGCATGGTTGGCATGTAAAAGACAACTTCGCATAGCCCGTTGTGCCCGAGACAACATTCACTTTGGCCTTCACTGTTCCATCGGGCTGCTCCTCTATACCTGAGAACTGATACACGATCTTTTCCGTTTCAGTAGGTGTTAATACCAAAAGAAATTTCACATTCTTCACGCCACACAATGCCAACGACCGATGAAGCGCCTCGCTCAACAGCTCGCAAGCCATCTGAAGAATGCACACACCCGGTGTAATCGGTTCGCCGGGAAAGTGGGCCTGATAGATGAAATGCTGTGCATTGAGCGCAATTTCATAAGTCGCCCGGGGCAAATCAACGCTGGCCTGTGCGATGTGATAAAAGTCATTCTTCAAGATCATCGGCTGCCTCCTTCTTCAATTCTTCACGCATCGGGGTGAACACGTAGGTCAATTTATACTTTTTGTCTTCATAAAGTGTGTCGCCTTTTGCCAACGACTGCAATAGCATACGCAAATCATTGCGCAACACTTTGCGAATATACCATTTATCCATTAACGCCATGGCATGCACAATCTCCACCTTGTCTTTTCGCTCGTGATAGCGGAAATCGAGTGCCGAAAAGCCAAACTCATTGAACAGGCTCCCCACAATCCCCGTCGAATCGCGCACCATCATGCACACGCCACTCACATATCCCTTCGGCATCGTAATCATGGCTTGATAGCTTTTGCGTGCACCAAGGGTGTCGGGCAATAGGTTTTGAGCGGCCATGCCACATGAAAGGCCACTCAACAAGACGATACTAATGAATCGAAAACACTTGTGCATTGAGCGGCGCATTGGTCTTAATGTTCTTCAACTGAATGGTGGTTTGGTCGCCATTCTTTTCAAATAGTTTCACCATCGACACCATCATCTGGGCCTGATGAAAACTAATTTGTATCTTTTGAAACAGCTGTTTCATGTTCGAACGCAAAGGAACGAGCGTGGCCACCCACTCCCCTTTGCCTTGTTGCATCGTCACTTTAAAATCTTTTTCATCGGTGAGACACTTGCCTAAAACGCTATTCATCATGATACGCGCAATCTCTTTAAACATTTTGTTCTGCTGCACGTCAATCACATCACTCCGCTTCTCGTTGCGAAGCATCACCTTTGCGCCATTCAACACAAAGGTGTAGTTGTAAGGACTCACGTATTGCCAACACAGTTTGTCACTCTTTTGGTAATACATCTTCCCCTTCGACACCATCTTTTGGTTCAACAACTTCAGCGATTTGGTTTGCACAAAGTCGCATTGCATGCTTTGCAGCTGTGCCGCAACTTGGTTTACCTTGGCCTTTACCTCACTTTCGGTCATCGTTTGCGCATGCAGTGGCAAAAACATCAACCACAACAAGCTCCATAAAAACAGGCTTTTCTTCATTTGTCTCTTTTCCTTTCTCTGTTTAAATAAGGGCGCCTCTTCATCGGGCGATGAAAAAACAACCCAACATGATCAACGCCACTCCCATCCATTTCATACCATTTACCGACTCATGGAAAAACACCATGGCCGACAAAAGCGCAAAAACATAGCTCAAACTAATCATCGGATAAGCCATGCTCAAAGGGTAACGCTTCACAATATACATCCACAACACCGTGCTGCCACCAAAAAGTAGTCCACTCAAAGCAAACTGCCAGTTGGGCAAAAGCGACCACAAAAACGCACGATTAAACCCAAACGGTGCCAACTTCGATAGCCCAAACTTCAAAAACACCTGCCCGCCAGCGAGCAAAGCACTCTGAACAACAGACAAAATAATCAGTCTCCACATGTCAACACCATTGCTATGGCCGTATATTCGGCCGGTTCTTGTTCGCCCAAACGCGCCAACAACTGACGATAAAGGGCGGTGGTTTCATCGTGATAGCCCACCAACACACTGCGACATGCACCCGATTGCAACAGCAACTCGGCATCTTTCAGCGCCCACTCCAACGACTTTTCACCCTGTGTGTAGGTTGCATTATATCCATGACAGCCCAATTTAATGGCAATGGTGCTGCCGATAGTGTTATGGGTGCTCTGCATAAAGAGCGTAGGGCTCACACTGTCTTCGCCCTGTTGCACCATGTCGAGCAGCATCTTCTCTGAATTTTCTAAACAACCCAAGCTCGTTGCAGTGATAATAGCATCAGGAACAGCAATTCCTGCCTCCTCTAAAGCCAACATAGAAGTGAGCACTGCACGGCGCATCAAACCGCTCATGCGACGCAGTTCCATGGGTTTCACAAAACGTTTGATTTCTGAGGGGTCGGCAATGTCCGCCATATTGACACGCGATTTGGTGCGAATGGTACGACAATTCGCGATAGATTGCTCACCAATTTGCTGCACTTTACTCGGCAAAGAGAAAAGCAGTGAGGTGTCGTTACCGCCAAATCCAAACGAATTGCACAACACATGCTGCAACGAGCAGGCTTTATTCACCGCCAAAGGCACAATGCCATCGGGCATTTCTGTGTGCCATCCGATGTTCATCGGCGCCAATTCGTGCTGCATAGCCAGCAGACAAATCACAGCTTCTATGCTCCCCGACGCACTCGTTGTGTGCCCTGTGAAGCCCTTTGTGCTTGAAATCAAAGGCTGATGGACACCAAACACCCGCCGAATGGCTTGGCTCTCACTGGCATCATTGTTGGGTGTTCCCGTGCCATGTGCATTGATATAATCTACTTCTTCTGGCGCAACACCCGCCATCTTCAACGCCGCTTCCATGGCAAGATAAGCACCTTGCCCGTCATCCGACGACGCTGTTTGGTGAAAAGCATCACAGGCATTGCCGTAACCCGTGAGACAGGCCCGCACGGTTGCATGGCGTTGAGCCACCGATGAGGCCGACTCCAACACCACATAGGCGGCACCTTCGCCCAAATTTAAACCCGCACGATGGGCATCAAAGGGCTTACAAGGGGCTTGGTCGAGTATCATCAGCGAATGGAAACCTGCAAAATGGAAACGCGAAAGCGCCTCTGTTCCGCCCGCAACCACGATGTCGGCCTCACCATGTGCAATCAATCGTGCCCCCAACATCAAGGCATTGGCTGCCGAAGAACATGCTGTGGAGAGTGTTGTGCACGCAGTAAAGCAGCCAAAATGGTCGGCTATCAGCTGTGTTGTGCTGCCCCCATCATGCGTTTTGATGCAGTCTGCATCGCCTCTCCCGACAGATAGGTCGGCAATGTGTTGCTCGGTGATGTCCATTCCGCCCACCGTTGTACCCGAGATGAGCACCACGCGCCGGCTTTTCAAATGCGGTTCTGACGAAAGTAGCCCTGCATCGGCGAGTGATTCGCGCACAGCCAACATGCCCAACAGCACCGTTCGGCTCACTTCCTCTGACGCATCAATGCCCAATGCCGCCTTCATCTCGTCATTAGACAGGGGCACTTCGCCCACAGGAAGCTCGCGATGGGTTGACAAAAGATATTTCATCGGCCCAATACCCCGCCGTTGCTGCACAATCGATTGCCACACTTCGGCCTGATTACAGCCGATAGATGAAACAATTCCTGCGCCTGTTATAGCTACTCCTCGCGTCATAATGGTGTACAAAAGGCAGTGTTACCGGGTACGATGTTGCTGCACATAGGCGGCAATCGTTGCCACACTCTTGAAGATTTCCTTGCCCGCAGCGGGGTTTTCTAACTTGATGCCGTAGTTCTTTTCTAACAAAACAATCAGTTCCAATGCATCTATTGAGTCTAATCCCAACCCTTCATCGCCAAACAAAGGTGCGTCTGCGTCGATGTCTTCGGGCGTCATCTCTTCTAAATTCAAAGCCTTAATGATGGCTTTCTTCAATTCTAAGACTAATTCTTCCATATCGTTTGAATGTTCTTTTTATATTCGTTGTATAATAAATAGGTGGGCTTCATAGTGGTTTTCCGACCAATAATCAAGCCAACCTGTAAGCAAACTATCAAGATTGGTGCCTGCAAAAGTCGCCGAGACGACCTCATTGAAGAGCTTCTCACTGCGCCTCTCCCAACAATAAAAGGAGGTTTCGCCATGGCATTGCTGCTGAATGGCCACCTCACCTGTCACAATATTGGGCAACGTATAGACGAAATGAGCAGGACTGGGATAGTAGTTTTCGGCATCAGCAATCGTAGCATAATAGCACTTATCGGTGCTGATAGACGACGACTGATTGAAAAACACTATGCCACGTCGACTACCTGCAAAAGCATCCTCATGGGCTTCGGCCTGCAAAAGCAACGCTGAAGCCACAAAACCCAATTTGCTTAGCCCATCCATCTTGTAGAACTTGGGATAGCTGTCAAGATGGGTTTTATAGAGAGCTGTGAGCGGTTCGTCCTCATTCGCGTCGAAAGCAATGGCTTTTCCATCGCATATACACCTTTGAGGAGAGAGTATCAATTCGTGCATCACGCGTACATCAGGCCGCAACACCGTCGCAACTGCATCATGCTTCGGCTGCAAACGTTCCATCCTTAAAGCGGCATTACAGCCCCCAAAGCCCGAAAGCATCTTCACAAAAGCTTGCTTTTGCGTAGAAATAGCATCCGCCTGCACATGGATTTTACCCGAAACGCCCAACGCATGAAAGCCTCTTGTGCCTAAAAGGGTATGCTGTTCTAACGCAAAGGCCGTGAGTACTGTTTCTAAAACACCTGCACACCCAAGAGTATGGCCATAGGTTCCTTTCAACGCATTGACGGGAACTTGCGACAAACCTGCACGCATGATGGCCATCGACTCCATCTGATCGTTGAAGAATGTGGCGGTACCATGGGCGTTAATCACGGCTAAAGCATCGGCTTCTTGCCCTGCAACAACATCGCATAGAGCCAAATAAGCACCTTCACCTTGCTTGGATGGTGCACTGATGTGGTAGGCATCGTTGTGAATACTACCAGCCATGAGTGCCCAAAGGGGCTGCTTAGAAGACACGATGTCACCGTGTTGCAACACCATCGTGGCAGCACCTTCGCCCAAATTCAACCCCAACCGCTCGGCATCAAAGGGGCGACAAGGTTGCAAAGAGAGGGCATGAAAAGCGTGAAAACCCGACAAAATGAAGGGCGATTGCACGTCAACACCACAGACAACAGCGGTGTCATAGGCGCCCGTTTGCAACAAACGCTGTGCTAAAATCAAAGCCGAAGCGCCCGAGATGCAGGCATTACACACCACAATAGGCTCGGTCTTGAAACCGAAATAATGGGCGATATGTGCCGCAGCAAGGCCTAGTTCTATGCGCTTTTGCTCATCTTCACTGCACGAAAGCAATTCAATATTGCCCTTGGTCGTACTTAAAATGAAAATAATTCGGGGGGAATGGAGGTCGATAGGCACTTGTTTTAAGGCACGTTGTATCGACTGAATGGCCAACGATTCGAAACGGGTCATGCCTTCAAGCATCAGCATTTGCCATTGCTCCTCACTGAAAAGTGAGCCACAACAGGCATCATGCATACGCGTTCCGGGCGCATAAGGTCGTAACATGGATTGGCCTTTCAACACCGAAACATAGTTCTCTTCGGTTGAAAAGCCTAACGGTGAGACGATATTATGAGCAACTTGATAGACCATTATAGCTGATTCCACTTCTTTTTCCACTCAAGATAGAATGGAGGATTATCCCAAACAAGCTGATAATTCGTATCCATAAACACCTGAACACTGTGGCCTATAGCCAGCAAACGCTCATCCTCTGGGTCGCGAATTTCATAATCAAACACCACTTTTGCAGCCTCCGTAGGACGATAAATAATATCAACTCGCGGATGCATTCCATAGCGAATGGGCTGCTTGTATTGGAAATTAAGTTCCACTAATGGGGCAAAATAACCATGATTGAAATAGTTTTGATAGTCTAAACCATAGTCTTCACCAAACTTTTCGCGCGCATCTTCAAAATAAAGTGGGTAGGAGCCATGCCAAACCACATTCATAGAATCGACCTCACTGAAACGAATGTCTAAGACTTTTGATGACTTTAGTTCTTTCATTTACGCTCCTCCTCCTTTACAGCTATCTTCATTTCGGCGGTAACGAGCACTTCTTCATCACACACTACCTGCGCTTTGGCTAACGTCATACCAAACACTTCCTCTATCACCTCAACGATAGTTGTAATCCGTTCACCCACTTTCGGCAGCCGATAGATATCCAAATTGCGGATAGCACCAATGAAACCAATCTGTATTCCACGCTGCAACACATACTGATTTACATAACCTATGCGCGCAGCACACGTTTGAGCGATGTTCTCTATGAGCCCACTTGCAGAGAATGTACCTGCATTTGTGAAGATATTCTCAGCCGAAATGAGGGTCTCTGTAATGGTCTTTCGTGCATCAAAGAACGTTAGTTTCCCCACCATTACAAATGGAGGCTGTTGCGGTAACAGCGTTTTGATGTCAAGGGTGCGTAGGAATTTCTCCTGAGGATGTAAGTAATCGATGGTCATTGTGCCCAAAAATCAAAGTAATTATACCATTGCAAGGGATAGCGTTTCACCGTCTTTTCCAAGCAATCAACATAAGCTTGTGCCAGTTCTTCTACCTGTTGGCGACGCGATGCGGCCTTATCATAAACCAATGGATGCACAAAGATGGTGTAACCTCGCCAAGATGTCTTCATCACTTGTATGGAAACAACATCCAATCCCCCAATAACGGCGACGCTAAAAGGCCCCAATGGCAAGCGAATGGGAGCAGATAGGAAGGTAGCGGCTATCGTTTTAGAGGATCCCCAACGCCGATCGGCCACCAAACTAACAATTTCTCCCCGCTTAAATACCTGGTCAATGGCAAACAGATGATCCATATTCGCTCCCACAGGAATCATGCAAATGTTGCTGTTGCCCAGCATTTCGTTGCGTCGTTCCATTAAAGATGCCTTCTCACCTGCATAAACTAAGGCGTTGATGCGCTTCTCTTTGGCCTGCAAAGTGTAGCCCGCAAGCTCATAATTTCCCACATGTGCACTCAATTGCACAAAGCCTTCGGGACGCTTTAACAACGCTTCGTAATGCGCATAGCCTTCAATATGCACTTGAAAATGCTTGCCGGCATACATCGCAAACTTATCAATCACCGCCTCGGCAAACAGACAATGGTTGACATACGTGCCCCAAATGGCACGCCATCGACCATACTTCATGCGATGACGAAGATAAGAATAGATGACTTTTCGGCTTGGACGGACGAGTAAACAAACGGGAATGACGAAACAATAGGCAAAGACATAGAGCACCCTTACATCGATAAAACGCAACATCTTGATGAGATAATGGTGCATTTTCTCGCTGCCAAAGGTCTGTCCTTGCCATTGCTTTTCCGCCATAAGCACTTTCTTTCTACCCTACTTTGCTTTCAATGTAATCACAAAATTGGCTTAATGTGGTCACACCTGCCATCTCTTCGGGTTTGATTTTGAAGCCAAAATTCTTCTCAACAATCACAACAATGTCGACAAAGTCAAGGCTATCAATGCCCAAATCGTCTTTCAATTTTGCTTCAGGAGCAATCTTTTCTTCATCAATTTCGAGGTCATCTATCAAGAAGGCCTTTACTTTCTCTTCAATTTCTGTTCTGTTCATACCTATATTTAGTTATTTTAAATCATCTTGTTCGCACCATTTTCACTTCACACCGCAGCCAACTTACACACCAAAATGCTGTGTCCCTGGCCCAAATGGTCGTGAATCTGTTCAATTTCTAAGCCTGCTTCGTGAATACAAGTCTCCATATCTTCGGTGTTATACATTTTACTATTGCCATTCGCTATGGCCGTAAAATAGAGACTTGTCATCGTTAAGCAGAACGCAGCGGGTTCAAATCGCTGCCTATCCCACAACGTTTCCATGATGAAAAGCCGTGAGTCGGCATTCATGGCACGACGTGATCGTCGCAAAATTCCCACGATTTCGTCCATACTAAAGCAGTCTAGGAACTGGCTCATCCAGATGGCATCGGCCGGCTTTTCGGGGAATAATTGCGCATCATCCAACAGGTTAATGCCATAACCTTGTATGCGGTCACATCCTTTCTTGCCTGCAATCTGCGCTTGCATCATCTTGATTTGCTGGGGAAGGTCTAAGATGGTCACCTGCACATCGACATCATAATCCACACAACGCAAGGCCCATCGCCCTGTGTTGCCGCCCACATCATAGAGCGTTTTGGGATGATAGGTGCCAAAAACAATCGCTAAAGCCTCATCAAAAGAGTGGTCGGAATAGAAATGATCGAAGCCAAACCAACTCTTTTTCACATTATCCGGCAGTTCGGAGAGCGCTTCATAAACCGTCGGCCAATCGCCAAAATGCTTCAAACCGGCAGGCTTTCCTGTGGTTAAAGCCTCTTCTAAATGAAACCAACCCTCATAGTTCACATCGTGATTGAAATCAAGATTGACACGTGTCGCAGGGTCATTAAGCAGAAACCAACCCGTTTTCGACAATGAATAGCGGTCTGTCTCTGGGTCTATAAGCACTGTCCCAATACACAAAGAGGCCTCTAATAGACATTTAACTGCATAGTCTGACAGCTTCGTTTCACGGCAAATGTCAGCGCGTGTAAGCCCCTTTTCGCTCTCACGAAGCAGACTTAAGATGCCAAACTTCACCATTAAGCGCGACGCTTGAAACACGATCGGTCCCCAAGCGATAAACTCTGCCAAGCGTTGTGCCTCTTTTGCCGAGCGTGTTTCTTCCGTATATTGTTTTAAAGCAGGTGACAATTTCATGCGCTTGCCCTTATTTCTTAGCTTTCTTAATGAGCTTTACAATCTGTTCAGCCAATTCTCTGTAGGTTTCTACACGACGCTTTTCGTTGCCATAGCCTGCACCTGCCACACCATCAACATCGATAACAGCAAATGGTTGCTTGTCATTCGCTGCATAAACCTTCACCAATCCACTCATATGTGCATCGCCAGCGCCCATGCCAAACATAACAGATACGCCCGTACTACCATAGTGGAAGTCTTTTACTTCGACTACAAATCTATATTTTGCATCACGCTTTTCAGTCGTAATCTTTGCGTCTTTGCTCTTGTCATTGAAGCGTTCTGCAAAGTTTTCTTCAGCCGTTTGCAACTCTTTTTGATAATCACGTTGCCATTCAGCACCCTTCTCTTTCAAGAAAGCCTGCACTTCTTTTCCTTCTAAAGTGGCGTGACTGTAATCCCAAACCATATAGATTTTTTCTTTCACACCTTTGAGTTCTGCCAACGAACCACTCTTCACGGTGACATCAGCTTTTGCAAACACACCTGCAACGCTGCACATCAAACCTGCCAATACCAATAAAATCTTTTTCATAACCTATTTTATTTAAACGTTATACTTATATGAATTACGCTTCGATTCAACCGTTCTCATCACTCACTTTCTTAATGACCAAAGCCGAGTTTGTACCCCCAAAGCCAAAAGAATTGCTCAAAACGGTGTTCACCTCCATGTCAATGGTCTTCGCGGTGAGATTAATTTTCTCGGAATATTCGTCCCGATGCTCCAAATTAATATTAGGTGCAACGAAATGATGTTGCATCATCAAGATAGAATAAACAATCTCACTGGCACCCGCCATCCAACATTCATGCCCCGTCATCGACTTGGTTGAGCTGATGAACGCACGCTCATCGTGGAACAGTTTAGCCAAAGCAATGGCCTCATACATATCGCCTTGATGGGTAGAAGTGGCATGCGCATTGATATAATCAATATCGCTCGGTGCCACCTTTGCATCCTTCATGGCACGCGTCATAGCAATTACACTGCCTTTATCACTGGGTTCTGAGATGCCACCGCCATTGCTTGAGAAGCCATAACCCACCACTTCAGCCAAAATGGTGGCTCCACGTGCCACAGCATGTTCATAGTCTTCGAGCACCAAAGCAGCTGCACCGCCACTCGGAATAAGCCCATCGCGGTCGCGATCAAACGGACGGCTGGCCTTAGTTGGCTCGTCCATGTGAACCGAAAAAGCGCCCAGTGCATCGAAAGAGGCCATAGAATAGTAATTCGTTTCTTGTGCACCACCACACAACACCAAGTCTTGCAAGCCCTGTTTAATCATCATATAGCCCAAACCTATAGAGTGACTGCCACTCGCACAAGCCGAACTGATGGTGAAGTTAACGCCTCTTAAATGAAAGATGGTGCTGAGATTCATGTTCACAGTGGAGTTCATCGACTGGAAAATGAGCCCATAACCCAACATCGCCGAGTCGTGTTTCTCGTCCATAATCTTAGCAGCTTCAATCACAGGTTTTGCCGAAGAGTCGTTGCCAAAGATGCAACCCACCTCGTTTTGCAGCAGATAGTCGTCGTTAATCTTTGCTTGCTCGAAAGCCTGCAAACTCGCCATGTAGGCATATTGTGCCTCTTCTGACATGCCCGCCCGCGTGTGACGATCGAGCATTTGCTTGGTAATGACCGGTGTTTCAACGATGCCTGTCAGCCCCGATCGGTAGCCATAGGTGAGCCGTTCGGGCTGAAGTCCGATGCCCGACGTACCATTATATAATGCATTTTTTACTGTTTCGAGATTTGTTCCTAAGCACGACCAAATGCCCATGCCCGTTATTACCACGCGTCTTTCCATTTACTTTTCGTTTATGTATATAATCCTCCGTTAATGTTAATCACCTCACCCGTGATATAGGCCGCCTCATCCGACACCAAGAATGCTACCGCTGCGGCCACCTCTTCGGCTGTTCCAAACCGTCCAACCGGCACCAGCTTCTTCAGTTCTTCTTGCGGAAGGTCTTTCGTCATGTCAGTTTCTATGAACCCGGGAGCCACGGCATTGACCGTGATTTGACGCGGAGCCACCTCCTGTGCCAAGGCTTTCGTGGCACCAATGAGTGCAGCTTTGGCAGCGCTGTAATTGCTCTGACCGGCCAATCCCTTCACTCCCGAGAGCGAAGCCATGTTGACTATGCGACCACCACGGCGTCGAGGCATCATGTGTTTGAGCAACCTTCGGGTCAAATAGAAATAGCCATTGAGGGTAGTATCTAACACCTCGTGCCATTCTTTATCGCTCATCATAAAGAGGACATTATCTTTTCGAATGCCGGCATTATTCACCAACACGGCTATATAGTCATCAGGATGTGCCGATTCCCATGCATCTAAAGCCGCTTCGATGGCTGTTCCGTCGGCTGCATTGAACGGCATCAACTCGGCTTGTCCACCATTTGCAATGATGGTTGCCACCACCTCTTCGGCCGCTTCTTTATTCTTTAAATAGTTGATGAGCACCGGATAGCCCATTTTCGCTAATCGAATGGCAATGGCTTTGCCTATTCCTCGCGACGAACCTGTTACTAATGCATATTTCATTTGTTCACCTCGGTATTAACTATTCAACAATATAGTTTTTTGAAAGTTAAATATTGGTGCAAAGATAAGAAAAAGAAAACAATTACAAAGAAGTTTAATTGAAATATTTCACACGTGCTTTTCGCGCCACCATGCGCCACATTTCTCACCCCATTCATCTGTCATTCAATCTTAGAATAGTCACTTTTCAATACCCAATAGTTATTAAGGTTCTTATAATTTTTGTTTGGCTATAGACCTAACAGACAGCTCCACTCAAGAAAGGATTACAAACTTGCCCCATAAAGAAGCCCATTTTACTAAGCAATCTGCATGAGATTGTTACATAATATGATAGCAATTGCGACAGAAAATGCACCACTTTACAAAGCATGTAAAAGGAACATGACATTGCATAACTGCTAAGAGAAGAGTCGGTATTAATCGCTACACATAAAACTTGGACGAGACAAAATGGCACATCCTGCATTCCTATTCCGACAATACCCTCTACGCACTTCCAAAATGATAAACGCAAAAAGGCCCTATACAAACTACTTCTTTGAAAGATTTACAGCATTTCGTAAATCGCATGCGATGAAATTGGCATAGTTTTTGTATCTTTGTAAGCGTAAGAAGAAAATCATACACTATAGAATAGAAACAAAAAAGAAGGTAAAAGATGGAAAGTATTCAGAACAAACAATATGGCGGTGAGCGTCCTCTATTTGGTATTCATGACACAAGATTGGAACATATTACCATCACGGATGGCGAGTCGGGCATTAAATGCTGCAAGAATGTGGAGTGTCATGACTCGAAATTCTATGGCAAATATCCTTGGTGGCACGTTGATGGCAGCGTGATTACAAATTGTTATTTTGCGCCTGAGAGCCGTTCGGCTATTTGGTACAGCCAAAACATGGTAATGAAAGACTCGGTTATTGATGGACCAAAGTTCTTTCGTGAGATGGAAAACCTCAGTTTAGAGCGTGTAACCATTAATGATGCCGACGAGACCTTTTGGAAAGTAAAGGGCATCAAGATTAAAGATGTGACGCTACACGATGGCACTTACCCCTTTATGTTCTGCGAGGATATCTATGTAGATGGGCTGACAAGCGACAGCAAATACATCTTTCAATATTGCAAAAACGTAGAAGTTCACCATGCCAATATCACAACGAAAGATAGTTTTTGGGAATGCGAGAATGTGGTTGTCTACGATAGTGTGCTTGATGGTGAGTACTTAGCTTGGCACTCTAAGAATATAAAATTGGTGCGTTGTCACATCAAAGGTGAACAGCCATTGTGCTATTTGGATGGCATTGTGTTAGAAGACTGCACGTTTGATGCCGAGTGTGACCGCACATTTGAAGATAGCAGACACATTGATGCGTCGATAAAGGGCAGCATTACGGAAATTAAAAACCCGATTAGCGGGCGGATTGTGGCCGACGAGATTGGCAGAATCACTTATAATGCATTTGCAAAAGGTAAGGATTGCGTGATTGAAACGAGGAAATAAACGGCAATGGAACCATTTGATTTTGATAAAATCATCCCGCGACGGGGCACAAATTCCTACAAATGGGATGAACCAAACGATGCCGATGTGCTCCCTATGTGGGTGGCAGACATGGACTTTCCCACGGCACCTTGCATCATTAACGCCTTAAAAAAGCGCGTTGAGCATGGCATTTTTGGCTATACTTTTGTCCCCGATAGCTATTACGAAGCGCTGATTCATTGGTTTGAGCGGCGTCATGGGTGGCATATTCAGCGCGAAGAGGTGCTCTATACCACAGGCGTTGTGCCGTCCATCGCCTGTGCTTTAAAGGCTTTAACGTTGCCTGGTGAGAAAGTGTTGGTGCAAACTCCTGTCTATAATTGTTTCTTCTCATCGATTAAGAACTGTGGATGTGAGGTGGCAGAGAACCCTCTCCGCCGTGAAAAGGACAGCTATGTCATCGATTTTGACGACTTCGAACGTAAGTGTTCGGATGAGAAAACCACCGTGTTTTTGCTTTGCAATCCGCATAATCCGTCGGGACGTGTGTGGACAAAAGCAGAATTGCAACGCATGAACGACATCTGTTTGCGACATGATGTGCGGGTGATTGCCGATGAGATTCATGGCGAACTCATCATGCCGGGCTATCGTTTTCAGCCTTTTGCTGCGGTGAATGAGGCGTGCAAAGCCAACAGTGTGGTGCTCAACTCGCCCACAAAGGCTTTTAATATTGCGGGATTGCAGATTGCAAACATCATTTGTAGTGATGCAAGGTTGCGCAGAAAGATTGACCGAGCCATTAATATCAATGAGGTTTGTGACGTCAATCCATTCGGCGTTATCGCGCTACAAGCGGCCTATAATGAAGGAGAAGCTTGGCTCGATGCACTCAATATTTACTTGCATGAGAACTATCTCACGCTAAAATCCTTTATTCATGAAGAGCTTCCTGCACTGGAAGTGTGTCGTTTAGAAGGCACTTATTTGGCCTGGGTAGACATTCATCGCACGGGATTAACGGCCGATGATGCCTGTGAGAAGCTACTGCATGAGGCAAAACTCATGCTGAATAGTGGTACGATGTATGGCGAGAAACAAGGTGGACACTACCTGAGAATTAATCTGGCATGCCCAAAAGCTACGCTTGTTGAGGGCTTACACCGACTCAAGAAAGTGTTGGCTTCGGAGACAAATAACCCAAAGAGATAGGCATTTATCCTGCGATAGCGCTCTAAAAAGTGTGGTTTCTCCTGATGATGTATCAGGAGAGACCACACTTTTTATACGGCAGTAAGTTCCCCTGTGACCGAATTGATGATGAAACCGCGCACGGAAACATCATGAGGAACTAAGGGATGGTGCTGAATAACATCAACAGTATGGCGCACAGATGCCTCGGTATCGTGGAAACCTTCCAACCATTCGTTGAGGTTTATGCCACTTCGGCGAATGGTTTCCAACGTAGAATCGGCAATACCTCGTGCTTTCATGTGTGCATGAAATGCGTCATAGTGCATGTGACAGGCACCACATTCTGAATGAGCCACCACCATAATCTCATTCACTCCCAACTCAAAAATAGCTACAATGAGGCTGCGCATGGCCGAATCGAAAGGCGAAATGACCAAGCCTCCGGCATTCTTAATGAACTTAGCATCGCCATTTTTGAGACCTAAAGCGGCCGGAAGCAGCTCGGTTAAACGCGTATCCATGCACGAAAGCACAGCCAAATGCTTGTCGGGATATTTGGAAGTGATATACTTTTCGTAACCTTTCGCGGCTACAAACTGCTGATTATATTGGAGAATTTCATCTATCATAGCTTGTCATGTGATGGGTTTCTCATCCTGAAACCCGTTATAAAAGAAAGCAAAAGGGCGGACACTGCTTGCGCAATGCTCACCCTTTTACAGAACTGTTAACCATAAAGTTACCGCTATTTATTGCGTAACGAGCGACTTTGTGTCGCGCGCAATAACGATTTCTTCATCAGTAGGTACAACAACAACTTTCACTTTGCTGTCAGGAGTAGAAATGATGGCTTCCTCACCATGAATGGTTGCATTCTTTTCTACATCGATCTTAATACCCATATACTCAAGACCTGCACAGGCTTTCTCACGTGTTCCCGTTTGATTCTCGCCCACACCGGCCGTAAAGACAATGGCATCTACACCGCCAAGTGCTGCAGCATAAGCACCAATATATTTCTTAATGCGATAGTCATACATCTTCATCGCCAGCAAAGCACGCTCATTTCCATCTTTAGCGGCTTGCTCTATATCGCGCATATCGCTTGAAATTCCGGTAATTCCTACCACGCCACTCTTCTTGTTTAGATACTCAGACATCTCGTGAGGTGTCATGTTTAGCTTCCTCATAAGATAAGTAACTGCCGACGGATCTATATCACCACAGCGCGTACCCATCATCAAACCAGCCAACGGAGTGAGCCCCATTGAGGTGTCAATTACCTTTCCATTGCGCACAGCTGCTACGCTTGCACCGTTGCCTATGTGGCAAGTTATGATCTTAGAATGGTGACTATCCAAGCCTAAGATTTCGCAAACGCGCTGCGATACATAACGATGTGAGGTGCCATGGAAGCCATAACGACGCACATGGTATTGCTCATAAAGGTTGTAAGGGATGGCATACAGATAAGCATAATCGGGCATGGTGCTATGGAAAGCATTGTCAAACACACACACTTGTGGTGTGTTAGGCATCAACTCATCCACGGCTTTAATGCCTTTTAAATGCCCAGCATTGTGCACAGGTGCAAGATCACAGAGGCTTTCTATATCCTTTTCAACCTGCGGAGTGCAAATAACACTCTCCGTATAGATATCACCTCCTTGCACGATACGATGGCCTACGGCATCTATTTCATCAAGACTTTTGATAGCACCAAACGTTGGATTGAGCAAACAATCAAACACAAGGCCAACGCCTTCCTTATGGGTAGGCAGGTCAGCCATAATAGTTTTCTTCTCACCATTGGGCAATTTCACCTTGATAAAGGCATTATCTATGCCAATTCTCTCGACACCTCCTTGTGCCAACACCGACTCATTGTCCATGTTGTAGAGCTTATACTTGATAGAACTGCTCCCACAATTTAAGACTAATACGTTCATAAGTGGATTTAATGTGATATGTGATATGTTGAATTTGAATTACTTTTCAGACCTTTTGTGTAGCAAATGATGCTCCACTCCAAACCTTTTCCTCCTAATTATTCTTTGCTTCTTGCGCCTGACAAGCTGTGATAGCAATCATATAATAAATGTCTTCTACCGAACATCCACGACTTAAATCGTTCACAGGACGTGCAATTCCTTGTAAAATCGGGCCGATAGCTTTGGCATTTCCCAAGCGTTGTACGAGCTTATAGGCAATGTTTCCAACCTCAAGATTGGGCACAACAAGCACATTTGCCCTACCAGCAATCGCGCTACCCGGTGCTTTTGTTGCCGCAACGGACGGCACTAAAGCAGCATCTGTCTGCAATTCACCGTCGATATCTAACGTCGGATCTAACGTCTTTGCTATCTTTGTTGCTTCAACAACCTTATCCACTACCTCATGAGAGGCACTTCCCTTTGTTGAAAAGCTCAACATAGCCACACGCGGATCATCAAAACCTGCTACACATTTTGCAGTCTCTGCCGTACAAATAGCTATCTGAGCCAATTGATTTGCATCGGGAACTGGCGTCACAGCCACGTCACCCATGAACACAACGCCATCGTTTCCATATTGCTTTTGTGTGGTAACTAAGAGCAAACCACCACTGATACACGTAATACCTGGGCGGCATTTGATAATCTGAAGAGCAGGTCTTAACGTCTCAGCCGTGGTGCTTAACGCCCCACTTATCTGTCCATCGGCACCATTTGTCTTAATAATCATGCAACCTAAATAAAGATTATTCGTGGTAACCAATTGGCGTGCTTGCTCCAAAGTCATCCCCTTCTTCTTACGAAGTTCACATAAAAGTGCAGCATACTCTTCACTTTTAGGATTGTTTTGAGGATCAATAACGGTTCCTTTCCCGATGTTTTGCAGGCCCCATTGTGCTGCAAGCTGTTGGATTTTCGTTGGATTACCGATTAAAATAATATCGGCTAAGTCGTCAGCCAATGCACAATCAGCTGCACGAAGCGTGCGTTCCTCTTCTGCTTCTGGAAGCACAATGCGCTGTTTATCAGCCTTTGCGCGCGCTACAATCTGCTGTAATAATTCCATTTTTTATATTGCTTATAAAATATTTCACATGTTCTTGTTATCATAGCAACACTTAAAATTGCCATTTCTACTTTGCAAATTTAGTGAATTTTATTGAACGTTGTTGGATAAGCAATTTAAAAAAACTAAAAATCAAGATAATTCTGTCGTTAAAATCTGTTCTAATGCTTCCGCAGACAGACGCAGATAGAACTGTCCTCCCATAGCAATACTGATACGACCTGTCTCTTCACTCACCACAATAGCTATTGCATCGCTATCCTGACTAATACCCATTGCCGCACGATGCCGCAAACCTAATTCCTTCGGAATATTCAAATCGTGGCTCACAGGCAAAATACATCCAGCAGCTTTAATACGTTTTTGCGAGATAATCATTGCGCCATCATGTAACGGAGAGTTCTTGAAAAAGATGTTTTCAATGAGCCTTTGATTAATATTGGCATCGATTCTATCGCCCGTATCTACAATATCATCAAGTGGAGAGGCTCGTTCGATGACTATTAGTGCGCCTACTTTCTCCTTACCCATACTCATACAAGCCAACACAATAGGCACTATCATCTGGCGTGTCTCTTCACTTTGTCGCGCTTTCTTGTGCCCTTCAAATAACCGTGCCAAGCGTTTAAACTGCTGACGTGCACCTAAAGAATACAGAAAACGACGAATCTCTTCTTGGAAGAGCACAATCAATGCTAAAGCACCTACACCTACCAACTTATCAAGAATAGCACCTAAAAGTCGCATTTCAAGTACTTGGCTGACAAAAAGCCAAACTAAAACAAACACGATGACACCTATAAAGATATTCAACGAGCGACTTTCTTTCATCAAACGATAAATGTAATAGAGCAACAACGCTACTAAAACAATATCTATGACATCCTTAATTCCAAAATCAAAAGGCATCGTAAAACTAATTTTTCAAGTTGTTTTATATCCTATTTTAATCTATTTCCACCCACGACAGAGCCTATTTCTGCGAAATGATAATCCCTATTCCAAATACTATCTACACAAAATATGTCTCCGTTTTACTCACCATCCTCACATTTTTATTCATTCTCCACTTGACAAACTTTGTTGCATTGCTAAACTAATCTTCACCGTTTCCACAGCTTCAGCTACGTCGTGCACCCGCAAAATGTTAGCTCCTTTCATCAAACTTGCGGCATGGATGGCCGTCGTTCCATTCAAAGCGGTCGACGCATCGCCACCCACTAACTGGTAAATCATACGTTTACGCGACACACCTATTAGTAAAGGAAGTTCCAAAGCATGCAGCTCTTCCACCCCATTGAGCACAGCATAATTCTGCTGTAAGTCCTTTCCAAAGCCAAAACCCGGGTCAAGAATAATATCTTTCACCCCTCGTTCACGTAATTGTTGCACTTCCTTTGCAAATGAAAGTATCATGTCGTTGAGATTCGATTTCACCGACATTAAGATATAGGGAACCTGCAACTGACCCACCACATCAAACATATTCTCCGTTTCATGAATAGGAACATTGGCAAT